>NZ_CAJPVI010000008.1 GCF_905397435.1 Cupriavidus numazuensis
AAAGGCTTTCGTCGCATCTTCTCCCGGTTCGACAAGCTGGACGTGATGTTCATCGCCTTCATCAATTTTGCGCTCATCGTCGACGGGCTCAGATAGTGTGAACAGGCCCTAGGGGCCAGCGAGCTGAACGCAACGTCGGCCGACACCGGCCGCACCGCCGGATGGGCCAGTCACCTCACAGAGAATGCGGACATCCTGCTCTATGGCTGCCGCAGCGGCGCGGGCGCAGACGGCCAGGCACTGATCCACAAGCTGGCCGACGTCACGGGCGCCGACGTGGCGGCTTCCACCAATGACACCGGCGCCGGCAGCGCAGGCGGCGACTGGGTGCTCGAAGCGAGCACCGGTCCGATCGAAAGCCGGCTGGACGTCAACGCCGTCGAACTCGACCACTACAGCGGCCTGCTGGCGAATGCGGCGCCGACGGTGACGCTCGACAGCGGCGGCGAGACCATCTTGCTCGGCGGCAACGCGACCATTCATGCGACCTTCACCAACCCGTCGTCGCAGCCCGGCTACGCGCCCTATATCGACGTGCTGCTGCCGGCCACCGGCTACGACGGCGACGACGGCGTGAGCTTTGTCTCGGCCAGCTATCTCGGCGTGCCGCTGACGGCGCACGTGGTCACGTTCGGCGCGGACGGCACCGCGCTGCATCCGCTGGCCAAGGACGCGAACGGCAATCCGCTCGTCATCCGCGCAGCGGACTACGGCTATCGGGCCGGCGACCAGCTCGTCGTGCTGGAGCTGCCTTATGCCAGCTTCAGCAATGGCCAGCCATCGGTCGGCGTGGACATCAATGTCCACATGAGCAATCTGGCGGACGCCAGCCAGCCCCACGTCATCAGCGTGCGCGGTGGTTTCCAGTACGGCAACGACTCGCTGGACAACCCGACGCAGGACCCGTCGCTGGTGGAAGCCAGCTTCGACACGTTCACGCTGCAGTCCACGCCGTTCGAACTCACGCAGACGACCGACATGGTCGAAGGCGAGACCGCGACCGGCGAGAACTTCGAGCATTCGCTGACCGTCACCGCCACGCCGGCTCCGGGCCAGACGCTGCACAACGTGCAGATCCGGCAGGACCTGCCCGGCACCCTCCGCGTCGAAAGCATCACCCCTGGCGCGGGCGGCCTGGTGCTGTCCCTGACGCTCGCCGACGGCACGGTGGTGACCGGCGCCAGCAATATCAGCGCAGCGCTCGCGTCCTCGCCCTTCGTCAAGTCGTACGTGGTGGTCTATCCCACGCTGACGGCAGCGACCGACACCGTGGTGCGCTTCTTTGTGGGCGATACGGACAGCGACGGCAAAGCCGTGCTCGATCCGGTGTCCGGCGATGACCGCGGCGTGACGGTGGCCGCGCCCACCGCGACAGCGGACTGGCAGCCGCTCGATCCGCGCGACGTACCGCAGTTGCCGCCGCCGTTCGTGGTGGTGTCGGCCGACGGCGACCCGCTGAGCTTCACCGCGAAATCGATCACGCTGCACAAGAGCGTGGTGCTCGGCACCGACACCGGTGTTGCGGGTGTCTCCCCGGGCGACACGCTGAACTACCAGTACGACATCAACGTATCCGACTACTTCGCCTTTGGCCAGACGCTGCTGCGTACCGGGCAGCTGGTCGTCACGGACACGCTTGGCGACGGCATGACGTTCACCGGCACGCCGGTGCTGACCTTCCGCCAGGATGGCGTGACGCGCACGGTGCCGCTGGTCTTCACCATCGGGCCCAAGGGTCCGAATGGCACCGTCATCACCTTCGACATTGCACAGTCGATCCGCAACGCCGGCGTGCCCATCGGCGTGCTCGCCGGCGACCTGACGCTGAACGGCACGCGCCAGTCCGCGACCATTGCGACGATCACCTACCAGGCAGTCGTCGACGAGGCCTACCAGGCCACGTATCCGCAGAGCGAGATCAACGAGGGCGACAGCCTCGGCAATACCGCCACCCTCGACGGCACGGTCGCGCTTGATGCGTTCAACTCGGGCGGCGATGAGAGCGACGGCTCGCAGGCCAGCGTGACCATTCCGCAGGGCCACGTGGACACGACGGTGCTGCTCGTCAACGGCACGCCGCCACAGGGCGACTTCGAGCTGCATCCCGGCGACGTGGTCACGTTCCGCCTGAGCTATGACCTGACCACCGGCGACTATGAGAACTTCAGGCTGACCGCATTCCTGCCGCTGCCGCTGTTCGACGCCGGTGTGGCATGGAGCCAGGGCCTGGGCATCAACCAATGGGGCTATGGCATTGGCGATACGCATCCTGGCGGTGTGGTCAGCGTCACGTCGGCCCCCGGCAACTCGGTGGTGTTCGATTTCGGCAGCTTCGTGCTGCGCGGCAATCCGGCGGGCCAGAACCGGATCGAACTCGTCTTTACGATGCGGGTCAGCGACCAGCCGTTTGCCGACCAGCGCTCCATCACCGTGCTGGGTCAGTCGCAGCAGACCACCACGGTCAACCAGCAGGTGCTGGCCAGCACCGATCCTACCGAGGTCCAGTCCGTGGCCGAGCCGGTGCTGAGTATCCGCCATGGCGTGGTGGCCAGTTCCGGCGGCACCGTTACCGGCACCACTGGCGCGTGGTCGGCGGCCGGCACGGGCGGTGCGGCCTTCACCGGGTCGGTCACGGACATCATGGCGGTGGACGGTACCGTCACCAACATGGATGCGGGCGATATCATCCGCCTTGCCACAGCTATCGAGAACAGCGGCGGCGGCGGCGCGTGGGACGTGAATACGACCATTACGCTGCCGCCCGGGCTCGCGTTCCTGAACGGCAGCCTGGCGGCGGCCAACCTGCGCATCAGCCGCGGCGACGGCACGCTGCTGGTGCAGGGCGTCGATTACACGGTATCGGGCAACAGCATCACCTTCCTCGACAACGGCAACCAGGCCAGCTTCCTTGCCGGCCGACCCAACAGCGCCAACGACCTCAGCGGCGCCAATGTGGTCGTGATTACCTATGACACCGTGGCCCAGCAGTCTGTGCTGGCCAGCCAGAGCCTGCGCAGCGTGGCGTCGCTGACGCGTTATGCGAGCGTCGACAACGGCACCGACTTCACGCCGACCGACCTGACCGACACGGACGACGAGGTGGTGGCGGCACCCGTCGTGACCAAGGTCTTCCAGGACGGCAACGGCGTACCGGCCGACAGCGCATCAAGTGCGAGCCATACAAGCGGCGCGAACCTTGTGATCGGCGAGAGCATGGTTTACGACATCGTCGTGACGCTACCCGAAGGCGGCACGCAGAACCTGTCGCTGACCGATATCGTGCCGCCCGGCATGACGCTCGATACCAGCTTCGGCAACGGCGGCTACCAGCTCATCACCACGCGCGCCGGCAGCGGCGCGCTGGCGGCGGATTTCGCGGGCACCGTTACCGTGGCGAGCGTCGGGGCCGTGGGCGGCGGGACGATCGGCGACGATACCGATGCGCGCATGGTCTTCAGCGCTAGCAGCGCATTGGGCGACAACGTCACGAACAACAACAGCTTTGTCGTGCGCGTGCGGCTGATCGCCAGCAACGTTGCCGGCAACCAGGCCGGGCGCCAGCTCGCCAACAGCGCAAGCATTGCCTACAGCGACCCCGACGGCGACACGCCCAACGGCATCACGCCTGTCGACCGCACCGTGAACCTCGCCGGCGCGCGCCCCACGGTCACGGTCGTGGAGCCGACGCTGGCCGTCACGCAGACGACAGCCTCCACCGGCTCCTCGTTCGGCGTGGACCGTGGGGACGTGCTGACCTACACCATCACCATCTCGAATGGCAAGGGCACCGGAGACGTCAACGCCTATGACGTGGTGCTGAACGATCCGCTGCCGGTCGAACTGAGCGATGTGCAGATCATCGGCGTGACGCTGTCGGGTGGCGCCACCATCTCGGGGCCGGGCGACTTCGTCATCGTCAACGGCGTGCTGCAGACCGCGCCCGGCACCAAGCTCGACATTCCGCGCGGCGGCGGCGTGCAGATCCAGCTGCGCGGCACGCTGAACCTCCTGACCGGCCTGTCAGGCTCGGTCGAGAATACCGTCAACGTGCAGTGGACCAGCCTCGACGGCGCCAATGCCGGCGAGCGCACTGGCGTGGACGGCGTGCTCAACAGCGGCGTGCTCAACGACTACCAGGTACAGAACCTGAACGAAGTGAATGTGGCCGCCGGCGGCAATATCAGCCACGTCGGCGGCTTCCCCGATACGCCGCTGGGCACGACCACGACCGATCCGGAGGACGTGGCCGTCGGCGAGGTTGTCCACTACCGCGTCGCCATCCTCGTTCCCGAAGGCGCCACCGCCGACACCGCGGTGCAGATCGTCCTGCCGGAGGGCATGACCTTCGTCAACGATGGCTCGGCGCTGCTGAGCTTCATCTCCGACCCGACCGCGAGTGGCGATCCGGGGCTGACCACGCTGGACTCCAGCTTCATCATCGGCGGCACGCTGTACCTCAATGGTGGCGTCAACGACCGCGCGGAAAGCCTGTTGCAACCTGACCTGGGCGGTGCGCTGCGCGCGCAGGGGGTGATCGACCCGTCCCGCATCGACACGAGCAACCCGCGCGTGATCACCGTGCGCCTCGGCACGCTGATCAACCTCAACCAGGACCCGGACTTCGAAGGCTTCTACTTCGAGTTCAACGCGCGCGTGGACAACGGCCCCAACGTTCAGGCCGGCGCGCAGTTGCCCGTGCATGCCGTGTTCCTCAGCGGCGGCGAGGTGCGCAGGACTACCGATGACGTGATCGAGCGCGTGGTCGAGCCGAGGATCGACAACCTCGACAAGTCCGTCGTCGCCTTCGATCCGGGCGTGGGCAGCGCCTTCGGCCAGGCCACGTATCGGTTGAGCTTCAGCAATACGGGCACATCGGCCGCCTACGACGTGGTGCTGAGCGATTCACTGCCGCCTGGCGGCCAGGGACTCGCCGTGCAGAGCGTGTTGATCGACGGCACGCTGTACCCGCCGGGCGCGCTGCCGCCGGGTTTTGCACTGACCGCCACGGGCAACCAGGTCACGCTGTCCATCGGTGCGCTGCAGGCCGGGCATTCGGTCGAGCTGATCTACACGGCCGGCCTGCCCAATGGCGTGCTGCTGCCCGACACCAGCGCCACCATTACCTACACCAGCCTGGCCGACAGCTTCACGGGCTTCGCCGGCACGCAGGTCGGTGCGCCGGGCTCCGCTTCCGGCGAGCGCACGGGCAGCCTGGCCGGCCCGAACGACTACCAGGACAGCGATGCCGCCGGCGTGACCTTCCTGAGCGGCACGCTGTGGAACGATACGGACTCCGCCACGTCCAGCAGCACGCCGGACGGCCCCGCTATTGCGAACCAGACCGTCACGCTGACCTGGGGTGGTGTCGACAACGACCTGTCGACCGCGGCTGACAACCAGACCTGGACCACGACCACCAACGCCAGCGGCTTCTACAGCTTCGGCGTGCTGGGCCGCGGCGTGTTCCGCATCGACGCGCCATCCACGATCGTGCTGGCTGCGCCGACCGGTACGGTCAATGCGCGCATCGACAGCGACGGCGCGACGCCGCTGGCTCGCGTGCAGTTCTCGGGCGGCGACCTTGGCGTGGCGGTGGCCGGCAATGTCGGCTATGTCGAGCGCAACGATCCGCCGGTCAACCAGTTGCCGGCGTCGCCGTCGGTCAACGAGGATACGCCGCTTGGCATCGTCGGCCTGTCCGTGAGCGACCCCGATGCCGGCAGCGGCCTGATCCACGTCTCGCTGAGCGTGTCGCATGGCACGCTGACGCTGACGCCAGGCGCCGCCGTGGTGGTGGCCGGCGCGCTCGGCACCGGTGCGTTCACGCTGCAGGGCAGCCAGGCCGACATCAACGCGGCGCTGGCCACGCTGGTCTACACGCCGTCGGCCAACTACAACGGCAACGAGACGCTGGTGATCCGCACCGACGACCGGGGCCAGCGCGGCGACGTCGATGGCGACGGCATCCCGTTCGAGCCCGCAGACGACAACCTGTCCGACATCGATTCGCTGCCGATCACCGTGATTGCCGTCAACGACGCGCCGCAGGCCGTCAACGACACGGCCACGGCCGTGGAGGCGGGCGGCACCAGCAACGCCACGGCCGGGGTGAACCCGACCGGCAACATTGTCAGCAACGACATCGATGTCGACATCGCGACCAACCAGGATGTGCTCACGGTCGTGGACGTGAGCTTTGGCACGACGACGCTGAACGTGCCGGCCGGCCTCACGCCGACCGTGATCGCGGGCCAGTTCGGCGCGCTGGAGATCAACGGCAGCGGCGGCTACCGCTACGTGGTCAACAACAGCAACGCGACAGTACAGGCGCTACGCCTGTCGACCGACACGCTGACCGAGGTCTTCACCTACACCGTCACCGACCTTGCGGGGGCCACGAGCACGGCCACGCTGACCGTCACGATCCGGGGCGCCAACGATACGCCCGTAGCGGCCGACGACACCGGGGCTGCCACCGAGGCAGGCGGTGCTGCCAACGGCACGCCGGGCAGCGATGCCGCCGGCAACCTGCTGGACAACGACACCGATATCGATGCCGGCGATACCCGCACCGTAACGCGCTTTGCCTCTGGGACCCAGACCACCGGGCTCGGCACCATCGTCACGGTGCCGGCCAACAGTTCGGCCGGTTCCGGCGGGGTGGCCGCGGCGGGGCAGTTCGGCACGCTGACGCTGGGGGCGGACGGCAGCTACCGCTACCAGATCGACAACGCCAACGCACAGGTACAGGCGCTCAACGTCGGCGATACGCTGACGGAGACCTTCACCTACGAAATCGCGGACGCGGGCGGGCTGCGCACGGTCGCTGTGCTGAGCATTACGATCCACGGCGCCAACGACAATCCGGTGGCCGTCGACAACACCGCAAACGCCTTTACCGCCGAGGTGGACGGCGGCGTCGTGGTTGGCACGCCGGTCAATCCGACCGGCAACGTGATCGTCGACGAGCGGACATCGTCGAGCACGGGCGAGGTCGACAGCGACGTCGACAACCCCGTGGCGGCGGATGTGGTGAGCCTGATCCGGCCCGACGCTGGCGGCGCAGTCGACACCGTGGTGACGGCCGGCGGCGTGCCGGTCGCGGGCAGCTTCGGCCAGCTCCTGATCCGCGCGGATGGCAGCTATCAGTACCTCGTCGACGTCAACAATGCCGCGGTCCTGGCGCTCGGCCCCACCGACACGCTGCAGGACGTCTTCGTCTACACCTTGCGTGACCCGGGCGGCGGTACATCCGAGGCCCGGCTGACGGTGGTCGTCCATGGCGTCAACGATGCCCCGGTCGCGGTCGACGCAACGGCCCGTGCGATCGAAGCCGGCGGCGTCGCGAACGGCACAGGCGGCGCGCCGGCGACGGGGGATGCCACGGCCAACGACATCGACCCCGACGGCGACGTGATCTCCGTGATCAGCGTGGCCTTCGGCGGCAACTCGCAGACGATCACGGCCGGTGGCTCGGTGACCATTGCCGGCCAGTATGGCAGCCTCACCATCAACGACCGCGGCGAATTCACGTACAACATCGACAATTCGCTCGATGCGGTCCAGGCCTTGCGGCGCTCGACCGACGTGCTGACCGATACCTTCACCTATACCGACAGCGACGGCAACCTGACCAGCTCGGCGCAGATCGTCATCCGCATCACCGGCACCAACGACAATCCGGTCGCGGGGAACGACACCGCCATTGCGCGCGAAGCTGGCGGCGCGGGCGGTGCGGGCATCGATCCGACCGGAACGGTGTTCACCAACGATTCAGACGTCGACAAGTTCGGTGAAACGATGATCGTTGCCGGCGCACGTGCTGGCGTGGAGGGGGCCGGGCCCGTGGCCGACAGCGGCACCACCAGCATGCAGGTGGTCGGACAATATGGCTCGCTGGTCATCAATGCCGATGGCACCTACCGGTACGCGGTCGACAATGCCAATCCGATCGTCGACGCGCTCAACGTCGGCCAGTCGCTCACAGAGACCTTCACCTACAAGATCCGCGATGCGGCAGGGGCGACCGACCTGGCCCAATTGACCGTCACCATCAATGGCGCCAACGACCCGCCGGTCGCGGCCTCGCACCGCGCAGACGTGCTTGAAGACGGCGGCACGAACAATGCGACCGTGGGGTTCAATGCAGCCGGCGACCTGCTCGATGGCAGCAGCGATGTGGATGCGAACGCTAACCGCTCGGTCACGTCTTTCCGCACCGGGAACCGAACCAGCGGCGGGGGGGCGACGATCGGCGTCATCGGGCAGGCGCTGCGCGGCCAGTACGGCTCGCTGATCGTGCGTACCGACGGCACTTACCAGTACATCCTCGACAATGCCGACCCCGATGTGCAGCGGCTGCGCACCTTCAACGACATGCTGTTCGATGTCTTTACCTACTCCGTCACCGATGAAGGCGGGCTGAGCGATACGAGCGAGCTGACCGTGGTGGTCCATGGCGCCAACGACGCGCCGGTGGCGTTGCCGGACCTTGGCGTCGCGGTCGAGCGCGGTGGAACGCTCAACGGCACGCCGGGGCAGCCCGCCACCGGCAATGTGCTGACCAACGACAACGACATCGACAGCGGTGACGCGCGGACCGTCAGTGCCATCCAGGCCTCCGGCGGCTCGGGTACGGTAGGCACGGCCCTGAGCGGGTTGTATGGCGCGCTGACCATGAATGCGGACGGTACCTACGTCTACAACGTCAATGACGATCTCGATGCCGTCCAGCGGCTCAAGGCCGGGGAGATGCTGAGCGAGGACTTCACCTACACCGTGCGCGACCTC
This sequence comes from Cupriavidus numazuensis, assembly GCF_905397435.1. GTDB lineage: Bacteria > Pseudomonadota > Gammaproteobacteria > Burkholderiales > Burkholderiaceae > Cupriavidus > Cupriavidus numazuensis. The sequence continues at coordinate 8,791 of NZ_CAJPVI010000008.1, forward strand.
GGTGGCCTCACCCATACCGCCACGCTGACCATCGCGATCCTAGGGCGCTACGATGCCCCCGTGGCGACCAACGACACGGCCGACGCCACGCCGGCTTCGGCCGTTACCGCGCCGATCGACGCGACCGGCGACGTACTGCCCAACGACCAGGACGTCGATGCCAACGATACCCGGGCCGTCAGCGGCATCCGGGCCGGTGCAGAAGGCGCGGGCGGCGACCTGACAGACGTGGGCAGTGGCACCGTGCGCGTGGTCGGCCGGTATGGCTACCTCGACATCCATGCGGATGGCTCCTACCTCTATCACGCAGACGATACCAACACCGCGGTAATCGCACTCGCGCCGGGCCAGACCCTGACCGAAAGCTTCACCTACCGCGTGGTGGACGGCGGTGGCCTGACCGACCTGGCCCAGCTCACGGTCACGATCCACGGCGTGAACGACCTGCCGCACGCGTCCGACGTGCTCACACTGGCGGTGGAGGCGAGCGGTGTGAACAACGGCACGCCGGGCCGCAACCCAGTGGGCAATGCCATCTTCAACGACACCGATCCCGAAGGCGGCACGCTCACCGTAGTGGGCGTGCGCACGGGCAGCGAGAGCGGCAGCGGCACGAACGGGTTGCTGGGCGTGCCGCTGCGCGGCCTGTACGGCACGCTCGTGCTGGGGCCGAATGGCAACTTCACCTATATCGTCGACAACGATGATCCCGTGGTCCAGGCGTTGCGCACGCCTGCCGACATCCTGCTCGACACCTTCACCTATACCGTCAGCGACAACTTCGGCGCCACCGACCAGGCCACGCTGCGCATCCTGATCTTCGGCCAGAACGACACGCCGGTGGCAAGCGATGATCGGGGCGCGGCGATCGAGGCGGGCGGGCGCCTCAACACCACCCCGGGGTCCGACGCGGTCGGCAACGTGCTGACCAACGACACCGACGTCGATGCGGGCGACACCAAGACCGTTGCGGCGATCGGCGGCGCTGGCGGCACGGGCGTGGTCGCCGGTGCGACCGTGGGCCGCTATGGCACGCTGGCCATGCAGGCCGACGGCAGCTACCGCTATGTGGTGGACAACGACAATCCCGCGGTTCAGGCACTGCGCACGGCCGGCGAGACGTTGACCGAGGTCTTCGACTACACCGTTGCGGACACCGCGGGCGCTACCGCGAGGGCCACGCTGACCATCACCATCTCGGCGCAGAACGACAACCCCGTCGCGCGCGACGACGCGGGCCTGGTCGACAACACCCGCGCGCAGACGTCGACCAGCGGCAACGTCCTGCCGAACGACAGCGACGTCGACGGCGGCGACAGCCTGGCTGTGGTCGGCGTGCGCGCGGGCACCGAGCAGCAAGGTGGGGCGTCCGTTCCCCCGGGGACGCGCATCGCGGGCGCATACGGCTTCCTGACGCTCAACCGGGACGGCAGCTACACCTACGAGATGGACACCACCAACCCGGCCGTACTCGCTGCGGCCGGACGGGGGCCGGTGCTGCACGACACCTTCACCTACACGATCGCGGACCTCGCCGGCGCAATGGACCAGGCGCAACTCGTCATCACGCTCAATGTCGACGCGCCGTACATTCCGCCCCCTGGCGCAGACTACTTCCTGCATGACACGTCGCCACTGTCGCGTGTCGGTACAGGGATCGGCATCGACCCCGTGGTCTATGTGACGCCCGTCGTGCGCGACGCCCTGCGCCTGAACGAGGAAGGCGACTTCCTCGTGCGCGGCGAACGGCCTGACCTGACCCGGCCGCCCGAAGTCCGCTCGACCTCGATCGCCGCAGGGCTCGGCCAGGATCCGTCGGTGATGCTGCAACCGACCTTGCAGCAGCTCGAAGCCATCGCCCGCCTCGAGCAGGCGCGCATGGCCGGGCGCCAGGGCGTAGTCTCGCTGTCTGCCGACGGCTGGCTGGGCGACCCGTCGGTGTTCGCGCTAAAGGGCATCGAAGCCCGGTCGGCGCAAGCGGAAAACGCGGAGAAAGCCAGGGAGCGCCAGCGCGGCAAGCCTGATACCCGGCGCGCTACGCCGCGCGCGGCGGCGCCATTCAGCGAGCAGGTGCGCCAGCTTGCCGCGCGCGCGGTCACGCCGCCAGACAACCCTCGACAGGATCAACGATGATGCGACCCCCAGGCAGACCGTTCATTCTGGCCCTGGCCTGCACGCTGCTTGCCACCGCGTGCACCGCGGCGCGGACCCCGGCGCCCTACACGCAGGACGAAGTCCGCCAGCGCGCCGCTGAAGACCGGCGCGACATGTATCTCGACCAGGAACCGGTGGACCATCCGATCACCTTCTACGAGGCGGCGGCACGTGCCCTCAAATACAACCTCGACTACCGCCTGAAGCTGATGGAAAGCTCGCTGGCACGCAAGCTGGTCGACGTCACGCAGCACGAGATGCTGCCGAAGCTGGTCGCTTCGGCCGGCTATACAGCGCGCTCGAACGATTCGGGCGGGGTCTCGGTCGGCATCCAGGACGGGCAGATCAGCCTGCGGCCGTCGACCTCCGAACAGCGCTATCACCGGCTGGCCGACCTGGACCTGACCTGGAGCACGCTCGACTTTCTCGTTGCCTACGAGCGCACCCAGCAGAAAGCGGACCAGGTGCTGATGGCCGAGGAGCGGCGCCGGAAGGTGGTACAGAACGTGCTGCAGGACGTCCGCAATGCCTACTGGCGCGCGCTCGGCGCGCAGCGGCTGATCGGACAGGTCGATGCGCTGCTCGACAAGGTCAATGCCGGCCTGAAGAATGCGCAGGAGGCCGAAGAGAAGGGCTATCTGCCGCGCGCGCAGGCGCTGGCCTATCAGCGCGCGTTGCTTGACGCCGTGAGCCTGCTGTCGTCGCGTCGCCAGGACCTGGAACTCGCCCGCGCCGAACTGGCGGCCCTGATGTCGCTGCCGCCCGGTATGAAATATACGCTCGCCGATACGCCCGAACCGGCCATGCCGGCCGACACCTTCGACATCGGCGCGCTGGAACAGGCGGCGCTGGAGAACCGCCCGGAGGTGATGGAGGAGTGGTACCGCAAGCGCGTCAGCGACAACGACATCAAGATCGCCAAGGCGGAGCTGTGGCCGAGTGTGTCGATCGACCTCGGCGGCCACTACGATTCGAACGCCTACCTCTACAACAACGCGTGGGCGGCGATCGGCCTGCGCGTGTCGTACAACCTGTTCAACCTGCTGAAGATACCCGCGCTCAATGCGACGCAGGACAGCCAGAACAAGGTGTCCGACATGCGACGGCTGTCGCTGTCGATGGCGGTGCTCACGCAGGTCCGGGTGGCGGCGCAGCGCTACCACCTGGCGCGCGAGCAGCTCGACTTTGCCGACCGCAGCATGAAGGTGGACGGGCGCATGCGCGACTTCGCCGAGGCCAGCGCGCGCGTGTCGGCCGATTCGAAGCTGGAGTTCATCCGCGCCGACGCGCGCTGGCTGCTGGCGCAGTACCAGCGCTACGCCGCGTACTCCGAGGCGCAGGCCGCATGGGGACGGCTGTACAACTCGGTGGGGCTTGATGTCATGCCGGACGCGATCGCCGGGCACGACGTGGCGACGCTGGCGGCCGGCATCGAGGCGACCTTGCAGGGATGGGAGCAGCAGACCTTCCAGCCGCCGCCGCCACCGCTGCCAGAGGCCGATGCGACACAGGGTGCAACACCGGTGCCAGCCGCAAGGGTCGCTTCGGCCGCGGGCCCGGGCCCCGATCCTGCGCCTGACCAGGCCGAGGCAACCCAAAAACCATGAACGTGAATCCGGAGCTCGCCGTCTTGCCAGGTCCAAATCTGCGGCACGTGTGCTGCCGTGTCGGTGCTTGCGTTCTGGCCTTCTGCGCACTGGTGCTGGCTACCTTGCCGGGTCCGGCCGCATCCGCGGCACCGGCGGGCCCCGATCCGGGCGCGATCCGCGTGCTGCTGAGCGCCGACCCGGAAAGCACCGTCGCCGCGACCATGGCGGGCACCATCGTCAAGCTGGCGGCGACGCTCGGTCAATCGGTCGGCAAGGGCAAGCTACTGGTGCAGATGGATTGCGCCGAGCCGCGCGCCCGGCTCGGCATGGCCGACGCCGAACTGGCCGGCGCGATCGAGACGCTGCAGGCCAAGTCCGCGCTGCGCAAGCTCGATGCGGTGGGCGACACCGAGCTGAACCTTGCCAAGTCCGCCGCGGACCGGGCCGCGTCCGCAGCCACGCTCGCGCGCACGCAGGTCAGCCACTGCACGGTGGAGGCGCCGTTCTCGGGCCGCGTGGCCAAGGTCTACGTGCGGCCGCACGAGAGCGTCAACGCCGGCGCGCCGCTGGTCGACCTGGTCAGCGATGGCCCGATCAAGCTGCGCTTGAACATCCCGTCGACCATGCTGCGCACGGTCAAGGTCGGTACCGCGTTTACGATCAGCGTGTCGGAAACAGGCAAGAGCTACAGCGCGCGCGTGTCGGCCATGAACTCACGCGTGGACGCGGTGGCGCAATCGATCGAGATCGAAGGGCGCCTGCAGGCGCCCGCCGCCGAGCTGTTGCCGGGCATGAGCGGCATTGCGCAGTTCCCGGCGTCGGCTCCCGCGACGCAGGCGAGGTAGCGCCATGCAAGCGCAGCCGCAAGGCGACGTCGTCCTGCTGCTTCAACTCGCCGAGCTGGAAAGCCTGTCGCGGCAGGCCGATACCGTGCAGCAACTGAGCTTCCATATCGCCAACGACGCGTATCCGCTGCTGCGCTACCGGCAGGCACTGGTGTTCGCGTCGGAACCGGGCGGGCTGCGGCTGTTGAATATCTCCGGGCTGGTCTCGCTCGATGAACAGTCCCCGTACGTGGTCTGGCTCGGCCATGCACGCCAGTGGCTGCGCGAGCAACTGGGCAGCGGCGAGCCGCGCTGGCTGACGCCCGACGATGCCGCGCAGGCGGGCGAGATCCTGCGCGGCGGCTGGGAGGAGTGGTGGTCGGGCGGCGTCTGGGCGTTGCCTCTGCGCACGCGTGCGGGCCAGGTACTCGGCTGGGCGATCTTCCTGCTCGACCAGGCGCCATCGGCCGGGCACAGCGTCGTCATGACGCGGCTGTCGCAGGCCTGGGGCTACCACTGGGAGATGCTGGCGGGGCGGCAGCGCAAGCTGTCGCACTGGTGGAGCGGGCGGGCGCGCCGTATCGCCATTGCGGTGGCGTTGCTGGTGCCGCTGGTGCCGGTACGGCAAAGCGCGCTCGCGCCCGCGGAAATCACGTCGCTGGACCTGCAGATGGTGAGCGCGCCGCTGGAGGGCGTCGTCAAGGCGATCCACGTGCAGCCGAACCAGCCGGTGAAAGCGGGCCAGCCGCTGTTCTCGCTCGACGACACCACGCTCAGCCACCGCCTGGACGTCGCCGCGCAGGCGGTGGCGGTGGCCGATGCGGAACTGCAATCGGCGCGCCAGAACGCGTTCCGCAGCGACGACAGCAAGGCCCAGCTCACCACGCTGCAGAGCCGCGCCGAGGAGCGCCGCGCGGAACTCGAATCGATACGCTCGCAACTGCAGCGGCAGACCGTGGTGGCGCCCCGCGACGGCGTGGCGGTGTTCGCCGACATCAATGATTGGCTCGGCAAGCCGGTCGTGACTGGCGAGAGGATCATGCAGCTTGCCAACCCGGACAGGCCCGCCATGCTGATCCAGCTGCCTGTCGCCGACGCGCTGACGCTGGAAGTCGGTGCGCCGGTCAGCCTGTTCCTGACGGTGCGTCCGCTGAGTCCACTGACCGGCAAGCTGATCGAGACCAGCTACCAGGCCGTGCCCACGCCGGAAGGCGTGCCGAGCTACCGGCTGCGCGCCGATATCGAGAACGCCGATACCGGGCTGGCGCGGATCGGCCTGAAGGGCACGGCGCGCATCAAGGGCGGCTGGTCGGTGCTCGGCTACGAAATCCTGCGCCGGCCGCTGGCCAGCCTGCGCGCGCTGACGGGCCTGTGAGCCAGGCGCAACCGGAGCCCACGCCGTGCAGCCCTCCACTTCCAGTCCGGAAGACCTCCCGCTACCGCCGCTGCGCGAAGACCTGCGCATCTTTCCCGCGGCCGCGCATGCCGACGGCAGCCCAGCGTGGATCATCGAGGACCCGGTACGCAACCGGCACTTCCGCATCGGCTGGCTGGAATTCGAATGCCTGCAGCGCTGGCACCTGGCGCCGCGCGCCGCCGCACAGCAGATCCGCGACACCACGCCACTGCATGCGCAGGGCGGCCAGGTGCTGGGCTTCGCCGCGTTCCTGCAGGCCAACTCGCTGCTGCGCCCGCCGCCAGCCCGCAGCCAGGAGCTTGCCCTCGCGCGGCCGCCGCGCGGTTGGCTGACATGGCACTGGTGGCTGCACCACTACCTGTTTTTCCGCATCCCGCTGCTGCGCCCGACGTACCGCATGCAGTGGCTATACGAACGACTGCGCTGGCTGTTCCAGGCGCGCACGGTGTGGGTGGTGCTGGCGCTTACGCTGACCGGTATTGCGCTGACGCTGCGCCAGTGGGACACGTTCCGCCACACGCTGTTCGAATCGATCTCGCTGGAAGGCGCCTTGGGCTTCGCGTGCGCTCTGGCCGTGGCCAAGACGCTGCATGAGTTCGGCCACGCCATGGTCGCCACGCACTTCGGCGTGCGCGTGGGGCATATGGGCGTGGCGTTTCTCGTAATGTGGCCAATGCTCTATACCGACACCAGTGAATCGTGGCGGCTGACCAATGCGCGCCAGCGGCTGGCGATCGCGAGTGCCGGCATCGCGACCGAGCTGGTCATCGCAGGCCTTGCCACGCTGTGCTGGGCGCTGCTGTCGCCGGGGCCCGCGCGGCAGGCGTGCTTCTACCTGGCGACCACGAGCTGGGTGCTGTCGCTTGCGCTCAACGCCAGTCCGTTCATGCGGTTCGACGGCTACTTCATCCTGTCGGACCTGCTCGACCTGCCGAACCTGCACGAACGCGCCGGCGCGCTGGCCCGCACCGCGCTGCGGCGGCTGTTGTGGGGCTGGGACGACGCGTGGCCGGAACAGCTTCCGCCGCCGCTGCGCCGCAAGCTCATCGTGTTCGCATGGGTGACGTGGTGCTATCGGCTGGTGGTGTTCCTCGGCATTGCGCTGGTGGTCTACCACATGTTCTTCAAGGCGCTCGGCGTGGTGCTGTTCGCGGTCGAGATCCTCTTCTTCATTGCCTTGCCATGCTGGAGGGAACTGCAAGTGTGGATTCGCCGCCGTGCCGACACGCCGCACCTGCGGCGTCATCTCTTGCTGGCCGGACTCGCGTTTGTGCTGGTCGTGCTGGCCCTGCCGCTGCCGACAGGCGTGCGTGCGCCCGCGCTTGCGCACAGCACGCGGCAGTGGACCGCGTATTCGCCGGTGCCGGCGCAACTGGTCGAGCGCTCCGCGGCAGGGGACGTCAAGGCCGGCACCACGCTGGTCCAGCTGCGCCAGCCGGAACTGGCCAGCGAAGCCATGGCGGCGCAGGCCAGCGTGGCTGGCAACAACGCCAGGCTGACCGGCTTGCTGGAACTGCGGCGCGGCATCGAGCAGCAGGCTGCCGCGCTGGAGTCGCTGCAGCAGAGCCTGGCACGTGCCCGCGCCGTGCGGGCCGAGGAAAGCCGCCTGCTGCTGGCGGCGCCGTTCGACGGACGCTGGGTCGACGTGCCCGACGATGTGCGCGCCGGAACGTGGGTCGGCACGAAGCAGGTGCTCGGGCGGCTGATCGATCCGGCGCACTGGCAGGTCGACGCCTACGTGAGCGAGGCGGATGTGCAGCATCTGCGCATCGGTGCGCGCGCTTGCTTCTATCCGGAGGCGCAGCCGGCACGGCACTGCGGGGAAATTCGGGCCATTGCCCCGTCGCGCAGTACCCAGATTCCCGCGCCCCAGCTCACCACGCCGCACGGCGGGCCGGTCGCGGCGGTCGAGAAGCAGGGCATGCTGATCCCGGAAGCGTCGCTCTATCTGGTCCAGATCGATCTGGACGAGCCGCCGCGCCTGCCGATGGAGCTGCGCGGCCGCGTGTACCTGAGCGGCGAGCCGCGCAGCCGTCTCGGGGACTGGCTGCGCAACGTGGTCAGCGTGGGAATACGGGAAGCCGGCTTCTGACCAAACCAGCGCGGCTGGCGGGTCAGGGCGCCTTCCTGTCGGGCGCCGCCGGCGCCGGATGCCAGTTCGCCGGCGGCACCACCAGCGGCTCCTTGGGCTGCAGCACGAAGTGCGGCGACATGATCTGCACGCCGTGTCGGTTGAATTCGTCCTGGATGGCCTGGTGCAGCGTGGACAGCGCGTGGAAACGCTGGCGCGGATCCGCGATGCCGAAGAACAGCTCGTACTCGACATAGAAGTCCGACAGCCCGCGCTGCAGCACGAACGGCGCCGGTTCGTCGCGCAGGCCCGGCACGCTTGCCACGGCGCCAAGCAGCATCGCGTGGACCTGCCGCCATGGCGTGTCGTAGCCGATCGTCACAGCGGTCGACAGCAGCGCACTCGTGTCGCCGTGCACTGCAGCCGAGGCGCGGCCCCGGCGCGAGAAGTTGTGGACCGCGCTGCCGACCACCACCGCATTGGGCAGCGTCACTTCCTCCTGCCGCACGTTCTCGATCTTGACCGACAGCGCGTCGAGGCCGGTCACCGTGCCGATCGTCCCGCCGATGTCGACCATGTCGCCGGGCCGCAGCGCGCGCGAATAGACGAGCACCATGCCGCTCATGATCTGGTTGACGATATTGGCCGAGCCCAGCGTCACCATGAAGCCGAACAGCACCGACAGGCCCTTGAACACATCGCTCTGCGAGCCCGGAATATACGGGTACGCGAAGGTCAGCCCGAGTGCCCATACGCCCACGGCGGCCAGCCGGCGCGTGGCGCCGACGGTCTCGGGATGCAGGCCCGGCACGTCGAGCTGGCCGCGCTGTACGGCGAGGAAGATGGTCGACACGAGCCGCTGCAGCGCGCGCGTGATCAGCAGGATCACGATCACAGTGACGATGCCCGGGATCGCTTCCAGCATCGATTCGCCGATGCGCGCCAGCAGCGTGAACAGGAAGGTGCCCATGCGCTGGCCAAGCGGCTCGGTCAGCGGGAACTGTTCGAGCGCGAACTCCAGCCACAGGAAGATCAGCAGCACGATCAGGCCGACGCCCACGATCTGCACGACCAGGCTGGCGAGCTGGAAAAGTGCACCGGTCCAGTCGAAGCCGCTGCGCTTCACGCGAGCGCCGACGCGGTGGTCCAGCGCCTTCAGCAGCAGCGCGCTGAGCCGGCGGCGTGCACGGGCAACGCCCCAGACCAGCCCCACGAGCAAAAGCAGGCCCAGCGACGACAGCAGCGTACCGCGGATAATCGTTGGCCAGCGCAGCTGCTCGCGCCGCGCGGCGACGGCATTCTCGAGCGCATGGCTGGCCGCGTCGGCCACGGCCTCGACGGTCTGTCCCGGCTGCTCGGGATCGAGATCGTCCTGGACGATGGCGAACATCACGCGGTCGCCAAGCCGGATCGCTACGCCGGACTCCTCGCCGAGGCGTCCCGATACGCGCGTGAGCGGCTCGGCCAGTTCGGCGCGGTTCAGGTTGTCGAATCGCTCCCTGGCGCGGGCCGCGCGCACGGCCGGCACCGCACCGGCCACGGTCGCGCGCAGCGTGGCGACGGGCCGGTTCATCAGGCTCAGTTCGGCAGGCTCGGGGGCAGGAGCGGGTACCGGCTTGTCGGCTGCGTGGGTGGCGAGCGGCACGGTGAGTGCCAGTATCAGCAGCGTCAGGCGCTTGCGCCAGTCAAACGGGAACGGGAAGGACCGCGGGCGGGGAAGCCTGAAGACGGCCGACAGGAATAGCGAACGGGCGAAGATGGCGATCATCCGGAAGCTCGGCAGGGCGGTTTGTCCTTTGCATAATGGGTCGCTTTCGACGGGAACGCCAGCCGGCACAGCGGCGGCGCCGGTCCCTTGCGTGCCTTGACGCCCGAGGTGCTGACGATCGGTACAGGGCAGGCCGGGCGCCAACGGCGCCCGGAACCCACTACCTGAGTTTTTCCATGTCGTCAGGTTTCCAGGTCTGGTCGAAGAATGCCTGCTCGGGCGAGTAGAGCCGGAAGATCACGAAGTAGCCCTTGCCGGGTACCGTGCGCAGCCAGTTCTTGTCCTTGCCGGCAGGCGCCGTCGGGCCGAAGTAGAGGTCGGTGGAGCCGTCGGCATTCTGCACCGGCTTGTCCATCTGGTTCAGCGACGGGTGAGACTGTCCGTTGTCCAGCCCCGAAGCCGTGGTGCCGTCGTAGACCGTGGCGGACCAGAAGTTCTTCGCAGGAATCTTCGGCGGCAGATGCAGCTTGTACGATTGGCCGCCGTCGAGGAAGTTGCCGTCCTTGTCACGGAAGGTGACAGGGTACTTGGCGCCGGCGTTCACCATGTTCATCACCATGCCGGGGCTTGCGGAATAGGCGCTGGTGAAGAAGCCCGAACGCTGCTCCAGGTTCGTGAACGTCTGGCTGGACTGGAACGACGTGTTTTCGCCGGCGAAGACATTGATCCATTGCCGGTCCGGGTAGTACTTGCTGCCCGGCTCACGGTTGATCATGTCGGTCATCACGACCTTGCTCATCTTGAACGCGGTCTGCGCCGCGCGGTCGAGCAGGGTGCGCATCTCGGGCGACGGCGAGAATGGCTTGCCCTTCTCGATGCCGATCGTATGCAGGAAGCCGCGCATGTCGAGATCGGCCGGATCGACGTACTCGCTGTCGATGAAGCGGGACATCATCTCGAAGTAGCGAATATCGCGCGGGAAGAGCAGGTCGGCGGGTTTTGCGTTGCCATCCGGAAACTGCATGGGCTTCGCCGCTGCCTTCTGGCCAAGCGGGTAGATGCGCGTGGCGGCGATCTGCGCATTGGGCTTCGACAGGTCCTTGGGATCGCTGAAGAACGTGCGCCAGAACAGGAAGACGTTGTAGGTCCGCGAGCGGTAGATGAACGCGCCTTTCGGCACGCTGCCTTTCGGCGGCTCGCCCTTGTAGTCGGGGGGCAGCAGCACATAGGTGCCGCCTTTGCCCTTGTCGGGCCCCGCGAGCCCGACGTCGCCGACCCAGGTCCGGCCATCGATCGTAGGGCCGACAAGCGGCCGCTGGAAGAAGTCATCCAGGATGCCCTGGACGCCGGCCGGCGCCTCGACGACGAGCGGGCCGTCCTTCTTCAGGTCAAGGTAGCCCATGGCGTAGACCACGTCGGAATTCGGCGTGGTTACTAGCGTCGATGCCTTGATCCGCTCCTTCCAGACCGGCAGCACGTTGTAGCCCGCGCCAAACACCTTTTCCGAGCCTTCCTTCATGGCCCAGATGTTGATGGCCGGCAGCGCCCAGAGATAGGCTTGCGCGGCGCGCTGGAAGATCAGCTCGTCGCGCAGCAGGCGTGTCGAATCCGCCGTGGGATAGTCCTTCTCGAACGGCGCATTGGCGAGCGCATCAAAGTGCGAGGCCTGCGCCAGTGCAGTCCCGGAAGACGTCAGCACGGCTGCGGCAAGCGCCAGGTGCGTGAAGGTGCGATTTGGTTGTTTCATGAGCGGCTTCATCTCCGGATTGGTGGCCTATCGGTGCGTTCACGGCAGGGCCTGTGCAGCACTGGCCCTGCCATCGGGAGCTGTTCTCAGGCCATTTTCCGGATTGCGGGCGGTTTCCAGCTGCCATCAAGAATCGGCTGCTTGCCCCAGTAGGCGCGGATGTACAGCGAGAAGTTGCCGCCTGGTGCAGGCAGCCAGTTCGATTCGCGCGCCGCACCGGGTGACTTCGCGCCGGCGTAGAGCGTCAGGGAGCCATCCGGATTGCGCTTCAGCGTGGTGTTCTTCGTGCCGAGCGAATAGCGCTTGAGGTCGTTCGGATGGAAGAGGTGCTTGTCGTTGTAGAGCGTCAGCGACCAGAAGCCGTTGACCGGCGGCTCCTGGCCGGCGGGGAAGACGATCTCGTAGGTGTTGGCGCCGTTCAGGGCCGCGCCCGTTGCGTCGAAGTCGGTATAGAGGTACTGCGTCTCCGTGGGCCTGTTGTCGAACATATTCGACTTGGCCGTGCCGGTACGGTCGAAATAGTCGAAGCCCGTCTGCGCATTGTTGGTGGAACGATTCCAGCCGTTGCCGGCAGGCAGTCCGTTGTGGCGCCACGCAAAGAATGGCGCGATGACGTCGCGTTCGGTTTCGACGGCAGTGGAAACGAGCCACTTCTTCGTCTCCGGATCGCGGTTCGCCACTTCCATCAGCGAGCGGAACTGCGCGTAGAGCGCTTCTTCGCCCGGTAGCGGCGGCACGGTGTCGAGCACCTGTCCGAACTGGTCGAAGAACTTCTCGGGGACCACCCATGTGGTCTCGCCGCCGCCGTCTGATTTCGGGCCGGGGATCACGGGCGCCTTGGCCCAGTCGATGGTCTTCATGCGGCCGTCGAACTGCTTCAGCGGATAGAAGACGATCTGGTTGAGCACCGGCTGGATGATCTTGCGATCCTCCGGCGTATCGTTCATGAACACACGTGGAATGGCATTTGCCAGTGCAGTCGGACAACGGATGATGCCGGTGACGCCGGCAGGCTTGCTGCCTTTCCAGTTCGGGCCGACGAGCAGATAGAAGCCGGGCTTGCTCTTGTAGGGCTTGCCGAGTTCACCGAACTGGTTGGTACGCGCGTCATACAACGCGTAGACCCAGAAACGGTCGCCGAAGTTGGGAACTTGCGCGATCACCGGCTCCTCGTCAAGCGAGAAGAAGCCGAGTCCGTAGGTCACGTCCTGATTGGGGCAGGTCACGAACGTCTCGGTCGGATCGATGTAGTCATGGAGCATTGCGACCTGACCGCGCGGTGCCACGGGCAACACGCCGTTCAACAGCCCAGGTTGCGGCGCTTGCGTGATTTTCGCGTTGCGGTTGAGCATATTGACCATCGGCCAGCCCCACACGTAGGCCATGCGCGCGATCACCTGCGTATAGCCGGAATGCATGAGTAGCCCGGGTGGTGGCTGGACTTCTTTGCTGGCCTCAGGGCCGGTTGCGCCGGCAGACTTCTGTGTTGCGCCCTTGCCCTTGGTTTCTGCCGCCGAAGCGGATTGCGGGATCGTGGCCAGCGAAGCGTAAGCCAGGGGCAAGGCGCCGCCCAGGACGGTGAACAGCCTTCTTGTTACGTTGACATTGTCTTGGTCGGCCATGGCTTGCGTTCGGTGGTCTGCGCAGTTTCGAATCACCGCACAAGCGCGTGCGCGCGGTGTTCCAGCTACGTATGCTGCATAACGTTCTTGCCATTCGGAAGTGAATCGTTTTGAGTGCGATATGAATTATTTGGTCTTCCGTCAGGTTTGGTTTTCGACATACCGCATCTTTGCACGCGACGTTAGCCGGAGACCCGGTTGAAGCGTTGCTCCGTGACCGTGGTCCCCCATTGGCTGCCCTCGAACTCCTCGCTCAGCCGGAAGCCATGCGACTCGTACAAATGGCGAGCCGCATCGAGTCCCTTGAACGTCCAGAGATACGTTTCGCGGAACCCCTGCGCATCGACGAAGCGCATGGCGCGCGCCATGAGTTCGCGTCCGATGCCCGAACCGTGCAGCGATTCGTCGACGATGAACCAGCGCAAATGCGCGATGCCCGTGGTCGTGTCGCCGTCGATGGCGAGAGAGGCTAGCGAGCGGCCATTTTCGACATAGAGCCAAAGCGCCTTGCCGTCGACTGGCAACGCCCCGGCAAATTCGGCGAGTTCCGTGGCGACCCGTTTCTCGAAGAAAGCACCGAAGCCCCAATGCGCCGAATAGAAACGCCCGTGCAGGCTGGCGATATCGCCGATGCAGCCGGGCTGGTAGCCCTCGACAATCTGCTCCGCTTCCGGCGGGGAAGCGGGCGCATTGCCGGCATTGTCCTGTGCCAACGCATTGGCATACAGTGCGAGCGAGCGAAGCAGGGCTTGCTGGTCGGCGGGCGCCATGTGCCGCAGCGCATTCGATACCTGGCTGGTCGCGAACTGGTCGATCCTTGCCCTGAGTGATTTCCCTTCCGCGCTCAAATACAGCTCGGACGAACGCGCGTCGTCGCTGGACACCCGGCGCTCCACAAAACCTGCGGCTTCCAGGCGTGCGATTTGCCGGCTGGTATTCGACTTGTCGAGCCGCAGGATGGTGGCCAGATCTTTTGCCGTGATGCCCGGCTTCATGCCGATTTCCAGCACGGCGTGAACCGCCGATGGCGCCAGGTCGCTATTGGCCAGGGTCGAGCGCATGAATCCCAGTTCGCGGACGAGTCTGCGGGAAACGTCGCGCAGCGACAGGATCGTGGTGTCCCGGGTGATGGCGGGAACGTCGATGAAATCCATGGCCAGTCCAAAAAGTTGTGAGTCGCAACCAATATTAGTTGCGACTCGCAACTTGGTCAAGCTGGGCGCGTGAGTTCAGGCGGTTTGCCTGTCCAGAATGGCGCCGCGCACATTCTGCACATGCGCCGCGCCGGCGGCCTCGGCCGCGTCGGGCTCGCCGGCGAGTACCGCCGTAGCGATGCGACGGTAGTCGTCGAGCCGCATCTGCCGCAACGAAGCCAGCCGATGCTGCGCGTGCACGATCGGCATATGGATGGTCGGGAACAGCCGGCGCAGTTCGCGGTTGTCGCCCATTTCCAGCAGCGTGCGATAGAAATGCCGCCTGGCGTTGGAGAACGTCTCGCCGTCCTGGACCTTCTCCGCGGCGACGAGCGCCTGTACCGAAGCGCGCAATGCCTGAACCTGCGGCCGGTTGCGGCTGCCGCGCGTGGCGGCGCGCGCGAGCAGGCCAGTCATGCGTTCCGCGACATCGAGTACATCGAGGGTTTCCTGCAGGCTCAGCCGCCGGATGACCGCGCCGCGATGGCGTTGCAGGTCGACGATGCCCTCGGCGGCCAGCCGCTGCAGCGCCTCGCGCACCGAATTTCGCCCGACTCCGAAGTGCGCGACAAGGTCTGTTTCCACGAGCCGCTGGCCGGGCACGAAGCTGCCCAGTTCCAGCCCGCTCATGATCCCGAAGAACACGGTGTCGGATGCGCTGCCGTCCGCCAGGCTGGCGTCAGCGGGCGTATCGATGGGCATGGCGGAGGCAGGGGAGGTTGGTCTTGGCACGGCGGCGATTCTAATCGATTGGCGGGTCCACCCGGACTGGAACCGTTGACATGGGATGAAATCATCCTACAATCTGATCCCATCTGCAAACGGTCCGCAAGTGGACGAACCCCATCAAGTCGAGGGAATGGCACCCATGTTTACTCCTTGTCCCACCGAAAGAAGCCAGCAAATCGCGGACCGTGTCGAGCGTTTCGTGCGCGACGTGGTGGCGCCGTACGAAAGCGACCCGCGCTGCACCGCGCATGGCCCAACCGCGGACCTGGTGCTGGAACTGCGCACCAAGGCACGTGCTGCCGGCGTCATGACGCCGCACATCCTGGCCGATGGCTCACATCTGAGCCAGCATGAGACCGCCGCAGTGCTCAAGCGCTCGGGCCTGTCGCCGCTCGGCCCCGTCGCCGTCAACACCATGGCACCCGACGAAGGCAACATGTTCCTGTTGGGCAAGGTGGCGACCGCTGCGCAGAAGGCGCGGTTTCTCGACCCGCTCGTTCGCGGCGAAGCACGTTCCGCGTTCTTCATGACCGAGCCCGCGGAAGAGGGCGGCGCAGGGTCCGATCCGTCGATGCTGAGCACCACCGCTGTCCGCGATGGCAATGACTGGGTGCTCAACGGCCGCAAGAAATTCATCACCGGTGCCGAAGGCGCCAGCGTGGGCATCATCATGGCGCGCACCGGCGACGGTGAACGCGCGCAGGCGACGATGTTCCTCGTCGACCTGCCGCATCCGGCGATCCGCACCGAGCGCGTGCTCGACACCATCGACAGTTCGATGCCGGGCGGCCACGCGCTGGTCCTGATCGATGGCCTGCGTGTGCCTGCCGACCAGGTGCTGGGCGAGGTCAACGAAGGCTTCCGCTACGCGCAGGTGCGCTTGTCGCCGGCGCGGCTGTCGCACTGCATGCGCTGGTTCGGCACCGTCACGCGCGCGGACGAGATCGCGCGTGCCTATGCCACCACGCGCAAGGCATTCGGCAAGCTGCTGATCGACCATGAGGGCGTCGGCTTCATGCTGGCGGAAAACCTGATCGACCTGCAGCAGGCCGCGTTGATGATCGACTGGTGCGCAGGCGTGCTCGACACGGGTTCGGCGGGCACCACGGAAAGCTCGATGGCCAAGGTGGCTGTCTCCGAAGCGCTGTTCCGCGTCGCAGACCGCTGCGTGCAGATCCTGGGCGGCAATGGCGTATCGCGCGACACCATCGTCGACCAGGCGTTCCGTGAGTTGCGCGCCTTCCGCATCTACGACGGCCCGACCGAAGTTCACAAGTGGTCGCTTGCGAAGAAAATCAAGCGCGACACGCTGGGGGCGCGGCAACATGGCTGATAGCGTTCGCTGAGCGCCCCGTCATGGCAACGCGCCCGTCCCCTGTGCAGCGCGCGCTGGCAGTTCTGCGCGCGCTATCCGATCCCGAAGTGCGCCGCATGAGCGATGTGGCGCGCGCCACCGGCCTTGACCCTGCCACGACGTCGCGCATGCTCGACATGCTCGTGCAGGAAGGCTTCGCCACGCGTGACGACAAGCGTTGCTATGGCATCGGCCCCGAGGTGTTCCAGCTTGCCGATGTAGGGCAGCGCCGGGTAGACCTGCGCGAGCTGGCCCATCCGGCCTTGCAGCGGCTGCAGGAGTCGTTCGAAGACACCGCCGTGCTCACCGAGGCCAGCCGCGGCGAGGCCGTGTGCTCGGACGTCGTCACGGGCACGTTTCCCGTACATGCGAACTATGTGACAGTCGGCACGCGGCGCCCGCTTGGTGTGGGCGCGGGCAGCCTCGCTGTACTCGCGTGGCTGCCTCCGGCGGAGCGCACGCGCCGCCTGCAGCAGACGGCGCGCAAACTGGCGAACTATCCGCGGCTGCACGCGGCGTCGATCGCTGCCGAGGCAGAGGCCGCACGCGCGCGCGGCTATGTGCTGTTCCTGGACTGGGTGGTCGAAGGCATGGGCGGCATTGCCGTGCCGATTCTCGACTACGACGGCCGACCCATCGGCGCGCTCAGCGTGGCGGCGCTCAGCAACCGCATCCGCAGTCGCGAGACAAGCCTTGCGCGCCACCTCCGGCAGGAAGCGCGCCGCGTCACCGGCGCATGGACGCGCGTCGTGGTGCCGGCGGGCGGACCTCAGTGTGCCGGTCCGCGCAGCAGCGGCGCGAGCGCGTCCGGAATCTCGATCTCGAAACGCAGTACGGCACTGGCCAGCGCCTTGCCGTAGTTGTCGATCGCGAGGCTGCGCGACACGCCGCCGCCCAGCGCGCCCTCGGCGACGAAGTTGAGGACCTGCAGGCCATCCACGTCATAGCGCGTGACCACTCCCGTGATCAGCGTGCCGTAGTGCGCCTTGAACGCATCCGCGGTGAGTTGCTGCTTGATATGCGGATAGAACTCCGGCGCATAGGCGATGACGGCGGTGTTCGAAGTGTTGCCCTTGTCGCCGGAACGGCTGTGCGCAAGGCGGCGCAACGGTACGCGCATGATGTGGTCTCCCGGTCAGGTGGCGGATGCGGATAGTCAGACGAACTGGACCTGCGACCGGATCAGCGTGCGCGGCACCAGTGCCGACCACACGCCGATGATCTCGCGCGTACGGTCCTGGTGCGGCACGCGCTTTCCAGTGGAGGCAAGTCCGCATACGGCCATGCTGTCGATCTCGCGGCCGACCTTGGCCGCTTCTTCCCGCGTGCGCGTGCGGGCCGCCACGCGCACCGCGATCTCGTTGGGCTCGCACGCGGGCTCGGGCGATGCCGCACCGTGAACCGCATTGACGCCCAGGAAATCGATGCGCAACTCGTCGGCCTGCAACGCCGCCATGGCGAAGCGTTCCTCGAGAATGCGCTTCGCGAGCTTCGCTTTCTCCAGGCAACCGGGGCCCGCATAGAAGAACATGTCTTCGCCGATATGGCCTTCCGTGCAGCCCAGTGACACCTTGAGGGTGTCGGTGCGTGGCTGTCCGCTCACGCCGCTGATGCGCACACGATCGGGTGCCACCTGCTCCAATACGGCGGTGGAGAAATCGACGATCACATCCGGCGTGATATAGCGGCGCGGGTCGTGGACTTCATAGAACATCTGTTCCTTGACGGTCTGCAGGTCGATGCGGCCGCCGCTGCCCGCGACCTTCGAGATCACCGCGCTGCCATCGGCCTCGACTTCCGCAATCGGGAATGCGAGATTCCACGGCTCGGGCACGTCCTTGTAGCCGGGGTCGCCGAAGTAGCCACCGGTCACCTGCGCGCCGCATTCGAGCAGGTGGCCAATGGCGCTGCCGCGCGCGAGCCGCGCAACGTCGTCGGCCTGCCAGCCGAAGTGATGGATCATCGGGGCCAGAAAGAGCGACGGGTCGGCGACACGCCCCGTGATCACGATCTGCGCCCCGGCGCGCAACGCTTCGACGATCGGCCCGACACCCTCGTACGGTTCCGCGCTGATCAGCGTTTCGCGCAGTGTCGATACGTGCTCGCCGCTTTCCAGCAACGTCAGGTCGAGTTCGCAGATGCTGCCCGTCAGATCGGTGGTGGTGACGGCCGCGATCTTCACGTCGGGCAGGCCGAGTTCCTTGCATAGTTCGGCCACGCGCCGGGCCGCGCCGAGCGGATGGATCCAGCCCTGGTTGCTGATGATGCGCGTGCCGTTCGCGATGCAATGGGGCAGCACGGCACGCATGCGGTCGTCGAGATACGTGTCGTAGCCGCCGAAAGCGGGATCGCGCCGCTTGCGCACCTGCGCGGCCGAAACTGTCGCCTCGGCCATGGTCTCGAAGCACAGGTAGTCGAGCTTGCCGAGACGCGCGGAGCGCTCGGCGGGTTCGACGCGGTCCCCCCACCAGCCCGATCCCGAGCCGATGCGCAGCGTAGTGTTCTGGGTCATGACGTCATGTGTCCTGGTTTGGTGATACGCATCGGTCATTGCGCCTTGATGCCCGCGCTCTTGATCACACGCGACCACTTCTCGGTATCGGCCTTGATTTCGGCGGCGAACGCGGCGGAGCCTTCGCCGCCCGGCTCTGCACCGAGTTGTTCGATGCGTTTGCGCACGTCCGGCATGGCCAGCACCTTGTCGACGGCCTGCTGGATCTGGCGCACGCGCTCGGGCGGCGTGCCCGCCGGTGCGAGCAAACCGAACCAGGAATTCACCTCGTAGCCTGGCAATCCCGATTCACGCACGGTCGGCACATTGGGCAGCACCGACGCACGCTTGACGCTGGTCACTGCAAGCGCCTTGACCTTGCCCGCCTGGATCTGCGCGTGTGCGGATGGCAGGTTGTCGAACATCAGGTTGACCTGGCCCGCGAGCAGGTCCGTCATCGCGGGCGCCGCGCCCTTGTAAGGCACATGCTGCATGTTCACGCCTGCCATCGCGTTCAGCAGTTCGCCGGAGAGGTGCGGCGAGCCGCCCGTGCTGGTCGAGGCATAGTTGATCTTGCCCGGTTCCCGTTTGGCGAGCGCAATCAACTCCCCCACCGAATTCGCCTGCAGTGTGCTGTTGACGAGCAGCACGTTGGGCGAATTGGCCACCAGCGTCACGGGCGTGAAATCGCGTGCACTGTCGTAGGGCATGCGCGCGTAGAGGAACTGGTTGGTGACCTGCGTGCCCAGTGTGCCCATCAGCAGCGTATAGCCATCGGGCGCGCTGCGGGCGACGGCCTCGGCACCGATATTGCCGCCGGCGCCGGGGCGATTGTCGACCACGACCGACTGCCCGAGCACTTCGCCAGACTTCTGCGCGACCAGCCGCGCGAGGATATCGGTGGTACCACCTGGCGTGAATGGCACTACGAGCCGGATGGGTTTGGTCGGGAACGTTTCGGCGGCGCTTGCCGGCATGGCAAGCGCGGCGCACAGCAACGGCAGGGCGGCCAGCAGGCGCTGGCGTGGGAATGCAGTCATCGGCTGTCTCCTGGGCGCGATGTGCGCAGGCGTCGGTTTCATCGAGGGAAACTCTGTGCGCACATGGTAGGAAGCTGCCGTAAACGGCGTCAATCAAACGGGCGGAATTTTCATTGAGTGAAAATCTGAGTCTGCGCGCACCGATCACAAGAAAAAGGTTCTTCGACGAATTGTGGGGTTGTCGTTCTTGGCGGGCGCTGCTGTTTCGCCGGCGTAGCCGGCGAGTCACTTTTTGTCCGAGCGACAAAAAGTAACCAAAAAGCGCGTCGTTGCCGCTGGCCATCAATTCCACGGCGACAGTGGTTCAAACGGCTTTGGACGCCTGCGATGGTGGTCGGCCGTTCGACCCTGCTACGCCATGTGAGTCAGAACCTGTGCCTTGCGCGGCACGGCTTTTGGACGATCCCCAAGACGGACTCGGGTACAGCGTTTCAACAACGTCAGTGGTGGGACGCCTTCGGCTGCGCTGCGCGCACGTTGTCGTCTGGACGCAAGCTCATCAACGTGGCTGGCGCACGAGTCCCCGTTCCAGTTCCAGTTCCAGTTCCTGATGCCTGTCTCTACGCGCATGCAATGCGCCCAAGGCTTCGTCACCGAGGCGAGCTTCGGACTAGACCTTGGCGGTCTTACTCTGAACCGCGCGTAGCGCAGCCGTAGGCGTCCCCGTGAAGGCGATATTAGTAGGGACCACTCCGTAATCCGGGTTCGCTCGTACGCGCTGCCCATCCTAATCATCTACGCGGCAGGCAGTCCAGCGGACCTCTGATGCAACAACGGCATCGAGCCTTGGATTGACCACGTAAACGCGCTTTTGCCTCCTTTTGTCGCTCGGACAAAAGGAGGTCGCCGGCTACGCCGGCGAAACAGCCGCGCCAGCGAAGATCGACAACCCACCCCCAACGAGAAGCCCCATCGGCTATGCCGGCGAAACAGCCACGCATGCCAAGAGCGATACCCCCGCAATTCGGCGATGACCCAAAAAAAAGCGCGGACGCACCGCGCTTTCAACGGCCTTAAACAGAAACGGGGAGCGTTCTGCAGGGGAGGCCTTGTTGGCAAGATAAGCCCGCAGCGCGCTGAAGACAATTGAAACAATCTAAGGTCGGAATTAAGTGGTTTCTACGTAATCGCTTCGTCGCGCTGCGAGGCGGCTCGCAGCGCCTGCTGCAACCTGGGCAACCCGGACACCTGCAACGGGCAACCGAATGGGACGGTCGATATGTCCTGGATGACCGATGCGGGAAGGGCCCGAAGATCAATACGCCAACGGGACATCGACGCCAACCGGCGCCACGTATTCGGTGATCCGGCGGCGCGACAGATCCATGTGGGCACGCACGATGTCGCCAGCCGCGCTGGCGTCATGGCGTTCGATCGCGTCGATGATCTCGTCGTGCTGGTGGGCAGCCTTGTCGAGATCCTCTTCCATGTCATTCGTGGTCGGATGCCGATAAAAGATTTTGCCGAGGCGGGCGTGGTCGATCAGGATGCGCCGCAGGCTCGGCATCAGATACGGGTTGTGTGCCATCTTCCCGATCTGCAAGTGGAAGGCATCGTTGAACAGCACGCGGTTCTCGACATCGTTCTTCTCGATCGCGTCGCGAAACTGCTGCTGGATCTGCTTCAGCTCGTCGATCTCGCCGCGCGTGGCGTTCGCCGCCGCGAGCTGTGTCGTCGCGATGTAGATGAGCGGTGCCGCCTGGAAGAAATTCCGCAGCGACTGATGGCTCATCGACGACACCCGGGCGGCCCGGTTCGCCTCGAGCTCGATATATCCCTCGGCCGCCATCTGCCGCATGAGCTCGCGCACGGGCGGCCGGGACAGGCCGAATTCCTCGCTTAGCGCCAGTTCGTCCACCACGGCGCCAGGCGCCAGTTCCATGCTGACGATGCGCCGGCGCAGCGTCTCGCTCAGCAGCGCCTTGCGGTCGACCGCGGCATCCGTGAGTGGCGCATCGTTTTCCGTGGCGGCCTTGGGTCTTGCCATGTCGTTTTCCTGACGTTTTTTCTGTCTATCAATCGTAGACATTCTATAGCATCCGCCCGCCCCGGGCGCCGCGGGTCCCTCCCACAGGTTCCTCTCTGTCGAGCCCGCGCATTTCTCCCCGTGCGGCGGTCTGTGCATTTTGCGCTTTTCAGGGCGCATTCGGCCTCATTTATCTCTGCGTAAACCCTGATGGCGGCATGTCTAGCCAATGAATATTCTGTGTCTACAAATAGTAGACGTAAAAACGGATGCGCGATGACGGACGAAATGCCGCTCGCCTGCACGCACCGCGACGTCTGCCACAGCGCCTCGCCACCGGCGGGCCGGCCCAAGAAGAGAGTGAGTGTTGAGATGACAAAAGTGACTTCGCTGCCAGCCGATGACATGACCTGCGGCTGGTTCCACCTGAGCCGGCCGCGCCAGCCCCGGCCGTCCCATGCGGGAACGACGCATGCGCGCTGGGTAGTCGTCGGCGCCGGGTTCACCGGCCTCGCCGCGGCCCGCACGCTTGCACACCATTTCCCGGACGACGAGGTCGTGCTCGTCGAAGCCCAGGAAGTCGGCTTCGGCTCGTCGGGCAGGAACGCGGGCTTCGCGATCGATCTTCCGCACGACATTGGGGCGGACGACTACATCGGCGACATCGCCACGGCAAAGGCCAGCCTGGACCTCAACCTGACGGGACAGCGGATCCTCAAGGCGCTGGTGGAGGAGTTCAAGATCGATTGCCACTTCCGCGCATCCGGGAAGTACCAGGCGGCGATCGAAGAGCGGGGCGTGGCGGTGCTCGATGCGTATCGGCGCGGCCTCGACAAACTCGGCCAGGCGTATGAAATGATCGACGGCAAGGACTTGCCGGCCCACATCGGCACGTCCTTCTATCGCAAGGCCTTGTTCACGCCGGGCACGGCACTGATCCAGCCGTCGGCACTGGTGAAGGGGTTGGCCGACAGCCTGCCGCGCAACGTCACGCTGTACGAGCGCACGGCGATCACCGATGTCGAATACGGCGACAAGGTCGTGCTTTCGCACCGCAACGGCCGCATCGTCGCGGACCAGCTGATCCTCACGAACAATGCCTTCGGCATGCGCTTCGGCTTTCTGCAAGGCACCATGCTGCCGATCTTCACCTACGCGAGCCTGACACGGCCGCTGACGCAGGAAGAGCAGGCCCGCCTTGGCGGCAAGACGTTCTGGGGGCTGATTCCGGCCGATCCGTTCGGCACCACGCTGCGCCGAACCCACGACAACCGCATCCTCGTGCGCAACAGCTTCAGCTTCAACCGCGACGGCCGCAGCCAGCAGAAGTATCTCGACCGCTTCGTCAAGACACATCGCAGCTCGTTCGAAAGCCGCTTCCCGATGCTGTCCGGTGTCGAGTTCGAATACACGTGGGGCGGTTCGCTGGCGCTATCGCGCAATCACATGGGTCATTTCGGGCAGCTCGCTCCCAATGTCCATGGCGCGCTCTGCTGCAACGGGCTTGGCATCACCCGGGGCACGGTCACCGGCACGCTGCTGGCGGACTACCTTGCCGGCGAGCGCAATGGCCTGATCGATTTTCTGCTGTCGTCGCCGGGCCCTAACCGCAACCCGCCCGAGCCGCTCCTTTCGCTCGGCGTGAACGCAAACCTCTGGCTGGGCCAGCGGCGCGCGGGCCGGGAAGTCTGACGCGGCGACAACCATCAACACCAACCCTGCGGCATGGCATGCCGCAGGTATCAGCCCCTATCCACCATCCATACGACCCGGATTCCGAATCTCAGGATCGCAACATCCGGGCATACGCAGGAGACAAAGCGTGAATAACCATGTGTCTATCGAAGACGTACCCCTGAACGGCTTTCACCAGCTGCTCAGCATCCGTTCCGGCGGCGGCTGGGTGCTGGACGGCTACGTCCTGAGCATCATCGGCGTGGCGATGGTCCAGCTCTCAACCGCGCTGGACATGACCAGTTTCTGGCAGGGCATGGTCGCCGCCTCGGCGCTGATCGGCATTTTCTTCGGCGGCTTCCTCGGCGGGCTGCTGACCGGCTCGCTCGGCCGCCGCAAGCTCTATTTCGTCGGCCCGGCGATTTTCGTGATCTGTTCCGTGGCGCAGTACTGGGCCGACTCCGGCGCAGCGCTGTTCTTCTTCCGCTTCCTGATCGGTATTGGTGTCGGGTTCGAATACCCCGTCGCGGGATCGCTGCTGGTCGAGTTCATGCCACGGAAGTACCGCGGCCCGCGGCTCGCGATGCTGACGATCCTGTGGTTCGCCGGTGCTGCCGCAGCCTACGTGGTGGGCAACGCGCTGCTCGATAGCGGCCGGCCCGATGCCTGGCGCCTGGTGCTGGCCAGCCCGGCGGTCATCGGCGTCGTGTTGCTGCTGATCCGCATCGGCACGCCCGAGTCGCCGCGCTGGCTGCTGAGCAAGGGCCGCGCCGCAGAAGCGGAGCGAATCATCAAGAAGGTCTACGGCCCGACGTTCTCGCTGAAGAACATGCCTGAGCAGCCGACGGAAAAGAAGGTGTCGCTGCTGGACCTGCTGCACTCGGGCTACGGCAAGCGCATGCTGTTCGTGGCGGTGTTCTGGAGCTGCTCGGTCATTCCCGTGTTCGCGGTCTACGCATTCGCACCGACGGTATTGCAGGCGCTCAACCTCAAGGGCGAGTGGGCATCGCTCGGCTCCGTGATCATCACCATGCTGTTCGTGGTGGGCTGCATCATCGCCACGCGCCTGATCAATGTCATCGGCCGGCGCAGCATGCTGATCCACAGCTTTCTGTGGTCGGGTCTCGCGCTGCTGGGCCTGGGCATGTTCTCGAATGGCTCGGAAGTGCTGGTGCTGATGCTGTTCGGCGCCTATGCCGTGTTCATCGGTGGCGCGCAGGTGCTGCAGCTGGTGTACCCGAACGAGCTGTTCCCGACGGAAATCCGCTCGGCCGCGGTTGGCCTCGGCGCATCGCTGTCCCGCGTCGGCGCGGCCATCGGCACCTGGCTCGTACCGATTTCGCTGCAGAGCATCGGCGTCGGCCACACGATGTTCGCCGCGGCCGGCGTGACGCTGGTCGGCCTGCTGGTCGCACTGGCCATCGCCCCGGAGACGCGCGCACTGAGCCTGCAAGAGGCCGCATCGCTGCGCTGAATCCCGCAACACACCCGCGGCTGCGGAAACGCGGCCGCTTCCTTGAACACCTCTTTCCTGTATTGACGGAGAAACCATGAAATTCGAAGGCATCTACACGCCTGCCATCACGCCCCTGAACACGAACGGGGAAATCGACAACACCGCCTTTGCCGAAGTCCTGGAGTCCCTGATCGAAGCGAAGGTGCACGGCATCATCATCGGCGGATCGACCGGCGAGTACTACGCGCATACCCCGGCAGAGCGGCTGGCGCTGGCCGCGTTCGCCAAGGACGTGATCGGCACGCGCGTGCCGCTGATCGTCGGCACCGGCGCGGTGCGCACCGAAGAGTCGGTGGAGTATGCGAAGGGCGCGAAGTCGATCCAGGCCGATGCGATCCTCGTCGGATCGCCGCCGTACGCGCTGCCGACCGAGCAAGAGAACGCGGCCCACGCGCTGGCGATCGACAAGGCCGCCGACTTGCCCATCATGCTTTACAACTACCCGGGCCGGATGGGCGTGTCGATGGGCCGCGAGTTCTTCCGCACGGTCTCGGCGGCGTCGCGCAATGTGGTCGCCATCAAGGAAAGCTCGGGCCAGATGGCCCAGCTGCACATGCTGGCGACGGAGTTCCGGAATATCGAAATCTCCTGCGGCTGGGACGACCAGGCGCTGGAATTCTTCGCCTGGGGCGCGCGCAGCTGGGTGTGTGCGGGCTCGAACTTCATCCCGCGCGAACACGTCGCGCTGTATGAAGCCTGCGTCATCGAGAAGAACTTCGACAAGGGCCGCCGCATCATGGCTGCAATGATGCCGCTGATGGATTTCCTGGAAGGCGGGAAGTTCGTGCAGTCGATCAAATACGGCTGCGAAATCGCGGGTCTGCGCGCGGGCGGCGTCCGGGCACCGCTGCAAGGGCTCGATGAAGACGAAAAGGAGCGGATGCAGGCCGTGGTCGGCAAGCTGAAGCACGACGTTTCTGTGATCGTCGGGGAGAAAGCCTGATGGCCCGCGTTCTGACCGCGTCCGACTACGCAGTCATCGCGAGGCGTATCGCGCTGCCGTCGCAGGCATTCATCAACGGCGCATTTGTTCCCTCGGTGTCCGGTGAAACCTTCGTGACCACGAACCCTGCGACGGGCGAGGTCCTGACGGAAATCAGCGCCTGCGATGCCCGCGATGTGAACCTCGCTGTGGCCAGCGCCAAGGCCGCATTTGAGGATGGACGCTGGCACCGCCGCTCGCCGGGCGAGCGCAAGGCCGTGCTGCTGAAGTTCGCCGACCTGCTCGAGCAGAATGCGCATGAACTCGCGGTGATGGAAAGCCTCGACAGCGGCAAGCCCATCCGCGAATGCCAGGCCACCGACGTGCCCGAGGCGATCCATACGATCCGCTGGCATGCCGAGCTGATCGACAAGATCTACGACAGTACCGCGCCGGTCGGGCCGGGCGCATTGTCGCTGGTGGTGCGCGAGCCCATTGGTGTGGTCGGGCTCGTGCTGCCGTGGAACTTCCCGCTGCTGATGCTGGCCTGGAAGATCGGCCCGTCACTGGCGGCTGGTTGCCCGGTGATCGTGAAGCCTGCCAAGGAAACCACGCTGACCGCGCTGCGCGTGGCCGAACTCGCGCATGAGGCCGGCGTGCCGGCCGGGGTCTTCCATGTCCTTCCCGGCGGAGGCCGCGAAGTCGGCGAACCGCTGGGCCGGCACATGGATGTCTCCATGGTCAGCTTCACCGGGTCGACAGACACCGGCCGGCTGTTCCTCAAGTACGCGGCTGAATCGAACCTGAAGCGGATCGTGCTCGAGTGCGGCGGCAAGAATCCCGCGGTGGTGATGAACGACATCGACAATATCGATATCGTGGCACAGC
The DNA here is from genome assembly GCF_905397435.1 of Cupriavidus numazuensis. Taxonomy (GTDB): domain Bacteria; phylum Pseudomonadota; class Gammaproteobacteria; order Burkholderiales; family Burkholderiaceae; genus Cupriavidus; species Cupriavidus numazuensis. Next base: position 35,696 of record NZ_CAJPVI010000008.1, read on the forward strand.
ACATCGTCAACGGCGCGTTCTGGAACATGGGCGAGAACTGCTCGGCGTCGTCGCGGCTGATCGTGCACGCGGACGTGAAGGACGAACTGCTGGCGCGCATTGGCGTGCATATGCGCGAATGGAAGATGGGAAATCCGCTTGATCCCGAGCATCGTCTCGGGTCGCTCGTCAGTGAATCCCACTTCCGCAAGGTGCGGTCGTACCTGGAGCAGGCAGGCGCCGAGAACCTGCGCGTCGCCTTCGGCGGCGGTACGCAGGCCGGAAACTTCGTCGAGCCGACGGTGGTCGATGGCGTGGGCCAGGACAGCCGACTGTTCAGGGAAGAAATCTTCGGCCCCATCCTGTCGGTCACGACGTTCACCAGCACCGCGCAAGCCATCGCGCTGGCCAATGATTCCGTCTATGGCCTGGCGGCATCGGTCTACACGAGCAACCTGAACCATGCCATCCGGCTGTCCCGCCAGATTCGCGCGGGCGTGGTCACCCGTGAACTGCTTTGGCGAAGGGGACATCACCACGCCTTTCGGCGGCTACAAGGAGTCGGGCTTCGGCGGACGCGACAAGTCGGCGTGGGCGCACGACCAGTACACGGAAATCAAGACCATCTGGATCGACGTGCCGGAGCAGGTCGGTGCCGATTAAGAGGAGCGAAAAGCCGGTTTTGCCTCGCGCCGCTGCGGCCGAGGGGATAATGGCGACCTTTTAATTAGCCAGCCAATGAAAGCAGGTGTCATGCAAAGCACGCGTAAAGCCACATTGATCGGGCTCATTGCGATCCTGTTGTGGAGTTCCATCGTCGGCCTCATCCGTGGCGTCAGTGAAAGCCTTGGTGCGACCGGCGGTGCCGCCATGATCTATTCGGTCGCGTCTGTGCTGTTGTTGCTGACGGTCGGTTTTGTCAGGATGCGGGAATTTCCGCGGCGCTATCTGGTCTGGGGCAGCATCCTGTTCGTCTCGTACGAGCTGTGCCTGTCGCTGTCCATCGGCTATGCGAACAGCGGCAGGCAGGCGATCGAGGTGGGGATGGTCAATTACCTCTGGCCGTCCTTCACCATGCTGTGCGCGATCGCCTTCAACAAGCAGAAGGCGAATTTCCTGATCGTGCCGGGCTTCCTGATTGCGATCCTGGGTATTTGCGTGGTGCTGGGTGGCGAGCAGGGGCTGGATGTTGCAGGCATGGTGGCCAACGTCAAGGACAACCCGCTCAGCTACGGCCTAGCCTTCGCGGGCGCGCTGATCTGGGCGGCCTATTGCACGGTGACCAACAGGATTGCCGGCGGCAAGAACGGTGTCACGCTGTTCTTCATGCTCACTGCACTGGCGCTGTGGATCAAGTACTTCACCGGGGAGCATGCGCCGATGGCGTTCAGCTACCACGCTGTCATCTACCTGGCTTTGGCGGCGTCGGCGATGGGCTTCGGCTACGCGGCGTGGAACGTGGGCATCCTGCACGGCAACGTGACGGTGCTCGCCGGCGCGTCGTACTTCATCCCTGTCATTTCCGCGGCACTGGCTGGCTTGCTCTTGCATACGCCGCTTTCGCTGGCGTTCTGGAAGGGCGCGTCGCTGGTGTGCGCGGGGTCCGTGCTGTGCTGGCTGGCGACGCGCGCGCCGCGGCGCAAGGTGGCTGCAACGCCCGACCATAACCCGGCGCACGAGCGTGTCCAGAAACAATGAGCTTCCGGCCGATGCAATCAGCTCATCGGCCTTCCATGGATCATGAATCGCAGGACGAAAGAATGTTCCGGAGAACGAATTTGAAGATACGGTTGTCGGCAGTCATTGCCTCGTGCGCCATCTCGGCCCCGGCATGCGCGCAGAGCGCGGTGACTTTGTACGGGGTGATCGACGAAGGGTTGAACTACACGAGCAACGTCGGCGGGCACAGCAACGTCGAGATGGCCAGCGGATTCCCTCACGGCAGCCGCTGGGGCTTCAAGGGCACCGAAGACCTCGGTGGCGGCACCAAGGCCATCTTCCAGTTAGAGAACGGATTCGATGTCGACACCGGCCGCGCCTACCAGGGCGGACTGCTGTTCGGACGCCAGGCCTACATGGGGCTGACCAGCGACCGCCTCGGCGCCGTCACCGTCGGCCGCCAGTACGATTCCGTCGTCGACTATCTCGCGCAGCACACGGCGGGCGGCAACTGGGGCGGCTACATGTTTGCGCACCCGTACGACAACGACAATCTGATCAACACGTTTCGCGTCAACAACACGGTCAAGTACGCCAGCCCCTCGTTGGGTGGCCTGAAGTTCGGCGGCGCCTATGGCTTCAGCGATGACGTCCGGTTCGCGAACAACCGGCTGTACAGCGTGGGTGGCCAGTACACACGCGGCGGCTGGCTGGTGTCGGCAGCGTATCTTCGCGCCGACAATCCGTCCGCCACGTCGTACGGCGCTATCAACAACAGTGGCGATCAGAATCTCTTGGGTAGCAAGCTGAGGATCTTCGGTGCCGGCGTGACCTATACGGCGGGCAAGGCGGCCGTGGGGCTGGCCTATTCCGATGCGCAAGTCGACGATCCGCAAAGCTCGGGCTATGTCGGGCCGATCGCGCCGCCTGTGGGACGGCTGGCGTCGCTGCGTTTCCGAAATCTCGAGGTCAATGCCAAGTATCAGTTCGCCGCGTCGTACTGGCTCGGGGCGATGTACACCTATACACGCGCCAGCTTTGATGCGACGTCTGGGAAGCAGTATCCGACGTACCATTCCTTCGGATTGATGGCGGATTACGTGTTGTCGAAACGCACCGACGTCTACTTGCAGAGTGTGTATCAGCATGTGGGGGGTGATACCACGGGTTCGGTGCTGGATGCCGCTTACGTGGCCGGTGCAGCGAATGTCTCGTCGAATCGGAATCAGCTGTTGTTGCGGGTGGGGATGCGGCATTTCTTTTAGGTTGTTTGGGGGAATTGCTGGGGGTTTTGTGGTTGGGAATGGGGTGTCGTTCTTGGCATGCGCCGCTGTTTCGCCGGCGTAGCCGGCGAGTCACTTTTTGTCCGAGCGACAAAAAGTAACCAAAAAGCGCGTCGTTGCCGCTGGCCATCAATTCCACGGTGGCAGGGGTTCAAACGGCTTTGGACGCCTGCGATGGTGGTCAGTGGTTCGACCCTGCTACGCCATGTGAGTCAGAACCTGTGCCTCGCGCGGCACGGCTTTTGGACGATCCCCAAGACGGACTCGGGTACAGCGTTCCAATCAGATCAGTGGTGGGACGCCTTCGGCTGCGCTGAGCGCAGGTCGTCGTCTGGATGCGATCTCATCAGCGTCGCTGGTGCCCGAGTCCCCATTCCAGTTCCAGTTCCTAATTTCCTGTCTCTACGCGCATGCAATGCGCCCAAGGCATCGTCACTGGAGCGCCGTTCGGGTCAGACCTTCGCGGCCTTACTCCGAGCCGCGCGTAGCGCAGCCGTAGGCGTCCCCGTGAGGGCGTTGTTAGAAGGGACCACTCCGTAATCCGGGTTCGCTCGTACGCGCTGTCCCATCCTAATCATCTACGCGGCAGGCAGTCCAGCGGTCCTCTGATGCCCCAATGGCATTGAGCCCTTGTTTGACCACGTAAACGCGCTTTTGCCTACTTTTACCGCTCGGGTAAAAGTAGGTCGCCGGCTACGCCGGCGAAACAGCGGCGCCTGCCAAGAACGATCGCCCGTCCCGAAGCAGTAGCCCCCGCCGGCTACGCCGGCGAACAGCGAAGAATGCCCTATGCAAATCCGCGAACAACATCCCGTGCCAATCCAGCCACCTTGCCCCATACTCCCCCAGATACGTGGCAAAGGAGCAATGACTGCATGACCGAGTCCGATTCCACCACCGCTGCACCCGCCATCGGCCTTGGCAGCGCGGCACGCGACCTCTATCGCGCGCTCTGGCGCCACGCTGAAGGCGTCCGTCCCCACATGCTTGGCGCCGCAGGCCTGCTGTCTGCGGCGCAACTCCTGCGGCTGACCATGCCGTGGCTGGCCGCGCAGGCCATCAATGCACTACAGCAGGACCATCTGGATCTCGCTGGCCGCTGGATTCTCTATCTGATCGGCATCTACCTGTTGTCATGGCTGCTCCATGGCCCGGGACGCGTGCTGGAGCGCAATGTTGGCGTTCGCGTGCGCGAGCGGCTGGCCGACCAGCTCTATGCGCGCATCGCCGCGGCGCCGCTGGCGTGGCGCGACGGCCGGCATTCGGGCGAGCTGCAGCACCGTGTCGTGCAGTCCAGCCGGGCGCTGTCGGACTTCGCGCAGAACCAGTTCGGCTATCTGCAGAGCGCCTTCAACTTCGTCGGCCCGATTGTCGCGCTTGCCTTGCTGTCGAGCACGAGTGGCTTGATCGCGGTGACCGGCTACGTAGTCATCGCCATCATCATCCTGCGCTTCGACCGTGCGCTGATGCAACTGGCACGCGCCGAGAACGATGCGGAGCGCCGCTATGCCGCCGCACTGCTCGACTTCATCGGCAATGCAGGCACGGTGATCGGCCTGCGTTTGCAGACGGCGTCGCGCAAGCTGCTGGGCCGGCGCATGGATGCCGTGATGGCACCGCTGCGTCGCGCGGTCATGGTCAACGAAGGCAAGTGGTTCGCCGTGGATCTGCTCGGCATGGGGCTTACGTGGATTCTGGTGGTGGTGTATGTGCTGCAGTCCCGCCAGCCCGGGCAGGCCGTGCTGCTTGGCACGGTCTTCATGATCTACCAGTATGCGCAGCAGGCTGCGTCGGTGGTCGGTGCGATGGCGTCGAATTTCCAGAGCTTCGCGCGCATGCATACGGACTACAGCAGTGCCGAGCCGATCTGGGCCGCGCCCGGGGATCCGGACGCGGGCGTACCCGTGGTCGTGCCGAATGCGCCGTGGCAGAGCCTGACACTGCGCGGTGTCACGTGGCGCTATCCGGATGACGCGCGTGGCGGATTGCATGGCATCGATCTGCTGCTGAGACGCGGGGCGCGCGTCGCGCTCATCGGTCCGAGCGGCGGTGGCAAAAGCACGCTGCTGCGTGCGCTCGCTGGTCTCTATCATCCACAGCAGGGCGAACTCCAGCGTGACGGCGCGGCGAAGGACTGGACCGAATTGCGCACGCTGTCCACATTGATTCCGCAGGAGGCCGAGGTTTTCGAGGCCAGCGTGGAGGAAAACCTCACTTTCGGTGAGCCGGCGGATACCGAGGCGCTGCATGCCGCTGTACAGACAGGTGTGTTCGACGAGGTGCTGCAGCGCCTGCCGGCGGGCCTGGCCAGCGCCATCAGCGAGCGCGGCGGCAATCTTTCCGGCGGCCAGCGGCAGCGGCTTGCGCTGGCCCGCGGTGCACTGGCGGCACGGGGAAGCTCGCTGCTGCTGCTCGATGAACCAACCAGCGCGCTCGACCCGCAGGCCGAGGGCCGCGTGTTCGATCGCATGTTTGCGGCGTTCCCGTCGGCGTGCATCGTCGCTTCGGTGCACCGGCCGAGCCTGCTCCCCCGGTTCGACACCGTCGTGGTGGTGGAGGCAGGCCGCGTGGTCGACGCCGGTCCGCGCGAGGAGGTACTCGCCAGGCGGAACCATTGATCGCGATGCGAACGCCGTCTATTGTCGGCCGGCATTGTCGACACCATCGCCAGAAAATCGCGTTGCGTGTGCGGATTCGCGCATCGTCGACTCGGCTGGGTGATGACAACCTTGCCGGCGAAGGCGCATAGTTTCCCGAATTCTTGGTATTCCAGTTCCCGGATGGTCGCCGACGGACTAGTATGGGACTAGTATTAAGGAAGCGAAAGTCCACTACGCAGTAAGCAAAATGATAAGAGACGTTCGACTCCGTGCAGCCACAGATGACGATAAGGCAGGCATTGCGCAGGTGCTGGAAGCTTGTGGCCTGACGCTTGCCGAGGCAAACGAAGTCTGCCGGCTCTACCATGTGGCAGAGTTCGAGAAACGGATCGTCGGCTGTGCCTATGGCGAACAGTACGGCCGTACGTTCGCCATCCATACCGTTGCGGTGTTATCGGAATTCCGGGGACGCTGGCTGGCCACCTATATCGTCAGCGCGCTCCTGATGCGAGCCCGCGCCGGCGGCTGCCGGAATGCGACGGTGCTGACGAACGAACATCCGGGCTTCTTCGCCCGGCATGGCTTTACGCTGACCCCGATCGACAGCCTGGTGCGCGAGACGCAATTGTCGTTGAGCCTGCTGCGCAGCTTTGGCGCGCGAACGCATTTCATGGCGCGCCAGTTGAACTGAGCGCGCGTTCTCGGGGTTATGGATGCTGGACCACCGCGGCATCTGCTCGCCGCGCCGGAACAGTTTCCTTCAGGCACAGCGTGACGAGCAGTCCCAGCGCTAGCGCACCCATGCCCAGATGCAGGATGTACTGGATGCCGTAATGCTTGGCGACGTAGCCGGCAATGACGGGCGCGAGACCGCCGCCAAACACTTCACCGATGCCGACTACCAGCCCGGACGCCGTCGACATCAGCCGCGCCGGTACCGATTCCGCGCTAAGTGGGCCGACTGTCAGCGTAATCATGCTGAACACGAACAACAGCGTCAGCATCAGCCACTGGAACAGGCGCACGGGATCCGCGCCGGTCTGCATGAGCTGGAACAGCGAGACGCCCGCGGCCAGCACCGACAGCACCATCACCGGCTTGCGGCCGATCCGGTCCGACAGCGCCGGCATGACCAGCGTGCCCAGCATGCCGCCGAAGCCGATAGCGGACAGGACATAGCCCATCTGTTCCATGCCGAGGTGCAGGTAGTCGGTCAGGTAGTTCGGGAACAGCGCGCTCAGCACGACCAGGCAGGTCAGCCAGCACAGCATGCCGACGATATTCAGCGGGATGTTGCGATAGCGGAAGACGTCGCTCCACTTATGGCCGGCGGTGTCGTGCACGGTCGTGTGCGCATCGGCCTCGGCGGCGCGCGTGTTGCGCAATACCCGGTACAGCAGCACGGCGATCACCAGGCCCGGGATCGACACGATCGCGAAGATCCAGTGCCATGCCACCACCTTCAGCAACTGCGTGACGAGGATCGGCGCGATGCCGAGCCCGAACAACGGCAGCGCCATCTGCTGCAGGCCCACGTTCATGCCGTGGCGGCTCGGCTTCGAGGCGTCCATCGTCGCCACGATGCTGGCTGGCGTGTAGGCGCCTTCGGCCAGCCCCATCAGCGCGCGGATGGCGACCAGCGAGCCCACGCCGGTTGCCAGACCCGACAGTCCTGCAAGCAGCGAGAACACGACGATGGCCGGGATCAGGACCTTGCGATGCCCGAGCCGGTCGGACAGGTTGCCCATGAACATCGCCGAGAAGCCCCAGGCAATGGCGAGCGCGCCGGTGATATGGCCCAGGTCCTGATAGTCGAGGTGCAGGTCCTGCATCATCACCGGGAACAGCGGCATGATCATGAAGCGGTCGATGCCCACCAGGCCGAAGCCCAGCGAGAGCAGCAGGACGGCCTTCCATTCGTAGGTACGGTCCCAGCCGGACGCAGCGCGGGAAGAGGGGGATTGGTGGTGTTGCATGGCGTGTCTCCTGAGAATCGCCTGAACGGCGCCGGGGTGCCCGGACGACGCGCGAGCGCGTCCGATGCCACGGAAGCCGCTGGCCCCCGGCGCAGATTGCAAAGACAAGGAAGGGATGAGGACGCCTGCGGCGTCAGAACATGTGCTGCAGGCCGATGCGGCCGATGACCTGCGTGGTGCTGCTGGCAGGGCCGGCGCCGTTGATCCAGGCATTGTGGCCGCCGGCAACGTCGCCACCCGTCCACTGCCCGACAGCCTCGAGGTACGCCGTGGTCCGCTTCGAGAACGCGTACTGCAGTACGCCGGTCACTTGCTGCGCGCGGTTGTGGTCGAGCGTGGCGTTGCCTTTCATGTACTGGTAGTTGGCGCCGAGCCGCCATGCCGGACCGAACGCGTACATGCCACCGATCTGCGCTACCTGGACGGTGGCACCTGTCAGCGTATTGCGCGTGTAGGTGTAGAGCACGCTGGCGAACAGTTCGCCGAACTGCTGCCCGATGCCTGCGCCTGCATTTCGGATGCCGTCGCGCCCGTTGTTGAGTTGCGCGTACTTGGTCTCGTTGTAGGCCGCGCCAAACGCGAAGCCGCCGCGCAGGTAGTTCACGCCGAAGCCAACGGTGTTGCCGGTGGAGGCGGAACCTGGCGCCTCGCCAAAGCCGTACAGCGCACCGACGCGCAGGCCGCCGAAGCTCTCGCTGGTCAGCTTGACGGAGTTCGACACGCGCGACGTGCCGCCGGTCTGGTCGAAGTCGAACGCGCCGGTGGGATTGTTGGGAATGCCGAGCGCCGCAAACGGCCCGTGGCGCATGTTGTAGAGGCCGCCGTAGGAGAAGGTGCCGTCGATGCGCGCGGGCGGGAAGAACAGGAAGTCGGCCATCAGGTTGTACTGCTGGCCAAAGGTCAGCTTGCCAAGGCCGTCCTTCGACAACCCCACGAAGGCCTGCCGGTTGAAGTCCGCTGACGGTCCGGGAATGCCCTTGCCGTCGTTGACCGAGAACTGCGAGGCAAGCTCGAAGACTGCCTTGTAGCCGGCACCGAGGTCCTCCGTGCCGCGCAGACCCCAGATGCTGGGCGTCCAGATCGAATCGTCGGCCTTGATGTTGTGGTGGCCCGATTCATTGGACACGTAACTGATGCCGACATCGAGCATGCCGAACAGCGTGACGTTGCTCTGGGCATGGACGCTTAGGGGCAGGGCCGTTGCCAGGGCGAGTGGAATGAGCGCGTGGCGCATGTAGTCTCCGGGATATTGTCGTTCTGTTTGCGGATGTCGTCCGCTTATGCGGCCTTGCGCTGTGCCGCTTCCGGCGACAGCGAAAGCTCCTGCTCCAGCTTCGCGAGCAGCGCCGGAAGTTGCGCGGGATCGCTGACGCCGCCGTAGACGTAGTAGTCCGGCCGCACCACGATTACGCTGGCACCGTGTTCGGCAAAGAAGCGTGCGTACCGGCCGCTCACATCGCGCAGCACGCGGCCGGCTTTGACCTTCGACGGATCGGTCGTTACGCCGATGGTGCTGGTCCCCAGACGCGTCAGCAGCGCCGCGGATTCCGCGTCGATGTACTGGCCGGGGTCGGCATCGAGTGCGATCACATGGAAGCCGTTGGCGATCCGGTCGTCGAAGCGCGCGATACCGGCGTCGTCCTCGACTTGCCCGTGCACGCTGAGCTGACCGGCTATGCCGGTCGTGCCAAGATCGGTGCAGATGACGCCGCCAGTCAGCCCCGGAAACGGCGGCAGTGGCGGCACCTGTCCGCTCAGGAACGCTTCGTCGCGGCGCGCGGCGGCTTCGCGGTCGGCGATGCAGACCACCTGGCCCATGGCGATGGAAGCATCGATCACCGCGCGCACCTGCGGCAAACGCTCGGCGGTGTAGGTCTCCAGCAGGTCTTCGGTCGCGATGCCGCGCAACAGCAGGTCCAGCCGCCATGCCAGGTTCCACGCATCGCGGATGCCCGAGCACATGCCCTGGCCCATGAACGGCGGCATCAGGTGCGCGGCATCACCGGCCAGCAGCACGCGGCCCTTGCGCCATTGCTGCGCAAGCAGCGAGCGGAACTTGTAGACCGCGTAGCGCACCAGCGTTGCGTTGTCCGGGTTCACCCACGGCGACAGCAGTTCCCACACCTTCTCCGGCTTTTGCAGGTCGTCGATGGTTTCGTGGGGCAGCCGCATGAATTCCCAACGGCGATATCCCGGGCCGCCGGGCACCATGGTGGTCGGGCGCGCGGGATTGCACCACTGGCCGATGTCGGGTACGTCGAGCTTGACGCCCGGATTCGGTTTGACGTCGATGACGAGCCAGTCTTCCTCGAAGCCCAGGTCGTCCTGCGCGATGCCCGCGCTCTTGCGCACGAAGCTGTTGGCGCCATCGGCACCGATTACGAAGCGCGCGCGCACGGTGCGCGTTGCACCGTCCGGCGTCCACTGGCCGTCCTGCATCGTGCCGTGCCGCAGTTGCACTTCGCAGTGGTCGGCATGCTGCACGAGCGCGGTGGCCTCCCAGCCCTGGTTGATCTCGACGGTCGGCAGGGAGCGCGCCTTGCCGTCGAGCAGTCCTTCGAGCATGGGCTGGTTGAACAGGTAGCCGACCGGCCCGTCGCTGATCGATTCGGCCGACCAGTCGATCTCGACCAGCGTCTTCCAGTCGGCGTTGAACCACTGATACTTGGCCGAAGGCTGCGAAATCGCCGCTACGTCCGCGCCCAGTCCCATGGCGTGAAACACGCGGCGGATCTCGTGGTCATGGAATACCGCGCGTGGCAGCGGGTAGAGCGATGGCCAGCGGTCGAACGCGGCCACGCGGTAGCCGCGCCTGGCGAGCAGGATGGAAAGGGATTGGCCTACGGGGCCGTAGCCGACGATGGCGACGTCGAGAATCTGGGTATCGGTCATGATGCGTTCCTTGCGGCGGGCGCGAGTGTCCCCCTGGCGGCCGGCGGGGCCGGCTGCCATCGGGTCTGCTCGTGCGGGATTAGGGGATTAGTGCGCCGACGTGTCCGGCGCTTCGGTGTTGCGGATGAAGTCGGACGGCACGTCCGGGCCCCACTGGTAGAGCGAGTCCTCGGGCGCGAAGTCGCCGGCGAGCCACGGCTGGCCGGGGGCGACGAAGTCGATGTCGGCCGAATATTCGTTGAACGAGCCCCACGGGTCCTGCACGTAGTGGAAGTAGTTCGAGCCGAGTACGTGACGCCCCGTGCCCCAGCCGCGCATGTAGCCAGCTGCGGCCATCTGGGCGGCGCCCTGGCCGACCATGTCGACGTCGCGCACATCCCAGGCGGCGTGGTGCCACCCGCGCGCGCTGCTCTTGGCGAAGGCCACAAGGTGGTGGTCGCTGCCGTGCGGCGCGTGCGTAAAGGCAATGATGTCGAGCGACTTGTCGGACAGGCACAAGCCAATGGCGCGCGCGTAGAAGTCGATGGCACGCAGCACGTCCGGCGTGAATAGCAGCACGTGCGACAGGCGGTCCGGATGCACGGTCTCTACCTGCGACCGTGTTACCGCGCCGCGGGCATTCGCGCCGGCACCCACCGTCACGTGCGGCGCCTTCGCACTGGGGCTGGTCTTGGGCCCGACCTTCACCTGCAACAGGTTGCCATCCGGGTCGTGGAACCAGATGCCGCCGCCGTCTGCGCCTTCCGGTGCGTGGGCAGGGACGGCACCGGCCGACTCGATCTGCCGCGCCAGCGTGTCGAAGTCGCGCTCGTAGCCATTGAAACTGAGGTAGGCGAGCGACTTGGCTGGCGCGGGCAGGATGCGCGCCCAGCGGTGCCCGTCAGTGGCGCGCAACTCCAGTTCGTTACCGTTGCGGACCTCGCGCACGTCGAGGCCGAACGCACGGTAGAAGCGGGCGGCATCGGCGAGCGACGGGACGTTGAGTGCGAAGTGGTCGATGGAATGTACGGCCGCACGCGGGCCTGCCACCTTGGTGTCGGGCATGGCTGTCTCCGGGGTTGCCGCCGGCTGGGGAGTTCGCCCCGCCGGCGGTCGGTTCTGAGGATTTACTTCACTTCGTCGACGATGGGATTCGACAGCGTGCCGATCTTCTCAACGATCACCTCGCACACATCGCCCTGCTTCATCAGCAGCTTCGGCTCGCGCGCCCAGCCGATGCCGGCCGGCGTGCCCGACACGATCACGTCGCCCGCTTCGAGCGTGATGGCTTGCGAGATGATCGCGATCAGGGTTTCGACGTCGAAGATCATGTCGTCGGTACTGGCGGACTGCACCACCTGGCCATTCAACTTGGTTTGCAGCAACAGGCCGCGCGCGCCGGGCGGCAGTTCGTCGGCGGTGACCAGATCGGGGCCGAACGCGCCGGTGCCGTCAAAGTTCTTGCCGACCGTCCATTGCGGTGCCTTGAACTGGTATTCGCGCACGGAGCCATCGTTGAACAGCGAGTAGCCCGCCACGTGTGACAGCGCGTCTTCCTTGCGGATATGGCGGCCGCCCTTGCCGAGCACCACAGCCACTTCGCCTTCGAAATCGAGCCCCGCGCAGTCGTCCACGGCCGGGCGCACCAGCGGCTGGCCGTGCGCCACCAGGCTGGTGTGCACGCGGAAGAACAGCGTCGGATAGTCGGGCTGGTCGTATGGGCTTTCCTTGGTGTGGTCGGCGTAGTTCAGGCCCACGCAGATGATCTTGGGCGGTCGCGACAGCGGCGGCAGCAGCGTCACGTCGCGCTCATCCAGCAGTTCGCCGCCGGCCTGTGCGGCGTAAGCGGCAAGGTCCACGCCGCGGGCGAGGAGCGATTCCAGCGACTCGTTGCCGAGCACGCGGATCTGCGCTCCTTCGCGCACACCGATCGCTTGCTGGCCCTGGAATTCAAAACTGACGAAACGCATGGAAGATCTCCTGATGTCATGTTGACGAACTTGTCATAACGAATTCTAGTCAAATTGACAAATTCATCAACATGAAATTTACCTAGGAGAAACCCGAGGTGCCCCGGCTGCTAAAATCCGGGTAGTTCCCGAAATGACGAACATGTCAGACAGCATCCAGACCGAGCCCGAATCCGAGGTACCCGCGGCGGCAACGGAAGACCACCGCACGCGCGTGGCCGCCATGCGCCGTGAAAAGACGCGTAACAAGCTGATCGAATCGGCGCTGGCAGTGTTTGCGGAGAAGGGACCGGACGGCGCGATGATCGACGACTTCATCGCCGCGGCCGGCGTCGCGCGGGGCACGTTCTACAACTATTTCCGCACCACGGGCGAGTTGCTGTCGGCGGTGGCGGGCGATGTCAGCGACGAGGTGCTCGCTGTGATCGACCCGGTCGTGCGCGAGTTCGACGATCCGGCCATGCGACTGGCCGTGGGGTGCCGGCTTTACATGCATACGGCCTGCCGCTATCCGCTGTGGGGGGCGTTCATCACGCGCGTGGGCACGCGGCGCGGCTCGCGCGGGCGGCTGCTTGACGCGTACATGACGCGCGACCTGGAAATCGGCATCGCGCAAGGGCGGTTCCGCATCCCGCACGTGGAGGTGGCGCGCGACCTGGCGCTGGGCGCGCTCGTTTATGGCATCGGGACCATGCTGCGTCCCGGGGCCCCGGCCGACTATCCCGAGCAAGTCATTCTGGCGGTGCTGCGGGCGCTCGGACTTGACGAAGCAGAGGCCACGCAACTCGCCTGCGCACCGCTGCCGCAGACACCGGCGCCGCAAGGTGTGATCTTCGAAAGGATCGCGGCGACTCCGCCGGTTGAGTGAGCAGGACCCACAGCAGGTACGCGATGCGCCTGCTTGTCAGGCATTTCCTACGTGCGATTCAGTCCGCCCTGACGCCTGTTGTTGTCCCATACCGAAGGCATCGGCGTCGCTGCGCATCTACCCTTGAAATCAAGAGGTGCCGGCAGTTGATGCGGCGCTGCCAAGGGAGTGACAGATGCGAAATACCGATAATTCGCTGCGCGCACTGGTAGAGAAATGGTTGTCGCCGAGCGAGGCCAATCCCGCTCGGGTCGCCTGCTTCAGGCATCTTGCGAACCGCAAGGGATGCCTGGTCCAGGTTGAATCGGTGCATCCCACGCGGCGCTTGTCCATTGCCTTCTTCCGCCACGGCGACGGCGCGTGGTACGTGTTCCCGCCCGTCGCCGCCTAAGCTCCGATCGAAGAAGCGACTCGCTGCGATCTTCTGGCCATCAGAAGATGTGGCGAATCCCCACCACGGCGCCGATCATCGAATTCTTGCCGTTGCCGAGCACAAGGCTGTTGCCTAGCGCGAGCGTGTTCGCGTACGTCGTCAGGCCGGAGTCCATCATGAGCCCCGCGTTCTTTGAGTAGGCCGTCGACAGGTAGAGTTCGGTCCGCTTCGACAGCGTGTAGCTGGCCAGCACGGTGACCTGCCACGGGTTGGGCAGGCTGGTATTGCCGAAGACGCTGCGCAGGTTGTCGTAGGTGTATTCGAGCGTGACGGAGAACGCGGGCAGGAACTGGTAATTCACGCCGACCCAGTAGTAGTCGTCACGCTGGATATCGCCACCCGCCGGACCCTTGCTCTGTCCCCAGCGGTAGCCGCCCATCACGCTGGCGGCCCCGGTGGAGTAACTGCCGCCGACCGCAAACTTGCGAAAGGTGCCACTGCTGGTGCCGATGGTGGGATTGACCTGGTCATACCCGGCGACCAGTCCCACCGCGCCGCCGTTATACGCCACCGCCGCGCCATAGGCACTGTCACGCCGCGCGCTGCCCGGCACCTCGCCATTGCCGCCCACCGCGAAGCCGGTGCCGACGACTTGCGGCAGCGCCATGCCCGTGCCGAACGAGTAGTGCGCGAGTGTGGTGACGGCGCCGAACTGCCCCGTGTACTTGACCATGTTGTCTTCGCGGAACGCCGCGCCCGACTGCAACGCGGCGGGCTCGTAGCCACCGTATCGCGTGGGCGAGAAATTCGCCAGCGCCTCGAACATCGACGTGTACTGCCGGCCGAAGGAGAACTGGCCGACCGTGGCACTGGTCAGGCCGACGAACGCCTGCCGCCCGAACAGGCGGCCGCTCTGCTGCGGTGTGCCGGTGTCGAGGTTGAAGCCATTCTCGAGCACGAACACCGAACTCCAGCCGCCGCCGAGGTCCTCCTTGCCCCGCAAGCCCCAGCGCGAACCCGCGCGATGGCCGGAGGTCAGCCGCACGACATCGTGCGCAGGGCCGGGATTGAAGCCGTTGGCCGCCGTCGGGACATTGCCGAGGTTGTTCACGTATTCAATGCCCATGTCGGCGACGCCGTACAGCGTCACGCTGGATTGCGCGAAGGCGGCGCTGGTCCAGCACAGCGACAGCGCAGCCAATGCGGTACTTGCGGTGGTCGTTCTCATCTTGTCTCCTCGTTTCTGGTTCTCTCATTGCGCGTTGCTTTGCCACGCGCGGATGGCGTCGTGGCAAGAATCAACAACGTGTGAATTCTTATGAGGTGGAGGAGAGGGAACAAGATAGGGAATGCGCAGCGTTGAGCGTACACATTCGTCACCGTGACGATTCGTCATCGGTGGCGGTGTAGCAGCGCGCGTTGGTTTTTGCTCGGCCGAACGGGCCTTCGAGCAGAGGCCGTGCGTGTTGCCGCAGCGCGAATGTGCTGCAGCGGCGGACAGTTGCGTTGACAGCTGTGCACGCTGAGTTGGGGGCATTTCCTGAGTGGTTTGTGGGTGGTGGATTTCTAGAATTGCAAAGAAATTGGTTCCTCGCATGGTTGCTGGGAGTGTCGTGCTTGGCGGGCGCCGCTGTTTCGCCGGCGTAGCCGGCGAGTCACTTTTGTCCGAGCGACAAAAGTAACCAAAAACGCGTTTTGGTTGCCCCAAAGGGGCGAATTTTTATCGTAGTGTGCTGAGGGTGTTGTACGGGTATGGGCTTCAGAGTCAGTTACGCTGCCTGCCGCGTGGGGCACCACCGTGAGTGGGAATACAGCGCTGATTGAACGAGCCCTGCAAGCGTCTGTGGCCCCTGCTGCCGGCGATATCGTGTGATCGCCTTCGGCTGCGCTACGCGCAGAGCTCAAGTCTGAGCACACAAGTCCAGGGCAAACCACGCCTCGGTGACGACGCCCGCGCATGGCATGCCGAAGTCGAGAAGGGACCTTGGACGAACCGGGGCGCCAGCGACGTTGATGAGCTCGCCCCCAGACGACGACGCGCGCGCAGCGCAGCCGAAGGCGTCCCACCGCAGAGGCTATTGAAACGCTGTACCCGAGTCCGTCTTGGGGATCGTCCAAAAGCCGTGCCGCGCCAGGCACAGGTTCTGACTCACATGGCGTAGCAGGTTGGAACGGCCGACCACCATCGCTGGCGTCCAAAGCCGCTTGAACGACTGCCACCGTGGAATTGATGGCCAGCGGCAACGACGCGCTTTTCTGCCTACTCTTTTGTCGCTCGGACAAAAGAGTAGGTCGCCGGCTACGCCGGCGAAACAGCGGCGCCAGCCATGATCGATAACCCAGTCCCAACAAGAGCCCATGCAATTCGGCGCAAAAAACCAAAAAACAGGCCTGGTGTACGAAGCAACCGGCTCAGGCACCAGCGCGCCACGTCTCCCGCACGCTCTGCGGCAGCCCGGCCACCAGCTCGCGCGATGTCTCGGTCGCCTTCAGCGCGCGTCGTTTCTCCACGGCAAGGCCGCGCAGCGTGATGCGAATCGTACTGTCGATGTACTGCTCGGGATCTTTCGTGCGCTTGAGCAGGATCGTGCGGATGCCCTCGACCGTGGCCCCCATCACGGAATCGACAGCCGCCTGGAGGTTGTCGAACTCCATCACGCCGTCGATCGCACCGTTGCGCAGGTCTTTCATGAGGTACGTCAGCATCTCCGATTTCTGCGCAACCAACTCCGCGCGCAACACGAATGCGGCCCAGCGGTGGTCAGTCAGCGCCCGCGTGAGGAACAGGCGCAGGCCGGTGCTCACGCGGTTCACGGGGTCCGTCACGGCGTCGTAGATCGGCAGCATGTCCTGCGTCATCTGGTCGGTCACTTCGCGGCCGACCGCGATCAGCGCCTCGTCGAGCGAGTTGAAGTGCTTGTAGAACGTGCCGCGCGAGATCTCGGCCTCGCGCGCGACATCTTCGATCGACGTCGAGATCTTCGATCGGTCTGCGTACAGATCCATGATCGCGCGAAGGATGCGCGCGCGCATGGCCTCGCGCTTCTTGCGCGCGGTGACGGTGCGATGGTCTTCGCGTTCGGTGGGAGTGAAGGTGAGCGGGGGCACTTGGTTGACCTCGGGTTTGGCTTGGCTTTTCGCCTTGTATGTGGCCTTTGGATGTGGCCTCGGATCGTTGCAGTGACGAATGTTCATGCCGACGCGGCCGAAAACCCTATCTTGCCTGATTTGGCTGCGTTCCTACAATAACGAAAACGTCATTCTTAGCAACGACCAGACAAAGGAGACCTTCATGACGCTGGCTGCCGCAACCGATATCCGATCCACCAACGCGTCCGACGACGCCTCGATTCGCGCTGACCTGCTGCGCCGCGCAGCGGCCATGGTGCCCACGCTGCGCGCCCGTGCCCCGGAAGTCGACGCCATGGCGCGGCTGCCCGAATCGACCGTGGCCGAGCTTGACGACGCCGGCATCCTCGACATGATGGTGCCGAAGCGCGCCGGCGGCCTGCAGGCCTCTCTGCGCACCTACATGGAAGTCGTCAGCGAGATCGGCCGGGGCGACGGCTCGGCCGGCTGGGCGTGCGCGCTGATCAACGTCTGCAACTGGATGGCCGCAGCATGCCTGCCGAAAGCGGCGCGCGACGAAGTCTTCGCGTCCGGCGGCAAGGTGCGCACCGCTGGCGTGCTATCTCCGCGCAAGGCCGTGGTGAAGCGCGTGGAGGGCGGTTACCTCGTGGAAGAGGGCATGTGGGGCTTCAATAGCGGTGTCTACCACGCACAGTGGGACCTGCTGGGTATTCCTCTGGTCGACGAAGCGGGCAACGTGTTGGACCAGGGCATGGCATTGTTCCCGACCTCGGACGTCGAGTTCCTCAATGACTGGGACACCATCGCGCTGCGTGGCAGTGGCAGCACCTCGGTCACCGTGAAGAACAAGTTCGTGCCGGATTCGCGCGTCACGCGGCTTTCGACGATTCTCGCGGGCGACTACATCGCGCAGTTCGGTGATGACGAAGCGCTGTATCGCATGGCCTTCATGCCCGTCGCGGCGATCATCCTGACCTTCCCGGCGCTCGGCATCGCGCGTGCCGCGCAGGAGATGTTCCTCGAAAAGCTGCCCGGCCGCGGCATCCAGTACACGTGGTACGAAAAGCAGTCGGAGGCCACCGTCACGCACCTGCAGGCTGGCGAAGCCTCGGCCATGATCGACGCCGCCCGGCTGATCGTCGAGCGCTGTGTCGACGAGATCGACGCCCACGGCAGGGCCGGCACCATGCCGGGCGAGCTGACCCGTGCCCGCATTCGCAGGGACACCGGTTACGCCAGCAAGATGATGTGGGACGCGGTCGACATTCTGGCCAGCGCCTCGGGCGGCTCGCTGGCCGGTGCGCGCAACCCGTTCAACCGTGTGTGGCGCGATGCGCGCGTGGCCAATCTGCACGGCATCGTCTGCACCACCACCAACCTGGAACTGTACGGCCGCATGCTGTGCGGCCAGGCGCCGAACACGCCGTTGGTCTGAGCGCAGGAGGGTATTGCCATGAGCACTGCCATCAATGATCCCGCGAGCTTTCGCCGCGTGATGGGCAAGTTCGCCACCGGCGTCACCGTGGTGACCTGGCTGCGTGACGGCGCCCCCGCCGGCATGACGGCCAACGCATTCATGTCGGTCTCGCTGGAGCCGCAACTGGTGCTGGTGTCGGCGCGCAACGCGTCGCGCTTCTGTGCGTCGGTCGGCACGGGCCATACGTTCGGCATCAACTTCCTTGGCGAGCATCAGGAGGACCTGAGCGCGCACTTCGGCGGCAAGGCCAGCGAAGGACTCGGCGCGATGGCGATGCATGGTTCGGGCACGCCGTACCTGCCGGAAAGCCTCGCCCACCTGATCGTGCGCGTGGCTGCCATCCATCCGGCCGGCGATCACAGGCTCTACGTCGCCGAGGTGATGGCTCTCGAAGAGAACGCCGAAGCCAGCCCGCTGCTGTTCTACGGCGGGCGTTATGGACGGCTGGCTGGCCAACAGGCCTGCCGCGCGTAGTTCTGCGGACCCGGCAGGCGCCGGGCCGCCCCCATTTGACAGCCACCGCGAAGACGGTGGCGCTGACGAGGAGACAAGCATGATCCACAGAAAGGAAGCACGCACGCTCGGCCTGGCCGCGCTCGGTGCGATGCTCGAGTACTACGACTTCGTGATCTTCCTGTTCGTCGCCGCGGCGATCAGCGAGACGTTCTTCCCGCCCGGCGTATCGCCATGGGTCAGCCAGATGCAGACGCTCGGCATCTTCGCGGTCGGTTACCTGGTGCGGCCCGTGGCTGGCATCGTGCTTGCGCACTTCGCCGACCTGTTCGGCCGCAAGAAGATGTTCATCTTCCTGATGATCCTGATGGCGGTGCCGACCTTCCTGATCGGCGTGCTGCCAACGTACGAGCAGGTCGGCGTGCTGGCGCCGCTGGCCCTGCTGGTGCTGCGCGCGCTGCAGGGTTGCGCCGTCGGTGGAGAATTTCCAGGCGCGGCGGTGTTCGTGTCGGAGCATGCATCGCCGTCGCGGCTCGGCACCGCAAGCGGCACCATGCACGGCATCGTGCTGGCCGGCTTGCTGCTCGGGACCGGGGCGGCTGCCGCGTCGGCATATATCGCCAGCGCTACCGGCATCCCGTCGCTGGCGTGGCGGCTGCCGTTCATCGTCGGCGGGTTGTTCGGGCTGACCGCGTCGTACCTGCGCCGGCAACTTGAGGAATCGCCACTGTACGCGGGCATCCAGCAGTCGCGCCAACTAGCGAAATCCACGCCGATCTCCATCGTATTGAAGGAGCACGCCGACGCCTGCCTGTTCGGCCTGGCACTGGGTTTCACCATGGCGATCGGGACGGTGGTCTTCTTCCAGTACATGCCGACGCTGCTTGCGACGCAATACGGCGTGCCGCGTCAGGCCGCGTTGCAGGCAAATATGTGGGGCTCGTTCGCGCTGTGCCTGTCGATGCCGTTCTGGGGCCGCCTCAGCGACAAGCTCGGCTGGGCACGCTCGCTTGGCGTGGGAGCACTGGCAATGCTGGTGGCGTCGATCGGCTTCTTCCAGTGGCTGCCGGGCGTGCTGGGGGGACAGGGTTCGCTGCCGCTGCTGTTTGCGCTGCCCGGCGTGGCGCTCGGGTCAGTGGTCGCGCTGGTGCCGGGACTGGTCTCGGCGTTGTTCCCGACCCATGTGCGCCAGAGCGGCTACGCGGTGCCGTACAACGTCGGCGCGGCCCTGTTCGGCGGCCTGACGCCGCTCGCGCTGGCCTGGATGGTGCGCGCGTATGGGCCGGAAGCGGCGATGTATCCGGTCATGGCGACGGCCGTCGTCACCGCAGTGCTGGCGTTCAAGGTGCGCGACATGCGGCTGTACCTCGGCGTGGTGGAACCGCAGGCGGAGCCCGTGGCCACGGCCCGCGAAGCAGCTTGAGCGCGAGGAGACGCCATGCAAGACAGACTGCAAGCCATGCTCGACAAGGCCGAGATTGCCGAGGTCGTGCAGACCGAACGCGCCGCGCGTGACCAGGCCCAATGGGCGCGGATGCTCGATACGTACCATGCCGATTCGGTGGTTGATCTGTCGTGGTTTCACGGCAGCGGGCCGGAGTTCGTCGCGGCATCGCGCCGGATGTACGAGGCGGGCCGGCACTCGGCCCACCAGATGGGCCCAACGCTGGTCATGCTGAACGGCGACCGTGCGCTCGCCCAGACGCCGTGCGCGGTGACCGCGCGTGCGCAACTCGATGGCGTGGAAGTCGAAGTCACCACACACTCGCGGCTGCATGAGCGCGTGGAGCGTCGCGATGGCGTCTGGCGCATTGCGCGCATGGGCATCGTCTACCTGCGCGACGGACTGGCGGTGGTCAATCCATCGGCGCGGATTGAACTCGATGACGCGAAGCTGGCTGCCTATCGCCCCACCTATCGCTTCCTGTCCTACCTGCTGGCGCATGTCGGCCAGCAGCCTCGCCTTGATTTACCCGGTATCGATCGCCCGGAGACCGTCCAGCCGCTACTCGACAGCGATGACGCGTGGCTGGCCGGTGCCGGCTGATTCCCCAAACTTTCACCAGAGAACACTTCCCATGCGATATCTCCGCTTCATTCTCGATGGCAAGAAGCAAACCGGCGTGCGCGACGGCGACAAGATCCGTGTGCTTGGCGACATGCCGCTCGAAACGCTGCTCGCCAACGGCGTCGACCTCGAAAGCTATGCCGACAACGTCGCCGGCGACGCGCTGGTCACCGAGGCCGACGTGACCTTCCTGCCCGTGCTGGAGCATCCGCCCAAGCTGCTCTGCGTCGGCCTGAATTACGCGGACCACACGCGCGAAAGCAAGCTCGAACAGCCGAAGTACCCGACCATGTTCCCGCGCTACGACACGAGCCTGACCGGCCACGGCCAGCCCATCGTGCGTCCGCGCGTGTCGGACTCGCTCGACTTCGAAGGTGAGTTCGCGGTGATCCTGAAATCCGGGGGCCGCCATATCCGCAAGGACGAGGCGCTTCGCCACGCGGCTGGCTATGCGCTGTTCAACGACGGTTCGGTGCGCGAGTACCAGTTCCTCGCGCCGCAATGGACCATGGGCAAGAACTTCGACGACACCGGTGCGTTTGGCCCGGAGCTGGTCACCGCCAGCGAAGTGCCGCCCGGTGCGAAAGGACTGACGCTGGAGACGCGCCTGAATGGCCAGGTCGTGCAGTCGGCCAGCACCGACACGCTGATTTTCGATGTCGCCACGCTGATCTCGACGCTCAGCGAAGCGCTGACCCTTGAAGCCGGTGACGTGATCGTCACCGGCACGCCGAGCGGCGTGGGTTGGGCGCGCGAGCCAAAGCTGGTGATGCGGGCCGGCGATGTGTGCGAAGTCAGCCTGACCGGCTTCGCCACGCTGCGAAATCCCATTGCCGATGAAGCCGCCTGATCGGGAGAGAACCATGAGCGACAACCAACACCAAGCCGCCGTCCATTCCATCGGCCACTATGCGCTGGTCGTGCCGAACCTTGAGGATGCCCGCCATTTCCACGCCGCATTCGGCTTGTCCATGGTCGACCACGGTGACCGTCTGGATGCGATGACTTCCGATGATCAAATCTGGGCTCGCTTCTTTTCGGGCGAGCGCCGGGAACTGGCGTACCTCAGCTTCCATTGCTACGAGTCTGACTACGAAACGATCCGAAACCAGGTCGAGGCTGTCGGCGCGCGGTTTGCCGACAATGCGCCGTACGCGTCAGGTACGGGCCTGTGGTTCCACGACGTCGACGGCAACCTCGTGCAGGTCCGGGTTGGCCCGAAGACGAGCCCGTCGGCCAAGCCATCGCTCGACAGCGTGCACGTCGGCGCCGACGTGCGCGGTGCGCTGTTCCGCAATCAGGTAGCGACCGTGCGGCCGAGGCGGCTGTCGCACGTGGCGCTGTTCACGCCGGACCTGCCGCGCACGCTCGATTTCTATCAACGCGCGCTCGGTCTGCGCCTGTCGGACCGCTCCGGTGACATGGTCGCCTTCACGCATGCGCCCCATGGCTGCGACCATCACCTGGTGGCGTTCGCCGCAAGCCCCGCGAAGGGCTGGCACCACGCCTCGTGGGACGTGTCGAGCATCGACCAGGTCGGGCAGGGCGCCGCGCAGATGGCCGCGGCCGGCTACGCCGAAGGCTGGGGCACGGGCCGCCACGTGCTCGGTTCCAATTTCTTCCACTACGTGCGCGATCCGTGGGGCTCGTTCTGCGAATACTCCGCCGACATGGACTACATTTCGGCCGGCACGGCCTGGCCCGCCGGCGACCATGCACCGGAAGACTCGATGCACCAGTGGGGACCCGACGTGCCGCCGTGGTTCGCCCGCAATACGGAGGCCTGACCGATAGCGCCCGCTGTGGTCGATGCCGCGACGTGGGCCGCCGTCCAGTCGCTCGCGGCCGAGTACTGGCGGCGAGTAGACGGCCTTGCCGATGCGCCAGTCGATGCGCTGTTCATCGACGCAGGATGGATGGACTACGGCCCGATCCGCTGCGACGGCCGTGCGCAGATCGCGAAGTTCTACGCGGACCGCGCCGTGCGCGAAGCCGAGGCGCGCAGTACGACGCGTCACCTGTTCTCGAACCTGCTGATCGAGCCCGTCACGAATGGCCGCGTGCGTGTCTTTTCGACGGTCCATGTGATGGCGGGCAAGGGCGACTGGCCGCTGCCGGCGCGGGCGCCGTCGGTGGTTGGCGACTTCGAGGACGTAGTGGTCGAGGCCGAACCCGGCGTCTGGCGTTATGAAGGACGCCGCGCCCGAATCGTATTCGTGGCAGAGCCTGTCCGCTGATCCAGCAACACCGCATATCTCCTTACGGGACAGCGCGCGAGTCATCGGCTCGCCTGCCTGTCCCGCCTTTTTCCGATTTCACCGGAGCCATTCCCATGTCGACTTCCAACAAGGTCATCATCACCTGCGCCATCACCGGCTCGATCCATACACCGTCGATGTCGCCTTACCTTCCCATCACGCCCGCACAGATTGCCGAGTCGGCCATCGGCGCCGCCGAGGCAGGCGCCGCCATTGTCCACTTGCATGCCCGCGATCCGAAGACCGGCATCCCGAGCCAGGACCCGGCGCTGTTTGGCGAATTCCTCGGCGCGATCCGCACTAAGTCCGATGTAGTCATCAACCTGACCACCGGCGGTGCCCCGACCATGTCGATCGAGGAGCGTCTCGCGCCGGTCGTTCGTTTCAAGCCGGAGGTGGCCTCGCTGAACATGGGCTCGATGAACTTCGGCCTGTACGAAATGCTCGGCCGCTACAAGGAGTTCCGCCATGACTGGGAACGCCCGTATCTCGAAGCCAGCGACGACCGCATCTTCCGCAATACCTTCCGCGATATCGCGCATATCCTCGAAGCGTGCAACGCGAACGAAACGCGCTTCGAGATCGAGTGCTACGACATCGGTCACCTCTACACCGCCGCGCACTTCCTGGATCGCGGGCTGCTCAGGGCGCCGCTGTTCATCCAGTCGGTATTCGGCATCCGCGGTGGCATCGGCGCGCATCCGGAGGACGTTGCCCACATGAAGCGCACGGCGGACCGGTTGTTCGGGAAGGACTACGTATGGTCGGTGCTGGGCGCTGGCGCGCTGCAGTCGCGCGTGGTCACGCAGGGGTTGTTGATGGGCGGCAATGTTCGGGTGGGGTTGGAGGATAACCTTTGGCTGTCGCGGGGGCAGCTCGCGACGAGCAACGCCGAGCAGGTGGCAAACATCCGCAAGACTGTAGAGCAGCTTGGATATGCGGTTGCCACGCCGGATGAGGCGCGGGGGATGTTGGGGTTGAAGGGGGAGGGGAAGGTGGATTTTTGAGGTGGGTTTCTGCTTGAGGTAGGGTTAGCGTTCTTGGCATGCGCGGCTGTTTCGCCGGCGTAGCCGGCGAGTCACTTTTGTCCGAGCGACAAAAGTAACCAAAAACGCGTTTTGGTTGCCCCAAAGGGGCGAATTTTTATCGTAGTGTGCCAGGGGTGTTGTACGGGTATGGGCTTCAGAGTCCGCCAGGCTGCCTGCCGCGTGGGGCACGACCATGGTCGGGAATACGGCGCTGATTGAACGAGCCCTGCAAGCGTCCGTGGCCCCTGCTGCGGGCGATATCGTGTGATCGCCTTCGGCTGCGCTACGCGCAGAGCTCAAGTCTGAGCACGCAGGCCCAAGGCGAACCACACCTCGGTGACGATGCCGCGAATTGCATGCGCAGGGTAGCGAGAGGGAGCGAGAAGAACGCAGACCTCGGGCGCCAGCGACGTTGATGAGATTGCATCCAGACGACGCCGTGCGCGCAGCGCAGCCGAAGGCGTCCCACCACTGACCTCATTGAAACGCTGTACCCGAGTCCGTCTTGGGGATCGTCCAAAAGCCGTGCCGCGTCAGGCACAGGTTCTGACTCACATAGCGTAGCAGGGTCGAACGGCCGACCACCATCGCAGGCGTCCAAAGCCGCTTGAACGACTGCCGCCGTGGAATTGATGGCCAGCGGCAACGACGCGCTTTTCTGCCTACTCTTTTGTCGCTCGGACAAAAGAGTAGGTCGCCGGCTACGCCGGCGAAACAGCGGCGCTTGCCAAGAGCGACACCCCATTCCCGACCACAAAACCCCCGCCGGCTACGCCGGCGAAACAGCGGCGCCAGCCAAGAACGACACCCCATTCCCAACCACAAAACCCCCGCCGAACTGCGCCCGCGAAACATCAGCGCTCATCCCTCCCCAAACCGAGGAAACAACCCCAAAGCATTCTCCCGCATAAACCCACCCCGCAGGCTAGCCGGGATATGCACCGAGCGATCAAGCACGGCAGCCAGATCGGCCGCGACCGGCGCCGGCGTAAACGGATAATCACTGCCATACAGCACGCGCGTGGGGTCGGCCACTTGCAGCAGCGCGCTCAGCGCGACCGGCTCCGGCGCACCCGCCAGGTCGAAATAGAGCTTGCGGATCGCGTCATCAACACTCATCCGATTGCGGCCGAGCTTCAGCAGCGCACTGATGGCCCCCACGCGCGCGGTCAGCACCGGCACGGCGGCGCCCGCGTGCGGGACGATGATCTTCACGTCGGGATATTTTTCCAGCGTCCCGCTCAGGATCAGGTTGAACACCGCGCGTGTCGTGTCGAAGATGAACTCGATCATCGGGTACGGGTAGCCGAGCGGGGGCAGGGCGGCCTGCTCGCTGCCCTGACAGCACGGGCAGTAGGGATCGGTCGGGTGGATGAAGACGGTTGCCTTGCGCCGGTTCAGTTCGGCGAACACGGGATCGAGGCGCGCATCGCCCAGGTAGATGCCGTGGTAGTTGGACTCCATCACGACGCCGTCCGCATGCAGTGTGTCGAACGCATGGGCCAGCTCGGCAAGCGAGCCGGCTACATCAGGCAGCGGCAACGCGGCGAACAGCCCGAAGCGGCCGGGATGCTCGCGCACGGCCCTGGCGCCTTCGTCATTGCAGTAGCGCGCGAGCCGGCGCGCGGCGGCGTCGTCGCCGAAATGCAGGCCGGGCGCGGAGATCGACAATATCGCGGTGGCGATGTCGAGTTGATCCATCATGCCGACGTGCTCGGCGGCACTCCAGCGGGGAATGCCCGGCATGCCCGATGGCTTCCCGTGGCCGGCGGCCTCGAGCGCCGCACGGTATTCGGCCGGGATGTAGTGCGCATGGACGTCGATGCGGCGCTGCGCGCTATCCGAGGCGGCGCTTTTTCTGGCCGCTGCGGCGGACGCCGGGCCAGCGCCGAGCCCGCCGATCGCGGAAGCCGTGAGGCCGACAACGCCGGCCAGCGCCTAGCGCCGGCCCGGGCTGATCGCCGGATGGCTATCCGTCCCTCGTCCTGATCCTGCTTGCGACATGTTCGATGGTCTCCGTTATAGGGTATCGCGATGGATGATCTGTCGATTCTAGGAGGGACGTTTGTCGCGACCAAGATAGGGAATGCGCACCGTTCGGCGTAGACAGATGTCTACGCCTGCAGCTTTACGCCGAGTGCAAACGCATACGGGATTCCCCCTAGTCCGCTTTGACGAAGTGGCTGCCGCCTTCAGTGACTAGCATCCGGTCACAAGCCTGAAGATTGGCGGACGGAGACGGCGATGAAGCGTAGTCGGTGGTTAGGGGCTGTGGTGCTGCTCGGCCTTGGTCTGGCGGCCGGGGTGGCGGTGAGCCTGAAAATGGGCGCAACAGGAACGGGATTCGCCGATGGGGACGATATGGTCGACAACCGCTTCGCGCCCGACGCCGTGGTCGACTACTGCGATGACGTATGTGTGCGGGGGCGCGGCGCGGCTGCGCTGATCGTGTTTAGCCAGTGGCCGTCACCTTGATGATGCGTGCGCAGCATGTGATACATGATTCGCCGGTGGCACCCCCGAGCATCTGCGGACATTAAGCCTTCGACGGACGTCTCTTCACCACTTGATCCTCCTGGCTGCTGCTTGCAGTCTCTTCGGCCATCTCGGCCAGCAACGACCCCGCATGCAGCATTTCGCGCTTCTCGATATGGACGCCGCGAGGGCGATCCTCGAGAAGCGGTGTCCGCTTTCCCGAAGCCTCTTCGGACGTTTATTCCGGTATGAGTCCGTGCATTTGGACACCAACCATCTGGCTAATGGTTCGCGATCTGGTTCCGCGTAATATCGGCGGCAGACAAGAAGAAAACTTGCAGAGCCAGATCAGTCCCGCATGCATATTCGCGCCACGAAGTGTGTGGTCCGTGGGGGATGTCACGCAAGACGGTTTCGTTTGAGGAGGCGCCATGCCTTGGATTACGACATTCAATGCCGCGAGTGATGATGCGAAGCGCAACACCGCCGTATCCCCTGGCTTTACAGGGTTCAGTTCTGAACCCTTTCGGAAAGTCATCCTGTTTCGAATAGTGATCAACGGGCGAGGCATGTATTACGGATTCTTCCGCCATGCCTGCGATGCGATCGCGGATGCGCTGGACCACGGCGCCGTCAGCGTGGCAGTGGCGAGGGCCTAGACTGCAAGCAAACACGTGATAGAGTCGGTCATCCTTCTCTATCGAGTCGCCCTATGTCGCCGCCCGTTGATTGTGGATCCGTCGATTCGGCAAGTCATCGGCAGGACACTGAAGGCGCCGCCGATGCGGACAGCGTGGCCACGCGGATTCCCGCGATTGTTCCGGCGCAAACCGCACTGGTGGTCATGCACTATCAGACCGACATCCTGCAGTTGTTTCCATCGGTCGCACCTGCGTTGCTGTCCAATACGCGCAAGCTGTGTGATGCTGCGCGGGCCCGCGGCGTGAGCGTCTATTTCGCCAAGATCCACTTCAGCCCGGGCTATCCGGAAATCAGTCCATTGAACAGGAACGGGCAGGGCATCCGGCAACTGGGTCTGTTCGTCGACGATCAGATCTCGCCGGAACTCGGCCGGCAGGCGTCTGAGCCGCTGATCATGGCGCATCGGGCCAGCGTATTCTTTGGTACCGACCTGCAGGTGCGGCTTTCCGCGCAGGGGATCGACACGCTGCTGATGGTGGGCATTGCGTCGACCGGCGTGGTGCTGTCCTCGGTGGCGTACGCGAGTGACGCGGATTTTCGGCTGTACACGGTCAAGGACTGCTGCTACGACCCCGATCCGGTCGTCCACGACCATCTTTTCTCAACGGCGTTTGATTCGCGCACAACCGTGCTCTCGCTGGCAGATGCCTTGTCACTGCTTGCCTGACGGTGGCGGGGAATTCGACTGCTTTTTTGACCCCCCCCGCGCAGGACCGCACGCGTCAGGAGAACCCATGTTTGGCCACGTCAAGTTCGGTGTCAGCGACTATGCCGCAAGCAAGGCGTTCTTCCTCAAGGCACTCGAACCGCTTGGCGTAGCTGTCGTCTCGGAGGGAGCGCCGTCGTATGGTGTCGAGCTTAGCCCCAAGGGCAAGGCTTCGCTGTGCCTGTTCCAGACAGACGAGAAGCCGGCGCACCTTCACCTGGCATTCATCGCCGAGAATCGCCAGCAAGTCGAAGCCTTCTATCGCGCCGCGCTGGAGGCGGGCGGCAAGGACAATGGCGCGCCTGGCCTGCGCCCGCACTATCACGCGAACTACTACGCTGCATTCGTCATCGGGCCGGACGGGCACAACATCGAAGTGGTGTGCCACGCAGCGTAGGGCGTGTTGCCAGACGGCTTCAGTCTGGTGGAACGCTTAGTCGTGCACGAAACTGGCCGATTGATAGACCGTTTCGCACCACCCCGAACTGGCGCCCAGCAACCGCGACAGCTTCGCCGCGGCGACGAGCTGCACGCGCGTGATTTCCGAGCGGTCCGCCGCTTCCAGGCGTGACGCCGGCCCGGACAGCGTGAGCGCGGCCACGAACTTGTCACCGGCGCCGAACAAGGGCGTTGCGAACGCCGCCGTGTAGACGTCGCGCACGCCAGACGTGAACCACGGCAACGGATCATCGCGCTTCGCAGATTCTTCTTGCTTGCCCCAGTACTTCAGGACGGAGCCGATCGCCGTATCGTCGAGCGGCAATATCGTGCCCGGCAAGCGTGTTTCCCGCAGGCCTTCGCTGGGTTCGGCGCGATACAGGCACATGCGCTGCTCGTCGCCATGGAGCACGTAGTAGGACGCGCTTTCGCGCGTAGCCAGCGCAAGCTCCTGCAGGACAGGCTCGATGACCGAGCCGAGCTGGAACGACGACTCGTAAAGCTTTCCCAGATAGAGCAGGCGTGGCCCCAGCGCGTACCGGCCGTCGGCCGTGCGCACCACGTAGCTCATTCGTTCCAGCGAATTCAACAGGCGGAAGACCGTGGTCTTGTGCATGCCCGAGGCTGCGGCGAGTTGCGCAAGCGACTGGATTTCGGCCCCGAGCCGAAAGCAGTCCAGCAAGCCGAGCGCCTTCTCGACTGCAGCGACACCGTGATTACTCATCGATCATTCCTGGCTTTGGTGTGAGCATTGTACATTGTACAACGGTGTTTTGACACGTACACGGGTAAACGAGGAGTGGAACATCCGGCAGGAAATACTATAGTTCCCTCACAATTATGAAACGACGTTGTACAGTGTACAACGATCAAGTTTAGAAAGACGTTGGTGAGCACCTGCGTCGTCACCCGAGTTCTATACCTGGAGTAGTACATGAGCACCCAAGCCAAAGCATCCCCCGCCATTCGTCGCGATTTCGAGCGCGTCTCGCCCGAACTGGTTGAACGCGCCTCCCGGTTCCAGGCGGCTATCCTGGCCGACGTCGTTGGCCGTCGCGGCACCCTGAACGGGCGCGTGCAAGGCCTGTCGCCCTCGATGAAAGTGGCCGGCCCCGCGCTGACCGTGGAGGTACGCCCCGGCGACAACCTCATGTTCCACGTCGCACTGGCCATCGCCAAACCGGGCGACGTCATCGTGATCGATGCCAAGGGCGACCAGACCGCCGCCATGTGTGGCGAGATCATGGCAACCCAGGCTCAGGCTTCGGGCATTGCCGGTTTTGTCATCGACGCCGCGGTGCGGGACTCGCACGAGTTGGCCAACGGCAGCTTTCCGGTGTTCGCTGCCGGCACCAATCCGTGCGGACCGACCAAGGCGCTCGGCGGCCTGGTCAACTGGCCGGCATCCGTGGCCGGCGTCGCCGTCAATCCTGGCGACCTGATCGTGGGTGACGCTGACGGCGTGGTCGTGATTCCTCGCGAAGACGTGCCGGCGATCCTCGAACTGGCGCAGAAGAAGCTGGATTCGGAAACCAAGCGCATCGCCGCCATCAAGGCCGGCGACCTGCGCCCGGGCTGGCTGGAAGGCGAACTGCGCAAGGCCGGCGTGCTGGCCGAAGGGGAAGTGCTGTGAGCGAAACCAGGAAACCGGTTCTGCTCGTCACGGGGAATGACCTGGCCCCGCAGGCGCTGGCGTTGCTCAACGATTTTGAAGTCTGCTTCGCGGGCAAGCAGTGCAGCGAAGAGACGGTGGTGGCCCTGGCGAAGGAAAAGGATCCTGTTGCCATTATCGTGCGGTACGGCAAGATCGGCGCCGCCGTCATGGACGCCGCGCCGTCCCTGAAGGTGATCTCCAAGCACGGCAGCGGCATCGACGTGATCGACCAGAAGGCCGCGGCGGCTCGCGGGATTGCCGTGAAGGCGGCCGTCGGCGCCAATGCCGCCGCGGTGGCCGAGCACGCGTGGGCCCTGATCCTGGCATGTGCCAAGGCAGTGCCCCAGCTCAACGAGCGGATGCGTGCCGGCCATTGGGACAAAGCCGTCCATCAGTCCATCGAGCTGGAAGGGCGCACGCTCGGCATCGTCGGGCTTGGAGAGATTGGCCGTCGCGCAGCGGCCATGGGCGTCGCGATGGGCATGCGGGTCATCGCCTTCGATCCGTTCGCCACGACCGCGCCGCAAGGCGTCACGCTGGCTGAACTGCCGCGGATCTTCTCGGAGTCGGACGTCGTATCGCTCCATTGCCCGCTGACGGACGAAAACCGCGGGATGCTGAACCGGGAAACGCTGGCCACGTTCAAGGACGGGGCGATCCTCGTCAACACCGCGCGTGGCGGCCTGATCGATGAACCCGCACTGGTCGAAGCCCTGAACAGCGGCAAGCTGTACGCCGCGGGGCTGGACAGCTTCGCCGTGGAACCCATGCCCGTGCCGCATCTGTTCCAAAGCGTTCCCAACCTGATCCTCTCGCCCCATATCGGCGGAGTGAGCGATGCCGCGTACGTGAACATGGGCGTGGGCGCGGCGAAGAATGTACTCGCCGTGCTCGAAGCCGGCGCCGTTCCGGCCTGACCCTCAGACGGGTCGCAGACCACACACAATCATGCCGCAGGACCCCTCAGGGGCCTCGCGGCAAGGAGACAAAGATGTTCCACCGCACTTTCGGGTTCGTCGCCGCGGCGATGCTGCTGAGCCTCAATGCCTTGTCCGCCGCAGCGGCCTATCCGGACAAACCTGTGCGCATTGTCGTGCCGAATCCTCCGGGTGGGGCGGTAGACGTGATCACGCGAAAGATCGCGCAGAAACTCAGTACGCAAACGGGGCAGAGCTTCGTCGTCGAAAACAAGCCGGGTGCGTCCGGCACCATTGGCACGTCGCAGGTCGTGAACGCGCAGCCCGACGGCTACACGCTGCTGGCAAACGACAGCTCGTACACGACCTTGCCGTATGTCTTCAAGAAGCTGAACTGGGATCACCAGTCGGCGCTTATTCCCATCGCGCCGTTCTCGTTTGCGCCGGTGGTGGTCGGCGTCAAGGCTGGCTCGCGATTCAAGGACCTCCCATCGCTGGTGGCCTACGCGAAAGCCCATCCCGACGAGGTGACGTTTGGCAGCGGTGGTCCGGGCAGCGCGCCGCATTTTGCCGCGGAAGCCTTTCAGCAGGCGGCGGGAATCAAGCTGATGCATGTTCCCTACAAGGGCGCGGGCGAGGCCATGGTGGGCCTGCTCGGCGGCAACGTCGATCTGCTCTTTGTGTCGACGCCGTCCGCGCTGGCACAGGTCAAGGGTAGCCAGATGCGGCTGCTGGCCATCAGCGGGAAGCGCCGCGTTGACGCCTTCCCCAATGTGCCGACGTTCGCCGAAGGCGGTGTTCCGAGCTTCAGCCTGTTCAACTGGGCCGGCCTGGCTGCGCCGAAGGGCACGCCGAAAGACGTCATTGCACGTCTGCAAGCCGAAATCCAGAAGGCGCTCCAGACGCCTGACGTGAAGGAATTTATTGCCCAACTGGGCGCCCAGCCCGGCAGTCTTGACAGTCCCGCGTTTGCGCAGCTGATTCAACGCGAGACTGCGCAGTGGGCACCGGTGGCGCAGAAAGCCAATATCGAGAAACAGTAAGACAGGAGCGGATGATGTTTCTTCTCCAGCAACCGACCGTTCGCGATGCCAGCGTCTTCACGAAGCTGCCGGAATCACTGCGCCGGCAAGGCAGCGATAACGCATGGGCTCGCGCCAACCGCCCGGACCTGCCGACGGATTCGTTTCTGGAAGGGCCGGTATGGGCCGATGACCATCTGTGGGTGACGGACATACCTTTCGGCCGGATCTTTCGCGTATCGATGCAAGGCGACTGGGAAGTCGTGGCCGAGTACGACGGCGAGCCAAATGGCATGAAGCGCCTGGCCAGCGGAGATTTCCTGATCACCGACTATCGCCACGGCCTGATGCGTCTCGACGCCAGGACCGGCAAGGTCACGCCGTTTCTCGAGCGCAGGAACTCGGAGCGCTTCCGCGGCGTCAACGACCTGACCTTCGATTCCAAAGGCAATCTGTACTTTACCGACCAGGGCCAGACCGGCATGCATGACCCGACCGGGCGCGTGTATCGGCTGAGCCCTGACGGCAAGCTGGACCTGCTGCTCTCCAACGCGCCGAGCCCGAACGGTCTCGTGCTGTCGCCCGACGAGCGGGTGTTGTTCGTCGCCATGACGCGCGGCAATTGCGTATGGCGCGTACCCCTGCAGGCCGATGGTTCCGTGAGCAAGGTGGGACAGTTCTTTACGTCATACGGGCCCAGCGGTCCGGATGGTCTCGCCATGCGTTCGGACGGCTGCCTGCTGGTCGCCAATCCGGGACTGGCTTACGTCTGGGTCCTGAATCATCGGGCGGAACCAGTGGAGGTCATCCGCGGGCAAGCCGGCACGTCGCTGACGAACCTGTGCTTTGGCGGTGCCGAACGGAAGACCCTGTTCATCACGGAGTCGACCACGGGCACGATCCTTTGCGCAGAGATGTCCGAGGCCGGCGCTCCGGTCCACGAAGGACACTAGGCATGACTTCCGCAAGCGGTCCCGTCATCGATCTCGGCGGCGCCTGGTAGGGCCTGGCGTTGCTGTCGATTGTCGCCCTGACGCTGATCGGCAGCGCATCGCTGCTGTGGATCAGCCGAAACGCGCCGCAGCACCAGCCCTGAGCTGTCAGGCCCAATCCATTGCATCGCCGAGACCGCGGCATACGGTTCAGCGATGCGCATGAAATCGCCCACAGAAGATTGCAGTGTTCGCCGCGCACCGCGTGGCGCATTGCGGCTGCGCGCCCGGACTGAATGCCACGCAACGACGACACAGATTCCTCTTCCACAAAGACACAGGAGACAGACATGCAGTTCATTCGACGCGGCCTTTGGGCCGTGGCCGCAAGCCTTTTCGCGCTCACAGCTTTTGCCCAGACTTATCCCGCCAAGCCGATCCGCGTGTACGTGCCGTTTCCGGCCGGCGGAGGCACCGACGCCATCGCACGGGAGGTGTCGAACCGGGTGTCGGTCAGCCAGGGCTGGAACATCGTCATCGAAAACAAGCCCGGCTCGGGCGGAAATCTTGGCGTGGATGCCGCGGCCAAGGCGCCGGCGGACGGCTACACGCTGGCACTCGGCCAGACCAGCAATCTGTCCGTCAATCCGACGCTGTACTCCCGAATGCCGTACGACTCGGTGAAGGACCTGACGCCGATTTCGCTGGTGGCGAGCGCACCGCTGGTGATCGTGGTGGGCGCCGATTCGCCCTACAAGACGCTGCAGGACATCATGGCGGCGAGCAAGGCAAAGCCAGGTTCGCTGAACTTTGCGTCGCCGGGCAACGGGACGGTGGCCCACCTGACCATTGAACTGCTGCAGAAGACCGCCAACGTCAAATTCACGCATGTTCCTTACAAGGGCGCTTCGCAGGCGACCACGGACCTGATCGGCGGCCAGGTGCAGTTGTATGCGTCGTCGATCCCGACACTGCTCGGGCAGATCCGAAACGGACGACTGCGCGCCATTGCCGTGACATCGGCGCAGCGCACCACCGATCTGCCGCAGGTTCCGACGGTGGCCGAGTCTGGCTACAAGGGCTTCGAGTCGGTCACGTGGTTCGGCTTCGTCGGACCCGCAGGCATTCCGCAGGCGATCGTCACCAGGCTCAACGCTGAAATCAACAAGGTGCTTCAGTCGCCCGAACTGAAGAAGAAGCTGAGCGAGCAGGGCGCTACCGTGCTCGGTGGCCCGCCAGAACAGTTTGCGTCGCTGATCAAGAGCGAAATTGGCCGCTGGTCTCCCATCGTCAAGGCCTCCGGCGCGAAGCTGGACTGATCCGGAACCCTGGGGCGCGGCACTGAGCACGGATGGCTCATCCGCCTCATTGGATCGCGCTCCACCGGCACTTTCTACAGGATGTCGACCTTCTGACAGCCTGATTTCCACCCTGCAGGTGCGGCCGCAGGACCATGCGAAAGCCGGGCCAGTCGCTGCGACACGGGTTTCGCCACCTGCAACGCCGACATGCGTCCGTGGCACCAATCCTGCTAGTTGCCGGGAATGGACCACGGATGGACGACGGGGAACCGGCTTCGATTGCTGGAAAACGGGGAGGAATACTTCCCCAGGCTGATTGCAGCCCTGAACGCCGCGCGCAGCAGCGTGCTGCTGGAAACGTTCATCCTGGCGGAGGATGAAGTCGGCAGGCAGCTTGCCGAAGCGCTGGCCGCGGCTGCGCGCCGGGGCGTACAGGTCGCGCTGACCGTCGATGGTTTTGGCACGGCCGAGCTCTCTGCCGACTATATGGCGAGCCTGGCTCAGGCAGGCGTTGCGGTGCGAATGTTCTCGCCGGGCCACCGCCTGTTGGGCAGGCGGGCCAATCTCTTTCGACGATTGCACCGCAAGCTGGTGGCCATCGATGCATCCATTGCCTTCGTCGGCGGAATCAACCTGTCCGTCGACCATCTTGTCCAGGCCAGCCCCATTGCCAAGCAGGACTATGCAGTGGAGGTGCAAGGTCCGGCGGCACAGGTGATTCACACGTTCATGCTGGAAGCGATTGGCGCTGGCACCAAACGGCCGCAGGCCATGCGCTGGCGGCGCCCGGCCGCGCGCGAAAGCACGGTGCCTGATGCCGGGTTGCCCGGCGCAGCGTTGCTCGTGACACGCGACAACCAGGCGCATCGGAACGACATCGAGCGGCACTACCTGATGGCGATCCGCGCGGCGCGGCGCGAGATCGTCATTGCCAATGCGTACTTCCTGCCCGGCTATCGCCTGCTGCAGGCGATTTGCGCGGCGGCGCAGCGCGGCGTCGACGTGCAGCTGATCTTGCAAGGCCGTCCGGACATGCTGTGGGTCAAGCGCACCGTCGACATGTTGTACGCCCACTTGCGTGAATCGGGCGTGCGGATCTTCGAGTACTGCGAACGTCCCAACCATAGCAAGGTGGCCGTCGTGGACGATGACTGGGCCACCGTGGGTTCGAGCAATCTCGATCCCTTGAGCCTGTCGCTGAACCTCGAAGCCAACCTCGTGATCCGCGACGTCGGCTTCGTGGCCACGCTCAAGGACAACCTGCGGAACCTGATGTCCCGCAGTTGCACCGAAGTCTCCGCGGTCGAGGGCGGGCCTGGCGCGTGGTGGCATGGCATTGCCACGCCCGTGATCTTTCACTTCCTGCGCAAGTTTCCCGCCTGGGCCGGCTGGCTGCCGGCCCATACGCCCCGGCTGGTGTCGCCGGAGATGCCGGCGGCCGCCGATGCGCCATCGACTGACATGGCTGTGCATAACGTTCAACGGGATGGCCCATGACAAGCACTACCCATCTGCGCCGTGCGCTGCGACGCGGCCTGCGCTGGTCGACCGTCAAGCACGTGGTTGGCATCGCATTCGTGGCACTGGTGGCGTACCTGATCTATCACAGCCTGAGGGGTGTCGACTGGCCGCAGGTATGGCAGGGTCTGCAGCGCTACAACGCGGCCACGCTGCTACCGGTCATGGGGCTGGCCTGCGTCAGCTTTTCGCTGCACGCCTCGTTCGACATCCTCGGGCGCCACTACACAGGGCATCACCTGTCCACGCCGCGCGTCATGCTGATTGCGTTCATCGCGTACATATTCAACCTGAATGTCGGTGCGATGGTGGGCGGCCTGGGCATGCGGCTGCGGCTCTATTCGCGCGCCAATGTCAGCGGGTCGCAAGTGGCAGGGATCTACACCATTGCCATCATCACCAACTGGACCGGCTACATGCTGCTGGCCGGCGGCGTGCTCGCGGTAATGCCGCCTGCGTTGCCGAAGGAGTGGGGTGTCACATCATGGATGCTCCGTGCCCTTGGCGTGCTGATGCTGGCCTGCGGGCTGCTCTACTGGCTGGCCTGTGCCAAGGCAAAGACACGCAGCATCCGGTTCAGGAAGCGTGTGTTCCGGCTGCCGGGGTTCCGTTTTGCATTGCTGCAGACGGCGTTGTCAGTCACGAACTGGATCGTGCTCGCCAGCATCATCAATCTGCTGCTGCCCAAGGAGGTGACGCTGTGGCAATGCCTTGCCGCGTTGCTGGTCGGCGCGGTCGCTGGCGCGCTTGCCCGCATTCCGGCCGGCATCGGCGTGCTGGAAAGCGTGTTCGTGGTGCTGCTGCGGCCGGTTGCCCCGGAGCATGTCGTGGTGGCGGCATTGATCGCTTATCGCGCGCTCTATTACCTGCTGCCAATGGTGGTCGCGTCGTCGCTGTACGCGTGGATGGAGTTGCGCGGTGCACCCGCGCCGACTCGCTAGCAAGGGGCGCCTTTTGCTGAATTCGGTGGGCCGGGTTGATCATCGTTGCTGGCAACGCGTGATGTGTCCCCGGCCCTTGATGCGGTAGAAACTCAATACGCCGTAAAGCGCCAGGACTGGTGAATTGCCACGCCATTTCGCGCACCTGCGAAGGTCGCCTTGTATGTGCCGGCAGCGATGGGTTGTGTGGGGAGCAGGAAAACCACGCCTCGATACAGGCTCGCGTCCGCGATAGCCGACGCAACCGAACCAGCCTTGGATTCTGCCGGCACCAGGATACGAGCTGGCACGGCATGGCCGCCTGGCCCCGTGAGGGTGAAGTCTGAAACCGTCAGTACGTCGGACGGCTTTTCCACGTTGACCCGGAACATGATGGGAGGACCGGCGGTGGCCAGGTCGGGCGCCGGATTCGGGATTTCTTCCGCCGGAACGAACACGCCGTGGACGCTGGCATTGTTGGCGGGGTAGTGGGCGCCAGAGCCGGGAGGCAGTTGCTGGCCGCCCCATTGGGCCAGGCCGTAGCCGCCAGTGCCGTCCGCGGTCACTATGCCGAAGTTCGCCACGCAGTAATTGTCACGCATCGCGAGACCGATGGTCTCCTGATTGCTGGTAATCCCCTGCAGGTGGTAAACGGAGTTCGCCATCGACGCAAGACAGCGGCCGAGGTCGCCGTTATAGGCGTTCTGTCCGACCCATTGCTTGTGCGAGCCGCCCACGGCAAGCACCTGACGGTATGGGTCGGGGCTGGTGAAGCCGGGATTTCCGGGGATCTCCGTGTGGCTCATCACCGCGTTGAGCTTCATATACTCCAGGTGGTTCTCGGCCGCCGCGTCCAGTGCGGGGTCTTGCCGCAATGCACCGACGCCGATTGCGAGGCGCAGGGCATTGAGCGCGTTGAAGAATTCCAGCCGGGGGTCGGTTCGGAAGTAAGTGGATCTGCGCGTGCCGGTGGCCGGCGCGGACGGAGAAAACTCGTTGCTGACGGTCGGTCTGTGTGGCAGGTTTGCGGCGATCGTTGGAGGGGTGGCACCGGCGCTGTCAATGCGGGCGCAGACCGCGACAAGGACAGACGTCGCGGCGACTGCGAAATGGCTCTTTCTCACGTTCTTCGGGTTGTTATAGGTCTGTACACGCGGGGTTCGGGGGGGGGGCGCCGGATCCTGGAAAACGGCTCCCCGAGCCATAACGCGAGATGACGGAGATTCGTGCACACGATTTGCGCGCCCGCCGGTACGTCGGTTCCCTGGCCGGCTTCGCAACAGGACAATCTGATATCGTATGGCGCCCAAGCCGTGTGCCCCAGAGACCAACCTGACAAGAGAGGCAAGCAATGCCCAGGCCGAACCCAGCGCTCCGACGCATCCATAAGGCGCCCATGACTCCGATGCGCCGGCGCCTTGCCATCACCGGCGCCATCCTGCTGGTCGCCGTGCTGGGCTGGGGTGTGGCAGTCGTCGTTGAACCCGCGATCCAGCGCACCATCGTGATCACGACCGGCGCGGACAAGGGCATCTACCGCGGCTTCGCGGATCGCTATGCGCCCCTCCTCAAACGCGACGGCATCACGCTCGATATCCGCAGTTCCGCCGGATCGGTCGAGAACTATGCGAGGCTGACGGATCCGAACAGCGAATTCGACGTCGGCTTCATCCAGTCGGGCACCACGACCCCGAAGGAAACCGACCACCTGCAAACCATCGCCGCCGTTTCATACGAACCGATCTGGGTGTTCTATCGCGGCAAGGCCACGATCGACCGGCTGGCACAACTGAGCGGCAAGCGGATCTCGATCGGCGTACCCGGCAGCGGCCTGCTGAATGTCTCACGCGTATTGCTCAGCCATAGCGGCGTCAATGCAAGCAACAGCACGCTGCTGGAAATGGACGCCAGCCAGGCCTATCAAGGCCTGCGCAATGGCCAGATCGACGCCGCCTTTTTTATCGGCAGGCCGGATGCCGACATGCAGCAGAAGCTGCTGAACAGCGACCTGAAGCTGATGAATTTCGCCCAGGCCGACGCGCTGGTGCAGCGGTTCCCGTCGCTCGCCAAGCTCACATTCCCGCGCGCATCGACCAGCATCGCCAAGGACCTTCCGCAGGCGGATGTCACGCTGCTGGCCGCGACGGCCTTGCTGGTGTCGAAGGACACCCTCCATCCCGCCCTGGTCTACCTGCTGCTGGAGGCGGCCCGGTCCGTGCATGGCGGCGAGGACTACTTCACGCGGCTGGGGACGTTTCCCAACTTGAATACGAGCGAGTTTCCGATCTCGGACGAGAGCATGCGCTACTTCAAGTCCGGACGGCCCTTCCTGCAGCGCTACCTGCCGTTCTGGCTCGCCAGTTTCATCGAGCGGCGCCTGCTGATCCTGCTGCCCTTCATGGCTTTGCTGCTCGGCTTGCTGCAAGCATTGCCGCGCATGATCAATGCGCGGTACAAGAACCGGCTGATCGTCTGGTATCAGGAGATCAAGGCGCTGGAAGATGAAATCTGGAGAGCCGGCGAGCCGACCGCGGAACAGGTGGCGCAATGGCGCGACGAGATCGAGAACATCGATGCGCTCGCCAGCCAGATACGGCTGCCGCAGCGCTACTTCCAGGAGGTCTACGCGCTCAAGCAGGCAATCGGCGTCGTCAGGGACCGGATTTCACACGCGGCCGGGAAAATCAAAAATTCCCCGGCCGCCTGAACGGCCGCCCAATCAGATGTCAGCGTCCTGCATCAGGGCGCTGACATGCGCCATCGAACTCGTGGCCAGGGCGTCCAGGCTATAGCCGCCTTCCAGGATCGATACGATGCGGCCGTTGCATGTCTCGTCGGCAATCTGCATCAGTTCCCGGGTGATCCAGTGGAAGTCGCTGTCCTCCAGGTTCATGCCAGCGAGGGGATCCAGGCGGTGCGCGTCGAATCCTGCCGAGATAATGAGGATGTCGGGGGCGAACGCCCGTAGCGCAGGAAGCACAAGGGCGGAGATCGCGGCACGGAACTGCGCCGGCTCGCAGCCGCGAGGCAACGGGACGTTGACGATATTGTGGTTCACCCCTGTCTGGGACCGCGCTCCGGTGCCGGGGTAGAAAGGCGACTGGTGGCTGGATGCGTAGAACAGCTCCGGGCGGTCGAAGAACGCTGCCTGGGTTCCGTTGCCGTGATGCACATCGAAATCGACCACAGCGACGCGCGCGAGTTGATGGACCTCACGGGCGTAAGCCGCGGCGATTGCCGCCTGGTTGAAGATGCAAAAACCCATGGCTTTCGCCGGTTCAGCGTGATGACCGCACGGCCGCGTCGCGCAAAACACGTTACGCGCCTCGCCGTGCATCACGGCGTCGACACCCGCGCAGGCAGCGCCGACGCAGCGCATCACGGCTTCCCACGAGCCCGGCGACATGATCGTATCCCCCGCGTCCAGCGGCACGTATCCGCGGGTGGGGGCGCGTTGCGCGATCTCGTCGATGTAGTCCGCATCGTGGATCCATTGCAATTGCTCGACGGTGCCCATCGGCGCGTCGCGCCATTCCAGCGACGCGAATTCCGGCGTTCGCAACGCCTGCACGACGGCCTTCAGGCGCTCGGGCGATTCCGGGTGGTGCGGCCCGGGGCGGTGTTCGAGACACGCGGTGTGGGTGTAGATGATCGTAGTTGTCATGTTCGGCTGGTCTCCGTTTCAACCGGTGCCGTTCTCTGAATCGCGCATTGCGGCCTACGTCGATCGTCACGGCAATCGTCAGATATGTAATATATCAGGAGTTGTGGGCCGGAGCAGTCCGGTAACAAACAGACTGCAAGACGACGCAGGAGAGACCGCTCAGGACCTGCAGCGGCTAGCGCCGCCCGCTCGCGG
Organism: Cupriavidus numazuensis; assembly: GCF_905397435.1. Lineage (GTDB taxonomy): Bacteria > Pseudomonadota > Gammaproteobacteria > Burkholderiales > Burkholderiaceae > Cupriavidus > Cupriavidus numazuensis. The sequence goes on from NZ_CAJPVI010000008.1 coordinate 76,093, forward strand.
AGTCACGTCCCGCTGACGTGCTGACAATGTTCCCGAAACCAGAGGTCCAGCCTCTGCTGCGCGCTGGCCCAGGTCGGCACCTCGCCGGACGCGCCGGGGGCCAGGCCGAGGCTTTGCCACGCGGAGTGCAGGAGTTGATCGACAGGTTTCCAGGAACGCCCCCATGGATTCTGCGGCTCCAGGACAACATCGTGCGCCGCAATCCACGCATAAAGAGCCTGCCGGTCTTGCTCCGAGGGAAGCTCGGTCGACTGCACCGCCTGTGGCGCGGGCCTGCCGATTGCGGCTGCTTCCAGCCACGTGGCCAAGGCAACACCCAGCGGCTGCTCGGCCAGCATGGCCGACAGCGCGACACCCCGTCGCAGGTCCGCGAGCAGATACAGGCACGCGCGCGGCGGCGTCTGCCCGCGAAAGAGTGTGCAGTGGAGGGCCCAGGTAGGGGCAAAGGGTGAAGGGGGCGTCTGCAGGGACATGAGCGAAAGCTGGAGAGCCACTTCCTATCGCTAGCAAAGCTCGTGCCGGGCGCGATGTCAAGCACGGGCACCGGAAGCTGCGACTGGCAACGGCCACCCCAACCGCTACACCAACCGCAGATCCCACAGCACATCGAGAACGTGTTGGGTGGAGCGTTCAACGTACCCCGCACGATGCGCGATGCCGAGCCGACGCCATAGCGCCGGGCGCAGTGGACGCATGACAATGCGCTTGTCCGGCAATGGCGTGGTGGCCTCGTGGGGCAACAGCGCCGCGCCATAACCCGCCGCGACCAGGCTCTTGATCGCGTCGTTGTAGTTGAGCTGAATGCGTGGTGCGGGATGGTGTCCCGCGGCCGCGAACCACTCCGCAGTCTGACGCGAGAGGCGCGTGGTCGCGTCATTGAGAATCAGAGGCTGGGCGGCGAGCCATTCCGGTGTGACACGGGCCGGGCACTGCCAATGCGCCGGCACGAAAGCCATCACGGGGTCGCGGCGCCACGGCTTGATCACCAGTCCGGCTACCGGCGGCTGAGGCAGTGCAACCAGCCCGATATCCAGCGTGCCGTCCGCCAGTCGGGACAGTGTTTCCTGCGAGGTAAGGACCGCAATCTGAATGTCGATGCCGGGATGCTGCTGGCGCAGCACCTCGAGCGCCTGTGGCAGCAGGTGCGCGATCGCGCCAGTCGACGCACCGAGCCGGGCGCGCCCTTCGAGCCCCTCCACCTGCCGTTGGATATCGTCCAGCGCCTGCTCCGCATCGGCCAGCAGCCGACGCCCGCGCTCCACCAGTACCTCTCCGATCGCCGACGGCCTTACCTGTCCGCGTTTTCGCGACAGCAGCGGTGCCCCGATGCGGTGTTCCAGTTCAGCGATGTGCAGGCTGACCGTGGGCGGCGCCAGGTGCAAGGCACGCGCCGCCCCGGCGAATGAGCCATGGTCGGCAATGGCGACTAGCGTGCGCAGGCGGTCCAGGCTGATCTCTCGCATGTCGGCTCCGGATTCAGGAAAACTGAATGTCAAGGTTGTGAAATTCAACTTTCCCTATTCTAGTGGTCGATGGAAGATTGGGGCTTCTTCGACGTCCTTCGACGTGTTATCCCTTCAGTCACCGGAGTATTCCTCGCATGAGCTCTCCCCTGGTTTTCATCGACGGCGACCAAGGCACCACCGGGTTGCAAATCCACGAACGTCTGCGCGGCCGGACCGACCTCCGCCTGTTCACGCTTGCCGCGTCGGAACGCAAGGATCCACGGCGTCGTGCGGAAGCCATCAATGCCTGCGACATCGCCATCCTCTGCTTGCCCGATGCCGCCGCACGCGAGGCGGTGAACGCCATCGTCAATCCCGCCGTCAGGGTGATCGACGCAAGTTCCGCCCACCGCACGCATCCGGACTGGACCTATGGTTTTCCGGAAATGGCACCGGAACAGGCCGCGCGCATCGCGAATGCGCAACGGGTCACCAATCCCGGCTGCTATCCGACCGGTGCGGTTGGCCTGCTGCGTCCGCTGGTGCAGGCCGGGCTTGTCCCGGCCAACTATCCGCTCAGCATCCATGCGGTGTCCGGCTACTCCGGACGCGGCCGTGCCGGCGTGGAGGAGTATGAGGGGCAGGATGCCGTCAGCCCGCCGGCATTCCAGGTGTATGGCCTGGAACTCGCGCACAAGCACCCGCCGGAAATCCAGCAGCACGCCGGGCTCGCGCAGCGTCCCATCTTCGTTCCCGCGTATGGTGCGTTCCGCCAGGGCATCGTGCTGACGGTGCCCATCGCGTTGCGGCAGCTGGCCCCCGATGTGGATGGCGCCACGCTACACGCATGTCTCGCGCACCACTATGCCGGAGCGGCCCATGTACATGTTCTGCCGTTGCACGAATCCTCCGTGCTAAAGCACCTGGATCCGCAAGTGCTGAATGGCACGAACGACATGCACCTGAGCGTGTTTTCCAACGGGGAGCACGGGCACGTTCTGCTGTCGGCGGTGTTCGATAACCTTGGCAAAGGTGCGTCCGGCGCCGCGGTTCAGAACCTGGACCTGATGCTCACGCGGCAATAGTGGCCGAGGGCAACCTGCAGACTTCGCTATCGGCCAGGTTCTGCTTCTGGGGTGCGCGGCAACGGCGCGCTACGCGTCGTCGCGCACGGCGTGCACGAGGTTGTCGCGCAACGCCACGATTTCCTTCTGCAGCTTGGCAAAGCCCTGCGAGCTCAGGCCGCAGGCGTCCTTCAGGTCGACGCTCGACGCGCGCTCGCGCTGGCGCCGGCCGGCCTTGGTCAGCGTCACGCGGACCTGGCGTTCGTTCTCCGGGTCGCGCTTGCGGTCGACAAAGCCCATGGCCTCGAGCTTCTTGAGGATCGGCGTCAGCGTGTTGGATTCGAGGAAGAGCTTCTCGCCCAGGCCGCTTACCGTCTGCCCGTCTTCCTCGCCCATGGCCACCAGGGTCACATACTGGGTGTAGGTCAGGCCCAGATCGTCCAGGATGGGGCGATAGAGCTTGCCGAAGGCCAGATTGGCCGAGTACACCGCAAAGCATAGATAGTCAGCCAGCTTCACATCGGTGGGGTCGGGGTCTTTCTGTGTGCTCGATGTCATCTCGTCGTCCCTTTTGTTGCCAGTTCGGCTGCCGCGGCGCGGCGCACAAAACACATCGTATGCGATTTCATCGCGGACGACAAATATTCCTTGACTTGCCGGGAGCCGTAAACCATCATGCATCGCATGCGAACGAATCGCATGCGATGCAAACCAAAAGCACGCTCCACGCATTGGCTATCAAAGGAAGCCCAATCATGACCAAGATCGAGAAAGTACTGTTCACCGGCAAGACCCACACCACGGAAAGCGGCAAGGCACATGCCCTGAACCTGAAGCTGACCACGCCGGGCAACCGTATCGCACCCGAGTACGCCTTCGAGGCCGTGCAATCGCATCCCACCGCCGAGCAACTGTTCGCGGGTGCGTGGTCGGCGTGCTACATCGCCGCCATCGGCCTGGCCGGCAAGGAGTTGAAGGTGGACGTGCCGGCCAGCCTGGCTGTGGACATTGAAGTGGATCTGGGCATGACCGGCAATGCCTACTTCCTGCAGGGCCGCATTCACGTGACGATGCCCGGGGTGGACCAGCAGGCTGCCGAGGCCGTGGCACGCCTGGCCGATGAAATCTGCCCGTACTCGAAGGCGACGCGCGGCAACATCGACGTTGCGCTGAGCGTTGCCACAGCCTGAGCATCAGGGCCTCTTGTTTGCGGCCTGATTGCGATGCGCTGACCGCCCCCTGGCCTGCCGGCCAGGGGGCGGTTTTGCTTGCCAGCCGTGTGCAGACAGTCTCATTCTGCGATCTGCCCATCCTCCGATGGCGCCTCGTATGCGTGGAACTTCGCAGCGGTGGCGCACGCGTGGTTATCGAGACTCGGGTGGCAGTACTCCCACATGCCGCTGACCCCGCTCTGGCGTTTCCCCTGCACATCTGCCAAGATTGCGGCCCCTCGATAATCGCCGGCAAGCAAGCGCAGTCCCACCATGGCTTCAAGCAAAGCACACCACGCCACCGGATGGGCGGCGGCCGTCATCGCCGCCGCGGTGATCGAGAAGAGCGGTGGTGGAGGGTGGCACTGGGCAAGCGCGCTTGGCTTCGTTGCGGCGCTGTTCGGCAGCACAGCGCCCGACTGGCTGGAAGTGGCCTGGTGGTCAAGGTCGCGCCGCCTGTGGATTACGCATCGGACCTGGACGCATTGGGGCATCGCCTGGATCGGCCTGCTCGTGTGGGCATACCATGCACTGGGCACCCATGCACTGGCGGCGCCGGCGTTCGGCTTTGCCTGCGGTGGTGTCATGCACCTGCTGGCCGACTGGCCAAATCCGTTGGGTGTGCCCTGGATCGCAGGCCGTCACAGCCTCAACTGGTGGAAAAGCGGGCGCTGCGACCTTGTCATCGTCGCCCTGTCATGGCTGATTGCCTTGTGGGTTTCCGATGAACTCTGGCTCCATGGGAGACATGGCCTGGCGCTTATCCATCATTTCGGGTTTGGACCCGCTTACCTCTGACGGCCCTCCGGACGCCGGGCAATGCCGAACAATGCCGGACGAAGGCGATGATTACCGCACCCGGGGCGTGGGGAACATCGCGGTAATCGCCATATCCGGCCAGCCCATGACGCGGACAGACCGGATCGCCTAACCTGATGCATGGGGCGGATGCATCGGGAGGACGATATGCGCTGCACAAACTGCGGAACGGCGAGCCCCGCCACCGCCAAGTTCTGCAAGAGTTGCGGCGCGAGGCTGGTTCCGCATTGCCCGAACTGCGGTCATGCGGCCGATCCCGAGGACAGGTTTTGTGCGGAGTGCGGTACATCGCTGCTGCCCGCCACAGAGCCTTCGGCCGAAGTACAACCCGCCGCCGTTCGAGCGCCCATCCACTACACCCCCAGCCACCTCGTCGACCGTATCCTCGCGGAACAGGCGGCGATGGAAGCCCGCGGCGCCAGCGCGGGCGAGCGCAAGACCATCACGGCCCTGTTCGCCGATATGGCCGGCTCGACGGCGCTGATCCATGATCTGGACCCGGAAGAAGCGCGCCGGCTGATCGATCCCGTAATCGACCTGATGATGGAGGCCGTGCACCACTACGAGGGCTACGTGGCGAAGTCGCTGGGCGACGGCATCCTGGCCCTGTTCGGCGCGCCGATTGCGCACGAGGACCACGCACATCGCGCGCTGTATGCCGCGCTGCGGATGCAGGCGGCAATGCGCCGCCATAGCGACCGGGTCCGCCTGGAGCAGGGCATTCCGCTGCAGATCCGGGTGGGCATCCACACCGGCGAGGTGGTGGTGCGTTCGATCCGCAAGGATGACCTGCGCACGGACTACGATCCGGTCGGGCACACGATCCACATCGCCTCCCGCATGGAGAGCATTGCCACGCCGTCTTCAATTCTGGTCAGCGAGCCGACCTGCCGGCTGACGGAGGGCTATTTCGATTTCAAGGCGCTCGGGGCGACGCAGGTCAAGGGCATCCCCGATGCGTTTGCCGTGTACGAAGTGGTGCGCCTCGGGGCGCTGCGCACGCGCCTGCAGGTGTCGCAGCGCCGCGGGCTGGCGCGGTTCGTCGGCCGCCACGCGGAACTGGAGCAACTACGCCACGCGCAGGAGCTCGCCGCTGCCGGACACGGCCAGATTGTCGCCGTGGTGGGCGAGGCGGGGGTGGGCAAGTCGCGCCTGTTCTATGAGTTCAAGGCGGTCTCGCAGCGCGGCTGCATGGTGCTGGAGACATTTTCGGTCTCGCACGGCAAGTCGTTCGCCTATCTGCCACTGATCGAACTGGTGAAGAACTACTTTCGGATCCAGGACCAGGACGACGAACGGCAGCGCCGCGAGAAGGTTGCGGGCAGGATGCTGATGCTGGACCGTACGCTCGAAGACGTGCTGCCCTGCATGCTCGATCTGCTGGGCATCAGCGAACCGGATTCGGCCTTGCCGAACATGGACCCGCAGATCCGGCGCCAGCGCACCTTCGATGCCATCGTGCGGCTGTTCATCTGCGAAAGTGCCAACCAGCCGCTCCAGCTGATATTCGAAGACCTGCAATGGCTGGACAGCGACACCGAGGCGTTCCTCGACGTGCTGGTCGACCGCCTTCCGAGCGCCAAAATTCTCCTGCTGCTGAATTATCGGCCGGAATACCGGCATGACTGGCACGAGCGTGGCTGCTACACCCAGCTTCGGCTCGACCCGCTCGGCCAGGCCGAGGCAGGGGAACTGCTGACGGCCTTGCTTGGCGACCATCCGTCGCTGGAGGCACTCAGGGCGCTGATCCTGGAGAAAACGGAGGGCAACCCATTCTTCATCGAGGAGGTGGTGCAGACGCTGTCCGAGGAGAAGACGCTCCTTGGCGAAAGCGGCCATTACCATATCGAGGCGACACCGGCGGCCCTGCACATTCCGACCACCGTGCGCGGCGTGCTGGCAGCGCGTATCGACCGCCTGCCTGCCGCGGAGAAGAACCTGCTGCAGAGCCTCGCCGTCATTGGCAAGGAGTTCTCGCTGAGTCTGATCGAGCAGGTAATCGGGCAGCCGGAGGATGTCTTGCGGCCTTTGCTGGCGCGCCTGCAGGCCGGCGAATTCATCTACGAGCGGCCCGCCTTCCCGGATGTCGAATACACGTTCAAGCACGGCCTGACGCAGGAAGTGGCCGGCAGCACGTTGCTCACGGAACAGCGCAGCGCATTGCATGAACGTACGGCGCAGGCCATCGAAACGCTCTTTCGCGACCGGTTGACGGATTACTGCAGCGAGTTGGCCCGGCACTACAGCCTGAGCGGAAACGATCCCAAGGCGGTCGAGTACCTGCTCTACACGGGACAGCAGTTGCTGCAGCGCTCGGCCTACCGCGAGGCGGTCCGCCAGTTCGGCGAAGCGCTCGCCTTGCTTGCGCGCCAACCCGATACCCCGGCCCGCGCGCGGCAGGAACTGACGGTGCGGCTTGCCATTGGCCCGGCGCTGATCGCGGCGCGCGGCTTCGCCTCGCCGGAAGTCGAGGCGACCTACATGCGGGCCCTGGCGCTGTACAAGCAGCTTGACGATATGCTGCAGAGTTTTCCGGCCCAGGTAGGGCTGCGCACGTATTTCTCGATCAGCGCCGAGCACGCCAAGGCGTACCGGCTAGGCAAGGGTCTGGTCAGACTCGCCGAGCGGGCCGGCGACGCCGAATGGCTCGGCGAGGCGCATGTCTCGCTGGCCACGACGCTGTACTACGCGGGGCGCTTCCGGATCGCCAACGTCCATTTCGATCATGCGCTGGCGCACTACCAGTCCGGCCCGCGCCAGGTCCATCCGAACTTCCACGGCGTGGATCCCGAGGTACGGGCGCTTTCCTTGTCGGCGCTGGTGCGGTGGAACCTTGGCGATGCGGCGCAGGCGCGCACCAGAGGCCAGCGCGCGATCACGCTCGCGCGCGAATTGTCCCATCCGTTCAGCCTCGCGCATACGCTGTGCATCGTGGCCAGTCTCCACGAGTTCCTCCGCGAGGGACGGACCACGCTCGACCTCGCCGAGGCCGCGATCGCGCTGTCGACGGAACAGGGCTTTCCGCACTGGTCGGCATGGGCGACCGCACTGCGGGGCCAGGCGCTGGTCCGCATGGGACACCATGATGAAGGCATCGCCGACATACAGTCCGGAATGGCCGCGTATCTTGCCACCGGCGCGCGACTGGGACAGTCGCATTTCCTGTCACTGCTGGCCGAGTCCTGCCGCCAGATTGGGCAGGTGGAAGCGGGACTGCGCGCCATTGCCGACGCCAGGGCCATGGGGTCGGCTTGCGGCGAGCGTCATGTCGAGGCGGAGCTGTTCCGGGTCGAGGGCGAGCTGATCTGTTCTGATTCGTACCTTGAGTTGACCGATGCCGACCGTTGCGCACGTGCAGAAGCCTGCTTCGAGAAGGCGATTGCCGTCGCCCGCCGCCAGCACTCGTGTCCGCTGGAACTGCGCGCCACGATCAGCCTGGCGCGGCTGTGGCAACGACAAGGGGACAGCCGCGCCGCCGTAGACCGGCTGACCGCAGTCATCGGAGCACTCGGCGAAGCATCCGAAATCGATGAAATTCGCGAAGCGAGAGCGTTGCTTGACAGCATGAAGTAGATTCGCTTTCCGTGGCTCTACGACCGGTCGATGCCCGCCGCCGGTCCCGGCCTGAAATGGCGTCCTATGGTAAGGTTGCTGCGATACGCTCATGGATTCCAAGGGCTGATGCATGAGCGGTAGTGACGTGCTGCAGGAGAGTGACGGCGTGAGTGATCTGAAACGAGGAGCGCGGCGCACGCTGGGGACTGAGAAGGTTTCAATCAGCAGGGCTCTGCGCCAGAGTGTGGCGGCAGAGGCCAGGCCTGCGCCGATCAACAGGAAGGACTGGCTGCGGCAGCGAAAGGAGCAACTGCGGGCTGCGCGTGCTGCTGCCAAGCAAAGGCGCGATCAACTGAGGGCCGAAATCCTGTCGGCCGCGCGCGATATCGCGCGGGAAGAGCGCAGCGCTGCGCGGCTGGAAACGGAACGCCAGAAGGCGGAGGCCAGGACCGCGAGCACCTACGCGCGGGAGGACGCACGCGCCGCCGCCAAGTTCGAGCGCGGCCAGCCAACCCGCGCGGCGCCGGAAAGAAAGACGCTGACGCAGGAAAAGCGCAAGCTGGTGTCTTACACCGATCTGCTGCGCATGCGCAAGGGATAAGCCGGCAGAAGCCAGGCAGGGCGGAAGGCCGTATCGCTTCCGGTCCGCCCGCCTGATTGCCCCCAGGCCCTGAATTCCCCTTGTCCGGTGTACCGGTCAGCCCCGCCAGGTGCTGCCGGTCGCCTCGCCAGTGCCGGACAACGAGGTGTCGGCATCGCGGCGCACGCGGATGTCGTTGTTCACTTCACTGACGCCGTATGTCGCATCGGCCAGGTCTTCCACGTAGTATTTCTGGCTGCGGTTTTTCACCGTGCCGGACAACGTCACCACGCTATCCTTGACGTCGACACTGACGTCGCTGATGTCGACGCCGCGCGCGTAACTCAGGCGCTCGCAGATCTGGTCGCGGATCCGCTCGTCGGTGCGCTGGTAGCCGCGCGGGCCTACATGGCGCTCCTGCCGCTCCGAAGTGCCAAACAAGTCGCCTACCGCCTCGCCGATGCGGCGCCCTAAGTTGTACAGCGCGCCATGGTCTTCGTCGCGGTCATCATCGACTTCCCAGCCGCGCCGCTGCGCGGCCTCGCGGCTGTAACTGCGTTCGTAGTGCTGGCCCTGCGCGCGGTCGTCCTCGGCCTCCGTCCAGTAGCGGGTATCGCTGCGCAGGTCATTGAAATAGGTGTCGCGGCCTGCCGTACGGCGCTCCTGTTCGCGTGTGCGTTCCACGCTCTGGCGCCACTCGCGTTCGGCGTCCGCGTCGTCGCGCCGCCAGGCGTTCGGGTCGCGCCATTCGCGGGCTCGCTCCCAGCCGTCGCCACCGTTCAAGCCATAGCGCAGTTCGCTGCCACGGTGACGGCCTTCGTCGTCTCTGGTACGGCCCCCGCCGCGGTAAGCTTCTGCGGTGCCATAGCGGCCTTCGTCGCGGCCGCCGGAGCGGTCACCGTAGCGTCCGCGCGACGGATAGTCCTGGTAGCGCTCGGCGCCGTATGAGCCGTACCTTTGGTCCGAATCACTGTACTGGCGCTCTCCATACCGCTGGCCGGACGATTCCCGGTACGGATCACCATATCCGCCCCGCTGGGGCGCCGGGCCGCCATAGCTGGTCTGCCCCGGCGTCAGGCGCCGGCGTGCGCGCTCCGACTGCCACGCCTCGCGGCCGGATTCAGGTTGCCAGTCATCATCGTCTCGCCGCTTGCTGCGTTCGCGCCTGTAGCGCTCTTCGTCGTAGTAACTCATGCTGATGTCCTGAAGTACATGGGATGCCCGATTGCCCGGCAGGCGCGACTGCATCTGCTCTGGCGCGGGGCCGGTCTTCTACGTACGGCAAGATTCGTACCGCGTCACGGGGGCGCCGGATGGGCGCTGGCGCGGCTTTGTGATCTCGGGGACATTGAAACGATTGCACACCATGTAAGGGATGCAGGGTGTTGGCGTTGCCGACGTTCGGTGACCGATGGCAGCGCCAGAGCCTCGTCCAACCGAGTCGCGCACTTTCTGCACAAGCGGCAGATGCATGACGCGCCACTCCGTTCCAGCCGAGGACGAACGCGTCAGTCCGGACGGTTGCCGCTTTCTTAATTATAATTACCGACGTTATGATAAAGAACCCGGGGTGGGGGCGAGCAGCCGCATGTCATTGCCGCTGGCGTACCCTGGCTGCGGGCGATAAAAACAAACCGCCAGAGAGGACGATCGACATGAGCACCGCTATCAGCAATTCCGACTTGCCGGGACGCGTTCAACGCGTGGACTTCGGCCGCGTCTCCGTCTTCTTCGGAGAGAAGAACGGCAAATACCCCGACGGAAACCAGGTGATGGTGCGCGGCACGGAAACTCTCGCGGCGTTCGACACACCGCTTGTCGCGAACTACATCGGACCGGAGTTCGAAGCGGCCGAGCTGGTGGTGATGGGCCATGTGCATGAAGACCATATGGCCGGATTGCATCGTCTTCCGCATGCATCGGTTCATGTGCACGAAGCCGATTTGCCGGCCGCGCAGAGCTGGGAGGGGATGATTGCCGCGTTCGGCAATGCGGAGTATGCGTCGGAGACGCTGGCCAAGTTCCAGCGCGAATTCTTCTATGCGCCGCGGCCCGACGCGCAAGGCTACGTGGATGGCGCGTGCTGGGATCTGGGGCAGAGCCGCATTCGCGCGTTTCACCTGCCGGGGCACACCGCAGGCCACAGCGTTCTACTTGTCGAACCCGAGGGGGTGGCCTTCACGGGGGACATCGACCTGACCGGATTCGGGCCTTACTACGGTGACGCGGGTTCCAGCCTGGCGGACTTCCGCCGCAGCCTGGCACGGCTGCCCGAGATTCCGGCCAAGGTATGGGTTACGTCCCATCACCGCGGTGTCTACACCGATCGCGAACACTTCCTGCGTGATCTCGCTGCCTATGTGGCCAAGCTGGATGAACGCGAGCAGCGCCTGCTGGCATGGCTGCGCGAATCGCCGAAGACGCTCGCGCAACTGGTCGACCTGCGGCTGCTGTATCCGCCGGGCTATGAAGGCTTGTGGGTGGTGAACGCCGAGACCCGTACGATTTCCCAGCATCTGGCCGAGTTGCTGGCGGACGGGCGGGTAGAGGTGAACGAAGAGGGCATCTACCGATTGGGATGACATACGGGAAGGGCCACCTCCGTGGTGGCCCGCGCGCTATGCTCCGAGGCGTTCAGAAGTTGTGGCGGATACCTATTGCGGCGCCGAACATGCTGTCTTTGCCGGCAGCAGGCTGATAGCCGTTGTTGAAGGCAATGGACGCGGTGTCCAGGCACAGGCCGGCATGTTGCGCGTAGGCCGTGGTCAGGTACAGGTCCGTGCGCTTGGAAAGGTGGTAGTCGGCAATGAACATCAGCTGCCTCGGATTGCCGGCCGGCCGTAGCGCTGGCAGGGTCGATGACCGGAACGTCTGGTAGTAGTAGTCCAGCGTCAGGCTCAGCGCAGAGTTTATCTCGTAGTAGACGCCAGCCCAGTACAGGTTGTCGCGCACCAGCGTCTGCCCCGGCGCAGTCGACATGCCCCAGCGATATCCCGCCATGAAGATTGCGGGCCCGACGGCGTAGCTGGCCGCTGCGGCGGCCTTCTTGAACGTGCCGGTGCCGGCGAATCCGCCAACGCCGATGATGCTCGGATTCACCTGGTCATAGGTCACGGTTGTGCTGAACGGGCCCGCTGTATAGGACGCCCGCGCGCCGTAGCCGGTATCGCGGCGAAATTGACCAGGAACCTCGCCTGAGCCACCCAGGCGGCTGAGGTCCACGTTGCCGCTGCTCCCGCCGGTGCCAAAGCTCCAGTGCGCCCCGACACTGACCGGGCCGAACGTCCCCGAATACTTGACGGTATTGTCTTCGCGGTAGACCGGGCCGATCTGGGCAATCACAGGTTCATATAGGCTCGACATGGCGGCAGGCGAGAAATTGGCCAGTGCATCGAGCATCGACGTGTACTGGCGACCGAAGGTGATCTTGCCGTACCTGTCGCTCTGCAGGCCGACGAATGCCTGGCGGCCAAACAGTCGGCCACCTTGCTGCATGGTGCCGTCGTCTCCGCCAACGCCGCTTTCAAGCACAAAGACGCTTTTCAGGCCGCCACCAAGGTCTTCCACGCCGCGGATACCCCAGCGCGAGCCAGACAGGCCTTCGCCGTTCAGCGCGTATCGGTTGGCCGAGCCTCCGCCCGCACTCTTGAAGTTGGTGTCGATTTCAAGGTTGGTGTCCAGCGTACCGTACAGCGTGATGGATGACTGGGCATTGGCCGCGCCCGCGAACACGCCAAGTGCTGCCAGGGCGATCACAGGCGTCCTGGCCCAATCGGGTGCCACCTTGCGTGGCACCCGGTGTTTCTCTTCGCAGCGCCGCTTCATGACGACAGCACTATCCTTGTTCAAGGCATTACGCCTGCATGCATCCATCAACGATCTCCATATTTGTCAGTTGCCTGGCGGCCGCATGCAACAGCATCGGCCGCGCACTCTTCTTCAAACGTGCCTGTCGATTTGCGCAAATCGTGAATTAGAATAACGAGCGTAATGTTAAATAAAAAGGGCGGGTATTCCCTGCGTAGTCAGAGTTGGGAGGGGGCACAGGTGTTGCTACGTGGACGCGTGCGGACGCCTCCGCACCTGAGGAGCGGCGTGGGGCGAGAGCGCTGGAGAGGCTAGAATCAAAACATAACGTCGATTCTGTAAAATCAGGCATCCGGCGGCTAACCAGCCGGCATCCAGTATCGAAATCCTCAAGAGAAAGAACAGAACAATGGACAGCGACGACGATATCGAGCAGGTCTCAACCCGGGGTCGTCCGGTCGGCGACCGCGAAGCGAAGCGCAAGGAGTTGCTGCGCGCGGCATCAACGGTGATCGCGCAGGAGGGCTATGCGAACGCATCGCTGCGCAAGGTGGCCAAGCATGCGGGCTATACCACTGGTGCGGTGACCTATTACTTTGCGAACAAGGAAGAGCTGGTCGTGGCGCTGATGGAAAGCGCGTTCGACCGTTTCGATGCGATGCTGGAGTCGGCGCGGGAGACGGGTGACATCCTGGCGCCGTTCGAAAGCTGGATCCGGCTGACGGATCGCAGCACAAGGTTCTGGCCGGCAACATCGGAACTGCTCGCGCAGGGGCGGCACGAGCCCGCCTTTGCCGAAGTCATTGCCAGGCGCTATGCGCGTTATCGCCGCCTGCTTGCTGCCATCGTCAAGGACGCGCAGGAACGCGGGACGGTCCGCAACGATATTCCGGCGGACATCCTCACTGACCAGCTTGTCGCCATGGGCGATGGGTGGATGATGCTGTACCCCATCGAACCCAAACGATTCACGCCAAAGCGGATGCGCGCGCTTATCGATGCCCTGGCGGTGCTGATCGCGCCCGTGCCAGGGGAGCCGAAGCCTGGCGGACGGGCGGCGCGCGCGTAGCAAGGCGTCAGCGATGGTGCGCGACATCCAGCGCGCGGCCAACGTCGGCGGCAGCCTTGGTGCCGGTCTCGATGGCACCGTCAATGCCGCCGACTCCGATGGGCGCAATGTCCGCCCCTGCGAAATGGATGCGGCCGTGGGGCTGTCGCATCAGCGGAGCCGCCTGCGTCAGATTGCCGGGGCGGTGATGCATCCATCCGCCCTTGGCGAACGGATCGTTCGCCCAATCCTGGCAGACCGTGTCGATCACCTCGATATCCGGAATGAAGTCGCGCAACGCCTGCTGTACGGCCTCGCGGTCGTTGCCATTTAAGGCTGAGGGATCGCAGCAGAAGCACACCACCAGCGTATCGCCATCATCGCGCCGTTCGGCGTGAGCGGTATTGATGGGGTGCTTGCCCGCCGGCGCATAGATCACGAAGGGCTCGATCTCGCCCTTGACCCGGACCCAGATCTTGCTGGGCATGATCGGGTTCTTTTGCTCGATCATGGCGCGCACGGGTTGGGGCAGTGCGGGCGTGACGCGGAACTCGCTCAGCATATTGAGCGGCAGCGCCACCACGGCGCGTCGGGCCCGGATACGTTCTCCATCTCGGGTGGTCACGATGACCTCGTGCCCGTTGTCATCGACGGCTGCCACCGGCGTCGAGAGGCGCAACTCGGCTTTCGACTCCGCGCTCATGGCGTCGATCAGGCGCCCGGTGCCGCCTTCGATCGGCCAGTGCCCGGCAATTTCCTTGAACGCGCTCCAGTTGCCGAAGCACATCGCGCACCAGAACAGCATTTGCGCAAGCCCCTGCTCGTGTTCGGAGCAAACCAGGATCGACATTGCATTGACCAGCAGGTCACGGTCGTGCGCGGTGAGTTCGAGCGCGTCAAGACGGTCGCCGACGGTTTGCTGGTCGATTGCGCCGACATCGGCGGCTGACAGGTCATCCACCTGCGGAAAATACTTCCGAGCGTCGCCAAAGAAGCGCGCGACCAGCGGCGTGGTCAGTTGATTGAGTTCCTCCCACGTCCCGGCGTGTACCGCGCCGTCGGCGTACCAGTACGCCTTGCTCACCGGCATCGGTGTCGCCAGGCCGATGCCATAGCGCTTGAGTTCGCGCCACACATGCGCCTGGGTCCAGTGCACGTAGGTGCCGCCCAGATCCAGGTGCAGGCCAAGCGCCTTTCCCCACCAGGTGCGGCCGCCAATCCGGTCACGCGCTTCGAGCAGTACGACCTTGTGGCCTGCATTGCTGAGGTCCCGCGCCGCCGTCATGCCTGCAAAGCCCGCGCCGATCACGGCGACATCGTAGAGATCTGTCATCAGTGTTTCCGTATTGAGTTTCAGGTGAAGCAGGGGACTTGCTAGGCCCTGCCGTCACGCAATGTCAGCGCTACATCACGCGGCGCGCGCCTTGCGGTTCGAACGTTCATCGAGCGTGCTTGCGACCTTCAGGGCGCTGTTCAGGGCAAACCAGCGCAGCGGCTCGGGCAATGTCGATGGCGGACTGTGTTGCATCAGCATTGCAAGCAGCGGGTTGTCGATCCCGCAGATCCTCTGCGCCAGCATGTGCCCGACCATCCCCTGCGTGCCGACGCCGTGGCCCGAACACCCCGCCGCGTAGTAGATATTCCGATCCGCGCCGGTGGCGCCGATGACCGGCAGGCCATCGTCGGCATAGCTGATATAGCCGCTCCAGCAGCGCCGGATGGCGATGCCTTTCAAGGGCGGAAACCGGTCGTGCAGGGCCATCCGCAGTGCCCGATACTGGGCGTGCTCGGGCACGTCAGGCGTCTGCGAGCCGAACGGGTAACGCAGGCGCTTGGTCGTCACGACCAGCGTGTTGCGCGCCGTCAGGCGATGGCTCTCCATGACCCAGTGCATTGTGGTGATGCCTTCGCGACGCGGCCATCCAAGCGCCGCCAGCTGCACGGAAGAAAGCGGTTCGGTCTCCATGGCCGAGAGCCGCAACGGCACCACCTGGTCCGCGAGAGGACCGAGCTGGGGCGTATAGGCGTTGGTGGCGAGGATCATGACCGGCGCACTGACGCTGCCGCGCGGTGTCTGCACCTTGATGGTCGGGCCTTCGGTGAAGGACAGCAATGGCGTGTTCTCGTGGATGGTCACGCCCGCCCGCAGCGCCGCGCGCCGCAGGCCCAGCACGTACTTGCCGGGATCGAGCGTGCCGCCGTTGCGCACGTAGCTGCCGAACAGAAAGGCTGGCGGGATGCCGCGCGCGCGCATCTCGGCGTGGTCCAGGTACTCCGACGGACATCCGAGTTCGGTGCTGATCCGCATGTCGTCGCGCACCCTGGCTTCCTGCGAAGGGTCGATGCCGGCACGGATCAATCCCGACTGGTTGTAGTCGCAGTCGATGCCGTGTTCCGCGAACTTGCCTTCGGCGAAGCTGACACCGTCCTCGTAGAAGCGCACGATCTGCTTCGCCTTCTCATGGCCGGCGCGCTTGAGGAAGCGGTCGTACTTGAGTCCCTGTCCGCCGGCCAGATAGCCCGCATTGCGGCTGCTTGCCCCGTAGCCGCAGAATTCGCGCTCGAGGACGACGACTTTCACACGTTGCCGGGCAAGCTCCAGCGCTGCGCAAAGTCCGGCAAAGCCGGCGCCGACGATAACCACATCCGCATTGACGTGGCCGTCGAGCGGTGGCTGCAGGTCGGCCGGTTTTTCTATCCAGCCGCCCAGCGTTCGATATGTCTTGAAGTCTTCAGTCACGTTGCCGCTTTCCTTTGTCCGGGAATCGATGCTGCGCAGGCACGAGCCTCCCGTGCCTGGCGGGAATGCCGTGTCAGGCAGCCATGGGCGTGTCCGGGGATTGGCGTGCTCCGCTTGCAGCGTCAGGCCCTTCGTCGGCAACGGCTTCCAACGAACGGTTGGTCGTGCGCGGGCCGAACAGGGCGACGGGGATGGAGAAGACGATGTAGCAGGCCGCCGCCGCGAGCATCACGCCGGCCATGCCGCCAGCGGAGAACAGCGCGGCGCCCAGCACGCCCGCCGCAGCACCGCCGAACCGCCCGCCAGAGATCACGATCCCGCTGCCCAGGGCGCGCAACTGCGTCGGGATCGTCTCCGGGATGTACGTGTAGTACGCGTTGACGACGAGCCCCGTGATGATCGAGGCGAGGCCGCCCGCACTGATCACCACCCAGCTGCTGCCCGAGATGCCGAGCACGATCAGCGGCAGTGCACTGAGCACCGACACGACGAGGATGGTGGATTTGCGCTCGTACCGATCGAGGAACAGCATGGCGACGAACGGCGTGACGCCATAGATCACGTTCCACAGGAACAGGATGTAATACGCGTGTTCCTCGGAGTACTTGAGGCTGTACACGAGCGAGTAGACGCCCCACTGGCCGAACAGGTAGTAGGCCAGCGTGGCGCCGAAATAGCCGAGCGTGAGAACGGCGATCGTCCGCAGCACGGCCTTGTCGTTGATGAGATCGCGCAGCGTGGGTGCCGCGGCTTGCTGTTGCGTGGCGGCCATGGCGGGCTCGGCGAGCGGACCGCGGCGCAGCGCACGTGCTTCCAGATCGCTGACGATGCGTTCGGCGCGGTCGGTGCGCCCGCGCGAGACACACCAGCGCACCGATTCCGGCAGGATGAAGCGTGCCAGCGGCGCGATCAGCAGGCCGACGCTGCCTGCCAGGAACAGGTTGCGCCAGGCACCGGTACTGCTCTGTGGCAGATAAAACATCGCCAGTGCCGCCGCGCCGATGCCGGAGACCACGAACCCGATCGACACGATGGAGACGAAGCGGCCACGTGCCTTGCCGGGAAACATCTCCGCGATATAGACCAGCAGCACCGATGTGGCCGCCTGTACGCCGATACCCGTGACGACACGGGAGGCCAGGATGGTCTCGTACGTAGGCGCGAACGCCGTCGCCAGCGCGCCCAGCGAATACAGCACGGTGGTCCAGACCAGGACCGAACGTCGTCCCCATTTGTCGGACAGTCGCCCTCCCGCCAGCGCGCCGATGATCATCCCGATGAAGAACGCGCTGCTGATCAGGCCAATCTGCTCGGTGCTCAGATTGGTGTGGGCTTTGATCGTTGGACTGGCGTAGGCAAAGATGGCGTTGTCGTAGTACTCCAGCATCAGGTTGGCCGCGAGCAGGGCGGCCCACAGGTAGTGCGATGCCATCACCGGCAGGCGGTCAAGCCGCGCGAGAATGCTGGATGGCTTATCCGGTCTGACGACCTTGTTGGGACGATTCATGTTTGTGTTTCCATCAGCGTTGTCGCTGTTCTGTTTTTCTTTTTTTGATCGTGTGCCGCGGCCTGCTGGCCGCGGCTTCGGGCTGTCAGCCGGCGCCGCAGCCGGCCACCGCAATGGCGCGGATCTCGACCAGGAACTCGGGGCGGGCCAGCTGGCTCACGCCGACGCCTGTCCACGACGGATAGCGCTCGGGAAGGTATTCGTCCTTGACCTTCACAAACGCCTCGATGTCGCTGCGCATGTCGGTGTGGAAGGTCATGATCTCCACGATGTCTGCCATGCCGGCGCCCGCGGCCTCCAGTACGGTCTTGAGGTTCTCGAACGCCTGCCGCGCCTGGGCTTCCATCCCTTGTCCGACCGTGCCAGTCGCCAGGTCGAAGCCCACCTGCCCGGACACCCAGATCATGTCGCCGACACGCGTTGCCGACGAGAAATGAAGCTGGTCGTAGTGCCTGGCCTGCGTGAGGCCGGGATTGATCATTTGCCGTTTCATGGTTGCTCCTCCGTGCAAGGCGGTATCAGGCGATCTGGCGGAAAACAGGCGAGCGGAATGCCTGTCCCTCGTCCAGCTTGGCCATTTCCTCGCTGAACAGCGGACCATTGCGGGCATAGCGCGGGTTCGACATCGGCAGCGCGCGGAACGTGGCGTCGTCGCCGAAGAAACGCAGCACCAGCGTATGGCGGGTCGGACAGCCGGCGTCGACGGCCGCGCCCCCGTGCAGCGAACGCGGATGCAGGAATACGACATCGCCGGGCGTCACGCTCCAGGACAGCACGTCCCAGGCGTTCGGGTCTGCGGCAAGGTCCTTGTCGATATGCGGCAGCCGGGGGAAGGTGCCGTCGCCGTACAGCGGATCGGTCGGATCATCGGCATTCGAAAAGCTCGCACCGTCGTACTGGATGCCCAGATGGGAGCCGCGCACGATCTCCAGCGAGTTCTTCTTCGGAATGGCCTGGAAGGTAATCCAGGCATTGCCCCAGTGCCTGCCGGCCCACGGCAGGTTCGCGGTGTCCTGGTGCCACGGTCCGCGGCCACTCCTGCCGCCTTCCTTGGCAAACACCTCCTCGGCGAAATACCAGACATGTTCCGATCCCCACAACTCCTGGAACACCTTGCCGAACGGCAGCGTGGCAACCAGAGCGTCCAGCTTGTCCTTGACGACCGGGTTGGCGTTGTCGATGTGGGTCTGCAGGCTGGTGCCGTCCAGTGACCGGAAGTGGTATGGGCCCGGGTTGGCGACATTCCACTTGAATGCTTCGTAGCAGCGGGCGAGCTGCGCCGGGTCCAGGCAGTTCTCGACAAGAACGGCGCCGTCAGTGCGAAACGCCTCCCGCTGGGCTTGGGTGGTGAGCATGATGAGTCTCCTTCCTTCTTCGTTGAGGGACGCTGGCCGGCGCGATGGACGAACAATAACTCGCAATTCGAATTAAGACAACAGCTGTTGTGATAATGTTCGGGGCGAGTGATGAAGGGAGTTCGGGAAGGTGGCGGGCGGTCTCGGCAGCCTTGATGTGCCCCTTTTCAATGACCACGCCTGTGCTATGGTTGTTATGACCTTTTCGTGGAGTTCGCCGGTGTGGCTTCGGGGTCGCCAGACGACGGGGGCGAAGATGGTACGTTTGAGCATTGAAGGACGCGAGCTGGATGCACCGCCCAATTGCTCGATCCTGCAGGCCTTCGTCCATGCGGGCGAAACGCTTGTCGAGGGTGTCGGCTGCATGGGTCAGGGCGTATGCGGGTCCTGCCGCGTCATGGTGCGCCGCAGCGGCGACCAGGAGGTCAAGACCGCGCTCGCTTGCGAGACGCTGGTCGAAGAGGGCATGCAGGTCGCCTTTCTCGATTACTTCACGGTGTCGGCGCGCCACGTATATCGCATCGAAGATTTCAGCGACAGCTGGCAGGTCCTGGGCGCGATTTCGCAGACCTTCCCCGAGGCCGCGCATTGCCGCCACTGCAGCGGCTGCGATCGCGCGTGTCCGAAAGGACTGGAGGTCCAGCACGGCGTGAACTTCGCGGTGGAAGGCAACCTGGCCGCGGCGAGCCACGTGTTCGACGAGTGCGTCATGTGCAATCTCTGCACGCTGGCCTGTCCGGAGCATATTCGTCCTAACCACCTTGGCCTGTTCGTGCGGCGCATGATCGCGGCGAACTCGCTGCGACCGGCCAATCTCATGCGGCGCCTGCAGCAGATCGAGCGCGGCGAAATGGGCATCGATTTCGATGCGGCGGGCGCCCGCCCGCCGCGCTGACCGGGGCGAACCGTCATGCCAGCCGGCATCCCTTACGAAGACGCGCGCCGGCGCTATCGTCCGGGCGCAGAGCACGCGGTGCGCAGTGACGACATGCCCGTCGATGCATTGCTCAAGGCCTACCATCCGGACCATGGCCCGAGCGCGCATGTCCCGCTGGCCGTTGGCGTGAACCGCGGCGAGCCGTGCCAGCCCGATCTTGCGCGCTATCTGCAGGCCAATGCGTTGATCGACGATGTCGATATTGCAGGCGCGCAACTCGCGACCACCGACGTACTGATCATCGGCGGTGGCGGCGGTGGATGCGCCGCAGCGCTGACCGCGGCAAAGCAGGGCGCGCGCGTGATTCTTGCCACCAAGCTGCGCCTTGGTGACAGCAACACCGTCATGGCCGAGGGCGGCATCCAGGCCGCCATCGGCGACGACGACAGTCCCCAGCTGCATTTCGAAGACACGCTGCGGGCCGGGCACTTCTGCGGCGAGCCCGAGCTGGTGGCCCAGATGGTGATGGACGGGCCCGACGTGATTCGCTGGCTGATCCGGCTCGGCATGATGTTCGACCAGGAGGAGGACCGGCTTATCGGCAGCAATCTGCTGCGCAAGAAGCCCGGCGGTGCCTCGGCCGCGCGCATTCTTTCGTATCGCGACTACACCGGGCTGGAGATGATGCGCGTGCTGCGTGAGGCGGTCGACCTCGATCCCGGCATCGACGTGTGGAACCGCTGCCCTGCGGTCGAGTTGCTGTCCGACGAGCGCGGGCGCTGCGCCGGCGCAGTGATCTACAACCTGGAGTGGCGCACCTTCGTGCTGGTCCGCGCGCGGGCCGTGATACTTGCCACGGGCGGCGCCGGGCGGCTGCATCTGAATGCGTTCCCGACATCGAATCACTATGGTGCGACCGCGGACGGTCTTGTTCTGGCCTATCGTCTCGGGGCGCGCCTGCGCGAACTCGATTCGTTCCAGTACCACCCGACCGGCATCGCGTATCCGTCCCATCTGGCGGGTGGGCTGATTTCGGAAGCTGCGCGTTCCGCGGGGGCGAGGCTGCTCAATGGCGAGTGCGAACGCTTCGTGGACGAACTCAAGCCGCGCGACGTGGTGGCCTCGGCGATCCTGCGTGAATGCGCCGAGGGGCGCGGCATCGACCGCGATGGCCAGGTCGGCGTGTTCCTCGACACGCCGACGCTGGAAATGCAGAACCCGGGCATCCTGGCCAAGCGGCTCGTAACGCTGCGCCATCTCGCGCACAAGTGCGGTCTCGATGCAGCACAGGAGCCGTTCATGGTCTATCCAACCCTCCACTACCAGAACGGCGGCGTGGCGATCGGGAAGGACGGCGCGACGTGCGTGCCCGGCCTCTATTGCGTGGGCGAAGTCACGGGCGGCATTCACGGGCGCAACCGCCTGATGGGCAATGCGCTGCTCGATATCCTCAGCATGGGCCGGCATGCCGGCGCCAGTGCCGCGTCAGCGGGCGGCAACGCCGTGGCCAGCCGCGCCGGCATCGGCCACGTGCATGCCTGGCAGCGGGAATTGACGCTCGCCGGACTGCCGCTGCACGTCAAGGCACCGCTGCTGTTCCCCGGCTACGCGCATTTCGATCTGCGCGTCGACGCGGCCCGCAGCCCGGGCGCGTGGGGCCGGGCGCCCGGTGGCACCCGGTAAGCGATAGCGATCGGCGGAGCGCGTCATGGAAAAGCTGAATCAGGTCCTGCTGAGGGAAGACATCCGGGTCGGCGCAGACCTGCAGGCCTGGCTTGCGCGTGGTGGCGGGGAAGGGCTGGCCAGGGCATTGAGCGATCCGGATGCAATACTTGCCGAGATCGAGCAGGCTGACCTGCGCGGCATGGGCGGCGCGGGTTTCCCGACGCACCGCAAGTGGCGACCGGTCGCTGCCGCGGCCGCGGGCGACAAATACATCATCTGCAACGGCAACGAAGACGAACCCGGTACGTTCAAGGACCGCTTCCTGCTGGAGCACACGCCGCACCAGGTCATCGAGGGCGCGTTGATCGCGGCGGCAGCGACGCGGGCCAATCATGTCGTCCTGTATGTCAATCCGCATCAACCGCTGTCCCTGGAGATGACGCGGCAGGCGGTGCAGCAGTGGCAAACACATGCGCAACTCGCCGAACTCGAGCGACTGCTCGGCGGACGGCTCACGCTGCGCGTCGTGCCGAGCTCGGGCTTGTACATCGGGGGCGAGGAAACGGCCGTGATATCGAGCGTCGAGGGCACGTTCCCGTTTCCGCGGCGCAAGCCGCCTTATCCTGCGGACAGCGGCGTGCACGGCGCGCCGACCGTCGTCAACAACACCGAGACGCTCGCACACGTACCGGGGATCCTGCGCCACGGCGCGCAGTGGTATCGCGCGCTCGGCGTAGCGCAGGCCGCTGGGACCAAGCTGTATTCGCTGTCGGGCGACGTCTTGCGCCCGGGCCTCTACGAGCTGCCGATGGGCACCAGCCTGGAAGCACTGATCTTCGAATTCGGCGGCGGCATGCTGCAGGGCAAGGAATTCAAGGCCGTCTTCACGGGCGGGCCTTCCAACACGCTGCTGACCAAGCGCGATCTCGACGTGGCGCTGGATTTCGACTCGGTGCGCAAGCGGCGCTCGCGCCTGGGGACCGGCGCGATGATCGTCGTATCCGAAGGCACCAGCATCGTCCGCAAGGTGGCCGAGTATGTGAGCTTCTTTGCGCAGGGTTCCTGCGGCCAGTGCCCGCCGTGCAAGGGCGGCACCTTCCAGCTGATGCGATTGCTCAACCGGATCGACACGGGCCGCGGCGTGCGCGCCGACCTGGAGTCGCTGGAGAACCTGTGCCGCATCCTGCCCGGTAGCGGTCGCTGCGGACTGATCGACGGCGCTGTCACGGTGGTAGACAGTTCGCTTCACCAGTTCCGCGACGAATACGAGTCGCTGCTGATGGCATAGACTGCAACGGCAATCCGCGGCCCGGCCGTTCACGGGACTGTCGGTCCGCACGCAGAGGAGTCCACCATGTCCCACAGGGCATCGTATGCGTTGTGCCTGGCGATGGTCTTGATGACCGGGTGTGGCAGGGAGCCGGCGAAAAGCCCGCCCCCCCAGACAGTCGCGGCAGGGAGCGGCGATGCCAGCGCGGCGGCCGCGTCGCCACGCGCCGACGACCTGCCGCCCCTCGGGCGGCCTGGGCGGTACCAGATCGTGGACAACGCCCGCGGGGGTTCCTTCCTGCTTGATACGCAGGCCGGCCGCGTCTGGCAGTTGAGGGACTTCCCGGGGCTGCAGGGCGCGCCGAGTGCATGGCAGGAAATGACCATCATCGACGACAAGAGCGGGATGGGAGTCACGACCGCACAGTTCCAGAAGCTCTACCCGCAGCGCCAGGAACCGCCATCCCGGCAGGGTGGCCGACCCCGCCGGTAAGCAGCGCCAGCGTCGAATCGACATATCCCTCAGCGAGTGTCGAATGCCGCACAACATCGGGATAAAAACTTTGCTTATCTCGGCGATGGAAAGATTTCATTTCTGAATGCTCCGGCTGCACATAGAGTTGGACACGAGGATGGATACTGAGCACTTGCGTGGCTCGCACGTAGCGGCTCGGGCGAGCACGTACTTGTCATCTGGGTAATGCCTTTTCTTTCGGGCGCGGAGCCCGTCACGGTGCCCGGCAAACGGGCGATTTGGGGGGATGGCAATGGATCCTTGGACAACGCGCTCGCTCCGCTGCGTCAGGGCTTGGCTGCTCGCAGTCCTGACGTTGCTATCGTTTGCTGTCCATGCGCAGGACACGTCCGCGCCGGCTACGACGTTCAAGCCGGAGGAGCTTGAGGCCCTGGTCGCCCCGATCGCCCTGTATCCCGATTCGGTGCTCGCCCAGGTCCTGATGGCCTCTACGTACCCGCTGGAGATCGTGCAGGCGGCACGCTGGGTCAAGGCCAATCCGAAGGTCAAGGGCGACGATGCGGTCAAGGCTGTCGCCGACCAGCCCTGGGATGTCAGCGTCAAGTCGCTGGTGGCCTTCCCGCAAGCGCTCGAGCCGATGAACGACAAGCTCGACTGGACCCAGAAGCTTGGCGACGCTTTCCTCGCCCAGGAGAAGGACGTGCTTGCCGCGGTGCAGCGGTTGCGGGCCAAGGCTCAGCAGTCGGGGAACCTCAAGTCGAACGAACAGCAGAACGTGATCGTGGAGCAAGCCCCCGCGCAGGCGCCCGTGCAGGGTCCTGCACCGTCGCAGGCGGCGGCGCCCCAGAGCATCGTGCGGATCGAGCCGGCCAATCCCCAGGTCATCTACGTGCCGTCGTACAACCCGACCGTGGTGTACGGCTCGTGGGGATATCCGTCCTACCCGCCGTACTACTGGCCGCCGTATCCCGCTTACTATCCGGGCGCCGCGCTGGCCACGGGCTTTGCCTGGGGCGTCGGCCTCGCGGCGGCGGGGGCGATCTTCGGCGGCTGCAACTGGGGCGGAGGCGACGTCAATGTGAACGTCAACCGGGCCACCAATATCGACCGCAACTTCGATCGGACCAAGGTGCAGAACGGCAAGTGGAACCACGATGCGTCGCACCGCAAGGGCGTGGCGTACCGGGACAACGCATCGCGTGAAAAATTCGGCGGCAGGAGTGGCGCCGGCGCCGACCGGCGCAATGATTTCCGTGGCCGCGACGGTCTTGGTGATCGCGGCGGTGCTGGCAACCGCGGTGGCGTCGGTGACCGGGGCGGTGTTGGTGACCGAGGCGGAGTCGGCGACCGGGGCGGTGTGGGTGACCGGGGCGGCGTAGGCGACCGGGGCGGAGTTGGTGACCGCGGTGGCGCCGGCAACCGCGCCGGCGTGTCGGACCGTCAGGCCGGCGCTGGCGGGCGCGGAGGTGCTGCAGGCGGCGGACGCGACAACGCGTTCCAGGGTGTGGGCGGCGGCGGGGCGTCGCAGCGTGATGTCGATCGCGGCAGGTCCAGCATGCAGTCCACGGGCTATCGCCAGAGTGGCGCGAGCCATGGCGGCGGCGGAGGCTTTTCCGGCGGAGGCGGTCGTGGAGGTGGTGGCGGTGGCGGCTTCAGCGGTGGCGGCGGCCGTGGAGGCGGTGGCTTCGGTGGCGGCGGCGGCCGTGGTGGTGGCGGTGGTCGTGGTGGCAGGCGCTAAACGGAGGGGCCGGATCATGAACTCGATACTGCGAGATACTCCGTACCCGCGCCGCGCTCGGGGCCGCGCGCTTGCCGTGGGGGTGGCCATGTTGCTCTGGGCCATGGCACCTGCGTACGCGCAGAAGGCCTTCAGTACTCCCGAGGCCGCGATGACGGCCTTTGGGAACGCCGTGGCCACCAGCGACGATACAGCCATGCAGTCCATTCTCGGCGCCAACTACAAGACCCTGATTCCGCCGATTGGCGCCGATATCCGCTATCGGTTCCTGGAAGCCTGGAGCCAGTCCCATGCGATTCAGCCTGACGGGGACAATCGCGCACGCATCGCCACGGGCAAGGACGGCTGGACCCTGCCGATCCCGCTGGTCAAGACCGCGAAGGGCTGGCATTTCGACACCCGTGCCGGCGTCGAGGAAATGAAGGCGCGACGCATTGGCCGCAACGAGCTGTCGGCGATGCAGACCTTGCTGGCCGTGTGCGATGCGCAGGACGACTATGCCCGGCTGAGCCAGCAGAAGACCGGCATATCGACCTATGCGCTGAAGCTTGCCAGTTCGCCGGGCAAGCGCGACGGCCTGTACTGGCCGAGCACGCCTGGTGAACCGCAAAGCCCGCTGGGCCCGGCTTTTCTCGAGGCTGGCAAGCAAAGTCGCGGGGAGAGTGGCTACCACGGCTATCACTACCGGCTGCTCACTTCGCAAGGCCCGCATGCGCCAGGCGGCAAGTATGACTACCTCGTGAACGGCAAGCTCTTCGGCGGCTTTGCCTTGATCGCGTGGCCGGCCCGGTATGGCGATACCGGAATCAAGACCTTCATGGTGAGCCACGACGGCCGCGTGTTCGAAAGCGACCTTGGCCCGAGCAGCGCTGCCAAGGGGGCGGCCATCAAGTCATTCGACCCGGGCCCGGGCTGGACGGAGGTGAAGCCGGACGCCCTGGCGCAATGACGGTGGCACGCGGGCTCTGCAACGCGGGTTGTCCGTTGCAGTGACGGGGTTTGCGGCCGGCGCATCGCCGGCCATGGGGCAGGCCAGTTCCTCCGTTGCGCCCCGGCGCACTGGCCTATCCTAGTCCCATGATGCAACCCGCCGGAGTCGATCATGGCGATGCCGCGCAGCTTTGCAGCCCTGCTGGCGACCTTGGCGACATTGGCGGTCGCGGTGGCCGGATGCAGCAATGGCGGTGGCGACGGGGGAAACCCGGTCTCCGCTCAAAGGCCCCCGGCCGGCCTGGTGGAGCGCGACGAGTCGCCCATCTATGCGGTCGACGTCACAATCGTGCCGGAAACCCTGAGCAATAGCGGCGGCGCGATCTCGCAGTGCACGGTGACACCGCCACTTCCCCCGGGCTTGAACATGGATCCGCAGACCGGCACGATCACCGGTACGCCGGTGATCGTCAGCCACGACACGGTCTACACGATTACGTGCAGCAACGCCGGGGGAAGCGCTTCCACGCGCGTAGAGATCGAGGTGAAGGACGCGCCGATTGCGCCGGACGGGCTCGATTATCTGGACCAGTCGACCATCTACGTGGTCAATGCAGCGGTCACGCCGAACGCGCCACTCAGCACGGGCGGCGAGATCACGCAATACAGCATCGCGCCCCCATTGCCGCCCGGCCTTGCCATGGATTCTCAAACCGGCGTCATCACCGGCATACCAACGACGGCGGCTCCATCGGCTGTCTATACGGTGACAGGCACGAACAGCGTGGACAGTGTCCAGACCCAGTTGACGATCGAAGTGCGGGCGCAGGCGGCGCCGCCTGCTGGTCTGGTCTACCGGGACCCGATGCCCGAATACATCATCGGCGAGCCGGTCGTGTACAACGAGCCCGTTTATTCCGGCGCCGAAGCGACCGAGTTCTCGATATCGCCGGCGTTGCCAGCGGGTTTGAGCCTCAACACACAGACCGGCGAAATCAGTGGCACGCCGGTGGCCGGACTCGATCAGACCGAATTCACCGTGACGGCCAGCAATAGCTCCGGCAGTACCACCGCGACGTTCACCATGAAAGTGGGCCCGGCGGAGGTCGGCGAATGGACGCCGGCCGACGCATTGAACCAGGGACGCTTCCGCCATAGTGCGACGTTGTTGCCCGACGGCCGAATCCTTGTGGCTGCCGGAAACCGCAAGCAGGCATTGTCGACTGCCGAATTGTTTGACCCCGCCACGCGCAGCTGGGCGCGAACCGGCAGCCTCGCGCAGAACCGGCAAGCGCACTCCGCCACGCTGCTGGCCGACGGCCGTGTCCTGGTCGCCGGCGGGTTCAGCACCGGCGGAGGCAATGCGCTTTCGTCGAGCGAGTTGTTTGACGCGTTTAGCGGGAAGTGGTCGCCCACAGGAAGTCTCGGCGACGGCCGCGACAGCCATACTGCCACGCTGCTGCCGGATGGCCGGGTTCTGGTCGCCGGAGGCGAGGGCAAGGGCAGTAACCAGGGCGCACTGGCTTCCGCCGAACTCTACGACCCCGCCACCGGCACCTGGTCATCGACCGGCAGCCTTGGCCAGGCGCGCAAGCAGCACACCGCCACGCTGTTGCCCAGTGGCAAAGTCCTGGTCGCCGGCGGAGAGGGACCCGGTGGCACCGCACTGGCCTCGGCCGAGTTGTACGACCCAGCCACGGGCACTTGGACAACGACCGGCAGCATGAGCCACGCCCGCAACGCCTATGCCACGGCATCGCTTGCCGATGGCAGGGTGCTCGCAGCCGGGGGATTCGATGGCACGAGCGCGCTGGCCTCCGCCGAGCTCTACGATCCGGCGTCGGGGACGTGGTCGCCGACCGGCAGCCTGCGGCAAGCACGCGATTTCCACACCGCCACCCGACTCGCCAATGGTCGCGTGCTGGTGGCGGGCGGGATCGAGGCCAGCGACTCGTTCGTGAGCGAGTCATACGACCCGGCAACCGGAAGCTGGACGCAGACCGGTAGCCTGGAGCATGCGCGCGAGCAACATACGGCGACGCTGCTTTCCGACGGCAGGGTCATCATCGCGGGCGGGATCGGTCGCGGCATCCTGTCCTATGCCGAGTTGTTCCATTAGCTACGGGATGCAGGAACGACTGAGGTGTTCTTGCCGAGTCCGTGGCGCCTGATGTCATGCAATCCGGCTTGCTGGTCCCGACGGCAGCCTATGGTCTTCCGGGACGGAGCGGCTCCGCCAACTCCGCTAGAATCGTGCCCGGACGGTTTTTTCAGGGTTTTGCAGCGTGGCACTTCAACAGGGTTTCATCCTGACCCGGCATTGGCGCGATACGCCGGCGGGGACCGAAGTCGAAGTCTGGCTTGCCACCGACGACGGCCCACGCCTGTTGCGTTTGCCCTCGCAGCCGTCCGTAGCGTTTGTCCCGGAGGCACAGCGGCAGCGCGCCGAGGCTGTGCTGCAGGGCGACGCGAATGTCGATCTGCGCCCCTTGCAGCTTCAGGACTTCAACCAGAGGCCGGTGTTCGGTCTTTACTGCCGTCAGTATCGGCAACTGGGCCAGCACAGCCGCAAGCTGCGCGATGCGGGCGTGGATGTCTACGAAGCAGACATCCGGCCACCCGAGCGTTACCTGATGGAGCGCTTCATCACCGCCCCGGTCTGGTACGACGGCGATGCCGATGGCAACGGCGTGATGCGTAACGCGCAGATGAAGCCCGCGACAGATTATCGGCCGACGCTGCGATTGGTGTCTCTCGATATCGAGACCAACGCGTTCGGCGACCTGTACTCGATCGCGCTCGAAGGCTGCGGCCAGCGCCAGGTCTACATGCTGGGCCCGGTGCCGTCTGTGCCGGCAGATGTCGATTTCTCGCTCGAGTACTGCGAGACACGGCCAGCTTTGCTCGAACGGCTGAACGCGTGGATGGCGCGCCACGACCCCGACGCCATCATCGGCTGGAACCTCGTCCAGTTCGACTTGCGCGTATTGCAGGAGCATGCGCGCAAGTTCCAGGTGCCGTTGCGCCTTGGCCGCGGCGGAGCCGAGATGGAATGGCGCGAGCATGCCAGCCAGCAGCACTATTTTGCCGGCGCGGCCGGCCGCCTGATCATCGACGGGATCGAAGCCTTGCGCTCGGCTACATGGAGCTTCCCGTCGTTCAGCCTCGAATCGGTGGCCCAGTCGCTGCTCGGCGAAGGCAAGGCGATCGACAACCCGTATGACCGCATGGACGCCATCGACCGCATGTTCGAGCAGGACAAGCCGGCGCTGGCACGCTACAACCTGCATGATTGCGAGCTGGTGACGCGGATCTTCGACAAGACGGAACTGCTGACATTCCTGCTGGAGCGCGCCACGGTGACGGGCCTTCAGGCCGACCGCAGCGGCGGCTCGGTCGCGGCCTTCACGCACCTGTACATGCCGCTGATGCACCGCCAGGGCTATGTGGCGCCCAATCTCGGCGAGAAAGCGCCGGAGGCGAGCCCCGGCGGCTTCGTCATGGATTCGCGGCCCGGCCTCTATGAATCGGTGCTGGTGCTCGACTACAAGAGCCTCTATCCGTCGATCATCCGGACGTTCCTGATCGACCCGATCGGCCTGGTGGAAGGGCTTGCGCATCCCGACGATGCGGATTCCGTCGCGGGCTTCCGCGGCGCGCGGTTCTCCCGGACGAAGCACTGCCTGCCGTCCATCGTCGCCCGCGTCTGGCAGGGCCGTGAAGCTGCCAAGCGCGACGGCAACAAGCCGCTTTCGCAGGCGCTCAAGATCATCATGAACGCGTTCTACGGTGTGCTCGGATCAAGCGGCTGCCGCTTCTTCGATCCGCGGCTCGCCTCGTCGATCACGATGCGCGGGCACGAGATCATGCAGCAGACCCGGACCCTGATCGAGGCGCGCGGCTACGAGGTCATCTACGGCGACACGGATTCCACGTTCGTGTGGCTGCGCCGCGCCCGGACGGAGGCCGACGCCAGCCAGATCGGCCGCAGCCTGGTGGCCTATGTCAACGACTGGTGGCGTGACCACCTGTGGCAGACCTACGGGCTCGAAAGCGCGCTGGAACTGCAGTTTGAAACGCACTTCCGGCGCTTCCTGATGCCCACCATCCGCGGCACGGACCTCGGCAGCAAGAAGCGCTATGCCGGCCAGGTGCAGCGGCCCGACGGCCGGGTCGAGATGGTGTTCAAGGGGCTGGAGACCGTGCGCACGGACTGGTCGCCGCTCGCGCAGGAATTCCAGCAGGTACTCTACGAACGGATCTTCAACCGTGAGCCGTACCAGGATTACGTGAGGGATATCGTGCGCCGCACGCTGGCTGGCGAGCTGGACGAACAGCTGGTGTTTCGCAAGCGGCTGCGCCGCAAGCTCGACGACTACCAGCGCAATGTGCCGCCGCACGTCCGTGCTGCGCGCATTGCCGATGCCCATAACGAGCGCCACGGCCGCCCGCTGCAATATCAGCATGGCGGCTGGATCAGCTATGTGATGACCGTGGCGGGACCGGAACCGCTTGAAGTTCGCTCGGCGCCCATCGACTACGGGCATTACGTGACCCGGCAACTGCAGCCGATTGCCGATGCCATCCTGCCGTTCCTCGATGAGGATTTCGAGACGCTGCTCACGGGGCAGATGGCACTGTTCCCGTAACAGGCAAAGTGGTGCCTATGCCCGGGCACACTTGATGACCGTATCGAGCGTGCGTGTGGTGATGTCCTTGCCGAACGTGCGTTCGAGCAGGCTCATGAACACGGGGCCCTTCTTCGGATCCGGTATGTAGACGCTGAAGACCTCCGTGGCACCGGCCTTGACGATGCTTGCGCCATCACGCTCGATGGGCAGCTTCACGTCTGCCGGCACCGGCGCGCGCAGAAACGTGACAACCCGCTTGGCCGAAGACGCAATGCTGAACTCTGCATAGGGATCCGAATCGATCAGGTCCTGAAGATAGCCCGCCGGCCGGACGAAGGTGTCGAAGCTGCGGCCCAGCTCCGCTTGCATGGCCTTCCAGGCGCGCCGCTCCAGGCTGGTGAGTGACGAGGATCGCGCGTTGAACACGACGTTGCCGCTGGAGAGCAGGGTTTTCACTTCGGAGAAGCCCGCCGCCTCGAAGCAGCGCTTGAGTTCGGGCATCCGGGCGTTCATCGGGCTGACGCCGCGAAGAAAGGCAATGTATCGGGGCATTGGTGATCCGGTCATGGCTGGCGAGCCGCTATGCATGTCGCGGCCAATGGCAAATGAAGTTGGCGGCTCACCGCAGCGGCTGGTCAATGATAGAGGACTGGCGCGCTGGCGCACCAAGGCACGATCCAAGAAGCGGCATTGGCGTACAGGAAAACCCCTACAGCGAAGGACAGCGTGCGGCAACTATTATTGCCACGAGTGGAAATTAATGTCGGCGTGAGTCGATGGATGGAAGCGAATCATCACGCGTTGGTAATCGCCACTGCAGCACATGGGAACTGCGCCGAGGCCATGGACAGGCCATCGGCGCGTCACACGGGAGGTTAGTCTTGATTCAGTTGGAGCAGGTATGAGCACATCAGGGACAGAAATCACGGGAAGCGGCATGGATGGATTACCAGGTCACGGAGGGTCGAGCGGAGCCGCGCACGATAGTGTGTGGCGGACAACGACTGAGCAGAGCGAAGCCGCACGCATTGTGGCCGAAGTGGAGGCGCTTCCCCTTACGCCCTTGCACCGGCTTGCACGTGTCATCGTTGGGAGCGCCACCTTTTTTGATGGCTTCGATGTTCTCGCCATCGCTGCGGCGATGCCGGTGCTGATCAAGCTGTGGTCGCTATCTCCTGAGCAGGTTGGCCTCATTATCTCCATCGGCTATCTCGGCCAGCTTATTGGCTCGCTTTGCTTCTCGCACCTTGCGGACAAGTTCGGGCGCCTGCGTTGCGCCAGCCTCTCGGTGGCCTTGTTCGCACTTGGCAGCCTGGCCTGCGCGTTCGCGGGTAGCCCGATGAGCCTGATGGCATACCGATTCATTCAGGGTCTCGGCCTTGGGGGCGAGTTGCCGGTTGCGGCGACTTACATCAATGAACTGGCCAAGTCCGAGCATCGCGGACGCTTCGTGCTGTTCTACGAACTGATTTTCCCGATCGGGCTGTTTGCCGCGAGCCTGGCGGGCATGTGGGTGGTGCCCCATCTCGGCTGGCAGACGATGTTCTTCCTGGGCGCATTGCCGGCGCTGATCGCGCTTTGCATGCGTCGCTTCTTGCCGGAGTCTCCAAGATGGCTCGCGTCGAAAGGCCGCTTCCATGAAGCCGATGCCGCACTGGAACGTTTTCGCAAGTACGCCAGGGCGGCGGGCGCCAACGGGCAGCCGGCCTCTCTCGAAACCAGGCACAAGACCGTGGCCAGGCAGGAGCCGCCAGCAACCTGGCAAAGCCTGTTCCGGCCGCCGTTGCTGCGCAGGACCTTTGTCCTGGTGTCGCTGTGGTTCGCGGGCGGCTTTGTGACGGCTGGTGTCACGTCGTGGATGCCGACGATCTATCGTGAGGTGTTCCACATCGACCTGGCCACGGCGCTCAAGTACGGCACCTACACGTCGTTGGCCGGCATTGTCGGCTCCGCAATGTGCGCGCTCGCAATTGACCGCTTCGGGCGCCGACTGTGGATGACCATGACCTGGATCTGCGCGGGCTTCGCGATGCTGGCTCCGGTCCTTTTCGCGCCAATGACTCCGGCCACAACGGCCTTCTGCATGTCCCTGGCATTCGGATTCACGGCTGCCGCGTTCATCGGCTGCTATGTGTATACCCCCGAGCTGTATCCGACCGGGATCCGCACATTCGGCGTAGGCGTGTCCAGCGCGATGCTGCGCCTGGCTTCCATCATCTGTCCTTCGATGATCGGTTGGTTTGTGGCACGCGGCTCCCTTTCCACGTCTTACGTCGTGATCGCCGGCGTCGCTTTTGCCGCGGCGCTTGCGGTCGGGCTATTCGGCGAGGAGACAACCGGGCGAACGCTTGAGGACGCATCCTCGACGCCTCAGTAAGCGATTTTTTTGCCACTAATTGCCATATATGGAAATTAGTGGCCGGTAAGCAGAAGACTCAAACCTAACGGTAAAGGCGGGCTGATCATGAAGCACAGGGTTATCTCTGCGTTGGCTGTCTGTTGTGCCAACACGGCGTTCGCGCAGAGCCAGGTGACGTTGTATGGGAGTGTCGATACGTCCGTTCCGTGGATCAGCAATATCCGCGGCAACAGTACGGTTCGCATGGACGGCGGGATCTCGCAACCCGATCTGTTCGGTCTGCGCGGTTCCGAGGACCTTGGCGGTGGCATGAAGGCAATCTTCCAGCTGGAGAATGGCTTCCTGACCGACAGTGGTTCCATGATCGCCGCAGGGAAGATCTTCAACCGGGCGTCATGGGTCGGCCTGTCGGCAAGCAGCGGTACCGTCAGGCTTGGCCGCCAGGTTGACTTCGTGGCCGACAAGCTGGGCCAGTGGAGCAATGGCTACCAGCTGTTCAATTTCTACCTGTATCACCCCGGAAACCTCGACGGGTTATCGAGTCAGTTCCCGGTGGACAATGCCATCTCGTATCAATCTCCGCGCTTTGGCGGGATGCAACTCAGTGCGATGTATGGGCTGGGCGAGGTGCCGGGTAGCAGCAGCGCCAAGCGCACCTACAGCCTTGCCGGCACATACGACGCGGACCGGCTGAGCGTCACGGTAGCGTACACCGACGCCAACGGCCGGGCCTTCGACATTGGCGGTACTACCGGTCTTCCGAATGCCCTCGGCAGGGGGCTCACACCCGGTGCCGCCATGTTCATCGATGCATTCAAGGCAGGGGGCATTGGCGGGAGCTATCGCCTTGAATCCGTGCCGCTTTCCGTGAACGCCCTCTACTCGCGTTCGACGCTGCGAGCCGGTGCCGCGGAAGGCACGATGAACGCAGCCGATCTCGGCCTGACCTGGCAAGCCACGCCAGCGGCTGCGGCCACCGTTGGCTACTCGTTCAGCAAGTTCGAGAAGACCAAATGGCACCAGCTTCATCTCGGTGGCATGTATTACTTCTCGAAGCGGACCCAGCTGTATGCGTTCTGGACGTATCAGCACGCCGTTGACGGCCTTGCGGCGATGAATGTCGTTGGTGTGTCGTCTGGCCAGAACCAGTCAGTGGTCAGTGTCGGACTACATACGTCGTTTTGAAGTGGCAGCGACCGTCCACACATCAAACAGGAGACAGGAGGCGAAATGAGATTCTTGCTGAACGCCAGGCGCGTCACGTTCGACGGCGATCCGCAAACACCTTTGCTATGGGTGGTGCGCGAACACTTCAAGCTCACCGGCACCAAGTTCGGATGCGGTATCGGCATGTGTGGTGCCTGCACGGTTCACGTTGACGGAGCGCCAATGCGGTCCTGCTCCGTTGCGGTAAAGGCCGTGGATGGAAAGCAGGTCACCACGATCGAAGGACTGTCCAGGGACAGGTCTCATCCGATTCAAAGGGCGTGGATCGACAAGGATGTCCCGCAGTGCGGATATTGCCAGTCGGGAATGATCATGTCCGCGGCTGCACTGCTGAAGAGCAATCCGACCCCCACCGACGAGCAGATCGACCAGGCGATGACCAACCTGTGCCGCTGCGCAACCTATCATCGCATTCGGGAGGCTATCCATGGCGCCGCGGCAGGCAAATAGCGGTAACACCAGCGAGGTGCGGTCACCTCGGCGACGACTTCTCCTGAAGGGCGTGGCAGCCGCGCTGGCGCTGCCCGCTGCCGGGAGCCTGGCCATACGCGTGGTCTACCCAAAAAACGACGGAGGGGCCGATCAGGCATCCGCGGAAGTCGAGGTCAGCGACTGGATCTGGATCCAGCCCTCCGGTCACACCATTGTCGGCGTGTCGCAATGCGAGTTCGGCCAGGGCATCTATACCGGCTTGCCGCAAGTGCTCGCCGACGAGATGGACGCTGACTGGGAAAACATCTCGGTCAGGTTTGTCACCGGACGAGACGCCTACCGCAATGATGCCGGGGAAGAGCCATTGCAGCAGTACACCGGCGCATCGATGTCGATGACGTTCTTCTATGAGCGCATGCGCCTGGCCGGTGCGCAAGCCAGAGACGTGTTGCTGCGCGCCGGCGCGAAGCGGATGGGAGTGCGGTCCTCTCAGTGCATCACCAGGGCCGGTCGTGTCATTCATCCCGCCACCGGGCGAAGCCTGGGCTATGGCGAGGTGGTCGGGGATGCGGCAAAACTGCGCATCAGTCCCCGGCCACGGATGAAGGTGCCATCGGAGCAGACGCTGATCGGCAAGAACCTTCGCCGCGTGGACACCGCGGCCAAGGTCGACGGCAGTGCCATCTTTGGCATGGATATCGAGGTACCCGGGATGCTGGTAGGCGCGGTGCGCATGGCGCCGAGCGTGACCGGCAGCATCGTGCGCATTCGCAACGAAGCGGAGGTCCGCAAGAGGCCAGGGGTGAGCGCCATCGTGACGACGTCGCTGTGGCCGGTTGCGACACCCAATACCATCATCGTGGTGGCCGAGTCCTACTGGATCGCCAAACAGGCTGCTGATGCGCTCGAGATCGATTTCGATGCGGGTGTCGCCGGGCATGTCTTCACGGAGCAGATCACCCGGCAGTTCCTCGCTGCGCTCGACAGCCCCAGTGCCCCGGTAGCGAGAAGGCTTGGCGATCCCGAATCCATTCTCGCGCGGAAGTCCAGGCCATCCGTCATCACCGCGGACTACCAGTCTCCATATGTCACGCATGCCACGATGGAACCGGTCGTGGCCACGGCCCATGTCCGGGATGGCGAGATTGAGTTATGGGGGCCTTTCCAGGGACAGGATTTCCTGCGCGGCGAAGTGAGCCGGGCATTCGGCATTCCCGCGGACAAGGTGATCGTCAATACCGTCTATCTCGGCGGCAGCTTCGGGCGCAAGTACCTGCCGGATTTTGCGTTGCATGCCGCGACGGCGTCCAAGGCTGTGGGCAGGCCGGTCAAGGTGATTCGTTCCCGGGAAGACGACACGCGACACTCCTACTACCGGCCCGGTGCGGCGGGGCGTTTCCGCGCGGTGTTGGACGAAGCCGGCATGCCGGCGGCCATGCACGCGCGAATTTCCGGTCAATCGCTCTATGGCGTCATCAAGCAGGAAAAGATGGCCGCCGTGGGGGGGTGGGATGAAACCATGGTCGAGTCGATCTACGACCTGATCTACCGCGTGCCCAACCTGCTGGTGGATGCCGTCGATGTCAAGCAGCCGATTCCGCTCAGCTTCCTGCGCAGTGTCGGCAGTACCTCCAGCGTCTTCTTCCTGGAAAGCTTTGTCAGCGAGCTTGCCTCGGCCGCGCACATGGACGACTACCAGTATCGGCGCAAGCTGCTTGCCGACCAGCCACTGGCTGTCAGGGTGCTCGACGCGGCCGCGCGTGCCGCGCAATGGGATCGCCCGCCAGCAAACGGCGTGTTCCGCGGCATGGCCTTCAACGTCTACACAGGACGGGGCGAGGGCTTCCAGACGTTTGTCGCGCTCGTGATGGAGCTTGAGTTGACGGCAGGAAAGGTCAGGCTCAGGCGCGCCGTTTGCGGCATCGATGCCGGCCGTCCGGTCAATCCCGGGCTGATCAGGGCCAACGTGGAGGGCGGCATCGGCTTTGCGCTGACCAACACATTCAAGAGCCAGCTGACCTTTGAGCAGGGGGCGGTCCAGCAAAGCAGCTTCCATGACTATCCGCTGCTGCAGTTGGCGGAGATGCCGCGCGTGGAGGTCGTCATTCTCGACAGTGACCGGCCGCCGCAAGGGTGCGGCGAGGTGGTGCTGGGTCCGACTGCGCCGGCCGTCGCGAGTGCCATGTTCCAGGCTACCGGAAGGCGATTCCGGTCCATGCCGCTCCCCCAGGCGGTGTAGTCCGGTGCCGGGGCGACAAATATGCACATCACGAAGTTGCTAGAATGCCGGGACGCCGGCCAGGCCGCGGCGACATGCATGCTGAAGTCAGTGTTCGTCCCTGGCCCTCGTCCTCCACCATCACTACCTGCGATATGGCAACGAAGACTCCCACCAAGCGTACATCCTCGGCTGGCAAGCCCGCGCGACGGCGCGTGAGCGGCAGGCCCACGGGAGAGGATACGGTGGGCAAACAGGTCATCCTCCAGACGACGGTGGAATTGCTCAAGACCCGGCTGCCGGAGCAGCTGACCATCCTCGAGATCGCGGCCGCAGCCGGGGTCGCGAGGACATTGGTCCGGTACTACTTTGGCGATCTCCACGGCCTGCTGCGCGAGGTAACCGAACACCTGATGAGCCAGTTGCAGGATCGCATGGAAGTGGTGATGCGCATGCAAGGCACGGTCCGCGAGCGCGTCCATCAGCGCTTGCTGCTGCGTCTGGAGTTCATGCAAGAGCATCCGCATTTCGAGCGGCTGGCGCTTAGCGAGATCTATCACGGCAAGGATGTTGCCGAAGAGGATGCGGTCGGCGATGCGCTGCAACGTATTACCAGGCGAGCTCTGGAGCTGACCGACATGATCCTCGAAGATGCGCGCGGTGCGGACATCGATGCGAGATACGTGCACCTGCTGATACTGAGCGTGTCCGCGTTTATCCCCACGGCACAACCTTTGCTCCGACATCTTTTTGGGCCGGGCAAGGAATGTGAGCGACAGGTGGACAACTACCTTGAGTTCGTCTCGGGCATGATCGCTGATGCCATTGATGGCAAACGCGGGCAAGTAAAACCGCGCAAGTAAATGCCGGCGCAAGGCTTGCTGACGCTGATGCTCTCAACGACTTGATTCGCTTGACTCTGCAAGACCGATCCAACTAAACTGCCCTAAATTGCCACAAGTGGAAATTAAAGGCAGTTGGAACAAACCAAGGAAGGACGACTCATGAAAATCGACAATCTCACACCTGCAATCGGTTCCGAGATTCACGGCATCAACCTGGCCGATCCGGATCAGGTGCTTCAACACGCTGAGGACTTGCGCGCCATTCTTGCCGAGCGCCAGGTGATTTTCTTCCGCGATCAGGATCTGACGCCGGAAGCACAAGTTCGCTTTGCGAAGATCTTCGGAAGGGTGGAGCCGGTTTCGTCGACGTTTCCCGCGCATCCGGAAAATCCGTATGT
Organism: Cupriavidus numazuensis; assembly: GCF_905397435.1. Lineage (GTDB taxonomy): Bacteria > Pseudomonadota > Gammaproteobacteria > Burkholderiales > Burkholderiaceae > Cupriavidus > Cupriavidus numazuensis. Next base: position 114,288 of record NZ_CAJPVI010000008.1, read on the forward strand.
GGAGCTTCTCATCAGCCAGGGAACCAGGACAGGCACGGACATCTGGCATGCGGATCTGACGTGGCAGACATCCCCGCCTGCCGGTGCGTGCCTCTATGCGGTGGACGTGCCGGAGACCGGCGGCGATACGATGTGGGCAAGCATGACGGCGGCGTTTGATTCGCTTTCACCGGCCATGCAGGATCATTTGCGAGGTCTGCGCGCCGTCCACAACTGGGAGGCACCGGCCTTGACCGAGAACCTCCGCAAGCGCGATGAAACGGGGGCGCTGTATCGGGCAGCCCGCGAAAAGTATGCGCCGATCGAGCAGCCGGTCATTCTTGAGCACCCCGTCACGGGCAAGCCGGTGACGTTCGTCAACTCGCTCTACACCACCCACATTCGCGATGTGACGAACGACGAAAGTTGCGCACTTATTGGCTTCCTCAGCGGCCTGGCGAAGGTGCCGGAGTGGCAAGTCCGCTTCCGCTGGACCAAGGGATCGGTCGCGGTCTGGGACAACCTCGCCACACAGCACTACGCCGTCAACGACTACCACCCCGAACCGCGTCGAATGCATCGCGTCGCCATCCGCTGACGGGCGGAGCATCAAGCCGATTCCTGCACCTGATCTTTCTCTGACCGACTAACCACATCCTCCGACTATGAAAACCAAAGCCGCCATCGCCTGGAAAGCCGGCGCCCCGCTGACCATCGAAGACGTGGACCTGGAAGGCCCCCGTGCCGGTGAAGTGCTGGTGGAAATCAAGGCCACCGGTATCTGCCATACCGATTACTACACGCTGTCGGGTGCCGATCCGGAAGGCATCTTCCCGGCGATCCTGGGTCATGAGGGCGCGGGCATCGTCACCGATGTCGGCCCGGGCGTGACCTCGCTCAAGCCGGGCGACCACGTCATCCCCCTCTATACACCCGAATGCCGCCAGTGCAAGTTCTGCCTGTCGCGCAAGACCAACCTGTGCCAGGCCATCCGCGCCACGCAGGGCAAGGGCCTGATGCCGGATGGCACCTCGCGTTTCTCGATCGACGGCAAGCCGATCTTCCACTACATGGGCACGTCGACGTTCGCGAACCACATCGTGGTGCCGGAGATCGCGCTCGCGAAGATTCGCCCCGATGCGCCGTTCGACAAGGTCTGCTACATCGGCTGCGGCGTGACCACCGGCGTGGGCGCGGTGATCTTCACCGCAAAGGTTGAGGCCGGCGCCAATGTGGTGGTGTTCGGCTTGGGCGGCATCGGCCTGAACGTGATCCAGGGCGCGAAGATGGTCGGTGCCGACAAGATCATCGGCGTGGACCTGAACCCCGAGCGCGAGGCGATGGCGCGCAAGTTCGGCATGACGCATTTCGTCAACCCGAAGGACGTGGGCAACGTCGTCGACCACATCATCCAGCTCACCGACGGCGGCGCGGATTATTCGTTCGAATGCATCGGCAACACGCAGGTCATGCGCCAGGCGCTCGAGTGCTGCCACAAGGGCTGGGGCAAGTCGATCATCATCGGCGTGGCCGAGGCGGGTGCGGAGATCTCCACGCGTCCGTTCCAGCTCGTGACCGGTCGCGAATGGAAGGGCTCCGCATTCGGCGGCGCACGCGGGCGCACTGACGTGCCCAAGATCGTCGACTGGTACATGGACGGCAAGCTCAATATCGACGACCTGATCACGCACACGCTGCCACTCGAGCGCATCAACGAAGGCTTCGAGCTGATGAAGCGCGGCGAGTCGATCCGCTCCGTGGTGTTGTACTGAGGAGCGTGCCGTGACCCTCGAACTGCTGTCCGAACACGGCTGCCATGGCGGCGTGCAACGCTTCTACCGGCACGCGTCGACCGTCATCGGGTTGCCGATGCGTTTCTCGGTGTACCTGCCGCCGCAGGCGCTGGCCGGTGGCGGCAAGCTGCCGACGCTGTTCTACCTGGCCGGCCTGACCTGCACGGAAGAAACGTTCATGATCAAGGCCGGTGCGCAGCGCTTTGCCGCCGAGCACGGCCTGGTCCTGATCGCGCCCGATACCAGTCCGCGCGGTGCGGGCGTGCCGGGTGAAGCCGATGCGTGGGACTTCGGCGTCGGGGCGGGCTTCTACGTCGACGCGACTGAAGCACCGTGGAGCCAGCACTGGCGCATGGAAAGCTACGTCACGCAGGAGCTGTTCGACCTCGTGAGCCGCGAACTGCCGGTCGATCCGGACCGTGTCGGCATCTTCGGGCATTCGATGGGCGGACACGGTGCGCTGGTGCTGGCGCAACGGCATCCGCAGCGGTTCCGCTCAGTGTCGGCGTTCGCGCCGATTGCCGCGCCGACACAGTGCCCGTGGGGACGGAAGGCGTTCACCGGCTACCTCGGCGCGGACCGGGCAGCCTGGATGGACTACGACGCATCGGCGTTGATGAGCCGGCAAACGCGCCCGCCATTTCCGGAAGGCATTCTGGTGGACCAGGGCCTCAGCGATGAATTCCTGGAGGCGCAACTGAACCCCGCGGCGTTCGAAGCCGCTTGTGCAAGCGTCGGGCAGCCGCTGATCCTGCGGCGGCATGAGGCTTATGACCACGGCTATTACTTCATCAGCACCTTCATTGGCGACCACATCCACTTTCACGCCAGCATTCTGGCAGGGCGCAGTCGCCCAATGCTGACCCGGACATCAACGGTCAGGTAAATGCACCTGAACAGGCTGGCGCGACTTGCCGTGGCCTGGAATTCTTTTCTTCTTAACCAAGGAACTATGAGTATGACCATCTTTACCCACGTTGTGATTGGCACGAACGATCTGGAACGCGCCCGGAATTTCTATGACGAAGTCCTCGGCACACTCGGTGTCCAGCGAGTCATGAACCTGGAGACCGCATCGCTTTGGGGGGCAGACGCCCCGGCGTTCATGGTGACCAGGCCGGGCAATGGCCTGCCTGCGACCTATGCCAATGGTGGCACCATCAGCTTTGCGGCGCCAAGCCGTGCCGCCGTCCATGCGTTTCACGAGACGGCACTGAAGCTCGGCGCGGTGGATGAAGGCGAGCCTGGTCCGCGCAGCTTTACGCCCACGGCCTATGCGGCGTATGTGCGCGATCCGGACGGCAACAAGATCTGTACCTATTGCTTCGCGTCTGCGTAACTTGCCTGCCATCGTACCGCTGGCCCCGTCTGAGTCGAGGATGGCGGCCACAGGGTCGCTATGACGATCCCTGATGCCGTCCCGGCTGGACGGGCTCGCGGCATCGTTGCCAGCAGCAGACGCTACAGGGCTGCCGCCTGCCGGCTGGCCGGCTCTGAGCCTTTAACGGGAATTCGCTAGTACTGGAAGGCATGCGGTTCAAGGCGCCAGCCACAGCAATGCGGCATGGAGCAGCACACCCACGGTGCCGCCGACAACCGTGCCATTGATGCGGATGAACTGCAGGTCGCGCCCGATCTCCGATTCGATCTTCCTCGTGATCTCGTCCGGGTCCCAGCTTTTGACGACTTCGGAGATCAGCGCAGGTACCTGGTGGCGGTAGCGGATGACGGCCGCATGGACGAGCTGCAGCCACCATGCATTGAGCCGGTCCTGCTGGGCCGGATCATCGCGCACACTCGCGCCGAGCGACGCCAGCATGTCGGCGACCATGGCGCGCATCCACGAATCCTCGCGTGCCGCTTCGCTGCCGAGCCACAGGCGCAGACGGTGCCACAGCATTCGATAGCTGTCTTCGCGCTTCAGGTAGCGGATGAAGTCGCGCATCCACGACCGGCCCGTACGGCGGTAGCGGGGGGACGTGCGCAGGCGGACGATCAGTACTTGCATGGCTTCGTCGAGTTGCTGCCGCAATGGATGGTCCGGCGCGGAGCGGACTTCATGCAGCAGCGCGATGATGCCTTCGACAAACTTGTTGACGATATACGCGTCGAGCCGGACCGGCGTATAGCGCGATGCCTCGCTGAACTTGGCCTGCAGCAGGCCGGCGTTCGCCGTCAGCCATTTCTCCATGGCGCGCAGGCCGCGATCGAGCAGCGGCTGGTGCCGCTGCTGCTCCGTCAGCACTTGCAGCAGGTTACCCGCCAAGGCCGAGACATCGAGCGTGCGAAGCCAGGGCAGGGCGCTGCGCTCGAACAGGCGGGCGACGTTGTCGTCGTCGAGCACCTGCAGCAGGGCGGGCAGCGAATCCACCACGGGGTCTGCGAGCGCGCGGCTGTTGGCGGGGCTGGCCAGCCAGCTGGCGGCCACCTTTGCGGTGTTGTGCGCGCGCAGCCGGTCGACGATCAGCTCGGGTGCCAGGAAATTCCGCTCGACAAAGCTGCCCAGGCTGTCGGCAATGCGCATCTGGTTACGCGGAATGATCGCCGTATGCGGAATCGGCAGGCCCAACGGGCGGCGGAACAGGGCCACTACCGCGTACCAGTCTGCGACGGCGCCCACGGTGCCGGCTTCAGCAAAGGCACGCACCCACGCAAGCCAGGAGGCGTACGAAGGATAGTAGGCCTGGCCCAGCGCGCTGAGCACCAGCAGCACCAGCATGGCCACGAGAATGGCGGTTGCCGTCCTGCGCATGCGTCGCAGCCCGTTCTGTGCCGGCGTGGTGGGTCTGTCGGGCGCGGCATGCGCCTGGCGGGTGTCATCGTCCGCGAAGAAACTCAAGGCGAGGGCTCCTGCAGGAATCTGGATAACCTTGCCGCCGGTGACCCACAGCGGATCCCGGCGAATGCGCATGGTACCGCGCAATGATTGCACGGGCTTGAACAGCGCCTTCCATCGCCTCGGCATTCCCGGCAATGCGCTGGCTGGCCGGCGTTGCCGCCCATGCGCCTGACTCAATTACCCTGATCGTGTTATTCCCTTGTTGCCACGCTTGCTGGGATCATGGGGCTGCAGCAAGTGCAGGCGGTCGCACCAATATCCATGGAACCGCATACAGGCTCGACACCATTGTGGCCGATACCGATCCCGATGCGCTGTTCAGGCGCGCCGGTTACTACGACTTCCGCGCTGATACGGAACTCACGTCCGGCGGATTGCACCAGGGATTCGTGCTGGTACGCCATCACACCCTGATCGGCACTGTTCAGACGGTATTTCGCGCCGGCAAACCGCAGGCGCAGAGCGACAAGGCGCTGTCCCTGGCTCTGGAAAAGCTCGAGCAACTGGCTGCACTGGCAGCGCGGGACCGGTTGCGCAAACTGTGTGGGTAGACGCCCATTCGAATTGGCAGGGCCGGCTGGATCGCGGGCAAACCTCAAACTACCGCCGCCGCCTGATCGGGGGGCTTGCGCGCCAGCAGATCCGCGAGCCGCTTCAGTGCCATCGACAACTGCGTACGCTGCGTCGCACCACCGAGCGAGATGCGGATCATGTTGGGCGGCGTAGGTCCTTCATGGAACGCGTCAGACGGCGTGACGCGCAGGTGTTCGTCCAGCGCGGCACGGCTGAACCGCGCGGCGCTCCAGTAGCTCGGCAGCGCGTGCCAAAGGTGGATGCCGGCCGGTGACAGTGTCCCGGAGCCGGACAGCCACTGGCGGGCGATGACCTGACGCGCGGCCGCTTCCGCACGAATGCCTGCCAGCAGTTCGGCGGCCGAGCCGTCCTGGATCCACTGCATCGCGAGCGCCATCGACAACGGCGCGGCCATCAGGCTGAAAGCCCGCAGCGCGGACAGCATGGCCTCTTGAGTGTCCTGCCCGCCGGGCATCACGACGTAAGCAGTGCGCAGGCCCGGGCTCAGGCACTTTGACAGTGTCGATACGTAGACAACGCGTTCCGGGGCGAGTGCCGCAATGGGCGGGGGCGCCTCGGGCGTCAGCAGCCAATAGGGATCGTCTTCGATGATCAGCGCATCGCACACGCTGGCAATGCGCGCCAGTTCCAGCCGGCGCGCGGCGGGCATGGTGTGCGTGGTGGGGTTCTGCGAGGTCGGGTTCAGGTACACCAGCCGCACGCCGTCATCGCGGCAGGCCGCTTCGAGCAGGTCAGGGCGCATGCCGTCGGCATCGACGCCGATCGTCACGATGCGGCGGCCCAGCGTGGCGGCCGCCAGGCGCATGCCAGGGTAGATCAGCGGTTCGGCGGCCACGGCGTCGCCTGGTTCGCTGTGCGCGAGGATCAGTGCGGCCAGTGCGCTCTGGGCGCCCGGATACACGAGCACGCGCGATGGCTCGACCGCGCCCAGCATCGGCGCCAGCCATTGCGCGCCCGCGGCACGCTCGGACGCGCTGCCGCCGCCGAGCTGGTACGTCATGAGCAGGCTGGCATCGGTGCGCAGCGTGATCTGCGAGAGACCACGCCGCATCACGTCGTCGAAATCGACGCCTTCCGGCGGAGGCGGCACGTTCATGCTGAGGTCGACGACCTGGGCCAGTTCGGCGGTCTGCGCCGCGATGAAGGTGCCCAGCGTCCCGCGCGATTCCACCAGCCGGCGCCGCCGCGCTTCGTTCAGCGCACGCGTGACGGTGGTCAGGTCCACGCCGAGGCGGGCGGCCAGCTCGCGCTGCGGTGGCAGCCGGTCGCCGGGCAACAGCAGGCCATCGGCAAGCGCCTGTTCGACGAAGCCGACGATCTGCAGGTAGCGCGGGCCGGCGCCGGCCGAAAACCCGCGTGTCCAGGCCAGCACATCAGGGTTTCCTTGTATGGGAACTATCACCGGAAATTCCACCTTGTATGGATGTTGTCTTACCTTACCATCGCGACCGCCCCAGGTAAATCCATACAAAGGTTTCTCAAAGATGCGCAAATCCATCGCCGCCCTCGCGCTATTGCTGGGCGGCTGTTCATTTGAACTGCTGTCCCCGAAAGGCCCGGTCGGCGCACAGGAGCGCGACCTGATCCTGTTGGCGACCGGTCTGATGCTGACGGTCGTGATCCCGGTGATTTTCCTCACGCTGTACTTCGCCTGGCGTTACCGGGAAACCAATACCAAGGCCGAGTATGCGCCGCGCTGGTCCCATTCGACGGCGATCGAAGTGGTGGTGTGGGGCATCCCGTGCGTGATCGTGGCGGCGCTCGGCATCATCATCTGGGAGACGACCCACCGGCTCGACCCGTACCGCCCGCTGGAAGCGAAGGCGACCCCGGTTGAGGTCGATGTAGTGGCGATGGACTGGAAGTGGCTGTTCATCTATCCGCAATATGGCGTCGCCTCGCTGAACGAACTGGCCGTGCCGGTCGGCACGCCGGTCAACTTCCGCATCACCGCGGAGTCGACCATGAACGCGCTGTTCATCCCGCAGCTCGGCAGCATGGTGTACGCGATGAGCGGCATGCAGACGAAGCTGCATCTGCTGGCCGATACACCGGGCGTCTATGACGGCCGCTCGGCCGCGTACAGCGGCGCCGGCTTCTCCGACATGCACTTCAAGACCTACGCGACATCGCGCGAGGCCTTCGACGCCTGGATCGCGCGCGCCCGCGCTTCCGGCCAGACGCTCGACGAACGTGCCTATGGCGCGCTCAAGCGCCCCAGCAGCAAGGACCCGGTCACGCTGTATGCCAGCGTCTCACCGCGACTGTTCCAGGCCGTGGTCGACCAGTACATGCCCGGCATGGACGGCGTCTGCCGCTCCGACAGCCCGGCCACGCTGCAAGCGGCGCTCTCTCTGACCGCGCCGGCTACCCCTATCTCCGCGACCCCCGCGACCATTCGTTAAGCCATGTTTGGAAAACTCACCCTCGCGGCCATCCCTACCCACGAGCCCATCATCATGGGCACGCTGGTGGCGGTGCTGCTGCTCGGTGGCGCCCTGGTGGGCGCCATCACTTATTACCGCAAGTGGTCCTATCTGTGGACCGAGTGGATCTGCTCGGTCGACCACAAGCGCATCGGCGTCATGTACATCATCATGGCGCTGATCATGCTGCTGCGCGGCTTTGCCGACGCCATCATGATGCGCATGCAGCAGGCCATTGCCGTGGGCGAAGCAGCGGGCTACCTGCCGCCGCACCACTACGACCAGATCTTCACGGCGCATGGCGTGATCATGATCTTCTTCGTGGCCACGCCGTTCATCCTCGGGCTGATGAACGTCATCGTCCCGCTGCAGATCGGCGCGCGCGACGTCGCGTTCCCGTTCGTCAACTCGCTGAGCTTCTGGATGTCGGCGGTCGGCGCGGTGCTGGTGATGATGTCGATGTTCGTCGGCGATTTCGCGGCCACGGGCTGGGTCGCTTATCCGCCGCTGTCGGGGCTCGGGTATAGCCCGACAGTCGGGGTCGATTACTACATCTGGTCGTTGCAGATATCGGGGCTTGGAACGACGCTCACCGGTATCAACTTCATCGCGACGATCCTGCGCATGCGCGCGCCGGGCATGAACCTGATGAAGATGCCGGTGTTCACGTGGACCGCGCTGATCACCAACATCCTGATCGTCGCGATCTTCCCGGTGCTGACCGCCACGCTCGCGCTGCTGACGGCCGACCGCTACCTCGACATGCACTTCTTCACGAACGAGCTTGGCGGCAACGCCATGATGTACGTGAACCTGATCTGGATCTGGGGCCACCCCGAGGTCTATGTGCTGATCCTGCCGTGCTTCGGCGCGTTCTCGGAAATCATCGCCACGTTCTCGCGCAAGCCGCTGTTCGGCTACAAGTCGATGGTGTACGCGACTTCGTCGATCGGCGTGCTGTCGTTCTTCGTCTGGCTGCACCACTTCTTCACGATGGGCTCGGGCGCCAACGTCAATGCGTTCTTCGGCATCATGACGTCGATCATCTCGATCCCGACCGGCGTCAAGCTGTTCAACTGGCTGTTCACGATGTACCGCGGACGCATCCGCTTCCATTCGTCGACGCTGTGGACCATCGGCTTCATGGTGACCTTCGCGATCGGCGGCATGACTGGCGTGCTGCTGGCGGTGCCCGGCGCGGATTTCGTGCTGCACAACAGCCTGTTCCTGGTCGCCCACTTCCACAACGTGATCATCGGCGGCGTGGTGTTCGGCTGCCTGGCGGCGATGTCGTTCTGGTTCCCGAAGGTGTTCGGCTTCCGGCTCAACGAGTTCTGGGGCAAGGTGTCGTTCTGGTGCTGGCTGATCGGCTTCTGCCTGGCGTTCCTGCCGCTGTACGGCCTTGGCATGAAGGGCATGACGCGCCGGATGAACCACTATGTCAACCCCGAATGGCAGCCGTGGCTGATCGTGGCGATGATCGGTGCGCTCATCATCGGCGCCGGCATCCTCGCGCTGCTGTGGCAACTCTACGTCAGCGTGCGCGACCGCGAGCAGAACCGCGACCTGACCGGCGACCCGTGGAACGCGCGCAGCCTCGAATGGTCGACGCCGTCGCCCGCGCCGCACTACAACTTCGCGATCGTGCCGAACATCACGTCGCTCGAACAGCACTGGGACGACAAGGAAGCCGGCCTCGCATGGCAGGCGCCGGCGCGCTACGAGGACATCCACATGCCGCGCCCGACGTCGGCTGGCTTCATCGTGTCGATGTTCGGGCTGGTGCTTTGCTTCGGCTTCGTGTGGCACATCTGGTGGCTGGCAGGGGCCGGTCTTGCCGGGATGATCGCCACCTTCATCGCGCGCTCGTATGACCGCGATGTCGATTACTACGTGCCGGCGGCGGAAGTCGAGCGCACCGAACGCGCGCGTTTCGAACAGATGCGGCAAGCCACTCTCTGACAGACATGGAAACCACTTACAAGATCGGGACGGACGCGGTTGCCGTTCCCCACGGCGCCGGCGTTCACCACGCAGCGCACGCCGGCGCCGCGCATGACGCCCATGCCGGCGAAGGCCATACCACGCTCGGCTTCTGGCTCTACCTGATGAGCGATTGCCTCATCTTCGCCGTGCTGTTCGCCACCTACGGTGTGCTGGGCAACCACACGGCCGGCGGCCCGACCGGACGCGAGCTGTTCGACCTGCGTTTCGTGCTGGTCGAAACGATGCTGCTGCTGTGCAGCAGCTACACGTTCGGCATGGCGATGATGAGCATCAAGGATGGCCGCGGCGAGGTGCGCGATGTGATCCGCTGGCTGGCCATTACCTTCATGCTCGGCGCGTGCTTCATCGGCATGGAAATCTACGAGTTCCGCGAACTGCTGCACGAGGGCGCCGGCCCGCAGCGCAGCGCGGCGTTGTCGGCGTTCTTCATGCTGGTCGGCACGCACGGCATGCACGTGGCGGCAGGGCTCGCGTGGATCGTCGTGCTCGCGCACCAGATGCAGGCATTCGGTCTGGACGCCATCGTGCGCCGCCGTCTCGCTTGCCTGAGCCTGTTCTGGCACTTCCTGGACCTGGTCTGGATCTGCGTCTTTACGTTCGTCTACCTGAGGGCCTTCGCATGACGACTTCCCATGCTTCGCACGCTTCTCATGCCGCGCATGATGCGGCTGCCCACGACAGCGCGCACGGATCGCCGCGCAGCTATGCGATCGGTTTTGCGCTGTCCCTCGTGCTGACCTTCGCGTCGTTCGGCGCCGTGATGAGCGGCGAGTTGCCGCCCGGCATGGGTTTGCCGGTCATCGTCGGGCTGTGTGTGGCGCAGTTGCTCGTGCAGCTGAGCTTCTTCCTGCATCTCGGCATCGGCAAGGGCCAGCGCAGCAACAGCGCGATCTTCGCGTGTACGTTCGGGCTGATCGTGATCGTCGTGGCCGGCTCGCTGTGGGTCATGCACAATGCCGACACCAACATGATGCCGACGCAGATGACGATCGAGCGGGCTCGCGCGAAGGACTGAGCGATCAGGACGCCTGCGGCATCGTCACGCCACGGCGCTGCATGGCCAGCGCGGACCAGGCGAAGACGACGAGGCCGCCCACCGCAAGCAGGGCGCCGACCCAGCCGGTCGAAGTCCAGCCCAGTCCGGCGGCGATGCTCACGCCGCCCAGCCATGCCCCCAGGGCATTGGCCATGTTGAAGGCCGAGTGATTGAGCGCGGCGGCCAGCGTCTGCGCATCGCCGGCCACGTCCATCAGGCGGATCTGCAGCGCCGGGCCGAGCGCCACGACCGTGCCGATCAGCAGCACGTTGGCCGCGGCCAGCCACGGATGCGGCGCGGTCAGCGTGAACGCCCCGATCACCAGTGCGGACCACACCAGCACGCCGCCGATCGCGGGCATCAGGGCCTTGTCGGCGAGCTTTGCGCCGACAAGGTTGCCGGTGACCATGCCCACGCCGAACAGTGCGAGCACAAACGGAATTGCGCTTGCCGGCATTTGCGCCACTTCAAGCATGGCGGGTTTGATATAGCTAAACACCGCGAACATGCCGCCAAAGCCGATCGCGCCGATACCGAGCGTCAGCCATACCTGCTTGCGGCGCAGTGCCGTCAGTTCACGCAGCGGGCTTGCCTTGCGATCGGCCGGGAAGAACGGGACCCAGTGCCACACCAGCCATGCTGTCAGCGCACCGATCGCGCCGACGATCATGAAGGCGGCGCGCCAGCCAAGCCAGGTGCCGACTGTAGCGGCAATTGGCACGCCAACCAGCGTGGCGACAGTCAGCCCGAGCATGACCAGGCCCACCGCCTGCCCGCGGCGTTCGCGAGGCACCAGTCCAGCCGCAACGAGTGCCGCCACGCCGAAGTAGGTGCCATGCGGAAAGCCCGTCAGCAGCCGTGCAATCAGCATGGATGCGTAGGACGGCGCAAACGCGCTGGCGAAGTTGCCGATGGCAAAGGCCGCCATCAGCGCGATCAGCAGATTGCGACGCGGCACGCGAGCGCCGAGCACAGCCAGCAGCGGGGCGCCGATGACCACGCCCAGCGCATAGGCGCTGATCAGGTGGCCGGCCTGCGGGATCGTGATGGCAAGGTCGCGCGCGGCGTCGGGCAACAGGCCCATGATCACGAATTCGCCGGTGCCGATGCCGAAACTGCCCACGCCGAGCGCGAGCAGAGCGCGGCGGCTGCGGGCGGGTGAGTGTGTGTTGTCGGTGGCGGAAAGGGAATGCGAAAGAGAGTCGGGGGTTCCGTGCGGAGCCGTCATGGGGAGAGAGCGCGAGATGTTGTTGTCCAGTCGCTGCTCGCTGGCGGGCGGGAATCTGCGTTCCGCCTCATCGGTTGCCAGCGCGCTCCGGCGCAGCGCGAGTGCGCATTGTGACGCAAAACGGCGAAGCTTGCAGGCGGTGCCTGATGCGGCACCGGACAGGCGCGGCGCAAGCCGGGCGCGTGGCCGTCGCTGCACCCACGAAGTCAGAACCCGCCTACGCATCGTTGCGCCGTCCTCCGATGCAGAGGCGGTGCGCGGGGAACTACATTGACCTTAGCCGACTTACTGCACGGAGGTGCCTTATGTCTTTCGCGCTCTACCTGATCGGATTGCTGGTGCTCGTGGGCGGCATCGCCTGGGGGCTGTCGATCGCGGGCCTGGCGCCCGTCTATATCGGCATTGCATGCCTGATCGTACTCGGTCTCGGGATCATGGGTGCTGTGTCCCGGACCCGGACCAAGGATTCCTGATGCCCGTGACGGGATCTTTCGGAACTGGCTTCCAGTGTGCGTCGCAGCGCGGTTGACGCAGGTCCCTCCAACATTCGGCCTTTGCCTGACGGCCAATTCCCTGTCGTGGCAAGCGCTCCGACGGGGACCTTCCCCATACGCTGACCGCGTAACAGTCCGCACCGTTATGCGGGACCAGTGCGAAATCCCTCGCCGGGGCGCGGGATTTCGTGGCTTTGCGGGCGACGACGGACGTGTGTGCCGTCGCCTGTCGTTCAGACGTGCAGGATCGTCGAGACCGCCGCGGCGCCGTCCAGGCCCACCTGGCCGCCGCCGTTCTCGGCCAGGGCCAGCTTTGCGCCCTGGCGCTGGCGCGGGCCGCTCTCGCCGCGCAGCTGCTGGGCCAGCTCGACGATCTGTGCCGCGCCGGTCGCGCCGATCGGATGGCCCTTGCTCAGCAGGCCACCGCTCGGGTTGACCGAGATCTTGCCGTTCAGGTCGGTGGCGCCGCTGCGCAGCAGGCCGACGCCCTCGCCGGGGGCGCAGAGGCCCAGGCTCTCGTAGTACATGACTTCCGACGGGGCCGAAGCATCGTGCAGTTCGACCACATGCAGATCGCGCGGGTCGACGCCGGCTACCTCGTACGCCTTGTACGTGGCGCGCAGCGCGGCGGGATCCAGGCTTGCGTCAGGCGTGCCGGAGACCATCACCGAAGCACCGACCCACACAGGCTTCGGCGCCGTCATCGTCTTCAGGAATTCCGGCGAGCACAGCACGACCGCGGCCGCGCCGTCACCGATCGACGAGCACATCTGCAGCGTCAGCGGATCGCTGATGACGCGGCTGGCCAGCACTTCTTCGACGGTCGTCGTGGTGCGGAACTGCGCGACCGGGTTCAGCGACGCGGCGCGGCGGCTCTTGACCACGATCTGCGCCAGGTCTTCGCGCGTGCAGCCCGTGGCTGCCATGTACTTGCGTGTCTTCTCGGCATAGATGTCCATGAAGATCGAGCCGCTGCCCGAGCCCACGTGCTTGGGCAGTTCTTCTTCCAGGTCCACGGCCTTGGCCAGCGCGCCGAACGACACGCGCTTGTCTTCGTGGGTCATGCGTTCGGCGCCGACCACCAGTGCCACCTGGGCCTGGCCGCTGCGCACGGCGTTGTACGCGAGATTGAACGCCGTGCTGCCCGAGGCGCAAGCGTTCTCGACGTTGACGACCGGCTGGCCGTTCAGGGGGAGGAGGCGCAACGCGGCTTGTCCGCGCACCATTTCCTGCCCGGTGATCAGGCCCGCCACCGCATTCGAGAAATAGACCTGATCGACCTGCTTGATATCGATGCCGGCGTCGGACAGCGCGGCGCGCGCGGCCTGCTCGGCCATCATGCGGACGGTCTGGTCGGGAAACTTGCCAAACGGCGTCATGCCGACGCCGATGATTGCGCATTGCTTGTTCATGTCACTCCTCCTTCGGATGTTCGTGGACTACGCCCCTAGATTGCCGGCCATGGCGGCGGCGGGCACACCCCGCAGGGGGTGGCTGCGGCGCGGCGGCTGGGGACGCGCGCAGCGGCGCGTTTCGGATGAAGCGGCGATTCTGTTGCTGCCGTCAGGCACCAGGTCGCGGTTCCGCGCGCATTGGGATGTGCAGCGAAGGCCAGATCGCACGGCCGTGTCGGCGTCTCGCTAGGATCGTTCGAAACATGACTGATGGGGCGCCTGACGGGGCCCAACGATGGCAGAGGGCGATTTGCCAGCCCCTGCCCCCGCGCGTGCGCCGGCCGGCCGGCGCAACCCGGTCATAACCACCAGTCTTGATGCAACGGTGCGTAACGCAATCGGGCGCCAATGACATCCGGCACCGCACGCTCACGACGCGGGCCACCCCCCAGGGGGTGTGCGGGTGACCGCTCCCGATTCGTACATTGGCTGTACCAACTTTGACGAAATCCGGGAGAGACAGGATGAGTGTGACGAAAGCCCTTGAGGGCGCGGTGGGCTGGCTGACGTTGAACCGGCCGGACAAGCTCAACAGCATGACGCGGGACATGGTCGAGACCATGGCGGCAGCGCTGAAGGCATGGCGTGACGATGCCGCCGTGCGCGTGGTGGTGCTGACCGGCACCGGCCGTGCGTTCTGCGCGGGTGCCGACCTGAAGGCAGGCAATGGCGCCGCCGCTCCGCAACCGGGCGAAAAGGACTCTCTCGATGTCATCGTCGATTTCTTCGACACGCTGCGCAACTTCCCCAAGCCCGTGATCGTCGCGGTCAACGGGCTCGCGCTCGCCGGTGGCATGGAGGTCGTGCTGTCGTGCGACATCGTGCTGGCCGCGGAAAGCGCCAGGCTTGGCGATGCGCACTCGAACTTCGGCGTGTTCCCGGGCGGTGGCGGTGCCGCACTGTTGCCGCGCAAGGTGCCGGACAACGTCGCCCGTTACCTGCTGTTCACGGGCGATTCGCTGACCGCTGCCGAAATGAAGACCTACGGCCTGGTCAACGAAGTGCTGCCCGACGCCGAACTCACTGACCGTGCCCGCGCACTGGCCGAAAAGCTCGCCGGCAAGAGCCCGCTCGTGCTGGCGCGCATGAAGCGCGTGGCCGCCAATGCGTGCGACAAGACCACGGCCGACGCGATCCGTCACGAACTGCTCGAACTGCGCGACCACAAGCGTTCGTACGACATCCAGGAAGGCCTGCGCGCCTTCGCCGAAAAGCGCAAGCCCGAATTCAAGGGCTACTGATCGCTACTGATCCCTAGCCAAACCGCAAAAAACACGAGGAAACAAGATGCCTTATCAAATGCCCGACGAAGACCACCGCATGGCGGTGGACGCCTTCCGCAAGTTCCTGCAAGCCGAGGTCAAGCCGGTCGTGAAGGAATACCGCGACCGCTTCATCCCGAAGGAGAAGATGCGCGAGCTGCTCATGCAGATCTCGAAGTTCGGCCTGCCGGGCTGCACGGTGCCGGTCGAGCATGGCGGCATGGGCTGGACCTACACCGCGCAGGGGATGCTGTTCGAAGAACTGATGGCCGTGTCGTGCGACATCGGCATCTGCGTGATGATCAACAACGGTGTTGCGCGCAAGCTGCTGACGGCGCCGGCCGAGATCCGTGACCGCTACCTGCCGGGCATCCTGGCCGGCGAGCTGTTCGGCTGCGCTGGCATCTCCGAGCCGGACGTGGGTTCGAACGTGGCCGAACTCAAGACCCGCGGCGTGCGTGACGGCGACGACTTCATCATCAACGGCGAGAAGACCTGGATCACCAACGGTCACTACTCCGACTTCATCATCTGCACGTTCAAGGGCGAGAAGGGGCTTTCGCACATCCTGGTCGACCGCCAGGAGCACGGCTATGAAACGCGCAATATCGAGAAGATCGCGTTGAACTCGCAGTCAACCGCGCAGGTGTTCTTCAGCGACACCCGCGTGCCTGCCAGCAACCTGCTCGGCGGCGAAGGCGAGGGCCTGAAGAACACGATGAAGATGTTCGAAATGGCGCGCGGCCACGTGGGCATGCTGTCGGTGGGCCTGATGCGCGCGGCGCTGGAGGACTCGATCGCTTACGCCACGGAGCGCAAGCAGTTCGGCAAGCAGATCGCGGCTCACCAGCTCGTGGCGGCCAAGATCGCCAACATCGCTATGCTGCTCGACGCGTCGCGCCTGATGTGCCAGCGTGTGTTCGGCATGATTGATGCCGGTGTGCGGTGCGATCTGGAGGCTTCCATGGCCAAGGCGTTTGCCACTGAAAGCGCTGTCAAGGCTTGCCGCGAGGCAGTGCAGCTGCACGGCGGCAACGGTATCACCAAGGAGTTCATGGTCGAGAAGTATCTGCGCGAGGCGATCATCATTCCGATTCCGGATGGCACGACGGAGATTCAGAGGCTGTTTATTTCGCGGAAGCTGACGGGGGTGTCGGCGTTTGTTTAAGAAGGTGGAATGAAGGTAGTGGTGTTGCCGGTGTCTGGGGGGATGCCGGTTTTTTTTTTGTTGATGGGGGGGCGTTCTTGGCATGCGCTGCTGTTTCGCCGGCGTAGCCGGCGAGTCACTTTTGTCCGAGCGACAAAAGTAACCAAAAACGCGTTTTGGTTGCCCCAAAGGGGCGAATTTTTATCGTAGTGTGCCAGGGGTGTTGTACGGGTATGGGCTTCAGAGTCAGTCACACTGCCTGCCGCGTGGGGCACCACCGTGAGTGGGAATACAGCGCTGATTGGACGAGCCCTGCAAGCGTCTGTGGCCCCTGCTGCTAGCGGCATCGGGTGATCGCCTTCGGCTGCGCTACGCGCAGAGCCCTAGTCTGAGCGCGAAGGCCCAGGCAAGCCACGCCTCGGTGACGAGGCCCACGATGACATGCGCGACCTAAAGAGAGGTAATGGACCTCGGGCGTCCGCGACGTTGATGAGCTTGCCCCCAGACGACGACGTGCGCGCAGCGCAGCCGAAGGCGTCCCACCGCTGAGGCTATTGAAACGCTGTACCCGAGTCCGTCTTGGGGATCGTCCAAAAGCCGTGCCGCGCCAGGCACAGGTTCTGACTCACATAGCGTTAGCAGGTTGGAACGGCCGACCACCATCGCAGGCGTCCAAAGCCGTTTGAACGACTGCCGCCGCGGAATTGATGGCCAGCGGCAACGACGCGCTTTTCTGCCTACTCTTTTGTCGCTCGGACAAAAGAGTAGGTCGCCGGCTACGCCGGCGAAACAGCGGCGCCTGCCAAGAGCGACACCCCATTCCCGACCACAAAACCCCCGCCGGCTACGCCGGCGAAACAGCGGCGCCTGCCAAGAACGACACCCCATTCCCAACCACAAAACCCCCGCCTGCTACGCGAGCGAAACAGCCGCGCCAGCCAAAAACAAAAACCCAATCAACCCACCCGCTTACGATGCTGATGAGGCGTCGACCCCTTCCAGCGACGATAAGCACGGATGAAGTTGGAGACCTCGCCATACCCGAGCGCCTCGCCTACCTGCGTCAGCGGGAGACCGCTCGCCAGCAGTTCGTCGGCAAGTGATTCACGCACTTCCTCCTGCAACTGGCGGACACTGGTGCCCTCGCCGGCGAGGCGGCGATGCAACGTGCGCGAAGTCATGTTCAGGTCCGCAGCAAGTGCCTCGGCACCGGGCAGCGAGCCAGGCTTCGCCACCAGCCGTGCGCGGACCTGGCCTGCAAAGCCGCTGCGAGCACGTCGGCTTGCGAGCAGCGCCTCGCATTGCATCTCGCACTGGCGCGCGACTTCCGCGCTTGCGCCCGGCAGCGGCCGGTCGAGATAGTCCGCCGCGTTCTTGATGACGCGATTCTTGTCCGCGCCGAACATCGGCGAGCATCCGAACAGCACCTGCCAGGGACTCGCATCGGCGGGTTCGGGTCGACGCAGCGTCACGCTTTCCACCGGCAGCGCTGTGCCGATCAGGTCGCGCACGAAGCTGATGGAACTGGCTATGTCGCGGTCGACGATGAAATCGCGCACGTCCTCGGGTAGCCCACTGTCGTCGATGGTGGTAACGACGCGGTCGCCCTCGAATGCCTCATTGATCTCGGACAGCGGATACGAAAGCTCAAGGAAACGGACTGCCATGTGGATGGCGCTGCGCAGCGTGGGACAACTGAGCAGCGCGAAGCCCCAGATGCCGTAGTTGGCCAGCCGGTAGCGCAACCCGGCCTGTATGCCAAGCCCGGGAAGATGCCCCAGCGCGTTCACGAGGTTGCGGATCAGTTCAAGTTCCTGCCCCGCGTCGATGGCGAAGCCAGGTTCGGCCAGGCGCCGCCAGTCGAGCCCGGTGCGCGCAAGGCAACGGTCTCCGGAAAGGCCGTGGTCGAGGCCGAATTGGAGCAGCAGTTGCACGCTGGCGGTGTTATGGCGAGAAGCCTGCGAATTCGAAGTCATCAATCTGGTAAGTCGGCAATCGCCCGGGAGTCAACGGGATCACATGGGAACATCCCGGCGCTGTCTGAAAATGATTATTTTCTGTCTAAATATGCCATGGCGCCGCCCTTTGCGCCAACTTAGCATTTGCACTCAATACAAGAGCTCCCAAAGCTCGGCTTCTGACAACAGAAGGAGACAGCCCTCCGGCAACCGCTCATTCCTGACGCTGCACGTCGACGTGCGGCGGGGGATCGTTCGTGCCCGCGTCCGTGCGTCGCCCAAGTGTCAGTCGCCCGATCGGCGCCGGCATCGTGCCGTGTGCCGCCCCATGACCCTTCGATTCAACAGGATTCAATATGCGGATGCAGGGCAAGATCGCGCTCGTTACCGGAGGTGCCTCCGGCATGGGTCTCGCCTTCACAAGGCGGCTGGCGCAAGAAGGCGCCCGGGTCTATTTCACGGACATTAACGGCGCTGCGGGGCAGGCTACCGAAAGCGAACTGCAATGCGCGGGCCTCGCGGTGGTTTTCCTGCGGCACGACGTCACGCAGGAAAACGACTGGCTGCGGGTGCTCGAACACATCGGCGCTGTCGAGGGCCGGCTTGACGTGCTCGTGAACAACGCCGGCATTGCCATCTCGCACAACATCGAGACCTGCACGACCGAAGATTTCGACCGCACCCTCAACGTCAACCTGAAGAGCGTCTTCCTCGGCTGCAAGCACGGGCTGGCCCTGATGAAGCAGAAGGGCGGCTCGATCATCAACGTGTCGTCGATTACGGCCATTTGCGGCGAGCCCGTGGCGCTGGCCTACAGCGCCTCCAAGGCGGGTGTGCGCTTCCTGTCCAAATCGGTGGCACTGCATTGCGCGGACAAGGGCTATGCGATCCGCGTCAACAGCCTCCATCCGGGCTACATCGATACGCCGCTGCTGGCCGGCAGCAACGCCGGCGGCAGCCTGACCGCGGACGAGGTCACGGCGTCGCGCGTGCGCATCGGCGGCGAGATTCCGCTGAAGCGCAGAGGCACGCCTGACGAGGTGGCCGGCGCCGTGCTCTATCTGGCCAGCGACGAGTCGACCTATGTCACCGGCACCGAACTTGTGATCGATGGTGGCTACGCCTGCCACTGACCGCAGACAGTTCTGCTTTCACCGACACCCATACAAGATCCC
The DNA here is from genome assembly GCF_905397435.1 of Cupriavidus numazuensis. Classification (GTDB taxonomy): domain Bacteria; phylum Pseudomonadota; class Gammaproteobacteria; order Burkholderiales; family Burkholderiaceae; genus Cupriavidus; species Cupriavidus numazuensis. The sequence continues at coordinate 133,680 of NZ_CAJPVI010000008.1, forward strand.
TGCAACAAAGGAAACCCGCACCCATGACGCTCCCGGCTACCATCACGCACCAGGAAAAGCTCCTCACCATAGACACCACCGCCCATCCCTTCCTGAAAGCGCTTGGCGGGCATGAGGGCACCGACATCTTTCCGCTTTTCATGGACCCGTACAACGGCCTGATGGTGATGCGCGCGAGCTTCGCGCCCGGCCTCACGCTGCCGCTGCACTTCCACACCGGCACGGTGCACATGTACACCATCTCGGGCTGCTGGTACTACACGGAGTATCCCGGCCAGAAGCAGACCGCCGGTTGCTACCTGTACGAGCCGGGTGGCTCGATCCACCAGTTCAACACGCCGCGTGAGAACGAAGGCCAGACCGAAGTCATCTTCATGCTGTCCGGCTGCAACGTGAACTTCACGAAGGACGGCACTTACCTCGGCCTGTCCGACGCAGGCGTGATCAAGAACTGGGTGGACCGCGCAATCCGCGAGCAGGACAACGGCTTGCGGTACATCGCCGCCGCCGTCCCGACGTACTCGGCCTGAACGCGGCACACCAACCCTTGACGGAGACGGGCTATATGGTGCGTACGATGGGCTTCCCGGGGCAATATCTGCAAGGGCCTGGCGCCCTGCGGCAACTGGCGCCGCTACTGCAGCGGATGGGCTGGCGGCGCCCGTTGGCAATCTGCGACGCCATCGTCGCGGAGAAGGTCTGGCCCGCCGTGGCGCAGGTACTGTGCGAAGCCGGAGTCGAGGCAAGGCAACTGGCCTTTCCCGGGGAATGCACGCGGGCGGTGATCGCCGCGATGGTGGATCAGGCGTCGCAGGCCGGCCATGACGTGGTCATTGGCCTGGGCGGCGGCAAGGCACTCGACACCGCCAAGGGCGTGGCGCGCGCGCTTGACGTTCCCATTGTCATCTCTCCGACCATTGCGTCGAACGATGCGCCGACGAGCCGCGTGATTGTCCTGTACGACGATGCACACCGGCTGGAAGGCGCCGAATTCCTGAAGACCAATCCCGCAGCGGTGATCGTCGACACGCAGGTCATCGCGCAGGCGCCGGTGCGCTTCTTCGCCGCAGGCATCGGCGACGCCATCAGCAAGAAATTCGAGGCTGCGCAATGCCGGGCGACGGGACGCAACAACGCATTCGGAACGCCACCGCTGGATACGGCATTGCTGCTCGCTGGCGCTACCTATGAAACGCTGGTCAAACACGGACCGGCCGCCTGCGACGCTATCCGGCGCCAGGAGCCCAATGAAGCCGTGGAGCGTGTGGTCGAGGCGACCGTGCTGCTCAGCGGGCTTGGCTTCGAAGGCGGAGGCCTGGCGCTTGCCCATGCGCTGACGCGCGGCTTCAGCGCGGTCCCTGGCATGGCGCAGGCGCTGCATGGCGAACAGGTCGCTTTCGGTGCGCTGGTCCAACTGGTGGCCGAGCAGCGAGACCAGGAGGAGATCGCAGAACTGGTCGATCTGCTCTGCGCGGTCGGCCTGCCTGTCACGCTGCAACAGCTAGGGGTGGCGCCCGCGAACCATCACGACAGCATTGCCTCCATCGTCCAGGCCACCCTGGCGGGACAGACGAGCAACGTCATCAGCCCCTCTCTCAGCCCTCAGCAACTGGCTGCGGCGCTCGCGCATGCCGACAGTATCGGCACGCTGGCCCTCAGCTGACCGGCGGAAAATTCCTTCTCTGCAGGAGCAACTATCCATGATGCACACATTGAAGCGGCTGGTGGCCGTTACGGCCACCGTCGCCGCCATGAGTCCGTTCGCCGCCGGGGCACAGCAGACGCGGCCAAATATCCTCGTCATCTGGGGCGACGACATTGGCTGGGAGAACGTCAGCGCCTACGGCATGGGCGTGATGGGCTACACGACGCCGAACATCGACAGCATCGGCATGGAGGGCATCCGCTTTACCGACCAGTACGCGCAGCCGTCGTGCACGGCGGGCCGCGCGGCATTCATTACCGGCCAGTACCCGATCCGCTCGGGCATGACCACCGTCGGCCAACCGGGCGACAAACTTGGCTGGCAGGCAGCATCGCCCAGCCTTGGCGAAGTCATGAAGCAGGCCGGCTACCGCACGGGGTTCTTTGGAAAAAGCCATATGGGCGACCGGAACTCGCACCTGCCCACGGTCCACGGCTTCGACGAATTCTTTGGCAACCTCTACCACCTGAATACCGAGGAGCTTCCCGAGAACCACGACTACCAGGCCTATGCGAGCGGCTACCCCGGCGGTGGCAAGGCCTTCGCGCAGAAATTCGCACCGCGCGGCGTGCTGCACACCTACGCCACGGACAACGACGATCCGACCGACATGCCGCGCTTCGGTCCCGTCGGCAAGCAGAAGATCGAGGACACCGGCCCGCTTACGAAAAAGCGGATGGAAGATTTTGACGCCGCCGAGGTCATTCCCAAAGCCATCGACTTCATGCAGGGCGCAAAGCAGAAGGACAAGCCTTTCTTTGTCTGGCTCAACACCACCCGCATGCACCTCTATACCCACCTGAACGACAAGTGGCGGTACGCGGCAGCGAAGTACACGCATGAAGACGACATGCAAGGCAGCGGCATGCTGCAGCATGATCACGACATCGGCCTCGTGCTGGAATACCTCAAGCGCAGCGGCCTCGACAAGAACACCATCGTCTGGTACTCGACCGACAACGGGCCGGAGCATGTCTCGTGGCCGCACGGATCGACCACGCCGTTCCGCGGCGAAAAGATGACGACCTATGAAGGCGGCGTGCGCGTGGTCTCCATGCTGCGCTGGCCGGGCGTCATCAAGTCCGGCCAGATCAAGAACGGCATCCAGGCGCACCAGGACATGTTCACGACATTCGCCGCGATTGCCGGCGTGCCGGACGTCGCCGGGCAGATGAAGCGCGAGAAGAATCAGTACATCGACGGCGTCAACAACCTCGACTACTGGACGGGAAAGACCGCCGACAGTGCGCGCAAGGACTTCCTGTACTACTACGAGAACAAGCTCACGGCCGTGCGCATGGGCCCGTGGAAGCTGCACTTCTCGCTCAAGGAGGACTACTACGGCACGCTGCAGCCGCGCAGCGTCACGATGCTCTTCAACCTGCGCAGCGATCCGTTCGAAAGCTATGACAGCAAGGACGCCTACGGTCACCTGCTGCAAAAGGCCCAGTGGATCTCCGGCCCGATGAGTGAACTGATCGCCAGCCACCTCAAGACGCTGGCGGACTACCCACCGGTGCAGCCGGCCAAATCATTCGACCGTTCGAACATGGTCCAGGACTTTCTGCAGCAGCAACAGCAGCTCCGGCAGCGGCAGCAGCAACAGGCGGCGATCAGGGAGTAAGGCGTGATCCAGCGCAGAACAGCGACGCGGGCGCTTCTCGTGATCCTCGCAGGCAGCGCGGTTGCGGTTGGGACTGGCTATGCCCGCTGGGGCGTGAGTGGGGCCACGCGACCCGCGGCGCCTGCCATCACCGTTGGCGATGGTGTGAGCGGGCCCGCCGGGATGGCGCACATTCCCGGCGGCGAATTCCTGATGGGCAGCGACAGCAAGATGGCGCAGCCCAACGAGAAGCCCGCGCACAAGGTGCGGGTGCACGGGTTCTGGATGGACCGCCACCACGTCACCAACGCCAAATTCCGGGAATTCGTAAAGGCGAGCGGTTATGTCACGACGGCCGAACGCAAGCCCGAGTGGGAAACCCTGAGAGTCCAGCTGCCCGCCGGCACGCCGCGTCCGCCCGACAGTGCGCTGGTGCCGGGCGGCATGGTGTTCGTCGGCACGCCTCGCCCGGTACCGCTGCGGGACTACTCGCAATGGTGGCGCTACGTGCCAGGTGCCGATTGGCGCCATCCGGGCGGGCCCGGCACGTCGATCGACGGCAAGGATGACCATCCGGTTGTCCAGGTGTCGTTTGAAGATGCGCTGGCGTATGCGAAGTGGGTCGGCAAGCGTCTGCCGACAGAGGCCGAATGGGAGTTCGCCGCCCGTGGCGGGCTGGAGCAGGCGACCTATGCCTGGGGCGAGACGTTCGCGCCGGAAGGCCGGCAGATGGCCAACGTCTGGCAGGGGCAGCAGGCGCAGCCTTTCCCGGTCGCCAGCCCCAAGGCGGGCGGCGCGCTGGGCACCAGCCCGGTCGGCACCTTCCCCGAGAACGGCTACGGACTCTATGACATGACCGGAAACGCCTGGCAGTGGGTCGCCGACTGGTATCGGGCCGACCAGTTCCGGCAAGAAGCCGCCGCCGGCCGGCGCGTTGACGACCCGAAGGGGCCGGTCTCTTCCTGGGACCCGGACGATGCCGGCGCGCCCACCGATGCGCCCAAGCGCGTCACGCGCGGCGGCTCGTTCCTGTGCAACGAGGACTATTGCCTCAGCTACCGTCCCAGCGCGCGGCGGGGCATGGACCCATACAACAGCATGTCGCACCTCGGCTTCCGCCTGGTCATGGACGACAGCCGCTGGGCGGCAACACGCGGCCAGGCGCACCACGCCAAAGACCGCGTGCCGGCCAACAAGGAGCACCCATCATGAGCGACCGCGCTACGTTTCGACGCATGCAGGACAGCACCCGCGAGGACTGGGACATCATTCGCCCCCAGGCCGCGCATTTCTCGGCCGGGCTGGCCGATCGCGTGCTGGCCCACCTGAAGCAGTTGCAGGGCGACTACGGCGGCTTTCCCGTCGACCGCTACAGTCACTGCCTGCTGACGGCAACGCTGGCATTGAAAGACGGGCGCGATGAGGAGTACGTCGTCTGCGCGTTGCTGCACGACATCGGCGACACGCTCGGGTCGTTCAACCACCCCGAGGTGGCAGCGGCCATCCTGAGGCCGTTCGTCTGCGATGCCAATCACTGGATGATCGGGCATCACGGCATTTTCCAGGGCCATAACTTCTTCCACCACGTCGGACTCGACCGCAACCTGCGCGATCAGTTCAAGGACCACCCGTACTACGACCGCACCGTCGAGTTCATCGACCGGTACGACAGCCCGGCCTTCGACGACAGTGCGGAGATCTATCCGCTCACCGTATTCGAGCCGATGGTCCGGCGCCTGTTCGCCGCGCCGAAGCGTTCGCTCTACCGGCCGGCGGCCAGCGCGGCATAGCGGCATAGCGGCATAGCGGCCCGACTTCAAAACCAAAACAATTCCATACACAACGGAGGAGACAAATGACAGATACGCGCCCCATTGTCGACGTCAAGCGACTGATCGACGAAGAACGTTTTTCCCCTTACCAGTGGCTGATCCTGGCTGTGTGCTTCCTGACGATCGCCGTGGATACCTACGATGCATTCGCCGTCGGCTTCGTGGTGCCGGCGCTGATGCAGGAGTGGCACGTCGGCAAGGACGTGCTGGGCCCGGTGATGAGTGCCTCCATCTTCGGGATGGCCATTGGGGCGCTGCTGGCCGGACCGCTGTTCGATCGCACCACGCCGAAGACGGTCATGGTCTTCTCGATGCTGCTGTTCGGCATCTGCAGCCTCTGCAGCATTACGGCCACGTCGCCATTGTCGCTTGGCCTGTGGCGATTGCTCACGGGGATCGGCATCGGGGCCGCGGTGCCGGGGGCGACGACGCTGGTGTTCGAATATGCGCCGGCACGGCGCAGTGCGCTGACCGTCAACGCCATGGGTTGCGGCGGCATGCTCGGCGCCGCGCTGTGCGGTGTCACAGCGGGCGTACTGGTGCCGGGCTATGGGTGGAAAAGCCTGTTCGTGGCCGGAGCCGTGCTGCCTATCGTTCTGGCACTGGTCGTCCAGTTTTCTCTGCCCGAGCCGATGCGCTTCATGGTGATGCGCGACTGGCCTGCGCAGCGGATCGCGGCGGTCTTGCGGCGCATCGCGCCAGGGCGCGATTTCGACGGCGTGCGCTTCGTCTTTTCCGAGGAGCAGGCGACGGACCGCAAGTCAGGGATGGCGGCAATGCTGTCCAGGCCGCTGCGTACCGGCACCATCATGCTGTGGGTCACGTACTGCGTCGGAACGTTCTCCTACTATCTGCTGATGGGGTGGATGCCAACGCTGGTTCAGGAATCCGGCGCGTCACTGCGCGAAGCGACGCTTGCTACGAGTCTGCTGTCGCTGGGCGGCATCGTGGGCGCGTTCGGTGTCGGCTGGCTGATGGACCGATTCGAGCGGAATGCCGCCGTGGCGGCAGCCTTCGTCGTCGGCGGTGTGGCGGTGTGGCTGATCGGCCAGCAGTCCGCCGGCACGGCATTGTTGCCGGCCATTATCTTTATTGCGGGCATGGGCCTGAACGGCGCGATCTTTTCCATGGGTGGCCTTGCCGCGGCGTTCTACCCGACGAACGGGCGCTCCGCGGGAATTGCCTGGATGTACGGCATCGGCCGGATCGGCGGGATTCTCGGGCCCATTGCAGGCGGATTCCTGCTTCGCGCCAATTCCGGCACCGGCTTGTTCTATCTGATCGTGACGGGAGCCGTGCTGATGGCGGCTGCGGCGCTGTGGATCAAGCGCCGGGCCAGTGGCGGCCCGGCCGGCGTGAGTGCCATGGCGCCCGCGCAAAGCGGGTCGGAGGCAAGGTAGTGTCAGAGGGCGTTTGCCATGGCTGATGCCGCGCAAACGCCCGTCAGCGCACCCTGGGTCAGAGCGGCCGGAACGTGGGCATCGGCGGGCCGTTGTCCGTCGGCGTAAAGGTCAGCTCGACCCTCTGCCCGATATGCACGGTATCCAGATCGCAGTCGACGATACGCGTCATCATCGTCACGCCTTCGTCGAGCGTGACATAGGCCATGCAGAACGGCGTAGGCCCGGCACGGCGCGTGACGCTGTACGAATAGACCGTACCGCGGCCGGCCGAAGTCTTCCACGTAGTCTCACCCATGCAGAACGGGCACAACGTGCGCGGATACCAGTGCGGTTTGCCGCAGTCATTGCAGTGGCGCACCAGCAGGCGCCCTTCGCGGGCGGCCGTCCAGAACTCGGTGTTGTCCGGCAGCTCTTCAGGCGCCGTCAGGACTTGCGGGATAAAAGGAGTGCTCATGATGAGGTCTCGGTGATTCTGTATGGGACGCTGCGAGGCTTACTCGCGCTCGAGGATCAGGGTGGCGCTGCCATGGCGCGAGCCGAGCAAGCCGCCGGTGCCCTGCGCTACGGCCAGATCGCAGTTCTTCACCTGCACCGCCGGATGCGCTTCGCCACGCAGCTGTCGCACCGCTTCGATCACCTTGGTGATGCCGCCACGGTTGGCCGGGTGGTTGTTGCACAGGCCGCCGCCATCGGTATTGAACGGCAGCCTGCCGACGCCCGAGATCAGGTTGCCGTCCATCACAAACTTGCCGCCTTCGCCCTTCTTGCAGAAGCCGAGATCTTCGAGCTGCATCAGCACGGTGATCGTGAAGCTGTCGTAGATCGACGCGTACTTGATGTCGGCCGGCGTCACGCCGGCTTCGGCAAACGCGGCCGCGCCGGAGAACTTCGCGGCCGACCAGCTGAGGTCGACATGGCCGCCCATCTGGCCCTTCACGAATTCGCCGGCGCCGAGCACCTTGACCTTCGGGCGGTTCAGCTTGGCGGCGATTTCCGGACGCGCGACGATCAGCGCGCCGCCGCCGTCGGACACCACGCAGCAGTCGAGCTTGCGCAGCGGGTCCGAGATCATCGGCGAGTTCAGCACATCTTCGACCGTGACCACCTCTCGCAGCATCGCGTTCGGGTTGTGCTGCGCATGATGGGATGCGGCGACCTTGATCCATGCGAGCTGTTCGGCCGTGGTGCCGTACTCGTACATATGGCGCATGGCGACCATCGCATACGAGTTCACGGTGAGCGGGCTGAACGGTGCCTCGAACGGCTGGTCGGGCAGGTTGTTGCCCCAGTTGCGCGGCTTGGTGCCGCTGGAGCCTTCCGAACGCGGGCGGCCGGCCAGCGTGATCAGCGCCACGTTGCACTTGCCGGCGGCGATAGCCTGCGCGGCGTGGGCCACGTGCACCAGGTACGACGAGCCGCCGGTCTCGGTGGAATCGACATGGCGCAACTTGAGGCCGAGGTAGTCGACCATGTTGAGCACGCCGAGACCGGGCGCGTCGCCGGCGCAGAAGTAGCCGTCGACATCGGCCAGTGTGAGGCCCGCGTCTTGCAGTGCGCCCTTGGCGCTTTCCGCGTGCAGTTGTGCGACCGACTTGTCCGGTGCCTTGCGGGTGGGGTGTTCGTATGCCCCGACGATGTATGCCTTGCCTTTGATGCTCATGCGCGAACCCTCAGTTGGAAACGTTGTGCTGGCCGTCCGGAAGCTGGCCGTCCGGAAACGGCGTTCGCCGTGATCTTCCGGCAAGTGGGGGGCAATTTCCAATACAGGCTATGTATTGGCCGAAATACCGAAAGTATTTCCCGTGCGCTCCCGCGATCCGTAGCATCGACCCATCAGTTTCGAGGAGACACGCATGAATTCTGCGGTAACAGAACAGGCAGGGGGCGCAGCATGACGGGCCCGTTGCAAGGCATTCGCATCGTCGACATGACGACGGTCCTGATGGGGCCGTACGCGACGCAGATCCTTGGCGATCTTGGCGCGGATGTGATCAAGGTCGAACCGCCCACGGGCGACACCGTGCGTGACGTGGGCCCGCGCCGCAATGACGGCATGGCGGGCATTTTCCTGCACGTCAACCGCAGCAAGCGCAGCATCGTGCTTGACCTCAAGCAGACGGCGGGGCGCGAGGCGCTGCTGCGTCTGGTGGCGGATGCCGATGTGCTGATCTACAACGTGCGCCCGCAAGCGATGGCGCGCCTCAACCTTGGCTACGAAGAGATCGCCAAGGTCAATCCGCGCATCCTGTACGTGGGCGTCTACGGCTACGGGCAAGGCGGCCCTTATGCGGCCAAATCCGCCTATGACGACCTGATCCAGGGCGCGGTGGCGATTCCGTCGCTCGCCCATACCGCAGGCGCCGACATGCCGCGCTACGCGCCCAGCGCCATCGCGGACCGCATCGTCGGACTTGCTGCCGCGAACGCCGTCACGGCAGGCCTGCTGCACCGCGAGCGCACCGGCGAAGGCCAGTGCGTCGATGTGCCGATGTTCGAGACCATGGCGCAGTTTGTCCTGGGCGACCACATGGGCGGCCTGACGTTCGATCCGCCGATCGGCCCGAGCGGCTACGCGCGCATTCTCGATCACAACCGCCGCCCGCACCGCACGAAGGACGGCTATCTCTGCGTGCTGTTCTACAACGACAAGCAGTGGCGCAAGTTCTTCGAGCTGGTCGGCCAGCCTGACCTGATGGACCGCGATCCGCGTTTTGCCACCATCGGCGAACGGACCAAACACATCGACGCGCTATACCGCATGGTCGCCGAGGTGATGCCGACGCGCACCACCGCCGAATGGATCGAGGTGCTGGAAGCCGCCGATATGCCGGTGATGCAGCTCCACACCATCGACTCGCTGATGGCCGATCCGCATCTGCAATCCGTGGGTTTCTTCGACGTGGTGGAACACCCGACCGAAGGCGCGATCCGCTCGATGGCCATTCCGAGCGTGTGGTCCAAATCGTCGCCGCAGGTCTCGCGCCAGGCGCCACGCCTGGGCGAGCACAGTGCCGAGGTGCTGGCCGAAGCCGGCTACAGCGCGGCAGACATTCGCAAACTGGCGGAGTCGGGCGCCACCGTGCTTGCCCCCGAGACCCGGTAACCCGCCCAGATTCAGGAGTCCTGACTTGACCACAAACCTTGAATCCCTCCCGCTCGTCGCGATTCCGCCCGCAGACGAGGCACTGCGCGCGCCGATCCGCGCGTTCCTGCAGCAAAAGCTCGCCGATGTGCCGACGCATATCCGCGCGCGCACATGGATGGGCTATGACGCCGATTTCAGCCGCGCGCTGGCAAAGCAGGGCTGGCTCGGCCTGGCGCTGCCCGCCGAGTACGGTGGCGCGGGCCGCAGTGCCTTCGCCCGCTTCGTGCTGGTGGAGGAACTGATTGCCGCCGGCGCGCCGGTGTCGGCGCACTGGTTCGCTGACCGGCAAACCGCGCCGCTGATCCTGAAGTTCGGCACGCCCGCACAGCGCGAGTACTTCGTGCCGCGCATGGTACGCGGCGAGATCTTCATGTGCATCGGCATGAGCGAGCCCGATACGGGCTCCGATCTGTCCAGCGTGCGCACGCGTGCCGTGCGCACCGAGAAGGGCTGGCGCCTGAACGGCCGCAAGATCTGGACAACCAATGCCCACCGCACGCAGTACATGTGCGCACTGGTGCGCACCTCGGGCCAGCACGGCGACCGCCACAAGGGGCTGTCACAGGTGCTGATCGACCTGAGCCTGCCGGGCATCAGCTATCGCCCGATCAAGGACCTTGCCGGGGACGCGCACTTCTGCGAGGTGGTGTTCGAGGATGTCGACCTGCCTGCCGACGCGATCGTGGGCGAGGAAGGCTCGGGCTGGAAGCAGGTCACCGCGGAACTCGCATTCGAGCGCAGCGGCCCGGAACGCATCCTGACCAGCCAGCTCATCGCCGAGACGTGGCTGGCCGAAGTGCGTGCATCGGGTCTGGCGGTACCGGATTCTGTCAAGGCCATCGCGGGGCGAATTGCCGGACGCCTTGCGACGCTGCGTGCGATGTCGCTCGCCGTGGCGGACCTGCTCGACAAGGGCCAGAACCCCGAGACCGATGCCGCTTACGTGAAGGACCTCGGCACCGAGTTCGAGCAGACCGTGCCGGGCTGGATCGCCGAAGCCATGGAGCAGATGCCCGGCTTCGTTCCGTCCGAGGCGCTGCAACGCGCGCTTGCCTATATCACCCAGCTTTGCCCGAGCTTCTCGCTGCGCGGCGGTACGCGCCAGATCCTGCGCGGCATCATCGCCCGCCAGCTCGGCCTTCGCTGAATCCGGAGAGAGACACACCATGACCGATTCCCTGCAGGAAGGCTTTGAGCGCGCGCTCGCCGACCTCTGTACCGACGATGCCGTGCGCCGCAGCGAGGCGGGCGAGGGCGCTGCGCAGCAATGGGCTGCCATCGACGCGCTCGGCTACACCGACGCCCTCGTCCCGACGGAATGCGGCGGCGCCGGGCTGACGCTGGCCGACGCCTTCCCGCTGTTCCTTGCCGCGGGCCGTGCCGGCCTGAGCCATCCGTTCGCCGAAACGGCGATCGCCCGTGCCATGCTGGCCAAAGCCGGCCGTCAGAGCGGCGGCGAATGCATCGCCATTGCGCCCGCTGCTGCTGCCGGCGCCCGTATCGTGTGCCGCGACGTGCCGGGCGGCGCGGTGGCGGATCTCGTCCTGACGCGCGTGGGCAGCGAATGGCTGCTGCTGCCGGTCAGCGCCGCCACGCGCACGACGGGTATCTACCGTGCGAATGCATCTGCGTCGCTGCAATGGCAGTCGGCCGATGCCGCCGTGTTCCGCTTCCGCGACGATGACGCCGACATCCTCGCCATCTGCAACGCCGCGCACGCCGCCGGCATGGCCGGCGCCATGCAGCGCGTACTGAGCATGAGCGTCGGCTACGTGAACGACCGGCAGCAGTTCGGCCGCGCCATCAGCCAGTTCCAGGCCATGCAGCAGGAACTGAGCGTGATGGCGGAACAGGCCAGTTCGTCGGTATTCGCGGCACGTATCGGCTGTGCCGCCGCCGGCTATCTGCCCGATCCGCTGCGAGCCGCCACTGCCAAGCTGCGCGCATGCGAAGCCGGCGCGAGCGTGGCCGCCATTGCCCACGCCGTACATGGCGCCATTGGCATCACCGAGGAACTCGCGCTGGGCCTGTTCACGCGGCGGCTGCACGAATGGCGCAGCGTGGCTGGCAGCGAGACGTATTGCGCCACGCTGCTCGGCGATGCGCTGTTCGCACAGGACCAGGCATCGAGCCAGGTGATCCTCGACTTCGCGCGCAACCAGCTGGCCGTCCCGGCCTGAGGCAAGACATGCAAAACCCTGTGAAGGAATCCATCGTCATCGTCGGTGCGAAGCGCACCCCGATCGGCGCGTTCAACGGCTCCCTGGCGGCCCACAGCGCGCCGCAACTCGGCGCTGTTGCTATCCGTGCCGCGGTGGCGCAAGCCGGCGTCGATCCGGCGTCGGTCGATGAAGCGATCATGGGCCTGTGCCTGTTCGCGGGCGTCGGGCAGGCCCCGGCCCGACAGGCTGTGCTTGGCGCCGGTCTGCCGACGTCGACGCCGGCCACGACCCTGAGCAAGATGTGCGGCTCGGGCATGAAATCCGTGATGCTCGCGCATGACCTGCTGCTGGCCGGCACTTGCAACGTGGCGGTAGCGGGCGGCATGGAATCGATGAGCAATGCGCCGCACATCGTCCCGCGCGGCCGTCACGGCTATCGGCTCGGCCACGGACAGTTGCTCGACCACATGTATTGCGATGGCCTGGAGGACGCATACGAAGGCCACCTCATGGGCCACTACGCGGATCTGGCCGCCGAGGCGCGCGGCATCGGCCGCGAAGCGCAGGACGCCTATGCCCGCGAAAGCCTGCAGCGCGCGCAAGCCGCGGTGGCGGAAGGGCGCTTCCGCGACGAGATCGCGCCGGTCGCGCTGAAGCGCGGCGGCGAGCTGGTACAGGACGAGACGCCCGGCCAGTGCGACGCCGAGAAGCTGCCGAAGCTGAAGGCGGTGTTCCGTGCCGGCGGCACGGTGACGGCCGGCAATGCGTCGTCCATCTCCGACGGCGCTGCGGCGCTGGTGCTGATGCGAGAAAGCGACGCGCGCCGCCAGGGCCTGGCACCGCTGGCGCGCATCGTCGCGCATGCCACGCACGCGAATCCGCCGCAACAGTTCGCCGACGCGCCCGTGCTTGCAGCGCGCCGCGTGCTCGATAAGGCGGGCTGGACCGCGCGCGATGTGGACCTCTACGAGATCAACGAGGCCTTCGCCGTGGTGACGATGATCGCGCTCGACGAACTCGGCATCGGCCATGACCGCCTCAACGTGAACGGCGGCGCCTGCGCGCTCGGCCATCCGGTCGGCGCCACGGGCGCGCGGCTGCTGGTCACGCTGCTCCACGCGCTGAAGCAGCGCGGTGGCCAGCGCGGTCTCGCCAGCCTGTGCCTCGGCGGCGGCGAAGCCGTGGCGGTCGGTCTCGAATTGTGCTGAGGGGAGTGCGATGACTCTGCAATCCCGCATGGAAGGCGCCGTCGGCTGGCTGACGATGGACCGCCCGGCCGCCATGAACAGCCTGAACCGCGAGATGGCTGCGGCCATGACCGCGCAGCTCAAGGCCTGGCGCGACGATCCGCAAGTCCGCGCGGTGGTGCTGACCGGCAACGGCCGCGCGTTCTGCGCGGGCGCCGACCTCAAGGAAGTCGCCGAGCCGCCCGTCACCGGCGAACTCGATTTCCTCGACGTGGTGGTCGGCTTCGTCGACACGCTGCGCGCGTTTCCGAAGCCCGTCATCGCTGCCGTCAACGGGCTGGCGCTCGCAGGCGGGCTGGAAACCGTGATGGCCTGCGACCTTGTTCTCGCCGCCGAATCCGCGAAGCTCGGCGACGCGCACTCGAACTTCGGCGTCTTTCCCGGCGCGGGCGGCGCCGCGGTGTTGCCGCGCAAGGTGCCCGCCAACGTGGCGCGCTGGCTGCTGTTCACCGGCGCGACGTTCTCCGCCGCGCAGATGGAGCGGTACGGCCTGGTCAACGAGGTCGTGCCTGATGCCGAACTGCTGGCCCGCGCGCAGGCCGTGGCGGAACTGCTGGCCACGAAGAGCCCGCTGGTGTTGACGCGCATGAAACGCGTGGTGGCCGAAGCCGCCGACAAGTCGCTGGCCGACGCGTTGCGCCACGAACTGCTCGAACTGCGCAACCACCAGCGCTCCCATGACATGCGCGAAGGACTGCAAGCCTTCGCCGAAAAGCGGCAGCCGGCCTTCAAGGGCTGCTGACGCGACACGAGGAAACCGATGGACCTGTTCTACTCCGACGAACACAAAGCGTTCCGGCAGGAAGTGCGCGATTTCATCGGCGTCAACCTGCCCGACGACATGCGCGAGCGCCTGCGCGCGGGTGGCTTCGCCTCCAAGGCTGACACCGAACTCTGGCAGCGTGCGCTGAACCGGCGCGGCTGGGGCGCGCCCGCCTGGCCGACGGCCTTCGGCGGCGCGGGCTGGGACGCGGCGAAGCAGCAGATTTTTGCCGATGAATGCGCCGCCGCACCTGCGCCGCCCCCGCACATCTTCAACATCACGATGCTCGGGCCGGTGATCATCCACTTCGGCTCCGACGCCCAGCGCGAGTATTTCCTGCCGAAGCTGCTGAATGCCGATATCCAGGTGTGCCAGGGCTTCTCCGAGCCGGGCTCGGGTTCCGATCTGGCATCGCTGAAGACCTCTGCCGTGCGCGAAGGCGACGAGTACGTCGTCAACGGCCAGAAGATCTGGACCAGCCAGGCGCATTACTCCGACTGGGTGTTCGCGCTGGTACGCACCGATCCCGAAGCGGTGCGCAAGCAGGCAGGCATTTCGTTCCTGCTGATCGACCTGAAATCGCCGGGCATCACGGTGCGCCCGATCATCAGCATCGACGGCCGCCACAGCCTCAATGAAGTCTTCTTCGACAATGTGCGCGTGCCGGTGACCAACCTCGTCGGCGAGGAAAACAAGGGCTGGGACTACGCGAAGTTCCTGCTCGGACACGAGCGCGCGTACATTGCCGGCATCGGCCGCAACAAGGAACGCGTGGCATGCGCGAAGGCACTGCTCGCGAAGCTGGCGAGCGAAGGCCATGCTGAGCGCGAGCTGGCCGGCTGGCGCGGGCGCATCGCGCTGATCGAAGCCGATCTGCACGCGCTGGAAGTGACCCAGTTCCGCATGCACGGCGGCCACGCCGACATGAAGCTGTCGCCGATGCTGAAGGCACGCGGCAGCGAGATCTTCCAGGCTATTACCGATGTGATCTGCCGCATGAGCGGCCCGGCCGCGCTGCGTGCCGACGGCATCGGCGGCCCCACGCTGACCAAGTCCTACCTGTACTCGCGCGCCGTATCGATCTTCGGCGGCAGTACGGAGGTGCAGAAGAACATCCTGTCGGCCACTGTGCTGAGCCTGCCATGAACCTGCAATGGAACGACGTCCAGCAGCAACTGAAGGACAGCCTGTCCCGGCTGCTGGCGAATGAATACGACTTCGAACACCGGCAACGCTACGTTGCCGCGGCGGAAGGCCACGCGCCCGCGGTCTGGGAGAAGCTGACCGAACTTGGTGTGCCTGCTGCCGCGATTCCCGAAGCATGGGGCGGTTTTGGCGGCGATGCCGTGGACCATATGATGGTCTCGGAGGCACTTGGTCAACACCTGTCCCTGGAGCCGTACCACGGCACCGTGGTCATGGGCGCGACCGCACTGGCGCTGGCGGGTAGCGATGCGCAGAAGGCTGCCTTGCTGCCGCGCATCGCGGACGGCTCCGTTCAGGTGGCTTGGGCGCATGACGAGGCGGTGGCGGGGCGCGTTACCGTGCAAGCGGTTGGTGGCACGCTGACCGGCGCCAAGCCGTGCGTGCTGCACGGCGCATCGGCCGACTACCTGCTGGTGACGGCGAAGACCGCCGGTGATGGCGTCGGTCTCTTTCTCGTCGATGGCCGCGCGAGCGGCGTGCGCCGCGACGGCTACCGCCTGATCGACGGCACGCCGGTGGCGGATGTGCATCTCGAAGGCGCAGTGGCCGAGCCGCTGCCCGGTGCGACCGGCGAAGTCCTGTCGCGCATCCTGGCCATCGGCATCAGCGCGGCCTGCGCCGAGATGGTCGGCGCGATGGACGCCACCGTCGCACTGACCCTCGAATACCTGAAGACGCGCAAGCAGTTTGGCAAGTTCATCGGTTCGAACCAAGCGCTGCAGCATCGCGCAGTGGACATGCTCACGGCGCTGGAGCAGAGCCGCAGCCTGTCGCTCTCGCTGGCGCTCGCACTGGCCGGGCGCAACGACCTGGCCGGCGGCGACATGCAGGCGCATGCGGCCAAGGCCTATATCGGGCAGGCAGCGCGCCAGGTTACGCAGGAAGCGATCCAGATGCACGGCGGCATTGGCATGACCGAGGAGTATGCGGTGGGCCACTACCTGCGCCGCGTGCTCGTGCTCGACCGGCTGCACGGCGATATCCATTACCACACCCGCCGCCTCGAAGGCTGGCAGGACTGACGCTACACATTGCATGCCTTCCTACGCAGTCACGCGGGGAGGGAAGCCACTACGACCAAGGAGACCTTCCATGTCCGAAATCATGTCCCTCAAGGGGAAAGTCATTGTCATCACCGGCGCCGCGCAGGGCGTGGGCCGCGCCACGGCCGAACTGGCGCTGAATCTCGGTGCCAAGGTATGCGTCGTCGACTTGCAGCGCGAACCGCTGGAAGCCTTCGCCGCCGCCAATCCCGACCATGTGCAGGCCTATGTGGGCAGCGTGTCCGACCCTGACTTCGTCGCCGCTTCCATCGAACACGCCATCTCGCGCTTCGGCAAGCTGGACGGCCTGGT
The DNA here is from genome assembly GCF_905397435.1 of Cupriavidus numazuensis. Lineage (GTDB taxonomy): Bacteria > Pseudomonadota > Gammaproteobacteria > Burkholderiales > Burkholderiaceae > Cupriavidus > Cupriavidus numazuensis. The sequence goes on from NZ_CAJPVI010000008.1 coordinate 150,101, forward strand.
GAACTGCGCGGGCATCGTGCGTGCCGCGATGATCGAGAACATGACGCTGCAGACCTGGAACCAGGTCCTTGAATGCCACCTGACCGGTGCCTTCCTGTGGCTGCAGGCCGTGGGTTCGCATCTGGTCGAGCGCGCCAAGTCCGGCGAGCAGGTCAAGGGATCGATCGTCAATATCTCGTCGGAAGCGGGCCGCCGCGGCTCCATCGGCCAGATCAACTACGCGTCGGCCAAGGCCGGCATGCTGGGCATGACCATGAGCGCGGCACGCGAATGGGGCAAGTATGGCGTGCGCACCAACACCGTCTGCCTGGGCATGGTCGAGACGCCGATGACCGAAACCATCCGCAGCGAACGCTTCCGCGATACCTACCTCGCCCAGATTCCGATGGGCCGCTGGGCGCAGCCCGAAGAAGTGGCGGCTCCGATCGCGTTCCTGCTGTCGGACGCTGCCGGCTACGTGCTCGGCCAGCACCTCGGCGTGAATGGCGGTTTCCACCTGGCGAGCTGAAGCACTATGTCGTCGCGCAAGCTCTATACCCATGACCAGCTACGGCGCGCGCTGCACCCGCGCAGCATTGCCGTGGTTGGGGCGACGTCCAACGAGCGCTCCTTCGCCGGGCGCTCGATGGCGAACCTGAAGCAGTTCGAAGGCACGGTGCACCTGGTCAACCCGCGCTATGCGGAGGTGAATGGCCAGGTCTGCTATCCGTCGCTGTCGGCGCTGCCTGAAGTGCCGGACTGCGTGCTGATTGCCACCGCGCGTGACACGGTCGAGCCGATCGTGCAGGAATGCGCGCGGCTTGGCGTAGGTGGCGTCGTATTGTTCGCGTCGGGCTATGCCGAAACCGGCAATCCGGAGAAAGCGGCAGACCAGGCGCGGCTGACGGCGATTGCCCGCGAAGGCGGGGTTACGCTGCTGGGCCCGAACAGCATCGGCTATGCAAACTACGTGACCAACGCGCTGGTGTCGTTCACGCCGTTGCCCGCCCGTACCGGCGAGCTGCCGGCGCACGCCATCGGACTGGTGAGCCAGTCCGGCGCGCTGGCCTTTGCGCTGCAGCAGGCAGCCAACCACGGCACCGCGTTCAGCCATGTGTTCTCGTGCGGCAATGCGTGCGATATGGACGTCACCGACCAGATCGCGTACCTGGCCGGCGACCCCGCGTGCGCAGCGATTGCGTGCGTGTTCGAGGGCCTGTCGGATGCGAGCCGCATCGTGCGCGCGGCGGAGTTGTGTGCCGCCGCAGGCAAGCCGCTGGTCGTCTACAAGATGGCACGCGGCGCGCTCGGCGCCGCGGCGGCCATGTCACACACCGGCTCGATGGCCGGCTCGGATCGAGCCTATTCCACGGCGCTGCGCGAGGCTGGCGTGATCCAGGTGGATACGCTGGAGCAGCTGGTGCCGACCACCGTGTTCTTCGCCAAGGCGCCGGCGCCGGTTGCCACTGGCGTGGCGATCGTGTCCGGCTCGGGCGGTGCGGGCATCGTGGCGGCCGACGAGGCGGAACGGTTCAACGTGCCGCTGCCGCAACCAGCCGACGACACGCGTGCCATCCTCGAAGCGCATATCCCGGACTTCGGCGCGGCGCGCAATCCGTGCGACCTGACCGCGCAGGCCACGAACAACTTCGACTCGTTCATCCGCTGCGGCGATGCAGTATTCGCGGATGCGCAGTACGGCGCGGCTGTCGTGCCGCTGGTCGTGACCGGCGACGGCAATGGCCGCCGCTTCGAAGTGTTCAACGAGCTGGCGCTCAAGCACGGCAAGATGGCGTGCGGGCTATGGATGTCGAACTGGCTGGAAGGCCCCGACGCGCACGAGGCCGAAGCACTGCCCCGGCTCGCGCTGTTCCGCTCGGTGTCGCACTGCTTCGCCGCGCTGCGCGCGTGGCATGAGCATGAGGCGTGGCGCGTGAGCCGGCAGGCCGCGCGACCCGATCGTCTCACCAGTGCATCGGTCGCGACTGCCGCGCGCGAGCGCATTCTCTGCGCGCCGGCCGATACGCTGACCGAGCGCGAGGCCAAGGACGTACTGGCTGCATACGGCGTGCCGGTGGTCGGAGAAGCGCTGGCAACCAGCGAACAGGACGCCGTGCGTGCCGCTGAAGCGTGCGGCTATCCGGTGGTACTCAAGGTCGAAAGCCCGGCCATCCCGCACAAGTCCGAAGCCGGCGTGATCCGTCTTGGCCTCGAGAATGCCGAAGAAGTCGCTGCCGCCTGGCGCGACGTCATGGCCAATGCGCGCAAGGTCACCACCGACGACCGCATCAACGGCGTGCTCGTGCAAAGCCAGGTACCGGCAGGCGTGGAGATCCTGGTAGGGGCGCGCGTCGATCCGCATCTGGGCCCGTTGCTGATCGTCGGGCTTGGTGGCGTGATGGTCGAGCTGATGCAGGACACGGTGGCTGCGATCGCTCCTGTGTCGGCACAGAAGGCGCGAGACATGCTCGAGCAACTGCGCGGCGTGGCGCTGCTGAAGGGATTCCGCGGCGCCGCGGGTGTGGACATGTCACGGCTGGCGGAGGTCATCGCCGCGCTGTCCGAGTTCGCCCATGACCAGCGCGATGCGATAGAAGAGTTCGACGTCAATCCGCTGATCTGCACGGCCGACCGCATCGTCGCCGTGGACGCGCTGATCTCGCGGCGGCCGGTGAAGCGCTGATCCGTCAGGAAGCAGGCCGCGTGACGGCCTGCGCCAGCGCCACGAAGTTGCGTGTCGTGGCGATGCTGGTATCGCCCAGCGTCGCCAGCGCCAGCCCGAAGTTCAGCTTTTCCGGCAGGCCCGTCAGCGGAATCAGCCGCGTGCCGTTCCCCGCGTAGCCCGCCGCCGTGGCGGGCACCAGCGCCACGCCGAGTCCGCTTTCGACCAGCGCCAGCAGCGTCTGTACCTGGACGGCCTGCTGGGCGATGGGCGGGCGGATGCCGGCCTGATGGAAAGCCGACATCGTCATGGCATGCATGGCAGGGACGCGCGACTCGGAGTAGACGATGAATGGGGTTGTGCCCAGCTCGGAGAGGTCGATGCTCGGCCGCCCGGCCAGTGCCGAATCGGCGCTGACGGCCAGCACCAGAGGGTCCGGGCGCAGAAAGGTGATCTGCGCACTGGTCTGCGCCAGCACGGGGAAGCGCACGAGCGCCACGTCGAGCGAGTGTTCCTCGACCGCGCGCAGCAGATCGACGGTCGTCGACTCTTCGATCACAAGCTCGACGCGGGGATACTTGAGACGATAGGCACGGATCAGCTGCGGCATGACCGAGTAGACCGACGAGCCCACGAACCCCACGCGCAACGTACCCTGTTCGCCACATTCCCCCTCTCGGGCTGCGCGGCGGATTTCATCCGCGAAGAAGAGGGTGCTGCGCATCTGCCGCAGGACGACCTCGCCGGCGGACGTCAGCGACAAGCCGGACGGCTGGCGGTCGAACAGCGTGACGCCGAGTTCCTCTTCCAGTTTCCGGATGGCCGTGGAGAGCGGTGGCTGCGCCATGTGCAGTCGCTCCGCGGCCCGGTGGAAGTTGAGTGTCTCGCTCAGCACCAGGGCTTGCTTCATCTGGCGGAGATCCATCTCCGTACTCCATGGTTTGTATTACGTGTGGTGGTAGACTACTACGATTAGTCGGAATTAACAATCAGGGATTGTTCGGTCCGGGTCGGGAAGGGATGCGGGGCGGAAGTTGGTTCTGCGCCGAAACGCGGGGGGATTTGCTCTTGGCATGCGCCGCTGGTTTTGCTGGCGTGGCTGGTGGGGTTTTTGTAGTTGGGATTGGGGTGTCGTGCTTGGCTGGCGCCGCTGTTTCGCCGGCGTAGCCGGCGACCTACTCTTTTGTCCGAGCGACAAAAGAGTAGGCAGAAAAGCGCGTCGTTGCCGCTGGCCATCAATTCCGCGGCGGCAGTCGTTCAAACGGCTTTGGACGCCAGCGATGGTGGTCGGCCGTTCGACCCTGCTACGCCATGTGAGTCAGAACCTGTGCCTGGCGCGGCACGGCTTTTGGACGATCCCCAAGACGGACTCGGGTGCAGCGTTTCAACCAGGTCAGTGGTGGGACGCCTTCGGCTGCGCTGCGCGCACGTCGTCGTCTGGGGGCAAGCTCATCAGCGTCGCTGGCGCCCGAGTCCCCGTTCCCGTTCCTGTGTCCTGTCTCTACGCGCATGCATTGGCAGGCATCGTCACCGAGGCGTGGTTCGCCTTGGGCCTGTGTGCTCAGACTTGAGCTCTGCGCGTAGCGCAGCCGAAGGCGATCACACGATATCGCTCGCAGCAGGGGCCACGAACGCTTGCAGGGCTCGTTCAATCAGCGCTGTATTTCTACCCACGGTGGTGCCCCACGCGGCAGGCAGCGTAATTCACTCTGAAGCCCATACCCGTACAACACCCTTGGCACACTACGATAAAAATTCGCCCCTTTGGGGCAACCAAAACGTGTTTTTGGTTACTTTTGTCGCTCGGACAAAAGTGACTCGCCGGCTACGCCGGCGAAACAGCCGCGCCAGCGAAGAGCGATAACCCGCCCTCAACCAGCCCCCCCCCGGCTACGCCGGCGAAATGGCGGCGCCCGCCAAGAGCGATAACCCAGCCCGAACGACAAGCCCCCGCCGGCTACGCCGGCGAAATAGCAGCTCCTGCCAAGCCCGATAACCCCGAGAACATAAAGTCCCAGTTCCAACTACTTCGGCTGCATCCGAATCGCCCCATCCAGCCGGATCACCTCGCCATTGATCATTGGGTTCCCGATAATCGCTCCAGCCAGCTTCGCATACTCCGAAGGTCGCCCCAGGCGCGACGGGAACGGCACCATCTTGCCGAGCGCGTCGCGCACGGCTTCCGGCAGGCCGAGCAGCATCGGCGTTTCGAACAAGCCCGGCGCGATGGTCACGCAGCGCACACCATCGCGGGAGAGGTCCCGCGCAATGGCCAGCGTCATCGCGGCCACGCCGCCCTTGGAGGCCGCGTACGCTGCCTGTCCGATCTGTCCTTCGAACGCAGCCACCGACGCCGTGTTGACGATCACGCCGCGTTCGCCGTCGGCGTCCGGTGCGTTGTTCACCATGTGGGCCGCGGCCAGCCGGACCATGTTGAACGTGCCGATCAGGTTGATGCGGACGGTGCGCTCGAACGCTTCAAGCGGATGCGGACCATCCTTGCCCACGGTCTTGCAAGCCGGCGCGACGCCGGCGCAGTTGACCAGGCCGGCCAGACGGCCCAGCGCGGCAGCGGCGTTGACGGCCGCGGTGCCATCGGCCTCGCTGGCGACATCACAGCGGACGAAACGTGCGCCGATCTCGGCAGCCACTGCTTCGCCGGCCGCGCTGATGTCGGCAATGACCACCTTGCCGCCAGCCGCGGCCAGCATCCGGGCAGTGGCTTCGCCAAGTCCCGATGCGCCGCCGGTGACGATGAAGACGTTATCGCGAATCTCCATGACGTTCCTCAGCCCTTGATGCGTGAGAGGAAGCCATCCAGCGCGGCTTCATGTTCGGCGGTATGGTGCGCCAGCGCCTGGAACCCGGCCGACATTTCGAGGATGGTGTCGAGCCGCGCGTGCTGGGCTTCCTTGAGCAGCCGCTTGCACATGCGCAGCGCATGCCCCGGATTGGCGGCGATGCGATGGGCGAGTTCCAGCGCGGTCGGCAGCAGTTTGTCGTGCGGGACTACGCGCGAAACCAGTCCGTACTCGCGCGCCGTGGCGGCGTCGATGGTGTCGCCGGTGAAGCACAGTTCGGCCGCGCGCGATGCACCAATGGCCCGCGGCAGCAACCATGCGCCGCCGTCACCCGGGATCAGGCCCAGCTTCACGAACGTGGCGGCGAAGACAGCCTTCTCGGAAGCGATGCGGATGTCGCAGGTGCATGCGAGATCATTGCCGGCACCGAGCGCCGGGCCGTTCACGGCGGCGATGACGGGGACTTCGAGATTTGCCAGGGCGAGCGGCAGGCGCTGGATGCCTTCGCGGTAGGCGTAGCGCGCATTCACCGGCTCGCCGGAATCGCTGCCGAAGGTGGCGCGCAGCGTCTTCAGGTTGCCGCCGGACGAGAATGCAGTGCCGGCGCCCGTCAGCACGACGACGCGCACGGAATGGTCGCGGTTGAATGCGTCGCACATGGCGACCAGTGCATCGACGGCGTCGTTGTCGGAGACCGCGTTGCGGGTCTCCGGGCGGTTCATGGTGACGATGGCGACGTGGCCATCGCGGCGGATATCAAGAAAATTGCTCATGGTCTTTGGTCGTGGAAACAGGTTTGCCGGTATTCAGTCCCGGCCGGCTTTTTCGGCGAGCGCGCGCAATTCGGCAATCCGCGCGGCAGGCACCCAGCCTGCAAGCGTGTGGGCGTAATCGCGCACGTCGGGAGCGCGCGGCGCCGTGGGCAGCGCCGATGGCGTGCGGCTGAAGCGCGGGGCAGGGGCAGGCTGCACGATGCCGTCGATCTCGACGAAAGTCTCGCGTGCCTTCAGGTGGGCGTGCTGCGGCGCTTCCTCATAGCTGAGCACCGGCGCGAAGCACGCGTCGGTGCCTTCGAGCAGCGCACACCATTCGTCGCGCGAGCGAGTGCGGAACATTTCCGCCAGGCGCTCGCGCGACGCTTCCCAATTGGCTGGGTCGAGTTGTTCGCCGAGGCTGGCTGGATCGATGTCAAGGCGGGCCAGCAGGTCGCGATAGAAGCGCGCCTCGATCGGGCCCACCGAAATCCAGCTGCCGTCCTTGCACTGGTAGACGTTGTAGTAGTGTGCGCCCGAGTCGAGCACGTTGGTGCCGCGTTCCGGATTCCACTGGCCCGCGGCCACCAGGCCGAAGAACACGCTGCCGAGCGCGGCGGCGCCGTCCACGATGGCGGCGTCCACCACCTGTCCCTTGCCCGATTTGCCGGCTTCGATCAGCGCGGCGAGCACGCCAGCCACCAGGAACATGCCGCCGCCTGCGAAGTCGCCGAGATAGGCCGGCGGAATCGCGGGCGGCTGGCCGCGCTGGCCGATGGCATTGAGCGCGCCGGTCAGTGCGATGTAGTTCACGTCATGCCCCGCGGTGTGCGCGAGCGGACCCGTCTGGCCCCAGCCGGTGACGCGGCCATAGACCAGCTTCGGATTGCGCGCGAGACAGGCATCGGGGCCAAGCCCGAGCCGCTCCGTGACGCCCGGGCGGAAGCCCTCGATCAGCGCATCGGCCGACTCGACCAGATCCAGCACGGCGGCCACGGCCTGCGGGTCCTTCAGGTCCAGCGCGATCGACTTGCGTCCGCGCAGCATCAGGTCGAAACGGCGCTCGCGCTTCACACCGAGGTCGGTCTCGCCGGGCCGCTCGATGCGCAGCACTTCGGCACCCATGTCGGCCAGCATCATGCCGGCCAGCGGGCCCGGGCCAATGCCGGCCAGTTCGATGATCCGGACGCCTGCCAGCGGGCCTTTCTTCTGTTCTTGCATGTTCCCCTCTCGTGCTCTCGTTTTGCGCGCTTACTCGACCGGAATGGCTGCGCTCTTGACGATCTCGCGCGTGCGCGCGATCTCGGCGAGCTGGAACTTGCGCAGTTCGCGCGGGCTGCCAGGGTCCACGGTGCCGCCGAGGCCGGCGATGAATTTCACGCTGTCAGGTTGCTGCATGGCATTGCGCACCGCGTCGGACAGTGCTTTGACGATCTGGTCGGGCACTTTGGCCGGGGCGAAGACGCCGGTCCATGCCGTCACGTCGAAGCCGGGCGCACCACTTTCGGCCACGGTGGGCACTTGTGGCAGGTCCTTGAGCCGCTGCGAATCGGTCACGGCGAGCGGACGGATGCGGCCGGCGCGGATCAGCGGCAGGACCGAGCTGATCTCGCCAATCGCGTAGTCGACGTTGCCGGCAGCCACGTCCGTCATGGCGGGCGCGGTGCCCTTGTAGGCGATCGCATTGCCTTTCAGGTGGAAGCGTTCGTGGAACATCTCCGTGTAGACCTGGTAGCCCGCGCTTCCGCTCGCGTAGTTGAGCTTGCCGGGAGCCTGGCGGATCCCCTCAACGAGATCGCCGAGGCTCTTGAATCGGGAGGTCGACGGGACCACCACCACCATCGCAAAGCGGGCCAGGCGCTCCACTGGCACGAAGTCCTTCACCGGGTCGTACGGCAGGCTCTTGAACAGCGCCGCGTTGGTCACCATGGTCGAGTTGCTGCCGACGAACAGCGTGTAGCCATCAGGCGCGGCCGATGCCACGGCGCGGGCGCCAATGAACCCGTTCGCGCCGGGCCGGTTCTCGACCACGAACGGCTGCTGGAACGTCTCGCTCAGGCGCTGCGCGATAAAGCGCGCGGTGGAGTCCGCGCCGCTTCCGGGCGGCAACGAAACGATGATCTTGACCGGATGGGTCGGGTAAGCGGTCTGGGCCGCGGCCGGCAGTGTGAACAGTGCCAGCGACGCCAGCATGAGGCGCCGCCTCAACTCGTCGAATGCCATGGGGTCTCCTTGCTGTGGTGCCACGTTGTTGCCGGGCATTTGGGTGTGACCCGATGCTACGGAAGCGGCGGCAATCCGAAAAATACTTTTGGTATGTCGAGCAATACAGCGTTTGTATCGCGCGGGAACCTGCTCGGCCGAGGCAAGCGCAGCACGGTGCTCAAGCCCCGCGCCGCGCATGCCGCTGCGCTATTCGCGTGGGATATTGGCGGTCTTGACGATTTTCTGCGCGCGCTCGAACTCCGCGGCCTGAAAGGATTTCAGCTCGGCAGGTCCACCGGGATACACGACGCCGCTCATTGCGTCTATCACGGCAGTGGTCGACGGCTTCCTGAGCACGGCGTCCGCGGCTTGCGCCAGCGCGTCCACCAGCTTCGGCGGCATCTTCGCCGGACCATACAGTGCAATCCACCCGTCAAAGTCGAAGCCCGGAGCACCCCCTTCGGCCACAGTGGGCACGTCGGGAAGCTCTTTCAGCCGGCGTGAGCCGGTAGTGGCCAGTATCCGGACCTTGCCGCTGCGCACGAGCGGCAGTACGGCATTGATCTCGCCTATCGAATAGTCCACGTTGCCGGCGGCCAGGTCGGTGATGGCGGGCGTGGTGCCCTTGTACGGGATGGCGTTTGCCTTGACGTGGTGCTGCTCGTTGACCAGTTCGAGCACGACGCGATACGTCGCGGACCCGCTTGCGTAAGTCAGCTTGCCCGGCGCGGCGCGGCCTGCGGCCATCAGGCTTTCCAGCGTCTTGTGCGGCGACGTGGACGGGACCACGATGACCAGCGGCAGCCGCACGAGCCGGGCGATCGGCGTGTAGTCATTGACGGGATCGTAGGGCAGGTTGAGGAACACGGCCGGATTCGTCACCATCGGCGAATTCGAGCTGAGCCACAGCGTGTAGCCGTCCGGCGTCGAGCCCGACACTGCCTTCGCGGCGATGAAGCTGTTGCCGCCGGGACGGTTCTCGACCACGAACGGTTGCCGGAATCGCTCCGACAGTTCCTTGGCGATGTATCGTGCCGTGGTGTCGAGGCCGCCACCGGGCGGCATGGCGACGATCAGCTTGACCGGACGGTTCGGGTAGTCGCTGTCGGCCGTCGCTGCCGTGGCCGGTTGCGTAGCCGCCAGTCCTGCGCAGATCAGCAGCGAAGTTGCCGTCCAGCGCCGTGCAATGCATCTCCAATCCATGTGTCTCCTCAGCCTTCTTTTCGTGGTGATCGCCCGCGCCGTCGAGGGCGCGGCCGGCCAATGCTAAGACAGGCGAATCGGCATCGGAAATACATTCGCTGTCTCGCCCGATATAGCGCGTGTATCTGCTGCCAATTGGCTGCTTCATGCGAAACGCGATGCGCCATGCCACCCGAGACGGGTAGGGCTGACGTGCGCCGTGTCGGACCACCATGGTCATCTCCCTGCCACATGGAATTCGGCTGCCGTGTCCCAGAGCCTTGCATCCGCAGTGCCTGCGCCGCCGATCGGCCGCGCCATCGAAGCTGTCCCGAGTACCAAGCTGGTTCCGCCGCGCGCCGCACGCCGGCTGGTGCCGCGTGATGCGTTGCAGGAACGCCTGCTGGCCGCACGGCGTCAGCGCTGCGTGATCGTTCAGGGGCCTGCAGGCAGTGGCAAGACGAGTACGTTGGTCGCCTGGCGGCAAGGGTTGCTGACGCTGGATTTCGACGTGGCGTGGCTGACGGTAGCCACCGAGGACAATGAACTGACGCGGTTCTTCGGCGCGTTGCTGGCGTCCATCGCGATGGTCGATGCCGCGGTGGTCGCCGAAGCCACTGCGTTGGTGGGCCGCGACCGCAGCAAGGCCGTGCTCGAACACTGCGTCATTACGGTGGTCCACGCCATTGCCACCCGCGCGCGCGAGCTGGTGCTGATGATCGACGATGCGCACTGCCTTGAGGATCCGCGCAGCCATCAGGTGCTGCAATGGCTGCTCGATTACGCGCCACCCAACCTGCATCTCGTGTTCGGCACGCGCAGCGTGCCGCCGCTGTCGCTTGCACGGTTGCGCGCCCAGGGTCAGCTGAGCGAATTCGACCTCAAGGACCTGCGCTTTTCGCAGGACGAGTCCGAGCGCTTCCTGCGGGACCATCTGGGCCGCATCGACGCGGGCGATGCGCGCATGCTGCACCAGCTCACCGACGGCTGGGTCGCCGGCTTGCAGCTGTTCGCGGTCGACCTGAAAGCGAAGCGTGGCACCGGCTACCCCTGCATCCAGGTGCGCGACGCGGCGGCCTTTGCCACCTACTTCGAGCGCGAGGTACTGGCCAACCTCGCCGCCGACGATCTCGACCTGCTTACGCGCGCCGCTACCTGCAACCGCTTCTGCGCATCGCTGTGCGCCACGCTGATGCAGCAGCCGCATGCGGTGGCGAGCATGATGTCGCGGCTGGCGCGGCTCGACGGCGACAACCTGTTCATCAGCCAGGTCAGCGGCGCAAACCAGGAGGCCTGGTACCGGGTTCATCCGCTGCTGCGCGAAGTGCTGCTGGAGCGCTTGCAAGGGCAGCCCGAGTCCGCACGGCAAGCGCTGCACAAGGCGGCGTGGCGCTGGTTCGAACTACGCGGCCATCTCGACGAAGCGGTGCGCCATGCCGTGCAGGCGGGCGAAGCCTGCGCGGCCGCCGAGGTAGTGGAAGCCTGCGCGCTGGACATGATGGGGCAGGGCGAACTGGCCCAGCTTGCGGGCCTTATGCGCCAGTTGCCCGAGGCGGAAGTGCAGGCGCGGTTCCGGCTGCGCATGATCACCGCTTACCTGAGCATGTACGCGCGCGACCTCGACGCGATGCACGCCGCGCTCGCACGGCTCGAAGCCGAGCAAGACACCATGGCGCCGCACGAGCGTTTCTCCGTCTGGCTGCTGCGCGGCGCTTCCGCCATGCAGGGCGACGACACCGAGATCGTGCGCGCCATCCGTCCGGAACTGGAGGCCATTCCGCACGATGCGCAGGGCTTTGCTTTTGCCGGCCGGGCGCATTTGCTGGCGTGGATGCATATGTACGACGGCCGCTATGAGACGGCACGCGCCGTCCTGCGAGACGCGGCGCAGCACAACGTGACCGCCGCGCGGCGGCTGGTCAGCCTTGCCATGGAAGCGTTGAGCCTGACGCTGGAAGGCCGGATGGTCCGCGCCGAAGCGCTGCTGCGCGAGGTGCAGCAGGCCTGTGCGATGCAGGGCCCGGCGTCGGTGGATGTGGCGGGACTGGCCGAGGGCCTGCTTGGCGAGACGCTGTATGAAGGCAACGAACTCGAAGCCGTCTGCCAGTTGCTGGAGCCGCGCCTTGACGTGCTGGAGCGCATATCGAGCCCCGACGGTGCGCTGCGCGCGCTGATAGCGCTCTGTAACGCGCACTGGACGCTCGGCCGCCGTCCCGCGGCGCTGGCCTGCCTCGAGCGCCTGGAACGCTACGCCACGCGCAACCGGCAGGAACGCGCGCAGGCCCAGGCGCTGGCACTGCGGTTGCGCCTGCATCACGCGCAGGGCGAGACGACGCAGGCGATGGCCGTGCTCGGGCAGATCGACGCGCTCGGCGCACGCCACGCCGATGCGCGCCACGGCACCGCCGCCGAGATCCGCCGTGTCTGCGAGCGTGCACGGGTGGAAGCGTGCCTGCACTGGCAGGACTTCGACGGCGCCGTGTCGCGCGGCCTGCCGCTGCTCGCGTTGTCGGCGTCAATCGGCCGGTGGGCCGGCGTGGCGTCGCTGCATATGACGCTTGCCTCAGCCGAAGCGCGACGTGGTGACCGCAAGGCCGCCCGGCGCCATGCGCTCAAGAGCTTGCGTCTCGGCCATCGGCTAGGGCTGGTGCGCAGCCTGCTCGATGCGGCGGCGGGCGTCCCGGCACTGCTTGGCGACCTGCTAGGCGACAACGCGCCGGACCCGGTGCTGGCGTTCTACGTCAGGCGCCTGCTGGACGCAGGGGTGAGGGAAGACACAACGCCGCAGCCTGCGCAGGCAGAGATGACGGACGACATCCTCAATGCGCGAGAGCGGCAGGTCCTCGACCTCGTCGCGCAGGCCATGCCAAACAAGAAGATCGCGCGCGTGCTTGGCGTGACGCCGCACACGGTCAAGTGGCACCTGCGCAAGATCTACGGGAAGCTCGGCGTCTCGGAGCGCGACGAGGCGGTCGCGCGCATGCGCGATCTGGCGCTGTCCGGACGGCACGGCTCGCCAATACGGCTAGTGAACTGAGCGGGGCGGCAGGCCAAGATGAGTCATCCGGCATTGCCCGTGCGGGCAAACGCGCCGGAGATTCCAATTCATCGACAAGGAGCCTCCAGTGGACGTCATTCGCAACGTCTTTCGTGAAGACCATGAAATGCTGCGCCCGACCGCGCGGCGATTCTTCGAGCGCGAGTGCGCGCCGCGCCAGGCCGAGTGGGACCGCGCCGGCCGCACCGACCGCGAGACCTGGCTCAAGGCCGGCCGCGAAGGCCTGCTGTGCGTCTCGGTGCCGGCCGAGTACGGCGGCGGCGGCGGGGACTTCGGTCACTCGGCCATCGTGATGGAGGAAATGCACCGGGCCGGCATTTCCGGCGCGGGGTTCTCGATCCATTCCGACATCATCGCGCCCTACATCGTGCGTCTCGGCACCGAGGCGCAGAAGCGCCGCTGGCTGCCGTCGGTGTGCGCCGGGGAGACCATCATGGCGGTTGGCATCACCGAGCCCGGTGGCGGCTCCGACGTGAAGGCCTGCCGCACCACTGCCGTGCGCGACGGCGACGAATACATCATCAACGGCAGCAAGACCTTCATCAGCAACGGCCTGAACTGCGACATGGTGATGGTGGTCTGCAAGACCGACCCGTCGGCCGGCGCGAAGGGCGTGAGCCTGATCATGGTCGAAGCGGACCGTGCGGGCTTCAGGCGTGGGCGCAAGCTCGAGAAAGTCGGCCAGCCAGGCGCCGACACCGCCGAACTGTTCTTCGACAACGTGCGCGTACCGGCGGACAACCTGCTTGGCGAGGAAAACCAGGGCTTCTCCTACCTGATGCAGGAACTGCCGCAGGAACGGCTGCTGATCGCGCTGTATTCGGCCACCGCCATCGAGCGCCTGCTGGAGATCACCGTGGACTACGTCAAGGATCGCAAGGCGTTCGGCGGCACGGTCTGGGATTTCCAGAACACCAAGTTCAAGCTCGCGGACATCAAGGCACAGTCCGTTGCCGTGCGCACAATGGTCGATTATTACATCGGCGAGCACATGAAGCGCCGGCTGACGGTGCAGGAAGCCGCCATCGCCAAGCTGTTCGCGGCCGAGACCATGTGGAAGTGCATCGACGACATGGTGCAGATGCATGGCGGCTACGGCTATATGCGCGAGTACCCGATCGGGCGCGCGTTCACCGACTATCGTGTGTCGCGCATTGCGGGTGGCGCCAGCGAGGTCTTGCGCGACCTGATCGCGCGCAAGCTGTAATTCACGACTCCCACGGAACGGAACACATCATGAGCGAGAAAGTCTTTGTCGCAGGCGTCGGCATGACGCCCTTCGTCAAGCCTGGCACGAGCAAGCCGTACTTCGAGATGGGCGCTGACGCGATTCGTGCAGCGCTGGCCGATGCCGGCATCGGCTATGAACAGATCCAGGAAGCCTATGCAGGCTACGTCTATGGCGACTCGACGTCTGGCCAGACTACGCTGTATGAAGTCGGCATGACCGGCATTCCTGTGGTCAACGTCAACAACAATTGTTCGACGGGTTCGACCGCGCTGTACCTGGCGCGCAAGGCGGTGGCGTCCGGCGAGACCGACTGCGCGCTGGCGGTCGGCTTCGAGCAGATGCAGCCGGGCGCGCTGAAGATGCACTGGGACGACCGCCCGCCGCCGCGCGTGCGCTTCCTGCCGGTGCTGCATTCGCTGACGTCGGACCTGAGCCACCTCGGGCAGTCGTTGCGTACGTTCGGCGGAGCGGGCCGCGAGCACATGGAGAAATACGGCACGCGCATGGAGACCTTCGCCGCCGTGCGCGCCAAGGCGAGCCGCCACGCGGTCAACAATCCGCTGGCGATCTTCCGCCGGCCGCTCACGGTGGAAGAGGTCATGGCCGATACCGTGATCGTGCCCGGCGTGATGACGCGATGGATGGCGTGCCCGCCGACGTGCGGCGCGGCGGCTGCCGTGGTCGTGTCCGAGAAGTTCGCACGCAAGCATGGATTGCGCACCGACGTGCAGATCAAGGCGCAGGCGCTGACCACCGATCCGCCCGAGGCTTTCCACCCGCCGTCGATGCTGAGCTGGGTCGGCTCGCACATGACGCGCGCGGCGGTCAACCAGGTCTACGAGAAGGCCGGCGTCGGCCCCGATGACATCGATGTGTGCGAACTGCATGACTGCTTCGCGCAGAACGAGGTCATCCTGTACGAATCGCTTGGCTTCTGTCCGGAAGGCGGCGCCGCAAAGTTCGTGCAGGAGGGGAACAACACCTATGGCGGCAAGGTGGTCATCAACCCGTCGGGTGGTTTGCTGTCCAAGGGGCACCCGCTGGGCGCCACGGGGCTCGCGCAATGCTACGAGCTGACGCATCAGTTGCGCGGCACCGCCGACAAGCGGCAGGTCGACGGCGCGCGCCTGGCGCTCGCCCACAACCTCGGGCTCGGCGGCGCGTGCGTGGTGACGCTGTACGGCCGCACCTGATCCCTCGCGTTTCATTCCTTCCGGGCCGCTGCGGCGGTCCGGCGGCTCCCGCTGCTCCAACGATTCCAGAATTCCAAGATTCCAATACAGGAGACACTCATGACAAAGCGATACCGCATCCGCCTGCTCGCACTTGCGCTGGCCGCAGCGTTGCCCGGCATTCCGTCGCTGGTTCCCGGCGTCGGCGTCGCCCATGCCGAAACGTGGCCTTCGCGGCCGATCAGGTTCCTCGTGCCGCTCGGTCCCGGCAGTAGCGCCGACACCAGCGCACGGTTGCTGGCCAAACTCACCGGAGAAGAGCTGGGGCAGTCCATCATCGTGGAGAACAAGCCGGGAGCGGACTCGCTGGTGGCGGTGCAGGCGCTGCTGGCTGCGCCGGCGGACGGGTACACCATGTTGATGATCTCGCCGAGTTCGATGATCCTGAACCCCCTGACCAACTCGGCCACGAACTATGACCCGCAGCGCGACCTCCGTCCCGTGGCCGGCATGATGCGCGTCGGGGCGCTGCTGGTCACAGGTGGCGAGTCGCGCTTCCAGACGCTGGCGGATGTGCTCGCCGCGGCGAAGCAGGCGCCGGGCTCGGTCAGCATGGGCAGCTACAGCGCCTACTATCGGCTCGGAGCATTACGCATGCAGCAGATGGCGGGCGTGACGTTCAACCAGGTGGCCTACAAGACCGCCGCGCCGCTGCAGGCAGACCTGATTGGCGGCACGATTGATGTGGCGATGGTCGATGTGGGCGGGGCAACGCCGCTGATCGCCTCAGGCAAGTTGCGTCCGCTCGCGGTGGCCGGCAAGGATCGGCTCAAGGTGATGCCGGCTGTGCCAACGGTGGCCGAAGGCGGGGTGAAGCAGTATGAGCTGGTGGGCTGGACCGGCATCGCCGTTGCCGGCAAGACGCCGGAGCCTGTTGCGCAGGCGATCCAGGCGGCTTTGATCAAGGCGATGAAGCGGCCCGAGTATGTGCGGTTCGTGACGGAGAACGTGGGGGCGGAAGTGTTTGCGGTGTCAGGGAAGGAGCTGCGGGCGCTGGTGGATGCGGATACGGTGCACTATCGGCCGTTTGCGCAGCAGTTGCAGGCGGCGCAGAGGTAAAAAGGGGAGGTTGATGGGGTGTTGGCTGAGTTGCGGGGGGTATCGCTCTTGGCCGGCACCGCCGTTTCTGCTTGCGTAGCCGGCGGGTTCTGGTTGAGACCGGGTTATCGTGCTTGGCATGCGCCGCTGTTTCGCCGGCGTAGCCGGCGACCTACTCTTTTGTCCGAGCGACAAAAGAGTAGGCAGAAAAGCGCGTCGTTGCCGCTGGCCATCAATTCCACGGCGGCAGGGGTTCAAACGGCTTTGGACGCCTGCGATGGTGGTCAGCCGTTCGACCCTGCTACGCGTAGGTTTTCAGCGCTGTGCCTGACGCCAACCGACTGTTGAACGAGCCCCGACCACGTATAGGTACAGCCTTTCAACAGCGTTCTCGGTGGGACGCCTTCGGCTGCGCTGCGCGCACGTCGACGTCTGGATGCGATCTCATCAACATCGCTGGCACCCGAGGTCCATTTCCTCTCTTTAATTCGCGCATGTCGCGTGGGCATCTTCACCGAGGCGTGGTTTGCCTTGGGCCTTCGTGTCCAGACTAGAGCTCGATCACCCGATATCGCTCGCAGCAGGGTCCACAGACGCTTGCAGGGCTCGTTCAATCAGCGCGGTAATTCTGACCACGGTGGTGCCCCACGCGGCAGGCAGCGTAAATCACTCTGAAGCCCATACCCGTACAACACCTCTGGCACACTACGATAAAAATTCGCCCCTTTGGGGCAACCTCTTGACGCGCTTTTGCCTACTTTTGCCGCTCGGGCAAAAGTAGGTCGCCGGCTACGCCGGCGAAACAGCGGCGCCTGCCAAGAGCGATAACCCAGCCCGAACGACAAGCCCCCGCCGGCGACGCCGGCGAAACAGCGGCGCCTGCCAATCACGACACCGCTACCCCAGCACTGGCCTTATCCCACGGCCCCCTCCCTCTCCCTCCGATCCTCCTCCTCCTGCACCACCCGCCACAAGATCTTGCCGGTCGCCGTCCTCGGCAGCGCATCAACAAACTCCACCAGGCGAGGCACCTTGTAAGCCGCCATCCGCTCCCGCGCCCAGGCCGTCAGGTCATCACCGCTAACCGTGCCGCGCGCCGCGGAACGCAGCACAATGACAGCCTTGACCGTTTCTCCGCGATGCGGATCGCGCGCGGCAATCACGCACGCTTCCTGCACGGCAGGGTGCCCATACAGCGCCGATTCAATCTCCGCCGGCCATACCTTCAGCCCGGAACTGTTGATCATGCGCTTGAGGCGGTCAGTCACGTAGAAATAGCCGTTCTCGTCGTGATAACCAAGATCGCCGCTGCGCAAAAAGCGCTTGCCCTCGATGTCGACGAGCGTCTCCGCAGTTGCCTCGGGCTTGTTCAGGTAGCCCGCGAACAGCGTCGGGCCATGCATGACGATCTCTCCCGGCTGGTTGGGGCCGAGTTCTTCGAGCGTGATCGGGTCGATCACGCGCACGTCGCAGTTGATCACCGGCACGCCCGCGCACTGCCGCCGCGCGGCTTGAGGAGGATTGCTGAGCGACAGGCCGCAGAACTCGGTCATGCCGTAGCTTTCGAGAAAGACGAGCCCAAGGCGTTCCTGCAGTTCGCGGGCGAGCGCTTCAGGCATTGCGGCAGCGCCGCCGTACAGGCGTGTGAGCGACGAAAGGTCATGCTCGCCGGCATCAGCGGCGCCCATCACGTCCGAAAGCATCGTCGGCACGGCGGGCCACGACCGGATGCGCAGACGGTGAATCAGCTCTACGGCAGCCTTGGCATCCCAGCGCGCAAGCATCACCAGCGTGCGGCCGATGCGGCCCGCCTGCAGCATGACGCGCATGCCGGCCAGGTGGCTCGGCGGCAGGACCAGCAGCTCGTCCTCGTCTTCGCGGTCGCATTGCCAGTGCGCGCGGTGTGCAAGCGTGTAGCAGAAGTTGCGGTGCGTGAGCATCGCGCCCTTGGGCTTGCCGGTGGTGCCGGACGTATAGCCGATCACCGCGAGATCCCTGCCGCTGGCCAGCGTCGGGCCGCAGGGCAGGCCGGCGGCCAGCACGGCGGCCAGGTCGTGGCAGCGGGGGTGCGGCATCGGCCGCCGCGGCTCCTGCACGATGGCGGGAATCTCGAGCCAGGGCGATGCGTCCGGCGTGCCGGCGAAATCGGATAGCGCACCGACCACGCAGGCGTCGAGCGTGCCGTTGTCGAGCAACGGGATCGCGCGGTCGGCCATGTCCTGCGTGGCGAGCAGCACGCGGGCGCCCGAGTCGTCCGCGTAGTAGGCGATCTCGTCGGGCGTGCTCATCGGGTTGATGGCGACGACCACGGCGTCGCAGCGCATCACCGCGTAGAACGCGGCATAGAACTGCGGGCAGGTCTGCATCAGCAGCAGCACGCGGTCACCGCGCCGCACGCCAAGCCGCTGCTGCAGATAGCCCGCCAGCGCCACCGCGGCCGCGTGCATCTCGCGGAACGTGGTGGGCTTGCCGTAAAACACCGTGGCGGGCTTGTCCGGCAGCCGCGCTGCCGAACCTTCGAGATGGGAGAACAGACTGCAATCTGCTACGTCCAGCGTGCGCGGGACCCCGGAGGGCCAGTGCGCGAGGTGTCGGATCAGTTCTGGCATGGGCGCGTGGTTGGGTGGCCGGAGGGTGGGGATCAGGCGATGGCGACCACCGCTTCGCCGACGATCTTCTGTTCGCCGTCCTGGTTGGCGCAGGCGATCTCGACGCGCAGGTGCGTTTCGCCGTTCTGCTCGAAACGCTCACTGACGCGGCCCGTGCAATGCGGCGCGTCGCGCAGGTGCGTGATGCCCGTGAAGCGCATCTTCAGCGTGCGCAGGCGGCCCGCTCCGGCCCAGTTGGTGACCAGGCGGCCGAGGTAGGCGGCCGACAGCATGCCGTGGGCGAATACGTCGCCCAGGCCCGCCTCGCGTGCGTAGTCGGAATCGATGTGCAGCGGATGGTGGTCGCCCGAGGCACCCGCATAGATGGCCAGCGTGCGGCGGGTGATGGCGGGGACCTGCAGGTCGGGGATGGTGTCGCCGGGCTGGAAGTCGCCCAGGGTGGCGTGTCGGGTCATGGGGTCTCCTTCAGATCTGGCGCTGGACAAGTACAGAGCGCGCATCCGCCACGTGCACGCCGTCCTGGTTGGTAATGCGCGTGCCCTTGACGAGGAACTCGAGGGCGCCGCCTTTCTTGTCATAGACGTCGACGATGCGCGGCTCGTAGGTGAGCGTGTCGCCGACGCAGACGGGAGCGTGGTAGTCATACTGCTGCTCGGCGTGCAGCACGCGCGAGGGCTCCACCTTCGCCAGCGCGAGCAGGTCGAAGGTATTGAACAGCCAGCCTTCCATGCAGGAGAGGAAGGTCGGCGGCACGCGCAGCGACGGCAGGCCGGCATCGCGGGCAGCGGCCACGTCGTGGTAGACCGGGTCGGTCTCTCCGATGGCGCGCGCGTACCAGCGCACGGCCCATTCCTCTACCTTGATGCTGCGCTGGCCGAAGCTGTGGCCGATCAGGTTCTTGTCGAGCATTGCGGGTCTCCGGTGGTCGACGGGGATCAGGCGGCGGCCGGGATGACGCCATCGAGCGTTGCGTTCGGCGTCGCGCGCCGCACGAGGCCCGGCACCAGCGCGCCGAGTTCGGCCGCGTCCCAGCGGCCGGGCTTCTCGATGTGCGGGCCGGCGTGCCAGCCTTCGGCCACGGTGATGCGTCCGCCACGGCTGCCGAACACGCGTCCCGTGATGTCGCCCGATTCGGTGCTGCCGAGCCAGGCCACGAGCGGCGCGACGTTGGCCGGGGACATCGCATCGAAGCCGTCGACGGCGTTGAACGCGGGGTTCAGGCGGCCGCTCTTGATCAGGTGCTCGGTGTGGCGCGTGGTGCCGCTCGGGTAGATCGTGTTGACGGTGACGCCATAGCGGCCCAGTTCCATCGCAGCCACGTTCGACATGCACGCGATGCCCGCCTTCGCGGCGCCGTAGCAGGTCTGGCCGATATTGCCGAACAGGCCGGCCGAGGACGAGGTGTTGATCACGCGGCCCGCACGCTGGCGGCCGGCCTTCGATTCGTCGCGCCAGTAGGCGCAGGCATGGCGCATCGGCGCGAAGGTGCCGCGCAGGTGCACGCGGATCACGGCATCCCAGTCTTCCACTTCCATGTTGACGAGCATGCGGTCGCGCAGGATGGCGGCGTTGTTGACCAGCACATCGAGGCCGCCGAACGTGTCGATGGCAGTCTGGATCCATGCGCTTCGCGCCGTCCCAGTCGGCCACGTCATCGTTGTTCGCGACGGCCTGGCCGCCCATGGCGCGGATCTCCTCGACCACTTCCTGTGCCGGGCCGGCGACGTTCGCGCTGCCATCGGGCGAAGCGCCGAGGTCGTTGACCACCACTTTGGCGCCCTGGCGGGCGAACTCCAGCGCATATTCGCGACCCAGGCCACGGCCGGCGCCGGTGATGACGACCACGCGGTCCTTGCAGAGCTGTTGCATTCGGTGTTCCTCTCGAAATCGGTTGGGATGTGCGTCCAGTCGGTGTTGATGCTGACTGACGGATTGATTATTTCGGGAGGGCGGGCGGTTGCCACTAGCCGGATAGGCCAGTTGGTGGCCGATTCCAGTGCCGCGGCCATCAATACAGTCCGTGTCTCGGCTGATACCCCGCATGTATCGGCATTCCGATACGATGCGCAGGACGAATGTATTGGCCATCGTATGAACCATCGCCCCATCGTATCGACGAAGTTCGCTCCGCCGCGCATAGGCGCCAGGTACGTGGTCCGGTCACGCCTGCTCGAAGTGCTGGCGCGGGTCGACGAGCGCAAGCTCGCGCTCGTCACGGGCAGTCCGGGCTACGGCAAGACCACGCTGCTCGCCCAGTTGCGGCAGCATTGCCTCAATGCCGGGGCGGATGTCGTCTGGGTATCGCTGACTCCCGACGACGAAGGATTTGCCGATTTCTGCGCGGGCCTGCTTGCCGCGTTGCAACGGATCTCAGTGATCGGCGCCTGCGCACCCGCCATTGGCGAGGGCAGTGCGGCGTTCATCGAGACGACAGCGGCGCTCATCGTCGAAGGCGCTGCGGCGTTGCCGAAAGCGCTGTACCTGATGCTCGACGACTATCACTACGTGCAAGATGCGTGGGCGCACAAGCTGCTGCAACGCGTGATCGATTTCGCGCCGCCGAACCTGCACATCGTGATCGTCGCGCGCGTGCTGCCGCCGTTCAGCCTGAGCCGGCTGCGGGTGATGGACCAGGTCATCGAGCTCGACGCCACGCAGCTGCCGTTCGACATCGGCGAGACGCGCGTTTTTCTCGACGACCTGCTGCGTGCCGGGCGCGTCGGGCCCGACGAAGTGGCACAGGCTTACACGATCACGGGCGGATGGCCCGCCTGCCTGCAACTGGTGGCGGCCATGCTGCGGCAGAAGAGCGATCCGCGCACCGCATTGCGCGATGTGCTGCGCCGTTCGAGCGACCTGCAGACGTACCTCAGCGAGGAAATCCTGGCATTGCTGCCGGCCACCTCCGTTGCATTCCTGGAGGGCATTTCGATGCTGCGCCGGGTCACGCCGGCACTGGCGGAAGCGATCACCGGCGACACGGGCGCGGCGGAGCTTCTCAAGCGCATGGAGGAAGTGAGCCTGCTGATCTCGCGCGTGGAGACCGGTGACGCGCAGCTGTGGTATCGGCTGCACCCGCTCTTCTCGGAATTCCTCGCCGCACGCGTGGCGCGTCATGGGGCAGCGAGGGTCGCGGAAATCCACCGCCGGTCCGCACAATGGTTTGCCGACAATGGCCTGCTTGCCGAAGCGGTACGGCATGCCACGCTTGTGGGCGACACGGCGCTGGCAGTGCAGGTGATCGAAGGGAGTGCGCCGGCCGTCTGGTCGCTCGAATTCATCGTGCCGACCCTGCGCCTGCTGGATCGCCTTCCGGAAGAAACGCTGCTTGACCACCCAAGCCTGTTCTTCCTGGCCTCGCTGACCTTTGCGCTGGCCGCGCGCCATGCGCGCGTGGAACGCTGGCTGGTCGACTGGAGCCAGCGCGACGAAGCGCATCGCGCCCGGATCGGAGAACGCGAGTTGTCGCTGATCCGCGCGGTGGTGGCATTGCAGCGCGATGATTCGGCGCAGGTGATCGCATTGCTGGAGCCGCGGCTGGACGCGGTGCCCGCCGACGCATTCCTGCGCTACGTGATGGTGTCGGTGCTGGCCACGGCCTATGCGGCGGTCGGACGGTTTGACGACGCCCGCCGCCTGCTCGACCGCTATCCGACACCGGCCAGCCAGCGCAACGACGAAATCGCGCTGGTGGCCGAGACGGCGCGCATCCGCATCCTGCTGCTTGATGGAAATGCCAGTGAAGCGTGCCAGCACGCTTCGTCGCTGCATGCACGCGCGCTGGATCTCTACGGCCCGCATTCGATTTGCGCGAGCGTGACCGCGCCGTTTCTCGCCGACGCCTGCTACGAGCTCGATCGCCCGGACGACGCGCAGGAAGCGATCGCCAACCGGACCAACCTGCTGCGCTCCACGAGTCCCGATGTGGTGATGCGCAATGCGCTTTGCCGCGCGCGGCTCGCACTGCTGCGCGAAGGCCCGGAGATCGCGCTGGCGTTTCTGCGCGAGCAGGCGGCGCGGCTGCGGGAGATCGGGCTCGATCGCGCGATGTCGCACCTGCTTGCCGAGCAGGTGCGTATCTGCCTCGGACTTGGCGATCATACGCGCGCGGAAGACGCGGCCCGTGAACTCCGGCAGCTAGCCGAACGGCGCCGCTGCGCCGGCGGGTCGTCCGAAGAAATCGTCATGGTTGCCGCCATTGCATCCGCTCGCCTGGCGCTCCACGCGGAGCCGGGGCTGGCCTTGCGCTTGCTGGAGACGGCAACCACGGAGGCACAGGCTATTTGCCGTGGCCAGGCGCTGGCGCTGATCGACCTGCTACGGGCCGGCGCGCTTGACGGTCTCGGCCGGCAAGAGGAGGCGCTGGCGGCGGCGACGGCGGCGTTTGCGCGCGGCGCGCGGCTGGGTCTGGTACGCACCTTCGTCGATGAGGGCGCATTGGCGGCAACGCAGCTGGAGCGCTTACGGCGCGCAGGCACGCAAGCAACGCCTGGCGCCTATGTTGCGATGCTTTGGGAAAAGCTGTGCCCGCACCCGGCGCCCACGCCATGCGGGGCGCCGGCGACGGCGTCGGTGCGACGCGTACTCACGCCGCGTGAGGCGGAAATCCTGGGACTGGTCGCGCAGGCGATGTCGAACAAGCGCATCGCCCTTGCGCTCGGCATCACACTGCAGACCGTGAAGTGGAACCTGCGCAATATCTTCGCCAAGCTGGACGTATCGAGCCGCTATGACGCGATGGTCCAGGCGCGCCAGCACGAGCTGATCCGTTGAACGCACCGCCCCGCAAATGCGGGGCGGAGTGCTAACGAGGTCTGGCAGCGAAGATGACCTGCTGCCGCCGGCAGGGTATGCCCGGAAGATGGCTCACACTTGCCGTGACTTGCCTTTCCAGTAAGGCGCTCTCAGGTCCTTCTTCAGCAACTTGCCCATGGCGTTGCGGGGCAGTTCTTCCATGATGAAGACCTGGCGCGGGCGCTTGTACGATGCCAGCAGCGGTTCGCAATGCGCGATCAGCGCGGCGCCGTCGGTGCTCTTGCCCGGTTTTAGCTCGCAGAATGCGAACACCCGCTCGCCGAACTCGTCGTCGGGCACGCCGATCACCGCTGCGTCCAGCACCGCCGGGTGCCGCTGCAGCACGGCCTCGATCTCGGCGGGATAGATGTTCACCCCGCCGGCGATGATCATGTCCTTGGCGCGATCGGTGATGTATAGGAAGCCGTCTTCGTCCTTGTAGCCCACGTCGCCGGTACGGAAGAAGCCGTTGGCATCGAGCGTGTCCGGACCGAGCGGCGGCGCATTGAGGTAGCCGCTGATGGTGACTGGCGATTTCACCCACATTTCGCCCGCTTGCCCGGTGGGCAGTTCGCTGCCATCGGCATCGCGGATCTCGATCTTGGCGTAAGGCAGTGGCAGGCCGCATGACGCCGGCTTGTGCCGTTGCATCTCGGGACGCAGCACCGCGACCACGCCGATCTCGCTGGCGCCATACACTTCGTGCAGCAGGTGCTCGCCGAAGTAGCGCAGGATCCAGTCCTTGAGTTCGTGCGTGATCGGCGCCGTGCCGGTACGGATTTCACGCAGCGACGAACGATCCGCGGCATCCTGCACAGCCTGCGGCAAGGCCGCGATGCGCTTGAACATGGTCGGCACCGCGGTCCAGTGGCTCACGCGATGCTCGGCGATGATGCGCAGCGTGTCTTCAGCGTCGAAGCGGCGCTGCAGCACGACCTTGTTGCCCTGCGCCATTGACGCCCAGAACTGCATCGGCCCCGCCGCGTGGTGGAACGGCATGTTGATCAGCGTGACGTCGTGGTCGGAAAACGGCGTGTAGATCACGCGGTTCTTGAGGAACTCGCGCAGGGCCGCTTCGTCAAGATCGGCCGACCGGTCGAGTTCCACGCCCTTGGGCTGGCCAGTGGTTCCCGATGTGTAGATGATCAGGCGCGGGTCCGCCTCAGCGTAGAGCTTTTCGCCGCGGCCTTCCAGCAGCCGCGCGTACGGCACGAAGCCGGGACAATCGGCGTCGACCGAGATTGCCAGCTTGATCGGGAGGCCTTCGAGCGCGGGAAGGAGCTGTGCGGGCTGCGCATCGTCGCAGACCAGCACGGTGGTCTTGCTGTCGGCGATCACATGGCGGATCTCGCCGGGCGTCAGGCGATAGTTCAGCCCCACCATGGCGCAGCCGAGCTTGGCCAGCGCGCCGGCCACGATGCCCCATTCGATGCGCGGATGCATGCGGACGGCGACGACATCGGCCGGGCCGACGCCGAGCGCGCGCAGCGCATGCGCGGCACGGTTGGCGGCATCGTCCAGGTCGGCCCACGTCAGGCTGTCCGAACCTTCGGCTATGGCCGCTTCGTGCGGCTTCTTCTGCGCCCAAAGCTCAATGGAGCGTGGGGGGATTGCGGTCATCGGGTTGTCTCCTCGGTGATGATGGAAGCGGCGTGTGCAGTCGCGGCGGAGGCCGGCAAGGCCTTTCGCCTGGCCGCCGCGCCATATGGATCAGATGCCGCGGAATTGCGGCGTGCGCTTCTCGACGAACGCGCGCAAGCCTTCCTGGATGTCCCAGGAGCGCTTGTGGTCGCGCAGTTCCAGCACTTCATGACGCAGGGCGTCGGCGGTCGACTTGTCTAGCGCGCCGGCCACCACGCGCTTCATGCGCGCCAGCACGAGCGGGCTCTTGGCGGCGAGTTTCTCGCCCAGTTGCTGGGCGCGGGCGCGCAGGTCGTCGTCGGCAATCACCTCGCTGACCAGCCCGTAGGTTTTCATCTCTTCGGCACCGAGCGAGTCGCCGGTGAACAGCAGGTAACGCGCCACATTGGCGGGCACCTTGCGCGGCAGGACGGCCGCGCCGCCACCGCCGGGGAATACGCCGAAGTTCGAGTGCGCGTCACCGAATGCGGCCGATTTCGCCGCGAGCACGATGTCGCAGGCCAGCACGACTTCCATGCCGCCCGCCAGTGCCAGTCCGTTGACAGCGACGATCACCGGCTTGGGAAAGGCGCGCAGCGTGTCGAAGAACTCCACCACGATGTCCAGCGAGTCCTTCTCGCCGGGCTCCGGCGTGGTCGCGCTGTGGCTCTGCTTGAGATCGGCGCCCGCACAGAACGCGCGGCCGGTGCCGGTCAGGACGAGCACGCGTACTTCGTCGTCCTCGCGCCAGCGGCGCAGTTGCGCGGTCATGGCGAAGAACATGTCACGCGTGATGGCGTTGAGCGCCTGCGGGCGGTCGAGGGTCAGCCAGGCGACGGCGCCGTCTCGGCTCGGGATAAAGCTCATGGGAATTCCTCCAGGTGGGGTGGGACGCCACATCGGTGGCACGTGAAGCCCAGTCTAGGAAGACCCCCGGCGGCCGGCACCCCTCTCGTGGACGGGGTGGTGGTCGCGGGCGCGTCCCCCGTCCAACAGCGGGGGGACAGGGGGACGGTGCAGCCCACATGATTCAGTCAGCCTCGCAATGCCGGAAGATTTCGCCCCGAATCCACCGTGGGTGATTCCGGAATCGCAACCGAATCCAAAGGAACCTGACATGACCGATACATCGTCCGCACTGCTGACCGAACGTGAAGTGATGATCCGCGACACCGCGCGGAAGGTAGCGCAGGAAGTGGTGGCGCCCACCGCCGCGCAGCGCGATCGCGCCGCAGCGTGGCCGGGCGCCGAGCTGAAGGCGGTGGCGGAGCTGGGCTTCCTCGGCATGCTGGTCCCCGAGGAATATGGCGGTTCGGCCGCCACCTTCACCGAATACTGCCTGGCCATCGAGGAGTTCGCGGCCGCGGACGCCGGTTTCGCCACGATCCTGCATGTGCACAACGGCATGGGCGACAAGATCCGCCGCTATGGGACGGACGAGCAGAAGCGCAAATACCTGCCGGGGCTTGCGTCGGGCGAGACGATCGCCTGCGGGCTGCTGACTGAACCGCAGGCCGGGTCCGACACTGCGGGATATCGCGCGACCGCCCGCCGCGAGGGTTCTCACTACGTACTCAACGGCAGCAAGCAGTTCATCTCGAACGGCAGCGAAGCGAAGTTCGCGATCGCCGTCACGGCCGCCACGGAGACGCCAGAAGGCCGCAAAGGTCCGAGCATGTTTATCGTCGACCCCAGCACGCCGGGCTTCAAGGTGACGCGTGTCGAGGAGAAGATGGGCCAGCGCTCCGCCCACGTCGCCGCGATCACGCTGGAAGACTGCCGCGTGCCGCTGGAAAACATCGTCGGCGAAGAGGGCGCGGCGTACAAGCGCATGCTCGGCGGCCTGTCACAAGGACGCATCGGCATCGCGGCGGTGGCGGTGGGCGTGGCGCGCGCGGCGCTCGATGCGGCGGTGCGCTATGCCGGCGAGCGCGAAGCGTATGGCGCGCCGATCCTGAAGCTGCAAGGCGTGGCATTCGACCTCGCCGACATGGCTGCGCGCGTGGACGTGGCGCGCCAGTACATGCTGCATGTGGCGCGGTTGAACGTGGCGGGCGCACCCTGCAACAAGGAGGCCTCCATCGCGAAGCTCTTTGCCAGCGAGATGGCCGAGCGCGTGTGTTCCGAGGCGATCCAGATCCACGGCGGCTATGGCTACCTGACTGATTTCCCGGTCGAGCGCTATTACCGCGATGCGCGTGTGACCCGCATCTACGAGGGCACCAGCCATATCCAGAAGGTCATCATCTCGCGGAACCTGGCGGACTGACGCGGACCCATACCAATGACGAGTCGCGCCGGGCAAAGTGCCCGACAAAAAAATAGAGGAGACAACAGATGGCAGCTGTGGAACATAGCTTACGTAACGCCACGCTAAGCATTCGCGATGGCATCGCGGAACTTACGCATCAGCGGCCTGAGATCCGCAATGCCGTGACGCCGGAACTGAAGGAGGACTATGTCGACATGCTCGATATCGTCGAAGGCGACCGCAGCATCCGGGCGCTGATCCTGACGGGGTCGGGCGGAAGCTTCTGTGCGGGCGGCGACCTGAAGTCGTTGCTGGCCATGCGTGACGATCCGGACCCGGCAGCGCGCCAGCCGGAAGCCATGCGCCGGCGCGTATTGCGCGCCCATACCTGGCTGCGGCGGCTTCGTGACCTGGAGGTGCCCGTCATTGCCGCGGTGGATGGCGCGGCGGCCGGTGCGGGGTTCTCCATTGCGCTGACCGCGGATTTCATCCTGGCGTCGGAGCGCGCGTCGTTCTCGATGGTCTTTGTCAAGATCGGGCTGGTGCCGGACATGGGCGCGCTGTACGCATTGCCGCGAACCGTGGGCTTGAGCATGGCGAAGGAGCTGATGATGACCGGGCGCCGCGTGGGCGCGGCGGAGGCGCACAAGCTCGGCATTGTGCATGCGATCCACCCGGCCGATGCGCTGGCCGAAGACGCGCGCCGGTTTGCCGCGCGATTCGTTGATGGGCCCCGTGAAGCCATGGCCTTGACCAAGAGCGCGCTCAACGCCACGTTCGAGGCGCCGTATGACACGATGCTGGCGGTGGAGGCCCAGGCACAGGCCGTTGCCGCGGCGGCGCCATATTACGGCGAGGCGGTGCAGGCCTTCCTGCGCGGCGAACCGGCGAAATTCGACTGGGACCGCCGTAGGTAGCGCAGGATTCGGACGAGACCAAACGCGCCTAGTCCGCCCTGTACCACGTGCCCGAGTCCGGGCGGACGTTAACTCTCTCGCCAGCGCGCCGCACTTGCTCGTCGTCGGCGCGCATCGCGGCCGGCTGGTCTGTGTCGAAGGCAACGTTGAGTGCGTTGGCGACGCGCGCATCCTCGATCGGAAGCTCCCAGGTCAGGAATAGCTGCGTGCAATCCTGGCTGTTCGGAAAGTCCGCTGCATCGAAGGCATGGCTGCCGCGTGGAATCACCGCATGCGGCTGGCAGGTATCGAAGATCAGGACCGTACCGCGTGTCAGCGGAATGCGAAGCCCCAGCGACGGGAAATGCACGTCCTGTCCCTTGTCCTCGCTCAGGAAGAGATTGCAGAACGCCGCGCCGCCATACTGCTCACCATCATGGTGGTACCGCGCGCCGCGGCAAACCATGAGCGCCACGTCGCTGGAGGCCAGGACACCGGGTAGTCCAAGCGCGCTTGTCCAGTCGTCTGTTGCCCGTACGCATTGCGAGTATTCCGGCCAGCGGGTTCGCGCTCGCGCCAGCGGCATGACTTCGACGTCGCCAGCTTCCAGTGTCATGTGGGATATCTCGCGTGCCCAATCCGCGACGAGACGTGCCGGTGGCGCAGGCACGTCGACGGCGCCCACCATCACCGTGTTGCTCACGCTCCGGCTGCGGATGGCGTCGCCACTCCAGAAAAAGGACGTCAGGTCGTTTGCGGTGCGGGGCTGTTCGGGACTCGGGTTCATTTGCAGGGGATGTGTTCTGCTTGGAGCTACGCAGTGGCCGCGGCGTGGCGGATGTTCCATTGTTTGCGTACCGCGGCTGTGGACGGTTCAATTGTCCGTCACACGGAAGAAGCTGTCAGCCAAGCTGATCTTCTTGGGCTTTTCATTGATCGTTGTTCCTGGTTTGGGGGGGATGGGAGGTTCTGGTGGGGACGGGGCATCGCTCTTGGCGGGCGCCGCTGTTTCGGCGGGTTCGCCGACGGGGCTTCTCGTTGGGGGTGGGTTATCGCTCTTGGCATGCGCCGCTGTTTCGCCGGCGTAGCCGGCGGAGGCTTCTCAGTGGGGCCGGGTTGTCGCTCTTCGCTGGCGCTGCTGTTTCGCCGGCGTAGCCGGCGAGTCACTTTTGTCCGAGCGACAAAAGTAACCAAAAACGCGTTTTGGTTGCCCCAAAGGGGCGAATT
>NZ_CAJPVI010000009.1 GCF_905397435.1 Cupriavidus numazuensis
TTCGGCTTCGGCTTCGGCTTCGGCTTCGGCTTCGGCTTCGGCTTCGGCTTCGGCTTCGGCTTCGGCTTCGGCTTCGGCTTCGGCTTCGGCTTCGGCTTCGGCTTCGGCTTCGGCTTCAACGGTGAGTTCGGTGAAGGACGAAGGTTCCTCGGATTCCGTCGACGCCGGCGCGGCTTCCTCAACCGCAGGAGCCATCGGAGCCTGCGCTTCGGCGGCCGGCTGAACATGCACTGCCTTGCGCGACAGCATCTGCAGTTCGGCCAGCAGTTGCAGCGCCTCCTGGCGGATAGCTTCGACCGTAGCTTCGTCCGCCTCAAACCCGTCCACTTCAGCGGTCTGCGCAGTCACTTCGGTGGCGTGGCTGTCGGTCATCTCGATGGACGGATCCGCCTCGACAACGATGGGCTCAACCACGGCGACGGCGTCATCAGTCGTCGTTTCGGCGAGCACCTCAGTTGTCGGCGTGGCGGGCACATTGGCCACTGCCGCTTCGACAGCCGGGGCAACCGCCGCAGTGGCAGCCGCGACCGTTGCCGCTGCCTTCGCAGGCGCGGCGGCCGCCGCTGCTTCCGGCAAGGTCGTGATGGTCGAGCGGACGATCGGTTGCGGCTGGCGGAACGGCGTGCTGACCACCGTGGCGCGAGCGGGTGCTGGCGTGGACGGACGGGATGCAGCGGCCGGGGTCGGGGTCGACGTTGCAGCGGCCGCGGCGGCAGCTTGCAAGCTCACCGGACGGCGCGGCGGCGGATTCTGCTGGGCGCGTGGTGCCGTGGCTTCTGGCGCGGACTGCGCGGCAGGTCGCACGGGCGGCTTCACCGCGCCGGGCGAATCGGCATGATGCAGCCAGATCTCGCCGGGCTGGGGCGGCGACTCGCGCGTGCGGGGCGGCGGCTGCCAGGCCGGCTGGCGGCGCGCCGAAACGGCGTCGAAACTGCGGTGGCGAGGCGATGGTGCGTTCCAGCCGCCGGATGCGGCACCGTTGGCCGCGGTCGATTCCCAGCGTTCGGGTTCACGCATCGGCTGGGTCGGCACGACTTCGGCGGGCTCGTCTTCGGCGCGCGGCGCGCTGCGCGGCTTGCGCAGCAGGAACAGGCTGCGCCATGTCTCGCCGAACACCATCGGTGCAGCCAGCGCGAGCACGCCCAGCATCACGAACAAGGCGCCGGTCCAGCCGAACAGGTTACCAACCATGCCGCCGAGCGCGCGGCCGGCCGAACCGCCCGCCGTCCCGCCTTCGCCGCCGGTCAGCGCTTCCAGCGATGCGCTCGCGCAGAGCACGATCAGCGTGCCGAGCCAGATGCGCAGCGAGCCCGGGCCGGACAAGCGCCGTTCGCGCGCCAGCAGGCCGCCGAAGAACCGCCACACCAGCGGCACCAGCCACAGAGTCGAAAATCCGAACCAGCCAAAACCCATGATCGCCACGCCACGTTCAAAACTACGGGCAGCGATTGTAGCGGTTAAGGCGGCCGGCCATCGCCCCGGGCAGCGCAATAAAGCGCAAGTATTCGTAAGCGCGGCGTGCCGGCAACACTCCCCTGCCCTGCCGCTCGCTACCGGTCGCTAACGATCGCTACTGGCCACCAGCGCGGAACGGGTACTTGGCGAAGATTTGTCCCACGACCTTGTCGATGCGCTGCTGGATATTGGACTGGTCGCGCGTATCCACGCTGCCCACGGCAACGCCTTCCCAGACCAGCTTCATCGCCTTGCGGTCGACGACGTCGATGTTCAGGGTGCCTTCGGTATACGTGTACACGTCGTTATAGAAGCCGTAGCCCGGCCACGGCGCGTAGAGCCCGCCGCGGTAGCCGTAATAACCCATCATCGGCGGCGGTGCCGGCGTGACCTGCACCTTTTCCTGCGTGCGCGCATTGAAATTGACCAGCAGGTCGGGCGCCTGGGCGTTGTACTGGTAGCCGCGCGATGTCATCTCCCGCTGCACGGCGGTCTTCAGGTACTGCGTGGTCAGGCTCTCGTAACCCTGCCGGTCCGTGCCCGGGTTCTGCACGAAACCGAAGCTGCGGTACACGCTGAAGTCCGTGTTGTGGTTGTAATCGGTCTTGATATCCGGTGCGCTCGCACACGCGGCCAGCAACGCCGATGCCACGGCGACAGCCGTCGCCGTCCTGCTTCTCGGAAGTTCCACGATTCGTCTCCAGGAACTGGCGGCGGTGGCTAGTTCCACTTCCCGCCTGCACCACCCAGGCCCAGGCGCCCGCCGCCGATAAGCACCAGCGTCAGCGCCGCGGCCAGGTACATGCCTTGCAGTTCGAGCTGCCAGCCGCCGGTATCGTTGAGCATGGCGATCTGCTTCGTATGCACAAGGGCAATCGCAAACAGCATGTTGACCACCACGATCAGCGCCGCCAGACGCGTCCACAAGCCGATGATCAGCAGCACGGGGGCGACGACTTCACCGATATACACGCCATAAGCAAACCACGCGGGCAGCCCGGCCTGCGTCGCGGTCTGCGCAACGAAACCCACGCCCCCCTTCAGCTTGGCGATGCCATGCATCAGGATCAATACCCCAAGCACGATGCGCAACACTGCCTTGCCCAAGTCCTGCGAACCCTGAGAGCCGCTCATGGCCATCCTCCTTGCCGGTTGAGAACAGTCGGAGCACCCGGGAAGCGCTGGCCATCGGTAGAGCCAAGCGACTTCGCCCGCACGCAACGGGGCTCGCCCCTGTACCTTAGTGCCCCGCGGCGTGAAGGTAAAGGCGCAAGCGTGGCGCATGCGCTCCATGGCGGCGCCGTCAGACGGCGCGGTGCATGGCCGGTTGCCGCGGCTCGTGCATGCCGACCTTGCGCGCGTTCTCGGGCAGGATCTCGCTGAGGAAATCGAGGAAACGCCGGACGGCCGGCGTCACGCCCTTGCGCGACGGGAATACGGCGTGCAGTGTGCCCACTGGCATTTCCCACTGCGGCAGCAGCAGTTCCAGCTCGCCGGCGTCGATCGCGTCGCGGCAGTACATGCGCGGCAGCATGGCCACGCCGATGCCGGCAATCGCCGCCTCGCGCAGCAGCGCGAACTCGTCCGTGACCAGGCGCGGGTCGTAGGCGATCTGGATTGTCTCGCCGCTCTTGCAGCCGAGGATCCAGACATGCTTGCCGTCGTGCGGCTTCTGTCCCACGCCCGGCATACCGTCCAGCGCCTGCGGCGTACGCGGGCGGCCGATGCTGTCGAGCAAGCCGGGACTGGCCACGAGCATGAGCTGGCTCTCGCCAAACGTGCGCACGGCCAGGCTGGAGTCTTCCATGACCTCACGCACCCGCAAGGCCAGGTCATAGCCCTCGCCGATCACGTCGACGCGTCGGTTCGTGGCCTCCAGCTCGATGCGTACGGCCGGGTTCGCCCGCATGAAATGGCCGATGGCCGGCGCCAGCAGAATCTGCGCGATGGCCACCGGGCAACTCACGCGCAGCGTGCCGCCGGGCTGGTCGCGCGCCTGTTCGATCACTTCGTGCGCGGCCTCGGCCTCCTTCAGCATGGCCCGGCAACGTTCGTAGTAGGACTCGCCGAGCGGCGTGACGCGCACCTGACGCGTCGTACGGCGTAACAGCTGCACGCCCAGGTCACGTTCGAGTTGTGCAATACGCCGGCTCAGGCGGGACTTGGGAATTCCGGTGGCGCGGCTGGCCGCGGAAAAGCTGCCGTGTTCGACCACCTGGGCAAACAGCGACAGGTCGTTCAAATCCTGCATGTGGGCCTCCGCCAGCGCAACGAGGGCATGGGCCGCGGCCGGAGCGTTCGTTGCACGAATAGAACAATTATTTGCATTTTGCCTCACTACCGACACCAATGGCCAGACGCTATCTTTCTTCCATCGCAACCGCACCTTGTGGAGAAAGACATGAACATCCTGCAGATCGATTCGAGCGTTCTTGGTGGCCATTCCGTTTCGCGTAACCTGACCGCCAGCGTGGTGGCCGACCTCGTCGCCGCCACCCCCGGCGCCAAGGTCACCGTGCGCGATCTGGACCAGGATGCCCCGGCCCACCTGTCCGGCCATCTGCTGCCCGTGCTGGGCGGCCCGAAGGACGGCCTGAACGCCGTGCAGGAAGCCGAACTGCAGCGCACCGAAACATGGCTGGCGGAGTTCCTGGCTGCCGACGTGCTGGTGGTGGGCGTGCCGCAATACAACTTCAGCATCCCGAGCCAGCTCAAGTCCTGGATCGACCGCATCGCGCAGGCTGGCCGCACGTTCAAGTACACCGAGACCGGCCCGGTCGGCCTGGCCGGCGGCAAGCGCGTGATCGTGGTGTCGTCGCGCGGCGGCGTGCGCCAGGATGCCAATGAACTGGATCTGCACGAAAAGACCGTGGACGTAGTGTTCCGTTTCCTGGGCATTACCGACATCACCTACGTGCGTGCCCACGGCCTGGCCATGGGTCCGGACGCTCGCGAAGCCGGCCTGAGCAGCGCCCGCACCGAAATCGCGGCACTGAACGACGGCGCCCGTCTGGCTGCCTGACCGGCTCGCCCCTCGGGCGGAACGGGTCTATGATGAATGCGGGGCGCTACGGCGCCCCGCGTGCCATTGGCGACGTCACTGGCCAGCCTGCTGCGCCGGCCGGTTGCGTCCTTCGCCCAGTCATCGACCGATCCCGGGAGCCTGCATGACTTCAGCCCTGCTGCCAGCCGCCGCCATCCACCCGCCGCATGAACCCGCCTTGCTGTCGCAGTACCGGCACATCCGGTCCGCCACCGAGGCCATGGTGGCGGACCTGTCGGACGCCGACGCGACAGTGCAGTCGATGGAAGACGCCAGCCCGGCGAAATGGCACCTCGCCCACACGACGTGGTTCTTTGAGGAATTCGTGCTGGCCGCGCGCCTGCCCGGCTACGAGCCGGTCGATCCGGCCTACCGTTTCCTGTTCAATTCGTATTACGAGTCAGTCGGACCGCGCCATCCGCGCCCCCGCCGCGGGCTACTGAGCCGCCCGTCGCTGGACGAGATCCTGGCCTATCGCGAGGCCGTCGACGAATCGATGCTGGCCTTGCTCGGCACGGCCCAGACGGACGCCGAAGCAGCCCTCATCACGCTCGGTCTGCACCATGAACAGCAGCACCAGGAACTGCTGCTGACCGACATCCTGCATCTGTTCGCGCAGAATCCGTTGCGGCCTGCGTTCGCGCCAGAACTGCTGGAGCCTGTGATCACCGACCCCCGCCCGGCGCCGGACTGGATCAGCTTTGACGGCGGCGTGGTCGAGATCGGCCATGGCGGCGACGACTTCGCCTTTGACTGCGAGGGACCGCGCCACAGGGTGTACCTGCAGCCCTATACGCTGTGCTCGCACCCGGTCAACAACCGCCAGTGGTTCGAATTCATCGACGACGGCGGCTACCAGACCGCCGGCTTGTGGCTCTCGGATGGCTGGCGCTGGGTGTGCGAGCAAGGCATCCAGGCGCCGCTGTACTGGGAGGAACGCGAAGGCACCTGGTGGCAGATGACACTGCGCGGCATGCTTCCGGTCGACCCGGAAAGCCCCGTCACGCATATCAGCTTCTATGAGGCCGACGCCTTCGCGCGATGGGCCGAGCGCCGGCTGCCGACCGAGGCCGAGTGGGAATACGCCGCACGCAACCTGCCGGCCACGGGGAATTTCATCGAAGGCCGCGCACTGCGGCCACTGCCCGACAGGCAGAACACCTCAGGCGTGCTGCGCCAGATGTTCGGCGATGTGTGGGAATGGACCGGCAGCGCGTTCCAGCCCTATCCGGGCTTCCGGCCGAGTGCCGGCGCGGTCGGCGAATACAACGGCAAGTTCATGAGCAGCCAGATGGTGCTGCGCGGCGGGTCCTGCGTCACGCCCGAATCGCACATCCGGGCGAGCTACCGCAATTTCTTCTACCCGCACCAGCGCTGGCAGTTCACCGGCGTACGGCTCGCGGACGATGCCTGAGCGCGCAACGGCGTCAGTGGGCTGACCACCAGCGCCAGCCCAGCCACGCCAGCAGCGCCCAGACCAGTACGATGATCGCGGCCGCCCACAGGTTGCGCGGGCGCTCGGCCTGCATCGCCTGCCAGGCGTCCGCGCGTACGCGGCAGTCGGCTTTCACGGTCGCCGGCACAAGCCGCAACGCGAGCCAGATACCCAACGGTACCAGCAGGACGTCATCGACATAGCCGAGTACCGGGATGAAATCCGGCACCAGGTCGATCGGGCTAAACGCGTAGGCCACCACCAGCACCGCCAGCATCCGCGCCGCTAGCGGCGTGTCCGGATGGCGGCTGCAGAACCACAGCATCACCAGGCTCGACTTCAGCTGGCGTGCCCATTGCCGCAGGCGCTGGTTTAGGGTCGGGGTCACGCCCATTGGCGGCGTGCCGTGGGGCGCGGCTTACTTGCCGCTGGCGGGCGCGGCCTTGATCGGCTGGCCGCCCGGCTGCGCGACGGGTGCCTTCAGCGGCGGCGCGGCAACGATGGGCACCTGCGGGTACAGCTTCTGCCAGCGCGATTTCAGGCCATTGGCGATTTCCGCCTGGCTGTAGCGCTCGGCAAAGTCGATCACCGTCATGCCCTGCTGGTTCTTCAGGCGCATGTCGGCGCCTTCGTCGAGCAGCAGCTTCACGGTATCGATGTGGCCACTACGCGCGGCCATCATCAGCGGCGTGGTGCCGTTCGGGCTTTCGGCGTCGATATAGGCGGCGTGGTCGATCAGGTATTTGACGACATCGTTGTGGCCGGTCGTGCACGCGTAATGCAGCGGCGTCCAGCCCGTCTTGTTCACCTCGGCCTCCATGTCGTCGACCATCAGCTTGACCATATCCAGCTCGCCCTGAAGCGAAGCCATCATCAGCGGCGTCTCGCCCGCCGGGTTGGCCTTGTCGAAGTCGATGTCCTTGGCCTTGATCAGTGCCGCGGCCGCTTTCAGCGATTTCTCGCGCAGCGCGATGACCAGCATCGGGTCGCCCCGGCTATCCGCGAGGTTCGGATCCACGCCGCGGCCCAGCAGCTTCTGCACGGTGCGCGCGTCGTCGAATTCCACGGCCTTGCGCATATCGTCGACCGGCGCGGCCCAGACCAGCGCCGCGCAGCCGAGCAGTACGGCGCCCGTCAGGCTGCGGATGGATTTCAGGTCAAACATGAGCTTCCCTGTCGATATGCTTGAAAAGCTTGAAGAAATTGTCGGTCGTCTGTTCGGCGATCTGTTCCACTGGCAAGTCACGCAGCTTGGCGATGAACTCGCCCACGTGGCGGACCCAGGCCGGTTCGTTGGTCTTGCCGCGGTACGGCACGGGGGCAAGGTATGGCGAGTCGGTCTCGATCAGCATGCGGTCGAGCGGCACCTTGCGCGCGGTTTCCTGCAGGTCCGCCGCGCTCTTGAAGGTGACGATGCCGGAGAACGAGATATGGAATCCCTCGTCCAGCGCCTGTTTCGCGACGTCCCAGGTTTCCGTAAAGCAGTGCATCACGCCGCCGGCCTCCCGCGCGTTTTCCTCGCGCATCACGCGCAGCGTGTCGTCGGCCGACGAACGGGTATGGATGATCAGCGGTTTGCCGGTCTGGCGCGCGGCGCGGATATGCGTGCGGAAACGCTCGCGCTGCCACTCCATGTCGGCGATGCTGCGGCCGTTCAGGCGGTAGTAGTCCAGGCCGGTCTCGCCAGTGCCAACCACGCGCGGGTGTGCGGAAAGCTCCAGCAGGCGTTCCAGCGAGGGCTCTTCCCCCTCCTCATAGTCCGGGTGGACGCCTACCGACGCATACAGGTTCGGATGCTGCTCGGCCAGCGCGAGCACGCGCGGGAAATCTTCGAGCGTCACCGAGATGCAAAGCGCATGCGACACCTGGTTGGCGCGCATATTGTCCAGCAGTTCAGGCAGTCGGGCGGCCAGGTCGGGGAAATCGATATGGCAATGCGAATCTACAAAATTCATTATTAACAATCAGTTACGAGGCAAACCTCTCGACCCTCACAAGGTTTGCGTGGGCCGGCCGGATTCCAGTTGCTTGCCAAGGATTTCCTCGACGGCGCGGCGCAGGTTGCGGCCATTGTCGTCATCGGGGAAATGCACCCCAACACCCGGCGTCTTCATCGGCGTGCCCGGCGGCGTGATCCAGGCCACGTGGCCAGCCACCTGGTACTTCTGGGGCCGGTCCAGCAGCGACAGGACCAGGAACACCTGTTCGCCGAGCCGGAACGGCCGGTTCGACGGCACGAAGATCCCGCCGCGCGCCAGGAACGGCATGTAGGCGGCGTAGAGTCCCGCCTGATCCTTGATCGACAAGGACAACACGTTGGGCCGCGACGGCGCTGTGGCCGCGGTTCCTGCCACACGTGGAGGCACGGTTGCGACATCTGTACTCATGACTGACCCCTTTCTGACCTGCTACAGCTTTGTTTTATAGGTGTTTTGGTACTGCAACCCGGCTCTCGCCGGGTCCCGCGTGCTGCCTTGGCGCTGTCAGTGAAACAACTGCCGGTATTCGAGAAACACGGATTCCATCACGAGCCGGGCGGCGAGCGGATGGTTCTCGCTGCGCCGGTGCGCGTTGAGGCGCGTGGCAAACGCTTGCAGCCGGCGCGCGCTGGAGGCGCCCGCGCAGCGGGTCAGCACGGTGCGCTCCTTCGGGAAGTAACGAGGCACCGCACTGCCCGAGGCGTCGAGCCGGCACTTCAGCAGATCGTACGTCCAGCGCTGGAGGATGCCAAGCACGGCGGGCACCGGCAGCTTTTGTAGTTGTTCCGCCGCACCAGTCGCATCGAATTCGGCGCCAGCGCCAAGCTGGCCGACCAGCCAGCGCTGCAGCGGCTGTTCCTCGGCCTCGGCGGCATGCAGCGCCGTCAACGGCGAGCCGCCGGCCAGCGCAAGCTGCGCCTCGGCGTCGGCCACGCCCTGGCCCTTGAGCCAGGCCAGCGCCGCTTCCGGCGTCGGTCGCTGGGTCGAGAACTGGCGGCAGCGCGACAGGATGGTCGGCAGGATGCGGTCAAGACGATCCGTGACAAGCAGGAAGACCGTCGACGACGGCGGCTCCTCGAGCGTCTTCAGCAGCGCGTTGGCGCCTTCGACCTGCAGCGCGTCCAGCGGGTAGATCACCACAACGCGCAGGCCCGCCCGGTGCGTGCCTACGCCCACCGCATCAATCAGCGCACGCACTTGCTCCATGCGGATGATCTTGCTGGGCGCCTTCTTCTTGCCGCTGTCATCGGCCTCGCCTTCGCCGCCGGCTTCCAGCGCTTCGGGACGCACCACCGTGAAGTCGGGATGGTTGCCCTGGCTGAACCAGTGGCAGGCGGCGCACTGGCCGCAGGGCTGGCCGTCAGGCCGGGGCGATTCGCACAGCAGGCCCTGCGCGAAGTGCAGCGCCAGGTCACGCTTGCCGGTGCCCTGCTGGCCATGGATCAGCAATGCATGGGGGAGCCGCTCGCGCAGCGCGCCAAGCCGTTGCCAGTCTTCCGTTTGCCAGGGATAGAGCATGCGAATCAGTCAGTTAGCCGCGAAAGCTGAAGAATTACCTTTACAACCATGCCGCTGCGGATAGCGCAACGGCACGGAGTCGGTGCATTATTATCGATCAATATAACGCTTGAAAATCAAAGCATTGAGAGGATCTGCTCAAGCTCGACGCGAATGGCTTCGATGCTTTGCGTGGCGTCGATCACGCGGAAACGCTCGGGCGCCTGCGCGGCGCGGCGCAGGTATTCGGCGCGGGTACGCTCGAAAAAAGCGCGCGATTCCGCCTCGAACTTGTCCGGCTCGCGCGCACCGGCCAGGCGCTCGCTCGCGGTTTCCAGCGGCACGTCGAACAGCAGCGTCAGGTCCGGCTGCAGGCCGTCTTGCACCCAGGCTTCCAGCGTTTCGAGCCGGGACGTGGCCAGTCCCCTGCCGCCGCCCTGATAAGCAAAGGTGGCATCGGTAAAACGGTCCGAGATCACCCACTCGCCGCGCGCCAGCGCCGGCTCGATGACCTCCGCGATGTGTTCGCGCCGGGCCGCGAACATCAGCAGCGCCTCGGTCTCCAGGTGCATCTTCCGATGCAGCAGGATTTGCCGCAGGTCCTCGCCAAGCGGCGTGCCGCCCGGCTCGCGCGTGGTGACGACGGCCGGGATATCCTTGCGCTCGCGCAGCCGCGCGGCCACCCCGTCGATATGGGTGCTCTTGCCGGCGCCGTCGATGCCTTCGAAGGTAATGAATTTTCCGCGCATGAATGTCTATTTGCCACGCTGGTACTGATCGACCGCGCGGTTGTGTTCGGGAAGCGTATTGGAGAAATGGCTGGTACCGTCGCCGCGCGCCACGAAATACAGCGCGTCGGATGGGGCCGGCGCGGTGGCCGCGGCCAGCGAGGCGAGGCCCGGCAGCGCGATCGGCGTGGGCGGCAGGCCGGTACGCGTGTACGTATTGTACGGCGTGTCGGTCTGCAGGTCGCGCTTGCGCAGGTTGCCGTCGAAGCGCTCGCCAATGCCGTAGATCACGGTCGGGTCGGTCTGCAGCATCATGCTCTTGCGCAGGCGGTTGACGAAGACCGCAGCGATCATCGGCCGCTCGGTGGCCTGGCCCGTTTCCTTCTCGACGATCGACGCCATCACCAACGCCTCATAAGGCGTCTTGTAGGGCAGGTCCGCGGCGCGTGCGTTCCAGGCCTCGTTCAGCCGCCGCTGCATCGCCTTGTAGGCATGGCGGTACAGCTCGATATCGCTGCTGTCGCGCGAGAACAGGTAGGTGTCCGGGAAGAACAGCCCTTCCGGGGCGGCTTCCGTGGCGCCGATCGCCTTCATCAGATCGGCGTCGGACATGTCCTTCGTGTCATGGCGCAGGGCCGGGCTGGCATCCACGGCGGCGCGCATCTTGCGGAATTCCCAGCCCTCGATCACGGTGACGACATAGTGGGTGACTTCGCCGCGCGCCAGCTTGCCAACCACGCCCAGCGGCGTGATGCCCCTCTCGAATGTGTAGCCGCCAGCTTTCAGGTCGGGACCGTGGCCGGTAAGCCGCACGAGCACCTGGAACAGGCGCGGATCCATACTGACGCCGCCGCGCTGCAGCTGGCGGCCGACACTGGCGACGCCGGAATTCGGCTTGATGACGACCTCGACGGGCGATGCGGACAGGCCCAGGGGCTGGTTGGCCCACCACGCGAAAGCGCCGGCGGCAGCCGCAGCAAGAACCAGGACAAGCAGTCCCAGGCGTAGAAAAAGACGTGTCATGAAATCCGTTCGGTCACGGCAGCGTCCGGACCGCGGGTGATGCCCCCGCCGCGCGCTGCCGGCGCCGGCTGAAATGCCGGCAGCCTCATATAATACCGGGAGCCTTGCGCCGCCACGACTTTGCCGGTCGGTGAACCGCGGCGCGCACGAGTCCAATGCACCCAATTGCCTGATCGGAATGCCTGAAATGAATGCTCCAGCCAAGAACCTCGCCGCCAGCTTTGACGCCTTGCAGAATAGTGGCGTTGTCTGCGCACCGGCCGGGCTCGGATGGATCCGCGTGGCGGGCGATGATGCCGCCCCCTTCCTGCACACGCAGCTGACCAACGCGGTCGAAGACCTCGAGCCGGGCGTCGCACGCCTGGCGGGCTACTGCTCGCCCAAGGGCCGCCTGCAGGCCAGCTTCCTGATGTGGCGCGATGCCGACGGCATCGTGCTGCAACTGTCGGCCGACATCCAACCCGCGCTGCAGAAGCGCCTGAGCATGTTCGTGCTGCGCGCCAAGGCGAA
The DNA here is from genome assembly GCF_905397435.1 of Cupriavidus numazuensis. Lineage (GTDB taxonomy): Bacteria > Pseudomonadota > Gammaproteobacteria > Burkholderiales > Burkholderiaceae > Cupriavidus > Cupriavidus numazuensis. The sequence continues at coordinate 11,671 of NZ_CAJPVI010000009.1, forward strand.
GCTGAGCGACATGACCCCCAATGTGGCCGTGCTGGCTGCGGCCGGACCGCAAGCCGCACAAGCGCTGGCGCAGGCCGGACTGCCCGCGCCCGATGCAGTGTTCGCCTCGGCCAGCGTTGAAGGCGCAACCGTCATCCGCCTGCCGGACGCCGCCGGTCAACCGCGCTGGCAAGTCGTGTTGCAGGCCGAACGCGCCGGCGAAATCCGTGCTGCACTGAGCGGGCAATTGGCCGAAGCCGATGCGGCATTCTGGGACTGGCTCGATGTCCAGTCCGGCATCCCGCGCATCGTCACGGCGACACAGGAGCAGTTCGTGCCGCAGATGATCAATTTCGAACTGGTCGGCGGCGTCAATTTCCGCAAGGGCTGCTACCCGGGCCAGGAAATCGTGGCACGCAGCCAGTACCGCGGCACGCTCAAGCGCCGCATGTGGCTGGTAAAGGGAGAGGGAGCCGTACCGGCGCCGGCTACGGAGATCTTCCGACCGGAAGATCCGCAGCAGCCGTGCGGCATGGTCGTCAATGCCGCCCCGGCGCCGCAAGGCGGCTGGGCAGGCCTTGCCGAACTGAAGATCGATGCGGCCGCGGCGGCCCTGCATCTGGGCAGCGCCGAAGGCGCCGCGCTGACGGTGGGTGAACTCCCCTACGAAGTACCACTGCCGGAAGCCACCCAGGCTGCCGGCTGACCCGCAGGACGCTGCCATGAGCGATCACGTCTTCGTCTATTTCCGCGTCCCCGAGGCGCTCGCGGCCGAGGCGCTGCCGCACTGGCACCGCTGGATGGAGACGGTTGCCGAAGCGACCGGAATTGGTGGTACGCTGATGCGCAGGCCGGAAACCCGTGCCGGCGTGCAGACCTGGATGGAATGCTATGCCGATGTCCCGCCCGCCTTCGACGCCACGCTTGCCGGATTGTGGCGCCAGAGCGGGCTGGAGCAATGGATAGATGGCGAGCGCCAGGTCGAGCACTTCATCGACCTGGACATCCTCTAGGCCGTACTCAGTTAACGCAGTAAAGGAAGCAAAGCAATGTGCCTGATCCTGGTTGCCTGGCAATCACACCCGGACTATGCCCTGGTGGTGGCCGGCAATCGCGACGAATTCTATGTCCGGCCGGCCGCGCCGGCGCACTGGTGGCAGGATGCCTCCCACGTGCTCGCCGGCCGTGACCTGGCCGACGTGATCGGCGAGCCCGGGACCTGGATGGGCGTCGCCGGAGACGGCCGCTTTGCCGCGCTGACCAATTATCGCGCCCCATCGGAAAAACGCACCGATGCGCGTTCGCGCGGAGAACTCGTGTCCGGCTTCCTGCGTGGGCATGACGCGCCCGCCGATTACCTCGGCGCGCTCGCGGGCGCCGACGGCTGCTACAACGGCTTCAACCTGCTGGCCAGCGACCTGAATGAACTCTGGTGGTACAGCAACCGCTCCGCCTCGCGCCAGCCACAGCGGCTGCGCCCGGGGCTGTACGGGCTGTCCAACGCGCTACTCGACACACCGTGGCCAAAGGTACGTAGCCGCGTGGGCGCGCTTGCGGAAGTGCTGGCGGCCGATACCGGCCATGCCAATGCCAGCGCGGAACCGTATCTGAAACTGCTCGCCGATAACCGGCAGGCCGCCGATTTCGAGCTGCCGTCGACCGGCGTCGCGCCGGAGTGGGAAAAGTTGCTGTCGTCCGCGTTTATCCGCTCGGGCAACTACGGCACGCGCGCGAGCACCGTGCTGCGCGTACGCCATGACGGCCGCTTCGACCTCAGCGAGCGCAGCTTCGACGCGAGCGGCCAGACCGGAGAGGTCTCCTACCGTGGCAAGCTGAACCTGGCGCGCGACACAGGCACCGTACCGGCGCCGCGCTGATCAGGCGCCCAGCCGTTTGCGCATCTCCACATGGGGGATGCCAGCTTCCTCGAACTTATCCCCGACCTGCGCAAAGCCGACGCGCGCGTAGAACGGCGCGGCATGCGTCTGCGCGTTGAGCACGAGTTCGGGGTAACCCAGTTCGGCGGCTTTCTGCATCAGCGCTTCGAGCACCAGCGCGCCGACCCCGGTGCCGCGCACCGAGCCGAGCACCGCCATGCGGCCGATATGCCCGTCCGGCAGCAAGCGGCCGGTGGCGACCGGCGTGCCGTCTTCGGCAAGCGCCAGTGCATGCCAGCTCGGCTCATCCCATTCGTCCCACTCGAGCTCGACCGGGACGCCCTGCTCTTCGACGAACACGGTGTAGCGGATGGCGCGGGCGCGTTCACGGGCTTCGGACCAGGGGCAGATCAGGATGGAGACAGACATGGCGATGCGTGGGAAATGACGTAAAGGCAAGCCGGACCACGGATATGGCAGCCCAGCGGCCGCCATGATACGCCACAATCCAATCGCTGTTGGCTGCACCTGACCAGTGCAGGAAGCACCAGATCAGGGTTTACGCTCGGTAACATATCGCGGTTAAATTTGTATGATGACCTTACCACCTGATAACCCGATGACGCCGTGTTCCAGAAAGTACCTGCCCGCGCCTTGACCGACAACGTCGCCGAGCAACTGCTCGACAAGATCCAGAACGGCGCTTTCGCACGGGGCGACAAGCTGCCGACCGAAGCCGTACTGTCCGAAGAATTCGGCGTCAGCCGCACCGTGATCCGTGAAGCCATCTCGCGGCTCAAGTACGAAGGCGTGGTCGAGTCGCGCCAGGGCAGCGGCGTGTTCGTGACCGAACAGGCCGGCATCCGCCCGCTGCGTATCGACTACACCGACACCGGCACGCTCGATTCGGTGCTGCAGATCGTCGAACTGCGCCGCGCTATCGAAGCCGAAGTGGCCGCGCAGGCGGCACGTCGCCGTACCGATGCGACCATGACGGCGATCGACACCGCGCTGGCCCGCCTTGACGCGGAAGTGGCCGAAGGCGGCGACGGTGTCGCGGCCGACGTGGCGTTCCACCGCGCGATTGCGGCAGCCACGGGCAACCCGTATTTCCTGAAAACGCTGGAGTTTCTGAGCCAGTACCTGGAAGCCGCCACGCGCGTGACGCGGACCAACGAAGCGCGCCGCGCCGACTTCACGCGCCAGGTGCGCGAGGAACACCAGGCCATCGTCGCCGCGATCCGCGCCGGCGACGCGCTGGCCGCGCGCAATGCCGCGCAGAACCACATGTACAACGCCGCCCGCCGCCTGTCCCAGCTCGGCCAGGATGAAGCGGACGACGAGCGTCCCGGCGCGGCCAGCTAAGCCGACACCACCCTATCGATTGACCTGCCTTACCTGCATCAGGAGTTTTCTATGTCCCGGAATATCGGCGTAATCGGCCTTGGCGCCATGGGCAACGGTGTTGCGCAGTCGCTGCTGCGTGCCGGCTTTACCGTGCACGCCTGCGACCTGCGGCCCGACGTGCTGCAGCGCTTTGCCGACGCCGGCGGCGTGCCGTGCGCAAGCCCTGCCGAACTGGGCAGCCGCTGCGATGTCGTGGTCACGCTCGTGGTCAACGCCCAGCAGACCGAGGCCGTGCTGTTCGGCGCCGAGGGAGCCGCCACGACGATGCGCCCCGGCACGCTGGTGATCGCGAGCGCGACCGTGCCGCCTTCGTTTGCCGAAGCGCTTGGCCGACGCCTGGGCGAGCAAGGCATCCTGCTGCTCGATGCCCCGGTGTCCGGGGGCGCCGCACGCGCGGCCAGCGGCGAGATGACCATGATGACATCGGGCCCCGCCGAAGCGTATTCGCTGGCCGAAGACGTGCTGGCCGCGATCTCCGGCAAGGTCTACCGCCTGGGCAACGCGCATGGTGCCGGCTCCAAGGTCAAGATCATCAACCAGCTTCTGGCAGGCGTGCATATCGCCGCCGCGGCCGAGGCGATGGCGCTGGGCCTGCGCGAAGGCGTGGACCCCGATGCGCTGTACGACGTCATCACGCACAGCGCCGGCAATTCGTGGATGTTCGAGAACCGCGTGCCGCATATCCTGTCGGGTGACTACACGCCGCTGTCCGCCGTCGATATCTTCGTCAAGGACCTCGGCATGGTGCTCGACACTGCGCGCACCAGCAAGTTCCCGCTGCCGCTGTCCGCTGCCGCGCACCAGATGTTCATGATGGCCTCCACCGCCGGCCACGGCGGCGAAGACGATTCCGCCGTGATCAAGATCTTCCCCGGCATCGAACTGCCGGCCAAGGCAGAGTGAGGCGCAGCGCATCATGACCGCCATCCAGGAACAGAACCGCCCGCTGCTGGGCTGCATCGCTGACGACTTCACCGGCGCCACCGACCTGGCCAACACGCTCGTGCGCAACGGCATGCGCACCGTGCAAACCATCGGTGTGCCGGACATCAATGCCGTGGGGGACGTCGGCGAGGCCGACGCAATCGTGGTCGCACTGAAGTCGCGCACCATTCCCGCCGCCGACGCCGTGTCGCAATCGCTGGCCGCACTCGAATGGCTGCGCGCACAGGGCTGCCGGCAATTCGTTTTCAAGTACTGCTCGACCTTCGATTCGACCGACGCCGGCAATATCGGCCCCGTCGCCGAAGCCCTGCTCGCGGCACTCGACAGCGACTTCACGATCGCCTGCCCGGCCTTCCCCGAGAACGGTCGCACGATCTTCCGCGGCCATCTGTTCGTCGGCGATGGGTTGCTGAACGAATCGGGCATGGAGAACCATCCGCTCACGCCGATGCGCGACGCCAACCTTGTGCGCGTGCTGCAACGGCAAAGCAAAGCGAAGGTCGGTCTGCTGCGCTATGACGCTGTTGCGCGGGGTCCCGCTGCCACAACAGAGCGCATCGAAGCGCTGCGCACCGATGGCATTCGCCTTGCAATTGCCGACGCCGTATCCGACGCCGACCTGTTCACGCTTGGCGAAGCCTGCGCGAACCTGCCGCTGATCACTGGCGGGTCGGGCATCGCACTCGGCCTGCCCGAAAACTTCCGCCGCGCGGGACTGCTGCCACAGCGCGGCGATGCCGCGTCCGTACCGCATGTCGACGGCCACGGCGTGGTATTGGCCGGCAGCGCCTCGCGCGCGACGAACGGACAGGTGGCACGCTGGCTCGAACAGGGCCGACCTGCCCTGCGCATTGATCCGCTCGCGCTCGCACGCGGCGAAGCCGTTGTGGAAGCCGCGCTGGCTTTTGCCGCGAACCACGATGAGGCAGTGCTGATCTACGCGACCAGCAGCCCGGACGAGGTCAAGTCCGTGCAGGCCGAGCTCGGTGTGGAACGCGCCGGCCATCTGGTCGAACAAGCGCTGGCTGGCATCGCAGCAGGCCTGCTCGCACGCAGCACGCGCCGCTTTGTCGTTGCCGGTGGCGAGACCTCCGGCGCCGTTGTTCAGGCGCTTGGCGTACGCGCATTGCGTATCGGCGAACAGATCGCACCTGGCGTCCCCGCCACTGTCACGCTCGATGCGCAGCCGCTCGCGCTCGCGTTGAAATCGGGCAATTTCGGCGGCGAGGACTTCTTCGCCGAAGCGCTCGCGCAACTCGGAGGCCAGTGATGAGCACGGAAAGCAAGCTGCGCGAAGAGATCTGCCGCATCGGGGCGAGCCTCTACCAGCGTGGCTATACGGTCGGCTCGGCCGGCAATATCAGTGCTCGTCTCGATGACGGCTGGCTGATCACGCCGACCGATGCCTGCCTCGGCATGATGGATCCGGCTGCCGTGTCGAAGGTGTCCAGCGACGGTAGCTGGGTGTCTGGCGACAAGCCATCGAAGACGCTGACGCTGCACCGTGCCATCTACGACAACAACGCCGAAGCGAAGGCGGTCGTCCACACGCACTCGACGCACCTGGTCGCCCTGACGCTGGCCGGCGTATGGCAGCCCGACGATATCGTGCCCCCGCTCACGCCTTACTACGTGATGAAGGTCGGCCATATCCCGATGATTCCGTACCACCGACCCGGCGATCCGGCCGTGGCGGCGCGTGTCGCCACGCTTGCCGCGAAGGTGCGCGGCGTGATGCTGGAGCGGCTGGGCCCAGTGGTGTGGGAATCCAGCGTCTCGCGCGCGGCATTCGCGCTCGAAGAGCTGGAAGAGACCGCGAAGCTCTGGATGATGATGAAGGACGTGCCGGGCTTTGCGGCCCGCGCCGCGCTCGGCGAGAGCGCACTGGCTGAACTACGGGAGACCTTCCAGGCCCGCTGGTAGACCATCGCAGTAGTACCCCACTGATACAGACGCGACCCGTGCGCAGCAGCCACCCGGCTGCCGCGCGGAGAACACTCGCGCCCTCGAAACCCGAACCGGAGACCACAGTGAATCCCAACCAACCCGCGGCCAGTGTGCCCGCCTACGACGGCCTGGGCGCCAATGCCCGGCTCGACGCCGACGCCCAGGTCGAAAAGCGCGCCTACAACAAGGTGTTCTGGCGCATCATGCCGTTCCTGATGCTGTGCTACGTGGTTGCATATCTCGATCGCGTCAACGTCGGCTTCGCCAAGCTGCAGATGGGCCAGGACCTGGCCTTCTCCGAGACCGTGTTCGGCCTTGGCGCCGGTCTCTTCTTCATCGGCTACTTCCTGTTCGAGGTGCCCAGCAACCTGCTGATGCACAAGCTCGGCGCGCGCATCTGGATTGCGCGCATCATGATCACGTGGGGCATCATCTCGGCGCTGTTCATGTTCGTGCAGACGCCGACGCAGTTCTACGTGATGCGCTTCCTGCTCGGCCTGGCCGAAGCGGGCTTCTACCCCGGCGTGATCCTGTACCTGACCTACTGGTACCCGGCCAACCGCCGCGCGAAGATGATCGCGCTGTTCATGTCGGGCATTCCCGTGGCCGGCATGTTCGGTAACCCCCTGTCGGGCTGGATCATGGACGCGTTCAACGACACCCATGGCCTGCGCGGCTGGCAATGGATGTTCGTGATCGAAGCACTGCCCGCATTCGTGATCGGCGTGGTAACGGTCTTCGTGCTGCGCGATGGCATCGACAAGGCGCCGTGGCTCGACGCCGACGAGAAACGCGTGCTCAAGCGAAATATCGACGAAGACCAGAAGAACGCGGGCGCCGCCTCCGGCGCGGCGCATGGCCATTCGCTGGGCGCCGTATTCAGCGACAGCCGCGTCTGGTGGATGTGCCTGATCTACTTCTGCTTCGTCACCGGCCAGTACGCGCTGACGTTCTGGATGCCCACGCTGGTCAAGGCGAGCGGCGTGACGGGCAACTTCAACATCGGCCTGCTGTCGGCAATCCCGTTCCTGTGCGCGATCGTGGTGATGAACATCCTCGGCCACAGCGCCGACGCCCGCCGCGAGCGCCGCTGGCACCTGATCGTGCCCGCGCTGATGGGTGCCGTGGGCTTTGCGATTGCGGCTTCGTTTACCGACAATACGACCGTGGCCATCGCCGCGCTGTCCGTGGCTGCCGCCGGCGTACTGACCTGCGCGCCGCTGTTCTGGTCGCTGCCGACTTCGTTCCTGTCAGGCATCGCTGCGGCCTCGGGCATTGCAGTGGTCAACTCGGTGGGCAACCTGGCCGGCTTCGTATCGCCGTACATGATCGGTGCGCTGAAGGACATGACCCACAGCACGCAGCTGCCCATGTATGTGCTGTCGGCGATCCTGGTCGTCGGCGCGGCGCTTGTGTGGCTCACGCCTGCCAAGCTGGTCAACCGCTAACCGGCCCGCATTCAAGACTTACAACCGGAATCCAACCATGCCGCGTTTTGCCGCCAACCTTTCAATGATGTACACGGAACACGACTTCCTGGACCGCTTTGCCGCCGCCGCGGCGGACGGCTTCCAGGCCGTCGAGTACCTGTTCCCGTACGAACACCCGGCCGCCGAACTGCGCGCGCGTCTCGACGCCAATGGCCTCGTGCAGGCGCTGTTCAATGCGCCGCCGGGTGACTGGGCCGCAGGCGAGCGCGGCATCGCCGCCCTGCCCGGCCGCGAAGCCGAGTTCGGCGAGGCCTTCGGCCGTGCACTCGAATACGCCGGCGTGATCGGCAACGACCGCGTCCACGTGATGGCCGGCCTGCTCCCTGCCGATGTCGACCGCGCGCGCTGCCGTGCCACCTATCTGGAAAATCTGGCCCACGCGGCCAAGGCCGCTGCCGCGCAAGGCATCACGGTGCTGATCGAGCCGATCAACACGCGCGACATGCCCGGCTATTTCCTGAACCGACAGGACGACGGCCAAGCCATCTGCAAGGAAGTGGGCGCCGCTAACCTGAAGGTGCAGTTCGACTGCTACCACTGCCAGATCGTCGAGGGCGATGTCACGAAGAAGCTGCAGCGCGACTTCGCCGGCGTCGGCCATATCCAGATCGCCGGCGTGCCGGAACGGCATGAGCCGGATATCGGCGAACTGAACTACCCCTACCTGTTCGATGCGATCGACGCCCTCGGCTACCAGGGCTGGATCGGCTGCGAATACCGGCCGCGTGCCGGCACCTCGGCCGGCCTGGGCTGGATCAAGCCTTACCTGAAGCGCTGAACCTTCTGAGAAGCATTGCCATGAATGTACTGATTACCGGCGGCGCCGGCTTCCTCGGCCTGCAACTGGCGCGCCTGCTCTTGCAGCGCGGCACCCTTAACCTTGACGGCAAGGCAGTCGGCTTCGATCGCCTGACGCTGCTCGACGTCGTGGCGCCGCAAGGCCTCGATGACGCGCGTGTTCGCGTGGTGACCGGCGACCTGTCGGACCCTGCCGTGCTTGCGCAGGCCATCGACGCCGATACCGGCGCCATCTTCCATCTTGCCGCCGTGGTGTCGGGCCAGGCCGAAGCCGACTTCGAGCTCGGCATGCGCGTGAACCTCGACGCTTCGCGCGCGCTGCTCGAAACGTGCCGCCAGCTCGGCCACAAGCCACGCGTGCTGTTCACGAGTTCGGTCGCGGTCTATGGCGGCGAACTGCCGCCCGTGGTGCAGGACGATACCGCGCTGAACCCGCAATCGTCGTACGGCGTGCAGAAGGCCATCGGCGAATTGCTGCTGTCCGACTACAGCCGGCGCGGCTTTGTCGATGGCCGAGTGCTGCGCCTGCCGACCATCAGCGTGCGGCCCGGCAAGCCCAATGCGGCGGCCTCGTCGTTCGCGAGCGGCATCATTCGTGAACCGCTGTCGGGCGTGGAAGCCAATTGCCCGGTGGCAGCGGATACGCCGTTGTGGCTGCTGTCGCCGCGCGCGGCAATCGCAGCGCTGGTCAATGGCATCGAGCTCGACGGAGAGAGGCTCGGCAATCGCCGCGTGGTGAATCTGCCGGGACTGTCCGTGACGGCGGCAGGCATGGTGGAGGCACTGCGCCGTGTCGCGGGCGATGCCGTGGCGGACCGTGTCACGTGGCAACGCGAAGAACGCATCGAGAAGATCGTCGGCACGTGGCCGGCGGCGTGGAATGCGGAGCGTGCGGTGTCGCTCGGCTTCCAGAGCGATGCGAGCTTTGATGAGGTGATTCGGGCGTATATGGAAGATGCGGGGTTGGCGAAGTAAGCTGTGAAGCTTTGCTACTGCCAGCGCCTTCGCATCTTCCGACGACAGTCCCCTCTCCCGCTTGCGGGAGAGGGTTAGGGAGAGGGCCAGTGCGTCGCCGCCTTGCACCATTTGTCGCGAGGCACACGCCTGCCCTCACCCCCAGCCCCTCTCCCGCAAGCGGGAGAGGGGAGCAAACCAGCGGGATAGATCGGCCGGCGGTCGATATCACCCCGCCGGCTTCACCACCTCATACGCCTCGATAGTCTCCCGCACCGGCCCCGGAATCGGCGCCGACGTCTTCGACTCCGGATTCGCGCACACATAGACGATCTCGCCCGTGATCAGGTGTTCGTCGCCGCGGTACATCTCCACGCGGAACAGCATGCTGGAGCGCCCCATCCGCGCCATGCGGCCGCGGATATCGAGCACATCGTCAAAGCGCGCCGACGCATGGTATTCCAGGGTCGACTTGACTACGAAGATGTCGACGCCATGGGCGTGCAGCACGTCCTCCGGATAGCGGATGCCGGCATCGCGCCAGTACTCGGTCACGCAGATATCGCAATAGGTCAGATAGTGCGCGTTGAAAACGATCGACTGCGGATCGACTTCGGCCCAGCGCACGCGCAGCGGCATGCTGTGGCGGAAATCCTCTTTTGCCATCTGGCTTGTCTCCGTTGAATGGGATTCCACATGGCATTCAGGCCGCCACCCCGTCTGTTGACGGCAGCGTGGCGGCCTGACCTGTGGCGCAGGAAAACTCTGCGAACTTATTGCGGCTTGGCCAGGCCCAGCTTCTCGATAATGGCCTTTTCCTTCTTCACCGTGTCCGCGGCAAACTGCGCGTACTGGGCGCTGTTCATGTAGTACGGCTCCATGTCGAACTTGGCCAGCGATTCGCGGTAGTTCGGCATTTCCATGGCCTTCTTGAACGCGTCATGCAGCTTCTGCACGATCTTCGGATCGGTGCCCTTCGGCGCGACCAGGCCGAACGGCGAGGTCTGCACGATACCCATGCCGAGCTCCTTCAGCGTCGGCACATTGGGGAAGCGGGCCGAGCGCTTCTCGCCCCAGGTGGACAGCAGGCGCAGCTTGCCCTGTTCCACGTACGGCGCCCAGGCCGGCGTGTCGGCCACCGACATCACGTGGCCGCCGAGCAGTGCCTGCATCGATTCCGAATTGCCCTTGTACGGGATGTGCGAGAACTGCACGCCCTGCTTCATCGCCAGCTCTTCCATGGTCAGGTGCAGCGTGGTCATGCTGCCCGGCGAGCCGTAGGTCAGCTTGCCCGGGTTGGCCTTGGCGTAGGCGATGTACTCCTGCATGGTCTTGATCGGCGAATCCGCCGGCACCACCAGGCCGAACGAGTAGCCGGCCAGGTTGATGATGTAGTTCAGGTCCTTGACCGGGTCCCAGTTGATCTTCGTGGTGTACGGCAGGCGATAGACCGGCATGGCCACCTGCGCCAGCGTGTAGCCGTCGGGCGCCGTGGTCTGCATCATCTGGGCCGGCAGCACGCCGCCGGCACCGGGCTTGTTCTCGACGATGACGGGCTGGCCGAGGATCTTCGAGGCGTTATCGGCCAGCACGCGGAACGGGATATCCGTGGAGCCGCCTGCCGTATAGCCGATGACAAGGCGGATCGGACGTTGCGGGAACTTCTCGGCCTGCGCGTGCGCGGGCACGGCGGCAAGACCCAGTGCGGCGGTGGCTGCGGCGAGGCCCGCACGGGCGATGAATTGGCGGCGTTGCATTTGACGATGTCTCCTTGTGCTGCAAGTCACTGCTGAAAGTTATCTGATTTCGGGCGCGGTTCGTACCGCCGCCCTGCGCTACTGCGCGGTGCCGAAAGCGGTCCGGAGCGCCGCCACGGCATCGGCATGCGCCTGCGCCACGGCAGGCACGAAGCGGCCCATCTTGAAAAAGTCGTGGATCATGCCAGCATAGTCGGCCAGCGCGACGGTCACTCCCGCCGCGCGCAATTTGTCGGCGTAGGCCACGCCTTCGTCATGCAGCGGGTCGTAGCCGGCCACGGCAATCCATGCCGGACAGCAGCCGCGCACATCGGCACCGGTGCCGCCGCCGTCGAGCGGGGCAAAGCGCCAGTCGTCGCGGCTCGATTCCTGATCGAGGTAATGCGAGAAGAACCACTGGATCATGTCTGCCGTGAGCAGGTAGCCCTCAGCCAACGCCCGGTGCGACGGCGTGTCCTGCCGCGCGCAGGTGCCGGGATAGATCAGCAACTGCAGCACCGGCGCCAACCCGCTGTCGCGCGCGTGCACTGCGCATGCCGTGGCAAGCGTGCCGCCGGCGCTGTCGCCGCCCAGCGCAATACGCGCCGGATCCGCGCCGAGCCGGGCGGCCTCTTCGAAGACCCAGTGCAGTACGTCGAAGGCGTCGTGGGCCGCCGTCGGGAAGCGCCACTGCGGTCCGAGGCGGTAGTCGACCGACAGCACCATGCAATCGGCATGCGTAGCCTGCATGCGGCACAGCGCGTCGTGGGAATTGACGCTCCCGACCGTGAATCCGCCGCCGTGAAAGTACACGAGCAGCGGCAGCGGATCGGCCCAGCTGGCCTCGCGCGGCGCATACAGGCGCACCGGAATTCCATGGCCGTCGCGCGCGCAGACGTGGAGATCTTCGACCGCATGCACGGGCAGCGGCGAGATATCAAGGATGGGTGCGCTCTTCTCGTAGGCGATCTTGGCGTCCTCCACGTCCATCACATGGATAGGCGGCCGCTTGGCGCGTGCGATCAGGTCAAGCAGCGCCGCCACCTGCGGGTCGAGCGGCACGGATGGCATGCCAGCAACAGACTGGCTGGCCGGCGCGGCGGACGAGGCGGAGGTTACGGCAGACATGGCAGATACTGGTGTCGATACGGCATTGGCGGCCGCCTGTCCGGCATCCGCACGATGACTCGGGGCTTCCCCGTGAGTCGGGGGAAGTTCGAATTGTGAACGATCGTTCGTTTTCAGTATCATGCCAGTGTTTCAGGAAGCGGACATTACGAAATAACCCCCATGCCTGCACGCGAGTGGGTGTTTCTGGGCGATGATCGCCCTATCCCACCCGCTTGGCCAGTTTTTCTCAAAAAGCAAAAATTCGCGGCAGATCGCCGCAGGAGACAGCGAACCATGGCCTTTATCTACTACCTGACCCACATCCATCTCGATTTTGGCGCCGTGAGCCTGCTCAAGGCCGAATGTGAGCGCATCGGCATCCGCCGCCCGCTGCTGGTGACGGACAAGGGCGTGGTCGCGGCTGGCGTGGCACAGCGCGCGATCGATGCGATGCAGGGTCTGCCGGTGGCGGTGTTCGACGAGACCCCGTCGAACCCGACCGAGGCCATGGTGCGCAAGGCTGCCGAGCAGTACCGTGACGCGGGCTGCGACGGGCTGGTGGCGGTGGGCGGCGGTTCGTCGATCGACCTCGCCAAGGGCATCGCCATCCTGGCCACGCACCCGGGCGAACTGACGACCTACGCCACCATCGAAGGCGGCAGCACGAAGATCACCGAACGCGCCGCGCCGCTGATTGCCGTACCGACCACATCGGGCACGGGCAGCGAGGTGGCGCGCGGCGCGATCATCATCCTCGACGACGGGCGCAAGCTTGGCTTCCACTCGTGGCACCTGTTGCCAAAATCGGCCATCTGCGACCCGGAACTCACGCTCGGACTGCCCGCGGGCCTGACCGCCGCGACCGGCATGGACGCCATTGCCCATTGCGTCGAGACCTTCCTGGCGCCCGCTTTCAACCCACCCGCCGACGGCATTGCGCTGGATGGCCTGGAGCGGGGCTGGGCCCACATCGAGCGCGCCACGCGCGACGGCAAGGACCGCGACGCGAGGCTCAACATGATGAGCGCGTCGATGCAGGGCGCCATGGCGTTCCAGAAGGGCCTGGGCTGCGTGCATTCGCTGTCGCACCCGCTCGGCGGACTGAAGATCGATGGCAAGACCGGCCTGCACCACGGCACGCTCAACGCCGTGGTCATGCCGGCCGTGCTGCGCTTCAATGCCGACGCGCCGACCGTGGTGCGCGACGACCGCTACGCGCGCCTGCGCCGCGCCATGCACCTGCCCGAAGGCGCCGACGTCGCACAGGCCGTGCACGACATGACGGCCCGGTTGGGGCTGCCGACCGGCCTGCGCCAGATGGGGGTCACCGAAGACATGTTCGACAAGGTGATCGCGGGCGCCCTGCTCGACCACTGCCACAAGACCAATCCAAAAGAGGCCAGCGCGGAGGATTATCGGCGTATGCTTGACGCGTCCATGTAGGCCTGCCTGGCCCTGGCCGGCCCGGGACACTCATCCACTGCGGGAGACAACGAATGACAGGTGAACACTTGCAGGTTGTGCATGGAGACATCACCCGGATGGAAGTCGATGCCGTCGTCAATGCGGCCAACAGCGGGCTGCTAGGTGGGGGCGGCGTGGATGGCGCGATCCACGGTGCGGGCGGCCCCGCGATCATGGCGGCGTGCAAGGCCATCCGCGACGCACAGGGCGGCTGCCCGACCGGCGAAGCGGTGATCACCACCGGCGGGCTGCTGCCGGCGCCTTATGTGATCCATGCGGTCGGGCCGGTGTGGCATGGCGGCACGCGGGACGAAGATCAGCAACTGGCAAACGCTTACCGCAACAGTATCCGGCTTGCAGCCGAGCATCGTCTGCGTACGGTGGCCTTTCCGAATATCAGCACAGGCATCTATGGCTTTCCGCGCGAGCGCGCGGCGGAAATTGCCATTCGGGCGGTGCGTGAGGCGCTGCCGGCGGCGCCTGGGATTGAGCAGGTGACGTTTGTTTGTTTTGATGATGAGAATTATCGGTTGTATCGGGAGAGGCTTGCATGACGGGGGGTGGCGGGTTCTGGTTGGGGTGAGGTTATCGCTCTTGGCTGGCGCCGCTGTTTCGCCGGCGTAGCCGGCGGGGGTTTTATGGTCGGGAATGGGGTGTCGTTCTTCACTAGCGCTGCTGTTTCGCCGGCGTAGCCGGCGACCTACTCTTTTGTCCGAGCGACAAAAGAGTAGGCAGAAAAGCGCGTCGTTGCCGCTGGCCATCAATTCCACGGCGGCAGGGGTTCAAACGGCTTTGGACGCCTGCGATGGTGGTCGGCCGTTCGACCCTGCTACGCCATGTGAGTCAGAACCTGTGCCTGGCGCGGCACGACTTTTGTACGATCCCCAAGACGGACTCGGGTACAGCCTTTCAACAAAGTCAGTGGTGGGACGCCTTCGGCTGCGCTGCGCGCGCGTCGTCGTCTGGGGGCAAGCTCATCAGCGTCGCCTGCGCCGGAGTTCCAGTTCCCGATTTCCTATCTCTACGCGCATGCAATGCGCCCAAGGCATCGTCACCGAGGCGAGGTTCGGGTCAGACCTTCGCGGTCTTACTCTAAGCCGCGCGTAGCGCAGCCGTAGGCGTCCCCGTGAAGGCCTTGTTAGAAGGGACCACTCCGTAATCCGGGTTCGCTCGTACGCGCTGTCCCATCCTAATCATCTACGCGGCAGGCAGTCCGGCGGTCCTCTGATGCCTCAATCGCATTGAGCTCTTGGTTGACCACGTAAACGCGCTTTTGCCTCCTTTTGTCGCTCGGACAAAAGGAGGTCGCCGGCTACGCCGGCGAAACAGCGGCGCCCGCCAAAAGCGACGACCTATCGCGAACGTAAAGCCCCGCCGGCTACGCCGCCGAATCTGCAGCGCCCTCCAACCACCAGCCTACTTCAAAGCACTACGAATCAACCGATTCACCAGTTCCGGCTCCTCATGCACCACCCAATGGGTCCCATCCGGAATGCGTTCCAACCTCATATCCGGCACGAACTGATCCAGCCCGTCCAGCAACGACTTGGGCAGCGCCCGATCCCGCTCCCCCCAGATCACAAACGTCGGCACGCGCACAACAAACGCAGCGGGGTCGAGCCGTGAAATATCCGGCGGCGGCTCTCCCGGCCCCGGTGGATGCATCGGCGACGCACGGTAATAGTTGACCCCACCCGACAACGAATGCGCGCTACCTTCGCCCGGCTGCGCCCAGGCCGCCAGATACTTCTCGCGCGTCTCGCCACTAAACCACGGCGCGGGCTGTTCGCCGCCAGCCGTAAGCATGCTTTCCAGCATGGCGAAGTTGTTCGCCGCAAGCACCGCTTCAGAGCCCGGCCGGCGCAGCCAGTTCATATAGGCCGACGCCGCCTGCTGCTGCGGATCGGTGGCCAGCGCCTTCGCGAACAGGTACGGATGCGGTGAATTGATGATGACCAGTTGTTCGACCAGTTGCGGAAACTGAATGGCCAGGTTCCAGCAGACAGCTCCGCCCCAGTCATGCGCGACGACGATGCAGCGCTCGTAACCCAACGCGCCGACGAACTGAACCAAATCCTCGACGATATGGCGCGGGCGGTAGGCCTCTACCGCTTCGGGCTTGCTCGACAGATTGAAGCCGCGCAAGTCCGGGGCGACCGCGAAATGCGTGCGGCCGAATTCGGCGAGCTGGGCTTCCCATTCGAACCAGAATTCCGGGAATCCATGCACAAACAGCATCAGCGGCTTGCCGCGCTCTCCGGCGCTGGCGTAGTGCAGGCGCGTGCCATTGGGCAGGTTGGCGAACTGCAGATGACGGATGACGGCGGGGGCGGTCATGGCGGTCTCCATGCGCGGGCCTCGTGTGGTTGGTTCGTCGATCAGCCGCGCAGCGCGGCAACCAGTCCTGCGCGTACCTCGGGCTTGTCCGCGAACGGATCGCCGGGATTGCGCTGGCCGATGATGTCCTCGAATCGCTGCTGCACGGGCGCGAGGGCCTGCGGGTGCGAATAAATATAGAAGCTTTCCGCGCGGATGGCATCGAAAGTCTTCTGCGCCACGTCTTCGGCCGTGACCTTGCCTGAAGTGACTGCCTTGTCCGTCAGCGCCTGCGACACCATCTGCGAGCGCGTGGGCGGCGCATCGTTGGTCAGGTCCGCTGGACGGTTGCGCTGCGACTGGTTGATGCCGGTCGGCACGAAGTACGGGCACAGCACCGAGCAACGCACCTGTTCCGTGACCAGGCTCAGGTCCTGGTAGAGCGTTTCGGTCAGCGTCACCACGGCGTGCTTCGATACGTTGTACACGCCCATGGCCGGCGGACTCAACATGCCGGCCATCGACGCCGTGTTGATGATGTGCGCCTGATACGTCGGGTCCTTGGCGGCCGCGGCCAGCATCAGCGGCGTGAAGATGCGTACGCCATGGACCACGCCGTACAGATTCACGCCAAGGACCCACTCCCAGTCCTTCAGCGAGTTCTCCCACAACAAGCCGCCGGCGCCGACCCCGGCGTTGTTGAACAGCAGGTTGACCTGTCCGAAGCGCTCCATGGCCGCATCGGCCAGCGCCTGCACCTGCTCGCCGCGCGAGACATCGGTGCGCAAGCCGATGACATCCGCGCCTTGTCCCTCCAGTTCGGCCACGGTTGCATCCAGCGCATCCTGCTGGACATCGGCGAGCACCAGCTTCATGCCCAGCCCTGCGCCGATGCGTGCGAATTCCTTGCCGAAACCGGACGCGCCGCCCGTGATGACGGCCACTCGGCCTTCGAATTGCTTCATGTCTTTGTCCCCTCTCTCGTCATGTCATGTGCAGGTCCGTATTGGACCTTCCGTGGGCCGGCTCAGCGGCCGGCGTGTTTCAGCGCCTTCAGCGCCATGCGATCCACCATCGCCGGCGCCAGCAGCTTGAGCCACTGCCCCAGGCGTCCCTTGGCCGTCATGACCAGTTCGCGCTTGCGCGCGGTCATCGCGGCCAGCATCTGGCGCGCGCATTCCTGCGCAGTCATGGCATCGTCTTCGCGCAGCCGGCTTTCGCCCAGCGCGCGGCCATTGGGACCGAAACCGTTGACGCGCGTATCCGTCGCGACCACGCCCGGAAACACCACGCAGATATCCACGCCACTGCCAAGCAGCTCGCAGCGCAGCGCTTCGCAGAAGCCCGCCAGTGCGAACTTGCTGGCCGAGTACGCGGTTCGCCCCGGCACCCCTACTTTGCCGGCCAGGCTCGATACCGCCACCATCAGGCCACGGCGCGCGCGCAAGTGCGGCAAGGCAGCGCGCGTGCACCACATCGCGCCAAAGTAGTTCACGCGCATGACGGTCTCGTAGTAGCCGTAGTCGGACACCTGTTCGAAGTAGCCGTGCGCGGATACGCCAGCGTTGTTGACCAGCGCGTCAAGACCGCCGTAGTACGCAACAACGTCCGCCACGAGCCGTGTGCAGGCCGCTTCGTTGGACACATCGGTGCGCCAAACCGCGACCTCGGCATGCGGGCGCATGGACTGGATGCGGCTGGCCAGCGCGTGCAGCATGTCCAGCCGGCGTGCGGCCAGTGCCAGTCGGGCGCCCTGCTGCGCCAGCAGCAGGGCGAGTTCCGCGCCGATGCCATCCGACGCGCCCGTGATCAGTACCACCTTGCCGGTGAACGGGGCCATGGCTTCAGTCCAGCAGGTCGGGCTGTTCTTTGACGATGCGGGCGTACAGCGGCTGGAACTGGAACCAGCCTGCCTGCGCGGTACCGACGATCGAATAAGCCTGGCTCGCGGCCGCCTCGGAGATGACCTTGAGCGGCGCACTGGTGCGCGCGGCAGCGGCTTCCGCCAGCAATTGCACCTGGCATGAGCGCTCCATCGTGATGAACCACCACGCAGCTTCGTCGACGGTATTACCAACCGTCAGGAGGCCATGGTTCTGCAAAATGGCGGCCTTGTTCGATCCCAGCGCATTGGCGATGCGCTGGCCCTCGTCCAGCTCCACCACCACGCCGCCGAAGTCGTCGTAGACGGCATGGTCGTTGTAGAACGCACAGACGTCCTGCGTGAGCGGATCAAGCGGACGCCCCAGCGTGGACCACGCACGGCCGTACGTGCTATGTGAATGCGCGGCGGCGACCGCGTCCGGACGGGTCTGGTGCACGCGCGAATGGATCGCAAAGGCAGCCGCGTTGACCGGGTAGTCACCTTCGACCACATTGCCGTGATGGTCGCAGCGGATCAGGTTCGACACGTTCACCTGGCTGAAATGCACACCGAACGGATTAACCCAGAACGTGTCGGTATGCTCGGGATCGCGCGCGGTGATGTGGCCGGCGACGCCTTCGTCGAAACCGAATTTGGAAAACAGCCGGAATGCCGCGGCAAGGCGTTGCTTTCGATGCAGGCGTTCCTGCGCGGGCGTGTCGAACTGCGGCGGCCGCGGCAGGTTGCGGTAGCGGGCCTTGACCTCTTCGGACAGGCCGGCGCCGATTTCGTCGGCGGCTGCGGGATGGGCTTGCGGGGCGTTCATGCGTGTCTCCTGTGGTAGTCGTTATGCGCAGGTCCGCCAACCGGGCGCCAGGCCCGGCCGGCTACGCCCTGGCGCTTACACCAGTTTCACCAGCTGCTTGCCGAAGTTCTTGCCCTTGAGCAGGCCCATGAAGGCCTCCGGCGCGCTTTCCAGCCCCTGCGCGACGGATTCGCGGAACTTGAGCTTGCCCTGCGCGACGACCGTGCCCAGTTCCTTGAGCGCCTGCGGCCATACCTCCATGTGCTCCGACACGATGAAGCCTTCGATGGTCAGGCGTGACACGAGGATCAGCTGCGGATTCTTCAGCGGCAGCGGCTGGCCGTCATAGCCCGCGATCATGCCGCACATGGCGATGCGGCCGAACGCGTTCATGCGCGTCAGCACGGCGTCGAGGATATCGCCGCCGACGTTCTCGAAGTAGCCGTCGATGCCATTGGGCGTGGCTTCCTTGAGCATCGTGTAGAGCTCCTTGGAATCCTTGGCGGCCTTGTAGTCGATACACGCGTCAAAGCCAAGCTCATTGACCACGTAGTCGCACTTGTCCTTGCCGCCGGCAAAACCCACGGCGCGGCAGCCGGCCAGCTTGGCCAGTTGCCCGACCACGCTGCCGACCGCGCCCGATGCGGCGCTGACTACCACCGTCTGGCCCGCCTTCGGCTGGATGATCTTGTTCAGGCCGTACCATGCCGTCACGCCCGGCATGCCGACCGAGCCAAGATACGCCGACAGCGGGATATGCGTGGTATCGACCGGTTGCAGGCCGGTGCCATCGCTCACGCCCATTTCCTGCCAGCCGAACATGCCGACCACCTTGTCGCCGGCCTTGTACTTGCCGTTCTTGCTCGCGACAACTTCACCGACGGTGCCGCCGATCATCACCTCGTTGAGCGGCTGCGGCGCGGCGTACGACTTGCTGTCGTTCATGCGGCCGCGCATATACGGGTCCAGCGACAGGTAATGGTTGCGCACCAGCACCTGGCCGTCGGCAAGCTCCGGCACGGGCACTTCCTCGAGGCGGAAGTTGGCCGGCGTCACGGCGCCTTCAGGGCGCGATGCCAGAACGATGCGCTTGAACGTATTGGTGGACATGTCAGATCCTTGTAAAGGGAAACGCGGCGAGGGGTGTGCCGCGATTACTGCTTCATCAGCTCCATCGCCAGCGCGCGGTAAGCGCGATGGGTCACGGGGTCATTGGCGGCGTTGGCCGCAATCGGGTGCGAGGCGTAGCGCACGATGGTCATCTGCGCCTTGGGATCGATATAGATGCGCTGGCCATGAATGCCGCGTGCTTCATAGACGCCGTGGTCGTCGTGGGATACCCACCACATGTCGCGGTAGCTCCAGCCCGGCAGCGTGGCATAGCCAGCCTTGGCGAACTTGGCACGATCACCGCCACCGCTGATTTCCTTGACGACCGATGCGGGAATCACCTGCTGGCCATTGAAGCGGCCCTGGTTGCGCATGGTTTCGCCGAAGCGCGCGAGGTCGCGCAGTGTGGTGTTGAGGCCGCCGCCGCCCGATTCGGTGCCGATGCTGTCGACGGTGAAGTAAGCATCGCTCTCGGCGCCCATCTTCTGCCAGACGCGATCGGACAGCAGCTTCGCCAGCGACTGCCCCGATGCGCGTTTCACGATCCACGCGAGCACCTCGGCGTTCACGGTCTTGTAGGCGAAGGCCTGATCGTGTTCGCCTTCCTTTTGCAGCGTCCTCAGGAAGTCATAGAAATTCTGCGGCCCGGTATAAGCGGCATCGCGCGGCAGCATGCCGCCGGCACGCGCGTAGTCGAAGACTTCCGCCTTCGGGTCCGCATAGTTTTCCGAATACTTGACGCCCACGGTCATGTCCATGACCTGGCGGACCGTGGCATCGCCGTAGGCAGTGCCAGCCATTTCGGGGAGATAGCGCGTGACCGGAGCGGCCGGGTCGAGCTTGCCGTCGGCAGCCAGCACCGCCGCCAGCGTGCCGACGAAAGACTTGGTCACCGACATGGCCAGGTGCGGCGTGTGGTCGTCCAGCGCGCCGAAATAGCGCTCGTAGACCACCCTGCCCTTGTGCACCACGAGGATGCCGTCGGTATAGGTCAGTGCCAGCATGTCGGAAAACGTGCGGCGGCTGCCGTCGGCGTCCATGAACGGCACGGCGCTGATATCGCGCTCCGCGCGTGGCAACGCGCTCACACCGGCGCGGCCATGCCAGACGGCCGCAGTCGGCACCAGCTCGCGCATATGCGAGAAGCTCCAGCGCTGGCGCGGAAAGCGGCTGCTCGAGATATTGAAGCCGATCTGCTTGTCGGCCGGCGGCGGGAAACCCTGCATCCACCCGAGCGTGATGGGGTCGGTAGCGGCGGCGTCCGGGAAAGAAGGCGGTACGGCCGGATTGGCCTGGGCATGCACCGGCGAGTTCGCCGCCAGTACGCCCGCACCAAGCGCGCCAAGGGCACGCAGCCTGAGGGTGGCAATCAGGCGCCGCGCGGCGCCAGCTGTCTTCTGCATCGTGTCTCCGATCAATCTTGTTATGTTGACTTCGACTGCTGCACTGCCTGCCGGTCTCTCGCCGGCTCCTGCCCCGCTTGTTGCGATCCGTTGGAGATCAGCCGTCGGCGCCGGTGTCCGCGCCCTCCGCGGCAGTACGCTGCGGAGGGATCCGCTTCACGTACTTGAACGTGCCCGAGGCGCGCGCCACGGTCTTGCCGTCCACATCGACGATCTCGGCCTCGCAGAACGCCATCGTCGTGGTCCGATGGACGCACTGGCCACGCGCGCTGAGCGTGCCGCGTCCGGGCGCCATGAAACTGGTCTTCATCTCGATCGTGACCAGACCGCGACCCTGCGTGTCGGCCGAACGGCCGGCAATGGCCATAGCTACGTCGAGCAGCGTCATCAGCACGCCGCCGTGGGCCATGTCCCAGCTGTTCTCGTGGCGCTTTTCAAGCGCCAGTTCGATCTCGCTGCGTCCGCCTTCGCTGTGCTTGCAGGTCACGCCAAGCTCGGACAGGAAGGGGATGTGGTTCGGGAATCCGTTGTGTTGCGTCATGGTCTAGTCAGGTTCAATGAGACGGGCGCCGCGCCAGGCGCGGCCACCCGCCATTAGACCATGCGATCAGACTGCGCTGACGCCACCGTCCACGGCCAGGATCTGGCCGGTGATGTGCTTGCCCGCGTCGCTGGCGAACAGCAGCGCGGCACCCTTCAGGTCTTCGTCGTCGCCGAGGCGATGCAGCGGCACGCCTTCGCACATGGCGTCCACGCCCAGGCGATCGAGCGAGCCCTTGGTCATCTTCGACGGGAAGAAGCCCGGGGCCAGCGCATTGACGGTGATGTTGTGCTCGCCCCACTCGCCGGCCAGCGTGCGCGTGAAGTTGACCACGGCCCCCTTGGAGGTGTTGTAGGCAATGGTTTCCATCGACCCCGGCGGGTTGCCGGCGAGCCCGGCAATCGAGGCGACGTTGATGATGCGGCCATGGCGGCGCGGGATCATCGACAGCTTGCCGATGCGCTGCGTCAGCAGGAACAGGCCGCGGATGTTCAGGTTCATGACCTTGTCCCAGGCCTCGACCGGGTGGTCTTCGGCGGGAGCGCCCCAGGTGGCGCCGGCGTTGTTGACGAGGATGTCGATGTGGCCGAGCTTCGCCAGAGCTTCGTCGGCCAGGCGCGCGATATCGGCTTCCTGTGCGCCGTCGGCGGCGATCCAGTCGGCCTCGATGCCGCGCGCTTTCAGGTGTGCCTGCGCGGCCTGCAGTTCGTCTGCCTTGCGCGCGGACAGCACCACGCGTGCGCCCTGCTCGCCCAGCGCTTCGGCAATCTGCAGGCCAAGCCCGCGCGATCCGCCGGTCACCAGTGCGGTACGGCCCTTCAGGTCAAACAGTTGCTGGATAGTACGCATGATTCGGTTCCTTGATGTCTCTCTATGTCGGGGGCACGGATAGCGGCGCCGGTCAGAACCAGGCGTCCTGCATATCCAGCGTGGTGCGGTCCAGCGTGGCCAGCAGATCGAGCTGCGGGCCGACCTTGGGCAGTTCCCAGCGCGAGAAGTACGTGGCCGCGGCGAGCTTGCCGCGATAGAAGGTTTCGTCTTCACCGCTCGCGCCGCCTGCCAGCGCAGCCTGTGCGACCAGTGCCTGCTCCAGCCAGATCCATGCGACCACCACGTGGCCGAAGGCTTCCAGGTAGATGCTTGCATTGGCGAGCGTCACGTTGGCATCGCCGGCGCTCCACAGCACCTTGGTGACTTCCGCCAGGCGTGTCGCCGCGGCACCGAGCGCGCGCGCCTGGCTGCCCAACTCCTTGTCACCGCTCGACAGTGCGCGTTCGCAGGTTTCGCGCACACGCTCGCCCAGCAGGCGGAATGCGGCGCCGTCCTTCATCACCACCTTGCGGCCCAGCAGGTCCAGGCCCTGGATGCCGTGCGTGCCTTCGTGGATCGGGTTCAGGCGGTTGTCGCGGTAGAACTGCTCGACGTTGTATTCACGGGTATAGCCATAGCCGCCATGGACCTGGATGGCCAGGTTGTTCGCCTCCAGGCACCACTGCGACGGCCAGCTCTTCGCGATCGGGGTCAGGATGTCCAGCAGCAGCGAAAGCCGTTCGTGCGCGGCGGCGTCGCCGGTTGCGGCGCGCTCCTCGTCGACCAGCTTCGCGCAATACAGGTTCAGCGCGAGGCCGCCTTCCACGTAGCTCTTCTGCGCGAGCAGCATGCGGCGGATATCGGCATGCTCGACGAGCTTCACCTGTGCGCTCGCGGGATCCTTGCCGCCGGGGCCGACCGGGCGGCCCTGCGGACGGTTGCGCGCATAGTCGACCGCGTGCAGGTAGCCGGTGTAGCCCAGCATCACCGCGCCAAGGCCCACGCCGATGCGCGCTTCGTTCATCATGTGGAACATGCAGGCCAGGCCCTTGCCGGGCTCGCCGACGAGGTAGCCAATGGCGCCAGCCTTGCCGCCCGGCTTGTACTTCATGCCTTCGCCGAAGTTCAGCAGGCAGTTCGTGGTGCCGCGATAGCCCATCTTGTGGTTCAGGCCCGCCAGCACCACGTCGTTGTGCTCGCCGAGCGAGCCGTCCGCATTGACGAGGTACTTCGGCACGATGAACAGCGAGATGCCCTTCACGCCCGGCACCAGCTTGCCATCCGGCCCCGGAATCTTGGCCAGCACCAGGTGGACAATGTTGTCCGACAACTCATGCTCGCCGGCCGAGATCCACATCTTGTTGCCGCGCAGCCGGTATTGCGCGCCAAGCGGCGATTCGCCTTCGTACTCGGCCCGCGTGGTGACGTCAGACAGCGACGAACCAGCCTGCGGCTCCGACAGGCACATGGTGCCGAAGAAGCGGCCATCCATCTCCGGCTTGACGAAGGTATCGATCTGCGCGGGCGTGCCGTGCGTGAGCAGCAGGTTCGCGTTGCCGATGGTCAGGAACGGGTAGGAGCTCGTGCCGACATTGGCGCCCTTGAAGTACGCAAAGCCTGCTTTCTCGACCAGCACCGGCAACTGCATGCCGCCAATCTCGTAGTCCTGTCCGGCGGCCATCAACCCGGCCTCGCAGAAGGCCTTCAGCGCCGTGCCGACTTCCGGAATGATGGTGACAGTCTCGCCGTCGAATTCGGGTTCGTGCTGGTCGTTCTTCTTGTTGTGCGGCGCGAACAGGTCGGTGGCGATCTTCTCGCACGTATCGAGCGCCGCGTCGAAGGTCTCGCGCGAGTGGTCGTTATAGCGTGGGATGCGGGTCAGCTCGTCCGCCTTGAGCCATTCGTACAGGACGAAGTTCAGGTCACGGCGGGAAAGGATCAGCGACATGGTGTCTCCATGCGGGGCGCTGCGTGGCGCACCGCGGTTCTTCTTGTCTTGCTGGCGCGTCCGAGGGTGCGAGAAATCCCTATGGAATGGGAATGACCCTGGAGCGGTACTGAGTTTGTTGCGTTTGCAGGAGCGCCTGCCCTTGGATGACGACGTGCGTGCCCCCTCTCCCGCTTGCGGGAGAGGGTTGGGGAGAGGGCCCGCGTCTCCATGAAATACGGCGCGTTCAGTACTGCCGATGCCTGCCCTCTCCCCCGGCCCCTCTCCCGCAAGCGGGAGAGGGGCGCAAACAAGGGTCAGCCCTTACAGCACTTCAAACAGCCCAGCCGCGCCCTGCCCGCCGCCGATGCACATGGTCACCACCACGTACTTCACGCCGCGGCGCTTGCCCTCGATCAGCGCATGGCCGACCAGGCGCGCGCCCGACACGCCATACGGGTGGCCCACGGCGATGGCGCCGCCATTGACGTTCAGGCGATCCATCGGGATGCCCAGCTTGTCGGCGCAATACAGCACCTGCACGGCGAAGGCTTCGTTGAGCTCCCACAGGCCGATGTCGTCGACCTTCAGGCCGGCCTTCTTCAGCAGCTTGGGCACCGCGAACACCGGGCCGATACCCATTTCATCGGGCTCGCAACCAGCCACGGCGAAGCCACGGAACACGCCCAGCGGCTGCAGGCCCTTGGCGGCGGCGACGCGCGCGTTCATCACCACGGCAGCCGAAGCGCCGTCCGAAAACTGCGACGCATTGCCGGCGGTGACTACGCCACCGGGCATGGCAGTACGGATCTTCGACACGGCTTCCAGCGTGGTGTCGCCGCGGATGCCTTCGTCGCGGTCGAGCGTGACTTCCTTGGTGATCAGCTGGCCCGTGGACTTGTCAGCCACGCCTGCGAGCACCGTGATCGGCACGATCTCGTCCTTGAACTTGCCGGCTTCCTGGGCGGCGGCGGCGCGCTGCTGGCTGCGCACACCGTACTCGTCCTGGCGATCCTTCGAGACGTTGTAGCGCTTGGCCACGTTCTCGGCGGTCTGGAGCATGTTCCAGTAGATTTCCGGCTTGTTCTTGACCAGCCACGGATCAGCGAGCATGTGGCGGTTCATTTCCGACTGCACGCAGGAGATGCTCTCCACGCCGCCGGCCACGAAGATGTCGCCTTCGTCGGCGATCACGCGCTGCGCGGCCATGGCAATGGTCTGCAGGCCGGACGAGCAGAAGCGGTTCACGGTCGCACCCGGCACGGTAACCGGGCAACCAGCGCGCAATGCGATCTGGCGAGCGATGTTGGAGCCGGTGGCGCCTTCGGGGTTGGCACAGCCCATCAGCACGTCTTCGACTTCGCCGGCTTCGATCTTTGCGCGCGCAATGGCGTGTTCCACAGCGTGGCCGCCGAGCGTCGCGCCGTGGGTCATGTTGAACGCGCCCTTCCAGCTCTTGGCCAGCCCGGTGCGGGCGGTGGATACGATGACTGCCTCGTTCATGTCTTGCTCCTCGGAATCTTGGTGTCTTTCAGTTCGGTTGATTCGGTTCAGCCCTGGGCTTGCAGCAGTTCGGCCGAGCGGATGCGCGTGACGCCTGCGGCGGCGAGGTCCTGCCATGCCTGAGCCAGCGACCCGTTCAGGTCGATGGCACGGCACGCGTCCTCGATCACCACGGCGTCGAAGCCCGCGGCGCGCGCATCGAGCGCGCTCCACGCCACGCAGTAGTCCGTCGCCAGTCCGGCCAGGAACACGCGCTTCACGCCGTGTTCGCGCAGGTAGCCGGCCAGTCCGGTACGCGTGCTGCGGTCCGCTTCCAGGAAGGCGGAGTAGCTGTCCACGCGCGTGTGGTGGCCCTTGCGGATCACCATGCGGGCGTGGGGCACATCCAGAGCGGCGTGAAATGCCGCACCTGGTGTGTCCTGCACGCAATGGACCGGCCACAGCACCTGCTGGCCATACGGCAACGCGAGCATCTGGAACGGCTCGGTGCCGGCATGGTTGGCGGCAAATGAGACATGGTCCGCCGGGTGCCAGTCCTGCGTCAGCACCACGTGCGGGAATGCATGCGCGAGCTGGTTGACGACAGGCACGATCTCATCGCCACGCGGCACGGCAAGCGCGCCGCCTGGCATGAAGTCGTTCTGCACGTCGACCACCAGCAGGCAGTCATCCGGACCGGGTCTCATGTTCGCCTCCGTCAGCCTTGCTGCTGCCTTGGCTTCAGTCGTTGAAGCCCTTGCCCTCGTCCGCCAGCTTCTGCAGCAGCGGAGCGACTTGCCAGGCTTCGCCGTGGTAGCCCTTGGCGTACTTCTTCATGGACAGCGCGACGTTGTACAGGCCGACCTGGTCGGCGTACAGCATCGGGCCGCCGCGGAACAGCGGGAAGCCGTAGCCGGTCAGGTACACCATGTCGATATCCGAGGCCTTCGAAGCAATGCCTTCTTCCAGGATCTTCGCGCCTTCGTTGACCAGCGCGAACACCAGGCGCTCGACGATCTCCTCGTCGGAAATCTTGCGGCGCGTAATGCCAAGGTCCTTGGAGTGCTGAACGATCATGTCGTTGACCTGCTGGTTCGGGTACGGCTTGCGGTCGCCCGCCTTGTAGTCGTACCAGCCCGCGCCGGTCTTCTGGCCATAGCGGCCCATTTCGCACAGCAGGTCAGCGGTCTTGCTGTACTGGATGTCCGGCTTGTCCACCGCGCGGCGCTTGCGGATCGCCCAGCCGATGTCGTTGCCAGCCAGGTCGCCCATGCGGAACGGGCCCATGGCGAAACCGAACTTTTCGATGGCACGGTCGACCTGCTCCGGCAGCGCGCCTTCGTCCAGCAGGTAGCCGGCCTGGCGGCTGTACTGCTCGATCATGCGGTTGCCGATAAAGCCGTCGCACACGCCCGACACCACGGCGGTCTTCTTGATCTTCTTGCCGATCGCCATCACGGTGGCCAGCACGTCCTTGCCGGTCTTCGCGCCGCGCACCACTTCCAGCAGCTTCATCACGTTGGCCGGGCTGAAGAAGTGCATGCCGACCACGTCCTGCGGACGCTTGGTGAACGAGGCGATCTTGTCCACATCGAGCGTCGAGGTGTTCGAAGCCAGGATCGCGCCTTCCTTCATCACCTCGTCCAGCTTCTTGAAGACGATTTCCTTGACGCCCATTTCTTCGAACACGGCCTCGATGACCATGTCGGCGTCCTTGATGTCGTCATAGGACAGCGTGGTCGACAGCAGGCCCATGCGCTGCTCGACCTTTTCCTGCGTGAGCTTGCCCTTCTTGGCGCTGTTCTCGTAGTTCTTGCGGATGATGCCAATGCCGCGGTCCAGCGCTTCCTGCTTGGTTTCCAGGATGGTCACCGGAATGCCCGCGTTCAGGAAGTTCATGCTGATGCCGCCGCCCATCGTGCCGGCGCCGATCACGGCGATCTTCTCGATCTTGCGGACCGGCGTGTCCGACGGCACGTCCGGGATCTTGCTCGCGGCACGCTCGCCGAAGAACGCATGGCGCAGTGCGCGCGATTCCGGCGTGGTCACGAGGTACAGGAAGCCATCGCGCTCTTCCTTCAGGCCTTGCTCGAACGGCTTGAGCGAGCCGGCCACGGCTTCCAGGCACTTCAGCGGCGCCGGGAAGTTCTTGGCCATGGCGCCCACAGTGGTCTTGGCAAAGCCGAGGAAACCTTCCGCGTTCTCGTGGCGAACCTTCAGGTCGCGCACCTTCGGGTACGGGCCGGGCGCAGCCGCGACGCTCTGGGCAAATTTGACGGCGGCGGGCAGCACATCGCCATCGACGATTTCATCGAACAGCTTGGTGCCGGCGAACTTCTCGGACGGCACGGCGGTGCCCGACACGATCATGTTGGCGGCGGCTTCCAGGCCGATCACGCGCGGCAGGCGCTGCGTGCCGCCGGCGCCGGGCAGCAGGCCCAGCTTCACTTCCGGCAGCGCGATCTGCGCGCCCTTCGAAGCCACGCGATAGTTACAGCCCAGGGCCAGTTCCAGGCCACCGCCCATTGCCACCGAGTGGACTGCGGCCACCACCGGCTTGGACGAACCCTCGATCACGCGGATCACCGAATGCAGCGTCGGCTCCTGCGTGGCCTTGGGCGTGTTGAATTCGCGGATATCGGCGCCGCCCGAGAATGCCTTGCCGGCGCCGGTGATGACGATGGCCTTGACGGCCGCATCGTCCAGCGCACGGGTCATGCCATCGACGATGCCAAGCCGGGTGCTGTGACCCAGTCCGTTGACAGGAGGATTGTCGAGCGTGATGACGGCTACGCCGTCCTGAACCTGATACTGCGCTGTCATGCTGGTTCCTTTGGTGTCTTGGGTTGTCTCGGGATTCGAATTCTCGAATATGGTTGTTTGCTGCATTGCCGGCCTGTCTCGGCCGCTTCACCACTAGCAGCCGAAGCCGCGATGGAAGGGTAAACCCTCCGCATTCCCACGCCCGACAAGCGTTTCAGCCGACGGGCGAAACACAGCATACACAAAATAGCACGGTCGTTCAATTTTAATTTTTGCGGAATTTGACCACCATGCGCACGCTTTATTTCGCCCCTTCGCCGCGTGCATAGGCCCAGGGCTGCCAACCTTGCCTAAACGCTTGGCAAGGCAATAAATCGCGGAAACGCCTCATGCCGCTTACAGCACTTTCCCAATATCGAGGCAGGGAATCAGGGCCAGTATGCGACTTTATTTGACGCGGACGCGCGATCCGCTAAAAAAGACACGTTAGACTCGCGGCTTTTCATTTTTCGGCCCCGGACATCCACAAGTTGTCCAGGCAGGCGAAGTTCCAGCGACCCTGATGTCTTCCCACTCCCACCCTCATCCTCACCAGCATCCGGTCGTCGAGCACGACGACCTCCAGCGCAAGCTCAAGGCGCGCCATCTGACCATGATCGCGATCGGCGGCGCGGTTGGCACCGGACTGTTCGTCGCATCCGGCGCCTCCATCGCACAGGCTGGTCCCGGCGGCGCGCTGCTGATGTACGCCCTGCTCGGCTTCATGGTGTACTGCCTGATGACCAGCCTTGGCGAACTGGCCGTCCATATGCCCGTGGCCGGCTCGTTCGTCACCTACAGCGCGCTCTATGTCGAGGAAGGCTTCGGCTTTGCGCTCGGCTGGAATTACTGGTTCAGCCTGGCCGTGACCATCGCAGTGGAACTCACCGCCGCGCAACTGGTGATGCAGTTCTGGTTCCCCGGCATGCCCGGCATGGTCTGGAGCGCGGGCTTCCTGCTGCTGATGTTCGCGCTCAACGCGTTCTCGGTGCGCGGCTTCGGCGAAGCCGAGTACTGGTTCGCGCTGATCAAGGTGATCACGGTCATCGTGTTCCTGGGCGTGGGCCTGCTGATGATCTTCGGCATCATGAAGGGCGGCCCGCAATCCGGCTGGCACAACTTCACCATCGGCGATGCGCCGTTCGTGGGCGGCATTCCCGCCATGATCGGCGTGGCAATGATTGCCGGGTTCTCCTTCCAGGGCACCGAAACGGTTGGCGTGGCCGCAGGCGAGGCACAAGACCCGGCCAGGACGATCCCGCGCGCGATCCGCCAGACCTTCTGGCGCATCCTGCTGTTCTATGTGATCGCCATTCTGGTCATCGGCGTGCTGATTCCCTATACCGATCCGAACCTGCTGCGCAATGACGTGACCGACGTCGGCGTGAGCCCGTTCGCGCTGGTGTTCCGCCAGGCGGGACTGGCCTTTGCCGCCGGCCTGATGAATGCCGTGGTGCTGACCGCGCTGCTGTCGGCGGGCACGTCGAGCATGTACGTGTCCACGCGCATTCTCTACGGCCTGGCCGTCAGCGGGCGCGCCCCGCGCTGGCTCGGCAAGCTGACCGCGAACGGCGTACCGTTCAATGCGCTGCTGATCACCACCGCCATTGGTGCGCTGTGCTTCTTCAGCTCCCTGTTCGGTGACAAGGCCGTGTACCTGTGGCTGCTGAACACATCGGCGATGACGGGCTTCTTCGCGTGGTTCGGCATTGCCCTGAGCCACTACCGCTTCCGCCGCGGACTGGTCTATCAAGGCTATGACGTCAGCGCGCTGGCCTACCGCTCGCCGCTCTATCCATTCGGCCCGATCTTCGCCGGCGTGCTGTGCCTGGTGATCGTGGCGGGACAGAACTACCAGGCGTTCGCGGATATCCCGAACCGCTGGCCTGAGATCATCGCGACGTATATCGGCGTACCGGTGTTTTTGGCGCTGTGGCTTGGCTACCGCATCGTCAGGAAGACGCGGCTGATCGACTATGAGGACATGCCGTTCGAGTTGCCGAAGACGGCAAAAGTCGTTGCCCGGCAAGCAGCACAAGTGTGATGTCAGGCGCGTCCGGCCCGCACCGGACGCAACCTGCGGCACTACACCTCCAGCCACTCCTTGCGCACCTGCGCATTGGCCTTCAGCTCGGTCGGCGTGCCCTCGAACACGATATGGCCATGGCCCATCACATACACGCGCTGCGAGATATCGAGCGCGATCGCCAGCTTCTGCTCGATCAGCAGCACCGACACGCCACGCTCCTTCAGCGTCTTGAGGTAGTCGCCGACCAGCGTCACGATCATCGGCGCCAGGCCCTCGGTGGGCTCGTCGATCAGGATCAGGTCGGGATCGCCCATCAGCGTGCGGCACAGCGTCAGCATCTGCTGCTCGCCGCCTGACAGCACGCCTGCCGCGGTGTTCTCGCGTTCCTTCAGGCGCGGGAACATCTGGAACATGTCGTTGATGGACCAGCGCGGCTTCGACTGACGCGGGTTGCGCTTTTCACCGAGCAGCAGGTTCTGGCGCACGGTCAGCGTCGGGAAGATGTCGCGATTCTCGGGCACATAGCCGATGCCGAGATGCGCAATCTCGAAGGTACGGCGTCCGAGGATTTCCTCGTCGCGGAAGCGCACCGATCCTTCCGCCTTGACCATGCCGAGGATCGCCTTGGCCATGGTCGACCGCCCCACGCCGTTGCGCCCGAGCAGCGCAACGATCTCGCCCTCATCGATGTGCGCATCCACGCCGTGCAGGATATGGCTCTTGCCGTAATAGGCATGCAGCCCCTGGACTTCCAGCATGCGTTTTGCCATCAGTGCGCTCCTTCGGTCTCGGCTTCGTCCAGCGTGGTACCCAGATACGCCTCCTTGACCTTGCGGTTGTTGCGGATGGCTTGCGGGGTGTCGGTGGCGATCACTTCGCCGTAGACCAGTACCGAGATGCGGTCAGCCAGCCCGAACACCACGCTCATGTCGTGCTCCACCATCACCAGCGTCTTGCCTGCGGTGACCTTGCGGATCAGCTCGACCGCATGGTCCGATTCCGAGCGGCTCATGCCGGCCGTGGGCTCGTCGAGCAGGATCACATCGGCGCCGCCCGCGATCGTGATGCCGATCTCCAGCGCGCGCTGCTCCGCATAGGTCAGCAAGCCGGCCTGCGAGTCGCGACGATGCTGCATGCCGATCAGCTCGAGCACTTCCTCGCCACGCTCGCGCGCATCTCGCAGCGCCGACAGGCGGTGCCAGAACGAATACTTGTAGCCGAGCGACCAGAGCACCGCGCAGCGCAGGTTCTCGAACACCGACAGGCGGTGGAAAATGTTGGTGATCTGGAAGCTCCGCGACAGCCCCATGCGATTGATCGCGAACGGCTGCAGGCCGCCGATCTCCTGCCCGTTCAATCGCACCGAGCCGCTGGTCGGCGCAAAGCGTCCCGAGATCAGGTTGAACGTGGTCGACTTGCCGGCGCCGTTGGGGCCGATCAGCGCGTGGCGCTCGCCCTTGCCGATCGACAGGTTCACGCCGCGGATGATTTCCGTCTGGCCGAACTTCTTGCGCACATCGGTCAGTTCCAGTGCCGCTGTCATGCCCTGCCTCCTGCGATTTCGCCCTGCACCTTGTCCCATGCCGCACGCACGCGCGCCGCCGCCATGCGCCATGCCAGCAGCCCGGCCACCCACAGTGCGGCCGCAACCGCCCAGGCCACAGGCTTGCCGGCATCGAAGGCGATACCGAACAGCGACATGTCGGTGCCGTTGGCGCTGTCGACCTGGACCTTGTAGACCAGTTCCACGGTCAGGATCATGGCTGCGAGCAGCACCACGCCTGCCACCCCGGCACGCGCGTAGGACGGCAGCATCTGTTTGAACTTGCCTTTGGCCACAAGCGGCATCTGCATCAGCAGCAGGCTCGCGATGCCGCCCGGCACGAACATCACCATCAGCACGAAGAACAGGCCCAGGTACAGCAGCCACGCCTTGGTCAGGTCCGACAGCGCGACCGCGAACAGCATGAACACCACTGCACCGATGATCGGCCCGAAGAACACGCCCGCACCGCCGATGAACGCCGCGAGCAGCACGCCGCCCGAGCGTACCGCGCTGACGTTCTCGGCCGAGACGATTTCGAAGTTGATCGCCGACAGCGCGCCCGAGATGCCGGCGAAGAATGCCGACAGGATCAGCACGAGATAGCGCACGCGCTGCGTGTTGTAGCCGATGAACTCGACACGTTCAGGGTTGTCACGCACCGCATTGGCGATGCGACCAAGCGGCGTCTGGGTCCACGCATACATCGCCACCATCGACACCAGGCACCACGCCGCGATCAGGTAGTACACCTGGCGGCCAGGGCCAAACGTGATGCCGAGGAACGGGTCGCCCACCACGCGATTGGTCGAGATACCGCCCTCGCCGCCGAAGAACTCCGGGAACATCAGCGAGCTGGCAAACACCATCTCGCCGATACCCATCGTAATCATGGCGAACGTCGTACCCGACTTCTTGGTGGTCACGTAGCCGAACAGCACGCCGAAGAACGCGCCGGCCACGCCGCCCACGAGCGGCAGCATCGACACCGGCAACCACACCTTGCCCGCGCCCAGCATATTGAGCACGTGCACGGCAATGAAGGCGCCGAGGCCCGAGTACACCGCGTGCCCGAACGACAGCATGCCGGTCTGGCCGAGCAGCATGTTGTACGACAGCGCGAAGATGATCATGATGCCCATCTGGGACATCAGCGTGATCGCAAACCCGCCGGTGAAGATCAGCGGCAGCACCAGCATGACCAGCACCGTCAGGCTCCAGATCAGCCAGCGCGCGAGATTGAGCGGCTTGTAGCGCAGGGTACGGCCGGTCACGACCGGCCCGCGGCGTTGTTCCATTGTCGATTCGATTCCCATGGCTTAGCTCTCCCGGGTTCCCATCAGGCCACGCGGCCGGAAGATCAGCATCAGCACCAGCAGCAGGTAAGGCAGCACCGGTGCCACCTGGGCTACGGTCAGCTTCCACAGCGAGTAGAACGGCGTGGCGTCGCTGACGGCAAGGCCGATGCTGCTGAACAGGCCTGCGAGCGAGGCGTCGATCGTCACCGCAAAGGTCTGCAGCACGCCGATCAGGATGGAGGCAATGAACGCGCCCACTAGCGACCCCATGCCGCCCACCACCGCGACAACGAAGACGATCGACCCGACCGCCGCCGCCATCGATGGCTCGGTGACAAAGGCATTGCCGCCGATCACGCCGGCCAGCCCCGCCAGTGCCGCGCCGCCGCCGAACACCATCATGAACACGCGCGGCACGTTGTGACCGAGCGCTTCGACCATCTCCGGGTGCGTCAGCGCGGCCTGGATCACGAGGCCGATGCGCGTGCGCGTGAGCACGAGATAGATCGCGACCAGCATGCCCAGCGACACCAGCATCATGAACGCGCGGTATTTCGGGAACGACGAGGTGAATACCGTGAACAGCGGGCCGTCGAGTTCGGCCGGGATGCGATATGGCACGGCGGCCAGGCCCCATACGAGCTTGACGCCCTCTTCGATCAGGTAGGCCAGGCCGAACGTGAACAGCAGTTCGGCCACATGGCCGTACTTGTGCACGGTGCGCAGGCCGAAGCGCTCCACGAGCGCACCGCAACATGCGACCAGCAGCGGCGCCAGGATCAGCGCCGGCCAGAATCCGATCTTGCTGGCAACGGTATAGGCAAAGTACGCACCGAGCATGTAGAAGCTCGCGTGCGCGAAATTGAGCACGCCCATCATGCTGAAGATCAGCGTGAGGCCAGAGGAGAGCATGAACAGCAGCAGCCCGTAGCTGATGCCGTTCAGCAAAGAGATGACGAAGAATTCCACAACTTATCCTTCAATCTGACTGCGCCACAGCGCGGCCATCCGGTTTGAACAAGGGTGAGCGCCGTCCTGCCGGGCATGGCATGCATGCCCGGACGCTCCCCGGTTTCTACCGAAAGTATGCAGGATCGGGCGGCCGGCTTTATGCTGCCGGCCGGCCCGCCGTGGGCAGGATCAGCCCGGCCGCTTCATCTGGCAGGAAGTCGGCTGCGCGGCAACGTACTGGTCCATCAGCGCATTGGTCTTCCATCCGTAGCCGGTGTTTTCCTGGTCGAACTTGATGTCCTTGCCGTTGACCTTGGTCCAGGTGGCCACCACGAGCGACTGCTGGGCCTGGTGGTCGGTCTTTCGCATCTCCACCGGGCCGTTCATGCTGTCGACCTTGATGCCTTCCAGGGCCTTGGCGACCTTGACCGGATCGGTGGAATTGGAATCCTTCACGGCCTTGGCCAGCATGGCGACACCGGTGTAGGCGGCCATTACGTAGAAGTCGTCGTTGTACTTCTTCTTGTAGCCCTCGATGATGTCGGCGCCCTTGAAGCCTTCGTTGTTCGGGTTGTAGTAGCCGACGTACTTGACGTGGTCGGCGCCGGCTGCGCCCATCGCGGTCGGCACGCCGGTGGTGCCGGCATAGTACGTGTAGTAGTTGGTGGTCAGGCCGGCATCCTTGCCCGCCTTGATCAGCAGCGCCAGGTCGCTGCCCCAGTTGCCGGTGATCACCGTATCGGCGCCCGACGCCTTGATCTTGGCCGCGTACGGCGCGAAATCCTTCACCTGTGCGAGCGGATGCAGGTCTTCACCGACGATCTGGATATCCGGGCGCTTGCGCTTCAGGTAGTCCTTGGCCGCACGCGCGACCTGATGGCCGAACGAGTAGTTCTGGTTGATCAGGTAGACCTTCTTGACGTTGGGGTCCTTGGCCAGGTACGTGGTCAGGGCCTCCATCTTCATGTCCGAATTTGCGTCGAGCCGGAAATGCCAGTAGTTGCACTTGCTGTTGGTCATGTCCGGGTCCACCGCGGCGTAGTTCAGGTAGACGATTTCCTTGCCCGGATTGCGCTCGTTGTGCTTGGCAACGGCATCCTCCAGCGCCAGGCCCACCGACGAGCCGTTACCCTGGACGATGTAGCGAATGCCTTGATCGGCTACTTGCTTCAGGATGGTCAGGCTCTCCTGCGGCGACAGCTTGTTGTCGAAGCCCACCACCTCGAACTTGTGCGCACCGCCCCAACCCTTCTGGTTGGCCACTTCGGCCACATACTGCCAGCTCTTGAGCTGGTTTTGCCCAACGGGGGCCATCAGCCCCGAAAGCGGATCGATGAAGGCCACCTTCACCGTATCTGCGAGTGCCGTGCCTGAAACCAGCGCAGAACCCAGTGCCGCGAACACGGCCACGCCAGCCACCAGCGGACGCATTTTGGTCATACCTGTCTCCTTCACTCTTGTCGTAGGCTTGTCGTCGATTGCGGCTTGCCGGGCGGACCCTGTTGTTGCTCGCCCGGCTGCCCCGCCAGCGCCGTGCCGCAAGCAGGCACGACGTGGCGGATGCCCGTTCCGCCTCAGGCTGCCGGCAGGCGGTAGTCCTTGAACTGGTCGCGCAGCTTGAGCTTCTGCATCTTGCCGGTAGCGGTCAGCGGGATTTCGCTGACGAACGCAACGTCGTCAGGAATCCACCATTTGGCGACCTTGCCTTCGAAGAACGCCAGCAACTCTTCCTTGCTGACTTCGGCGTTGGGCTTCTTCACCACCACGAGCAGCGGGCGCTCGTCCCACTTGGGGTGGTACACGGAAATGCAGGCGGCCATGTGCACGGCCGGATGGGCCGCGGCCACGTTTTCGATATCGATCGACGAAATCCATTCGCCGCCGGACTTGATCACGTCCTTGCTGCGGTCCGTGATCTGCATGTAGCCATCCTCATCGATGGTGGCCACGTCGCCGGTCGGGAACCAGCCATCGACGAGCGGGTTCGCGTCATTGCGGAAGTAGCGATCGATGATCCAGGGCCCGCGTACCATCAGGTCGCCGAAGGCCTTGCCGTCCCATGGCATTTCGTTGCCGTCGCCATCGACGATCTTCATGTCGACGCCATAGATCACGCGGCCCTGCTTCTCGAGGATCTTGTGCCGGTCGGCATCGGACAGTTCCTCATGCTTGGCCAGCAGCTTGCACGAGGTGCCCAGCGGCGACATCTCCGTCATGCCCCAGGCGTGGATGACTTCGACATCCAGCGCCTCGAGCGCGCGGATCATCGCGGGCGGCGCGGCCGAGCCGCCGATCACCGTGCGGCGGAATGTAGAGAACTTCAGGTTGTTGCCCTGCACGTACTGCAGCAGCCCCAGCCACACGGTCGGCACGCCGGCGGAGAACGTCACCTTCTCCTGCTCGAACAGTTCGTAGAGCGATGCGCCGTCCAGCTTCGGGCCCGGGAACACCAGCTTGGCGCCGACCAGCGGCACCGAATACGGCAAGCCCCACGCATTGACGTGGAACATCGGCACCACCGGCAGGATCACGTCGCGCGCCGAGCAGCCCAGCGCATCGGGCAGCGCCGACGCGTAGGAATGCAGTACCGTCGAGCGGTGCGAGTACAAGGCGCCCTTGGGATTGCCGGTCGTGCCGGAGGTGTAGCAAAGGCTCGATGCGAGGTTCTCGTCGAACTCAGGCCACTCGTAGTTGCCGTCCTGCGCGTCGATCAGGTCCTCATAGCACAGCAGCTTCACCTTGGATTCGGCCGGCATATGCGCGCGGTCGCTCATCAGCACCCAGCCCTTCACGTTCGGGCAATGCGGCGCCACGCCTTCCACCAGCGGCAGGAAGGTCTGGTCGAAGAACACATAGCCGTCTTCGGCGTGGTTGACGATATAGGCGATCTGCTCGGGGAACAGGCGCGGATTGACCGTATGGCAGACGGCGCCCATGCCGGACACGCCGTAGTAGATCTCCAGATGGCGGTAACCGTTCCAGGCCAGCGTGCCGACGCGCTCGCCCTGCTGTACGCCGAGCGCGGTCAATGCCTGCGCCACCTTGCGCGCGCGCAGCTCGCAATCGCGATAGGTATAGCGGTGAAGGTCGCCTTCGGTACGTCGCGAGACGATTTCGGTGCTGCCGTAGTAACGGGCGGCGTGCCGGATGATGGAGGAAATGAGCAGCGGCGCGCTCATCATTTGACCCATCAATGCCATGAAACAGTCTCCTGAATTTTAATATTTGTCGTCTGAAAACGAACAATCGTTCTATTTTTTGGCGATTGTTCCCATGCACTCAAACCACGTCAACGAGATTCCGTTGTGCACTGCCGTATTCGGGGCCGCAATTCTGCGAGAGTTCATGCACCGGATTCATCAACGCAATCAATGGGAAGAACATTGCGTGTGGCAAGGCAGCCTGGCGGGCCAGATCCGGATGTGGAAGTACAATACTGCGTGCCATGTTGCGTCTCAACATGTCGTTTTCCCTAGCACGCAAGCGCACTTCCGGGCGCTGCGGCATGCCGGCGCTGCACTGCCACGCGCGGCATCCCCTGCCACCCCTGAATCCGTCGCCGCGCGGCTCGCCCCCAGACAATGTCCGATACCCATCCTTCTCAGACCACCCCGCGCGACGCCACCGATAGTGGTGCAACGCTGAGCGCGCCCTTTCCGACCATGCCCGGCTTCGCCG
Organism: Cupriavidus numazuensis; assembly: GCF_905397435.1. Taxonomy (GTDB): domain Bacteria; phylum Pseudomonadota; class Gammaproteobacteria; order Burkholderiales; family Burkholderiaceae; genus Cupriavidus; species Cupriavidus numazuensis. The sequence goes on from NZ_CAJPVI010000009.1 coordinate 49,937, forward strand.
AACTGGGCGAGCGCTTCTTCACGCGATTGCGTCCCACGCCATTACCGTCGGCCTATCTGGTCAGCGTGGCACCGGACGCGGCGGCGCTGCTTGGCATGCCGGTGGAGGCAGCTTCGGAGCCGGCCTTCATTGAAGCCTTTGCCGGCAACAGTGTCCCTGACTGGGCCGACCCGCTGGCCACCGTGTATTCGGGGCACCAGTTCGGCGTCTGGGCCGGACAGCTCGGCGACGGGCGCGCGATCCGGCTGGCGCAGGCGCAGACCGATACCGGCCCGTGGGAAATCCAGCTCAAGGGCGCCGGGCTGACGCCCTATTCGCGCATGGCCGACGGCCGCGCGGTGCTGCGCTCGTCGATCCGCGAATACCTGTGCTCGGAAGCCATGGCAGCGCTCGGCGTGCCGACCACGCGCGCATTGAGCATCATCGGCTCGGATGCGCCTGTGCGGCGCGAGACCATCGAGACTGCCGCCGTGGTCACGCGTCTGGCCCCTACATTCATCCGTTTCGGGCACTTCGAGCACTTCGCCGCGCATGAAGACGTGGCCGCCCTGCGCCAGCTTGCCGACTTCGTCATCGACAATTTCATGCCGGCCTGCCGCGAAGCCGCGCAACCCTACCAGGCGCTGCTGCGCGAGGTGTCGCTGCGCACCGCCGACATGGTCGCGCACTGGCAGGCGATCGGCTTCTGCCATGGCGTGATGAATACCGACAATATGTCGATCCTCGGGCTGACCGTCGACTATGGCCCGTTCGGATTCCTCGACGCATTCGACGCCAACCACATCTGCAACCACTCGGACACGCAGGGCCGCTACGCCTATAGCCAGCAGCCGCAGGTCGCGTTCTGGAACCTGCATTGCCTGGCCCAGGCGCTGCTGCCGCTATGGCTGGAGCCGGGCGCCGACGAGGCCGCACGCGAAGCCGCTGTGACGCAGGCGCGCGAAGCGCTGGACCCGTTCCGTGACCGCTATGCGAGCGAGTTCTTCCGCCACTACCGCGCCAAGCTTGGCCTGCGCATGCCCACCGGCGGCGACAAGGAAGACGAGCCGCTGCTGACGAGCCTGTTCCAGCTCTTGCACGAGCAACGCGTCGATTACACCTTGTTCTGGCGTAACCTCGCCCGCATCTCTTCGGCAGATGGCTCCGGCGATGCGCCGGTGCGCGACCTGTTCCTCGACCGTGCCGCGTGGGACGCCTGGGCGGAAGGCTACCGGAACCGCCTGCGCGCGGAACAGTCCGATGATGCAGCCCGGCGCATCGCCATGCTGGCGGTGAATCCCAAGTATGTGCTGCGCAACCATCTTGCCGAGATCGCCATCCGGCACGCGCGCGAAAAGGATTTCAGCGAAGTGGACCGCCTGCTGGCCGTGCTGTCGCGCCCGTTTGACGAACAGCCGGAGGCCGAAGCCTACGCCGCGCTGCCGCCTGACTGGGCGGGCGGCCTGGAAGTGAGCTGTTCGTCCTGACCGCCGCAATACCAGCCCCGGCACACTTGCCGGCGCTGGTGTAAGGTTCGGGCCACGGCCGCGACCAATGCGTGAGGCCGGCACAAAGCCAGCCCCCTACCGAAAGGATTGAGCATGACCACAAGCAAGACCGAAGCCGAGTGGCGCGAGCAACTCTCCGACATCGAATACCGCGTCGCGCGCGAAGCCGCGACCGAGCGCCCGTTCACGGGCCGCTACTGGGATCACTGGGACAACGGCATCTACAAATGCGTTGGCTGTGGCACGCCGCTGTTCGAGTCGGCCACCAAGTTCGACGCGGGCTGCGGCTGGCCCAGCTACTTCCGGCCCATCAACGGTGAGGTGATTGCCGAGCACACCGACCACACGCACGGCATGGTGCGCGTCGAGGTCCGCTGCAAGGAATGCGGCAGCCATCTGGGCCATGTATTCGAAGATGGCCCGGCTCCGACCGGACTACGCTATTGCATCAACTCGGCTGCGCTAAAATTCGACGATCGCGCCCCGGCTGAGCGCGACGGCTGACGCACACGCGCCTGGCCCGTGCAGCCGGCCCGCGGGCCGGGCGCACAGCCAGGTCCGCCAACCAGAGTCATTCCTGCATGAAATTCCTGTTCGACCTGTTCCCGGTCATCCTTTTCTTTGCCGCCTTCAAGCTGGCCGGCATCTATACCGCCACCGCAGTGGCCATCGGCGCCACGCTGGTCCAGATCGGCTGGGTATGGCTGCGCCATCGCAAGATCGAGCCGATGCAGTGGATCAGCCTGCTGATCATCGGCGTGTTCGGTGGTGCCACGCTGGTGCTGCACAACGAGACCTTCATCAAGTGGAAGCCGACCGTCCTGTACTGGATGTTCACGGCAGCGCTGATGGGCTCGGTGATCGGCTGGCGCAAGAACCTGATCCGCGCCATGATGGAAAAGCAGGTCACGTTGCCTGACGCTGTCTGGGCGCGCCTCAATCTTGCCTGGGCCGGCTTCTTTGCCGCCATGGGGGTGCTGAACCTCTATGTGGCGTACCAGTTCTCCACCGACGCCTGGGTGAACTTCAAGCTGTTCGGCAGTATGGGGCTGATGCTCGTCTTCATCATCGCGCAAAGCGTCTGGCTGTCGCGCCACATGCAGGAAAACGCGCAGGATTGATGCGTTCCCTTGGCGTGGCCGGGTGTCCGGCTACGCCTCAAAAATCCCCGAGGAATCCAAATGGCAGCTGATCCCGCCACTATCGAGGCGATGCTGCGCGAAGCGCTCGCCCCCAGCCATCTCGTCGTGCGCGACGACAGCGCCTTGCACGCGGGCCACGCCGGCGCGGCATCCGGCGGTGGCCACTATGATGTGACCATCGTCAGCGAGCGCTTTACGGGTCACACCCGCGTTGCGCGGCACCGCATGGTGTATGATGCGCTGCGCGGTCTGTTCCCCACGCAGATCCACGCTTTGGCCGTGACCGCGTTCACCGATCAAGAATTTCAATCCCGCGAAACTTCACGCGGTTCTTCCAGCAACTCTCAGACCTGATTCCATGAAGACCACCGTCCTCTCGTTCAGCCTGGCGGCTGTGCTCGCTGCCGGCAGCCTGCCCGCAGCCGCCCAGAATGCCGCTGTCGTGAATGGCAAGGCCATTCCCTCGGCCAAGCTGGACAAGCTGATCGCCGGCACCGGCCAGCCCGCCAACCCGGAACTGCGGGACCGTGCGCGCAGCATGCTGATCGACCGCGAACTGCTGGTGCAGGAAGCCAACAAGCGCGGCCTGACCCAGCGCGACGACATTCAGGAGCAACTGGAACAGGCCCGCCTGAACGTGCTCGCCGGCGCGGTGTTCGAAGACTACGTCAAGACCCACGGCGCCAGCGACGCCGAACTGCGCAAGCAGTACGACAAGATCAAGTCGCAGTTCGGCAACGGCAAGGAATACCACGTCCGCCACATCCTGGTCGAAAAGGAAGCCGACGCCAAGGCCATCATTGCCAAGATCAAGGGCGGCGCCAAGTTCGAGGACATGGCCAAGGCCTCGTCCAAGGACCCGGGTTCGGCTGCCAATGGCGGTGACCTCGACTGGGCCAACAGCGGTAGCTATGTGCCGGAATTTTCCGCGGCCATGACTACTCTGAAGAAGGGGCAGATGACCGATACGCCGGTCAAGACCCAGTTCGGCTGGCACATCATCGAGCTCGTCGACACCCGCGACGCGAAGATCCCTAGCTTCGAAGAAGTGAAGCCGCAGCTCATGCAGATGATGATGGGCGACCAGAACTGGCAGCGCGAACAGTTCCAGGCCATGATGAAGTCGCTCAAGGACAAGGCCAAGATCCAGTAACGTTGCAGGCCGGTACCCCCGCCGGGCTGCAGACTAGAAGGAAGCAGCAGCGTGGAGCCACAGACCGGCTACTGGCAACTCTGGTATCTCTATTCCCGGGGCATGTGCTATTGCGCGCTTGCCTCGGCATCGCTTGACGGCGCCGCCCCCGGGTGGCGCACGCTCCACCACTACCTCCCCCTCCGTGACCGCTATGCGCCTGAGAAGATTCTTCGGGCGGTGGTGGCTTACAAGGAATCGCGCGGGGAGATTATTCCCCTTCAGGATTGTGATCCGCATCGGTTGTTGCGGTTTGCTTATGCGTCCTGGAGTTCGCGATTGATGGCGCCTATTGAGGGGGAATAGGGTCTTTGTTTATTGATTTTATGTCGTGCTTGGCGGGCGCCGCGGTTTCGCCGGCGTAGCCGGCGAGTCACTTTTGTCCGAGCGACAAAAGTAACCAAAAACGCGTTTTGGTTGCCCCAAAGGGGCGAATTTTTATCGTAGTGTGCCAAGGGTGTTGTACGGGTATGGGCTTCAGAGTGATTTACGCTGCCTGCCGCGTGGGGCACCACCGTGAGTGGGAATACAGCGCTGATTGAACGAGCCCTGCAAGCGTTCGTGGCCCCTGCTACCAACGGCATCGCACAATCGCCTTCGGCTGCGCTACGCGCAGAGCCCTAGTCTGAGCGCGCAGGCCCAGGGCAAACCAGGCCCGGGTGAAGATGCCGCGCTTGCATGCGCGCGGAGATAGGAAATTGGGACTCGTGCGCCGGCGACGCTGATGAGCTTGCATCCAGACGACGACGTGCGCGCAGCGCAGCCGAAGGCGTCCCACCGCTGAGGCTATTGAAACGCTGTACCCGAGTCCGTCTTGGGGATCGTCCAAACGCCGTGCCGCGCCAGGCACAGGTTCTGACTCACATGGCGTAGCAGGGTCGAACCACTGACCACCGTAGCAGGCGTCCAAAGCCGTTCGAATGACTGCCGCCGTGGAATTGATGGCCAGCGGCAACGACGCGCTTTTTGGTTACTTTTTGTCGCTCGGACAAAAAGTGACTCGCCGGCGTAGCCGGCGAAACAGCGCCGCCTGCCAAGAACGATAACCCGGTCTCAACCAGAGCCCGCCGGCTACGCCGGCGAAACCGCGGCGCCTGCCAAGAACAAAGAGCAGGCCATCACCGACAAACCCGCCCCCAACCCATCATCACCCCACCCACTTCCGAGCATTCCGGAACATCCGCATCCACGGGCTAGCCCCGTCAGCGACCTGCTTCCAGGCATCCGGCGCCCAGCTCATGGTCGCAGACCGGAACACGCGTTCCGGATGCGGCATCAGCACGGTAAAGCGGCCATCGGTCGTCGTCACCGAGGTAATACCATCCGGCGAACCGTTCGGGTTCAAAGGATAAGTCTGCGTAACCACACCGTGGTTGTCCACGAACCGCAATGCCACATTCGCCTGCCCGATATCCCCCTGCTGCGAGAAATCAGCAAACCCTTCCCCATGCGCAACGACGATAGGAATGCGGCTGCCTTCCATGCCGGCAAAGAAAATCGACGGCGACTGCTGCACTTCCACCGTGACGTAACGCGCCTCGTACTGCTCCGACTGGTTGCGCGTGAACTTCGGCCATGCACCGGCACCCGGGATGATCGGCGCGAGGTTGCTCATCATCTGGCAACCATTGCACACGCCCAGCGCGAAGGTGTCCTGGCGGTTGAAGAAGGCCGCGAACTGCTCTGCCATCTGCGCATTGAACAGGATGGTCTTGGCCCAGCCTTCACCCGCACCCAGCACGTCGCCGTAGCTGAAGCCGCCGCAGGCTACGAAGCCGGTGAAGTCAGCCAGATTGGCGCGGCCCGCGATCAGGTCGCTCATATGGACATCGTGCGTGTCAAAGCCAGCACGGTCCATGCTGTATGCCATCTCGATCTGCGAGTTGACGCCCTGCTCGCGCAGGATCGCCACGCGCGGACGGGCACCAGTTGCGATGAACGGAGCGGCGATGTCCTCGGCCACGTCGAACGTCAACACAGGGCTTATGCCGGGATCGGCAGCGTCGAGCAGACGATCGTATTCGCTGTCCGCGCACGCCGGGTTGTCGCGCAGGCGCGCAATACGCCAGCTCACCTCGCTCCAGTTGCGCTGCAGGTCGGTACGCGACGCGCCGAACACCTTCTTGGCATCGCGATAGATCTCGATCTGGTCGGTCGTGTTGGGCTTGCCCACCACATGGCTGCAGGCCGACAGGCCGGCTTCGCGCAGCACGGCGAACACCGTGTCGCGGTCCTGCATGCGCACCTGCACCACCGCACCGAGCTCTTCCGAGAACAGCGCGCGCAGCGTCTGGTCGTTACGGCGTTCGGCAATCTGCTGGGCCCAGTTCTTGGCGTCGCCGAAGTCCTGTTCCTGCTGCGGATCCAGCGCCAGCATGTCGACGTTCAGCGAGATGCCGCAATGACCGGCAAACGCCATTTCCGCGAGCGTGGCGATGAAGCCACCGTCGGAGCGATCGTGATAGGCCAGCAGCTTGCCTTCGCGGTTCAGGCGCTGGATCACGTTGAAGAAGTTCTTCAGGTCCTCGGCGCTGTCTACGTCCGGCGCGCTGTCGCCGACCTGCTGCGTGACCTGCGCCAGGATGCTGCCGCCCATGCGGTTCTTGCCGCGGCTCAGGTCGATGCCGATCAGCACCGTGTCGCCCGCGTCGGTACGCAGTTGCGGCGTCAGCGTGCGGTTCACATCGTCGACCGCGGCAAACGCAGAGATGATCAGCGACACCGGCGCCACCACTTCCTTGGCCACCCCTTCGTCCTGCCACTTGGTGCGCATCGACAGCGAATCCTTGCCTACCGGAATGCTGATGCCGAGTGCCGGGCACAGCTCCATGCCGACGGCATGGACCGTGTCATACAGCTTCGCGTCCTCGCCTTCCACGCCGCACGCGGCCATCCAGTTGGCGGACAGCTTGACCTTGCCGAGGTCCGTGACCGGCGCCGCAGCCAGGTTGGTCAGCGCCTCGCCGATCGCCATGCGGCCCGAGGCCGGCGCGTTGATCACCGCCAGCGGGGTACGCTCGCCCATGGTCATCGCCTCGCCGGCGTTGCCCTTGTAGTCGAGCGTAGTCACGGCCACATCGGCCACCGGCACCTGCCACGGGCCGACCATCTGGTCGCGTGCGTTCATGCCGCCCACGGTACGGTCGCCGATGCTGATCAGGAACGACTTGTTGGCCACGGTCGGGTGGCGCAGCACGTCGCGCACGGCCTGGTCCAGCGCAATGCCCGTGACGTCCACGGCCGGCAGCGACTGCTCGACGCGCGTTACATCGCGGTGCATACGGGGCGGCTTGCCCAGCAGCACGTCCATCGGCATGTCGACCGTGTAGTGCTCCTTGAGCGCGGCGTCGACATGCGAATCGACCAGCTGCAGCTGCTTCTCTTCGGTGGCGATGCCGACCACGGCGAACGGCGAACGCTCGCGCTCGCACATGGCCTGGAACTTCGGGAAGCTGTCCGGCGCGATGGCCAGCACGTAACGCTCCTGCGATTCATTGCACCAGATTTCGGCCGGCGACAGGCCCGATTCCTCGAGGTGCACCTTGCGCAGATCGAAGCGTGCGCCACGGCCTGCGCCGTCGACCACTTCAGGGAATGCATTGGAAATGCCACCCGCGCCGACATCGTGAATCGACAGGATCGGGTTCTCGTCGCCAAGCTGCCAGCAGGCGTTGATCACTTCCTGCGCACGGCGCTCCATTTCCGGGTTACCGCGCTGGACCGAGTCGAAATCCAGGTCGGCAGTGTTCGTGCCGGTCGCCATCGAGCTGGCGGCACCACCGCCCATGCCGATACGCATACCCGGACCGCCCAGCTGGATCAGCAGCGTGCCCGCCGGCAGTTCGTTCTTGTGCGTGTGCGAGGCATCGATGTTGCCGATGCCGCCCGCGATCATGATCGGCTTGTGGTAGCCGCGCACGGTGCCGCCGACGTTCTGCTCGTAGACGCGGAAGTAGCCGCCCAGGTTGGCGCGGCCGAATTCGTTGTTGAACGCGGCGCCGCCGAGCGGACCGTCGATCATGATCTGCAGCGGCGAGGCGATGCGGTCCGGCTTGCCGGTCACGCCGGGCTTGTCGTCGGGGTTGCGGTGCGCCACCGGCTGCGCGGCGTCGCGGTCGTTTTCCCACGACTCGACAGCCTCGGGCAGCATCAGGTTGGACACCGTGAAACCGGTCAGGCCAGCCTTCGGCTTGGCGCCGCGGCCCGTCGCGCCTTCGTCGCGGATTTCACCGCCGGCGCCAGTCGAGGCGCCCGGGAACGGCGAGATCGCGGTCGGGTGGTTGTGCGTCTCCACCTTCATCAGCGTGTGCGTCAGCGCTTCGTGGCGGCCGTACTTGTGCGCGTCGCCACGCGGGAACCAGCGCTCGGCCACGCCGCCTTCCATCACCGCCGAATTGTCCGAGTAGGCCACGATCGAGCCCTGCGGATTGAGCTGGTGCGTGTTGCGGATCATCGCGAACAGCGACTTGTCCTGCTGCACACCATCAATCGTCCACGTGGCGTTGAAGATCTTGTGGCGGCAGTGTTCGCTGTTGGCCTGCGCGAACATCATCAGTTCGACATCGGTCGGGTTGCGCTCGAGCTTGGCGTAGGCGTCGATCAGGTAGTCGATTTCGTCCTCGGACAGCGCCAGGCCCATCTCGACGTTGGCAGCGGCCAGCGCGTCACGACCGCTGGAGATGTCGATGAAGCGCAGCGGCTTGGCCGGCAGTTCCTGGAACAGGCCGGCGGCGTCCTCGCGCGTGGCGACCACGGCTTCGGTCATGCGGTCGAACAGGTGCGCGGCGACGGCGGCGCGCGTGCCGGCGTCCAGCGACTTGCGCCCGCGCAGCAGGCCCTTCTTGCAGATTACGGTGATCTCGATGCCGCGCTCGATGCGGTGCACATGCGTGAGACCGCAGTTGTGCGCGATATCCGTCGCCTTGCTGGCCCACGGCGAAATCGTGCCGAAACGGGGAATCACGACAAAGCGGTCGCCCTCGGTCTGCTCGGCGAACGGGGCGCCATAGGTCAGCAGCGCGGCAATGCGGCTCTGGTCTTCAGTGGACAGCGCGGCGTCCGAATCCACGAAATGGAGGAACTGGCCGTGCACCGATTCGATATCGGTGTCGATCTGCCGCAGGGCGGTGAGCAGGCGTTGCTGGCGGAAGGCGGAAAGCGCCAAAGCGCCGGGGAAGCACGAAAAATGCGCCATGATCGTAGCGGTCGGGAGGCGTAGGAGGTAGGGGCTGCTGCTTGCCGGCGCCGCTGCATGGGGCGCCGACCGGCGGGAAACCGCTATTGTACCTTGCCGGCACCCGGATTTTGCACTGCGCCATCAGGGCAATCCCGTGTTACGGCCTGCCGTGATAATGCTTATGCGGCACTTTTAGCGTTTGCACCCCGCTTCCGGCGGTCAGAGTGACGTAGCCGAGCGCGCCGCCTGTTCGTAGAGTCCCGTCAGCACGCGCAGCAGGCGCGCCAGTTCGCCGATCTCGGCATTTTCCTGGCTGCCTTCGGTGAAGTTGCTGGTCAGGCATTGCTCGCGGATTTCACGGTAGCGCGCGCAGGCTTCGGCGCCGGTTGGTGTGGTCGAATACGTGGCCTCCTTGCCGATGCGCTCGCCGGTCACGAGCCCCAGCCCTTGCAGTTTCTTGAGCGAATACGTGACGAGGTGGGTGTCCTCCACGTTCAGCACAAAGCAGATATCGGCCAGCCGCTTGGCGCGGCCGCGATGGTTGACATGGTGCACCACCAGCACATCGAGGAAAGTCAGGTCGCGCACGCCGGCCGCGCCCATGCAACGCACCACCCAGCGGCTGTAGGCGTTATACGCAGTGTTCAGGCCGAACTCGAACTCCGAAAGCTCGGGACTGCGCACCGACACCAGGTGCGACGACGACACGATGTTGGTGCCCGCGGCGCGCGACAGCGAGGTGACGGGACTGGTGGGGGCGGTGTCCGGCGCGGAGGCAAGATCCGACTCGGGGACCGGACCGGGCGCGGCGGGCTTGCGTGCCATGAGGAATACTCCTTGCTACCTTGTTCGGGGGCCGCCGGGTCTTGCCCATGTGCGGATCCCGCTAATTTTGGCTTGACAGTTTATCGGCAAATTATGAGCATGAGTGCCTGACAAGAACAGGCAGGGCTCGGACGGCGGCACGCCTGGAGCCAGTGCGCACCCTGCCCGCCTCCACGCCACCGATGCTTCCTGACCTCAACACACTGCATGCCCGTCTGCGCGAAGGCGCCGTAAGCCGCGCCGAGCTGATCGAAGCCGCTGCCGATGCAGCCTCCCAGCCGTGCGCCCAGGCAGTCTTCCTGCATAGCACGTTCGATACCGCCCTCCAGACCGCCCGCGCCGCCGACGCGGCGGGCCGTGTGGGCAAAGCGCTGCACCCTCTGGCCGGCTTGCCGGTTTCGGTCAAGGATCTCTTCGATGTGGCCGGCGAGGTCACGCGCGCAGCCTCCGCGGTGCGGCACGACGCTGCCCCGGCGACGGCCGACGCCACCGTGGTCGCACGCCTGCGCCAGGCCGGTGCGGCCCTGGTCGGGCGCACCAACATGACCGAGTTCGCCTTCTCGGGCGTGGGCATCAATCCCCATTTCGGCACGCCGGTGAACCCGGCAAGCGCCGATGGTATCGCCCGCATCCCCGGAGGATCGTCGTCGGGTGCGGCCGTTTCGGTGGCACTCGGGCTGGCGGTCGCGGCGCTCGGCAGCGACACAGGCGGATCGATCCGAATTCCCGCAGCGCTGTGCGGCCTGACCGGGTTCAAACCGACCACGCGCCGCGTACCGCTGACCGGCGCCTTTCCATTGTCCTACACGCTGGACACCGCCTGTGCGATGGCTCGCACGGTCAATGACTGCCTGCTGGTGGACAGTGTGATTGCCGACAACGCGCTGGTGCCAAGCGCTCCCGCCCCCGCGGCGCTTCGCCTGGCCATCCCGCGCCAGGTGCTGCTGGACGACCTCGACCCCGTGGTCGCTCGCGCGTTCGACCGTGCGCTGGGCCGATTGTCGGCCGCCGGCGTGCAACTGGAGCACACCGACCTGCCTGAACTGGCCGAACTCCCGGGCCTGAACGCCGCAGGCGGCTTCAGCGCGGCCGAGGCCTTTTCCATCCATCGCCACACACTCGCCACGCGGCGCGACATGTACGACCCGCGCGTTGCCATGCGCATTGACCGCGGCGCGGCCATGGGCGCTGCGGACTACGTCGATCTGGCCCGCGCGCGCATCGACTGGATTGCACGCGTGGAAGCCCGCCTCGCGCGCTTCGATGCCGTCCTCTGCCCGACGGTGCCGATGGTCGCTCCCGCCATTGAACCGCTGCGCGCAGACGACGATTTGTTCCTCCGCACCAACGCGCTGCTGCTTCGCAATACCTCGGCCTTCAACTTCCTCGACGGCTGCTCGATCTCGCTGCCTTGCCATGCACCCGACGAACTGCCGGTGGGGTTGATGCTGTCCCATGGCCCCATGCGTGATGCGCAATTGATCGGCACGGCCCTTGCCTTGGAAAGCATCGTGCAGCCTTCCGTGCGCGACGAATAAGCCAGCCGCCGCGCCAGTGATCTTGCGCCGGCCTCTGGCCACCCTTGCATGGGAGGCCAGGCCGGCACCAGGTAGTACACCAGCTGTACCCAGCTGTACAACACGCGCCGCCGAAGGCGCGCACACCGGGAGAGATCGAGATGCGAGCGAAGGCATTCGTTGCGGCCGGCCTGGCGCTGGCCGCCATGGCGGCACAGGCGGACACCAGGTGGGACCTGCCCACCGGCTACCCGGCCGGCAACCTGCATACCGAAAACCTGCAGCAGATGGCCAACGATGTGGAAAAGGCCACCGGCGGCAAGCTCAGGATCGTGCTGCACCCGAACGGATCGCTGCTCAAGGCCAACGAGATCAAGCGTGGCGTGCAGACCGGCCAGGTGCAGATGGGCGAAGTGCTGATGTCCACGCTGGCCAACGAGAACCCGGTGTTCGGGGTCGACGCCGTGCCGTTCCTGGCCACCAGCTACACCGATGCGTACAAGTTGTGGGAAGCCTCGCGCCCGGTCACCGAGAAGCTGCTCGACAAGCAAGGCATGAAGCTGCTGTACGCGGTGGCCTGGCCGCCGCAGGGCATCTACGCCAACAAGCCGCTGAACTCGGCCGCGGACATGAAGGGCCTGAAGTGGCGCGCCTACAATCCGGCCACCTCGCGCATCGCTGAACTGGTCGGTGCACAGCCTGTCACGATCCAGGCGGCCGACCTCGCCCAGGCCTTGGCGACCGGCACCGTCAATTCCTTCATGTCGTCGGGCGCCACCGGCGTCGACACCAAGGTGTGGGAAAGCGTGAAGTACTTCTACACCGTGGATGCCTGGTTGCCCAAGAACATGCTGGTGGTCAGCAAGAAGGCTTTAGCGGCGCTCGACAAGCCGACCCAGGATGCCCTGCTCAAGGCCGTGGCAGACGCCGAGAAGCGCGGCTGGCAGGTGTCCGAGCAGAAAACGCGAGATTACCTGTCGACGCTCTCGCGCAACGGCATGACGGTGCAGCCGCCTTCGGCGCAGTTGCGCACCGACATGCAGAAGGTTGGCCAGGCCATGGTGGCCGATTGGGCAAAGCGTGCCGGCGACGACGGCAAGGCCATCCTGGACGCCTACCAGAAGTAGGCCGCAGCGCGCCCGGGCGAAGGCGCGCGCCTTGGCTTCCGTCCACCGCTGGCAACCCACTCTTCGACATGGAAACGATCTGGCCGGACCTCGTGACCTGGCTGCCCGACGCAGTCATGCAGAAGGAACTCAAGTAAGCAAAGCCACGCGAGCCCGTCGGTCAGATGCATCGATCATCTGCCCGGGACGATCTGAAACCGCATGAATATGACGCAATCCCGCCCTTCCCTTCCGGCCGATGACTGGACTGCACTGACCGCCGACTCGACCGAGGCCATCCCGCTTTATGACGTCGATACCATTCGCCGCATCGAGAACGCCGCCTTTGCGCGGCTGCCATCGTTCGAACTGATGTCGCGCGCCGGCAGCGCCGCGGCCAAATGGCTAGCCGGGCACGTGCCGCAAGGGATGCTGCTGTTTCTCGCGGGTCCGGGCAACAATGGCGGCGACGCGCTGGTCGCGGCCATGCGCCTGCACCAGGCCGGACGCAAGGTGGAAGTCTGGCTCGCGGGCGACCCTGCGCGCATGCCTGCCGACGCAACGCGCGCCTGGCAGGAAGCCACCGCCGCCGGCGTGCCCATGCAGGCCATGCCGGTAAATGCGGCATGGCCTGAAGGGCTCACCGCCATCGTCGACGGCCTGCTCGGTATCGGCCTGAATCGCGCCGCGGGCGGCAACCTTGCAATGTGGATCGACCGCCTGGCGCAGGCACCCGCGCCGGTGTTCGCGCTCGATATCCCGAGCGGTCTGTTTGCGGATACAGGGGCCGGCGAACCCGCGGTGCGGGCGTGCCGCACGCTCACGTTCCTCGGCGCAAAGCCCGGCCTGCTCACCCTGGATGGACGAGATTGCGCGGGCGTCGTCGACATCGCGCCGCTTGGGCTGGACTATCCGCCGGCGGAAGCACCGCGAGCCCGGGTCAATGGCCCGGCGCTGTTCCGGCATGCGCTGCCCACGCGCCGACACGCCACCAACAAGGGCACGTTCGGCTCGCTCGCCATCATAGGCGGCAGCACAGGGATGACCGGTGCACCACTACTGGGCGCACGCGCAGCGCAGTTTCTTGGCGCCGGCAAGGTCCATATCGGCTTTCTTGCGCCGTCTGCGCCCGCGGTCGACCCGATCCATCCGGAATTGATGCTCCATCCGCTTGCCGGACTATCGCTCGACGCCATGTCCGCGTTGGTGATTGGTCCCGGCATGGGAACGGACCCCGGCGCATGCAAGGCGCTCGCACAGATCATCGAAGACGCCGCCCGTGCGCCCTCGCCGCCATCGCTGGTGCTGGATGCCGATGCGCTCAACCTGCTCTCGGCCGAAGCGGGACTCGCCGGTACATTGGCCGCGTCAGGGCTACCGCGCATCATGACGCCGCACCCGCTCGAAGCAGCACGTCTGCTGGGCAGCACCGTGGCGGTCGTACAGCGCGACCGGCTGGCAGCGGCCGAAGCATTGGCGGCACGTTGGCAGGCGATCGTCGTGCTCAAGGGTTCTGGTTCCGTGATTGCCTCGCCCGGCATCGCCGCCAGCACGATCAACCCGACTGGCAATGCGGCGCTTGCGAGTGCAGGGACCGGCGATGTGCTCGCCGGCATGGCCGGCGCGCTGCTGGCCCAGGGGATGCCGCCTCTGGAGGCCGCGCAGGCAGCCGTGTGGATGCATGGACGGGCGGCCGACGTGCTCTTTGCGCAGGGTGTGGGCCCGGCAGGGCTGACAGCGAGTGAACTCTCCATCCCCGCGCGCAATGTCTTCAACGCCTTGCTGGCTGGCAAAGCGGGATAGCGCACGCGGCTCCACTGGTGCAGCAACGGTCGCAATCCCGCCGTACTATCGCCACAATCGGACAAAAGCCGACAGGCCCGCGGACAACGGGTACGCTACCGTTTCATCTCGTAACGATAACGGCACCCCGAGAAACCGTGATCGACACCAGACACGCCTTATACTTGCAAAGCCCGGGAGATTTCCGGGCCTCGAGCTCCTGCAACGAATCAGTGCCCCGCATGCCCACGAATCTTCACGCCTGGAACGCCCTGCTGCAGCATCACGACGCCATCCGCGATCACCAGATGGCGGATTGGTTTGCCGAGAACGGCGCGGAGCGTGTCAGGCAGTTTTCGCTGGAAGCCGCCGGCCTGTACCTGGACTACTCCAAGAACCGGATCACGCCACAGACCATGCAGCTGTTGCTGCAGCTTGCCGATGAGGCCGGCGTGCCGGCGCGTCGCGATGCGATGTTTGCCGGCGAGCATATCAATGCAACAGAGGATCGCGCGGCTTTGCACGTTGCGCTTCGCGCTACCGCGGGCGCCGGCTTCAAGGTCGACGGTGTGCCTGTGATGCCGTGCATCCAGAACGTTCTCGTGCGCATGCGTGCTTTTTCGGAAGCCGTCCGCAGCGGCGCGTGGACGGGCACGACGGGCGAGCGCATCACTGATGTCGTGAACATCGGCATCGGTGGCTCCGACCTTGGTCCGAAGATGGTATGCCGCGCCCTGTCGCACCTGGCGCACGACGACGGCCATTCGGGCCCGCGCATGCATTTCGTGTCGAACGTCGACGGCACGGAGCTCGCCGAATCCCTGGAGCGACTGGATCCGCGGCGCACGCTGATGATCGTCTGCTCGAAGACCTTCACGACGCTGGAGACCATGGCCAACGCGCACAGCGCGCGGCAATGGTATCTGGACAATGGCGTGGCCGAGAACCAGCTCGCTCGGCATTTCGTCGCGGTGTCGACCAATGTGGATGCCGTGCGTGCATTCGGCATCGACCCGGCCAATATGTTCGAGTTCTGGGACTGGATCGGCGGCCGCTTTTCGCTGTGGTCGTCGGTCGGCCTGTCGATCGCGCTGGCGGTTGGCTTCAATGCCTTCGCGGACCTGCTCGCGGGCGGGCGCGCCATGGACGAGCACTTCCGCACCGCTCCGCTCGAACGCAACATGCCGGTGGTGCTCGGCATGCTCGGCATCTGGTACCGCAACTTCTTCAACCTGCCCACCAGTTGCATGGCGCCCTACTCCACGTCGCTGGAGCTGTTCCCCGCGTTCCTGCAGCAACTGGAAATGGAGAGCAACGGCAAGACGGTGCAACTCAACGGACGCCGCGTACGCACCCATACTTCACCCGTCGTGTGGGGTACCGCGGGCACCAACGGTCAGCATGCGTACTTCCAGAAGATCCACCAGGGATCGCAGATCGTACCGGTCGATTTCGTTGCCCCGCTGGTGCCGCCGCGCGAGCTGCCCGGCCATCATGCCAAGCTCCTTGCCAATTGCTTTGCGCAGGCCGAAGCGCTGATGCGCGGCCGCTCCGCCGAGGAATTGCGTGCCGCCGGCATGACCGACGAACTGCGCATCGCGCATATGGTCTTCGAGGGCAATCGCCCCAGCAATACGCTGCTGATGGAAGACCTGACGCCGCACGTGCTCGGCGCGCTGATCGCGCTGTACGAGCACAGGACCTTCGTGCAGGGCGTGGTCTGGAATATCAACTCCTTCGACCAGTGGGGCGTGGAACTGGGCAAGATCCTTGCGCGTCCGATCGAAGCCGAGCTGACCGGAGCCGAAGCTGGCCCCCACGACGCCTCTACGGCGACACTGATCGCACGCGCGCGCGGCGTGCTGGCAAGGAACGGCTAGACCTCGGTCGCCATCCATTCGTCGCTGGCCACGCGGCCGGCTTCGATGGTCAGGATTCGGTTGCAACGCGCCGCCACCGAGCGGTCATGCGTGACCAGTACCAGCGTCGAGCCGGCGTCGCGGTTGAGCTCGAACATCAAGGCGATCACCGCCTCGCCAGTGGATGTGTCGAGGCTGCCCGTGGGCTCGTCAGCAAACAGGATGTCCGGACGCGTAACGAATGCGCGGGCCAGTGCCACACGCTGCTGCTCACCGCCCGAAAGCGTGCGCGGATAGTGGTTGAGCCGGGCGGCCAGTCCGACGCGCTCCAGCATATCGACTGCCCGTTCCCTGACGCGCTCCGTTTCACCGCGCAGTTCGAGCGGCAGCATGACGTTCTCCAGCGCCGTCAGGTGCCCCACGAGCTGGAACGACTGGAACACGAAGCCTACATGCCTGCCCCGCAGCGCGGCGCGCTGGTCCTCATCCAGCGCAAAAAGGTCCTGGCCCATGAGGCGCACCGCGCCATTCGTCGGCAGGTCCAGCCCCGCCAGCAAGCCGAGCAGCGTGGATTTTCCCGAACCCGATGCGCCCACGATCGCGAGCGTTTCGCCGGCCGTGACGGAAAACGTGACGTCGTGCAGAATCGTCAACGAACCGGTCGTATCGGCAACGGTCTTTCCCAATGACTCGACGTCGAGGATGGAAGAGGACATGAACAGTTGGATCCGAAGCAGTTGGCACAAGGCGGCACTGGCCGCATGCATGGCCTTCATGGTGACGGCGGCAGGTGCCGCCGCGCAAGCGGCACCTGCCGTACTGGTACTTGGCGACAGCCTGTCGGCCGAGTACGGCATTGCACGCGGCTCTGGCTGGGTCAGCCTGCTGCAGCAGCGCTTGCAGAAAGAGCGTCTCGATTATAGCGTCGTCAACGCAAGCATCAGCGGCGAGACCACGATCGGCGGCAAGACGCGATTGCCCGACTTGCTGGCACGGCATCGGCCGGCCGTGGTGATCGTGGAACTGGGCGCCAATGACGCCTTGCGCGGCCTCTCGCTCCAGGTGACCGAATCGAATTTGCGTACGATCGTTGGCGGTGCCCAGAAAGCCGGCGCGCGCGTGCTGCTGATCGGCATGCGTATCCCGCCTAACTATGGCCAGGACTACACCGAAAAGTTCTTCGCGCTCTATCCACGGCTGGCACAGGAATTCAAGGCGCCGTTGGTACCGTTCTTCCTCGACAAGGTCATCACACGCCAGGACTGGTTCCAGCCCGATCGGATCCATCCAACAGCCGACGCGCAGCCCGCCCTGCTGGACACCGTGTGGCCTCAGCTCAAGCCCTTGCTGCGGACCGGCGGCAAAGGCTGACAGCACCGCCCACCGCACCAAAAGAAAAAGCCCCCTGCGGAATTCGCAGAGGGCTTTGTCATTGCATCAAGCGTTATTGCGCGGCCGCTTCGCTGCCCGCCCCGGAGTCAGCCGTGGCAACCGGCTTCAGGATCTTGACCTTCGAGCGCGCCTTCAGGCTCTCGTAGTACGCACCAAGCTCGGTCTGGCCGGCCAGTTGCGAGAGCTGTTGCGCCTCTGCCTGGCGCTGACCCTCATTGGCCTGCTGCGGCTGCGAAATTTTGGTGATGCGGTAGACCGCATAGCCTTTGGCACCCAGGTCCACGCCGACGACCGCGGGAAGCTTCGAGGTATCGGCCCGCATGATGGCTTCCACGGCCTTGGGCTCCATGCCTTCAGCCTTGGCACGCGACACCATCGTGACGGCGCCGAAGCCCTGCGCGCTGTCGCTCTTCTTCAGGGCTTCCACGCGTGCCTCGCCATCCTTGCGAGCGAGTTCCGCGGCCTGCTGGGCGATATAGCCTTCGCGGACCTTGGCCTCGACTTCCTCGAACTTGCGCACGGTCGCCGGGCGGTAGTCCACGATGCGGGCCGCGACCAGCGTGGTCGGACCGACCTGGACAGCCTCCGTGTTGCGTTTGTTCTTGATGGCATCATCGCTGAACAGCGCCTTAAGGACCTTCTCATTGTTGAGCGGGTTGTTCTGGCCCAGCGCCGGATTCGGCTGGCGCGTCACGTTGTCCGCGGTCTGGATCGTCAGCTTGAACTTGTCGCCAGCAGGCTTCAGGCTATCGGCTTGCTCGTACACCATGTTGCCGAATGCATCGGCATCTTCGGCGTACTTCTTGGCGGCGAACTGCTTGCGCAGTTCGGCCTCAAGCTCGGGCCGCACGGCGTCCAGCGGTTTGGTTTCGGACGGCTTGATGCCCGTCAGCTTGATGATGTGATAGCCGTAGTCGGTTTCGACCACGTCGCTGATCTGGCCGTCCTTGAGCGCGTACATCGCATCTTCGAATGGCTTCACCAGTGCGCCATGCCCCATGAAGCCGAGGTCGCCGCCCTTCTCCGCCGAGCCCGGGTCTTGCGACTGCTTGCGCGCCACGTCGGCAAACGTATCCGGGTGCTTGCGCAGCTCTTCCAGCAGCTTTGCGGCCTTGTCCTTGGCCGCCTGACGCGCCGCCGCGGGCCCGTCCTTGGACGCCGCGATCAGGATATGGCTCGCGCGGCGCTGCTCTTCCGTGCGGAAGCGCGCGATATTGCTGTCGTAGTAGGACTTCAGTTCTTCGGGAGTGACCGCCTGGCTTGCTGCCAGTGCATCGCCGGACAGCACGACGTATTCCACCTTGGCCTGCTCGGGCACGGAGAACGCGGACTGGTGGCTTTCGTAGTACGCCTTGAGCGCTGCGGCATCAGGCTGCACCTTGGACGCGTAGTCAGCCGGCTTCAACAGCAGTGCCTGAACGTCGCGCTGCTGGTCGCGCACGGCAATCAGGCGATCCAGCAGAGACTTGGGCACGAAGGCCGTGCCGGCGATCGAGGTGCCCAGTTGCTGTGTGGCGAGGTCAAAGCGCATGCGCGCATCGAACTGCTCGGGCGTCATGCCCTGCGCTGCCAGCAGTTGCACATAGGCCTTGTCGTCGACCGAACCGTCCTGCTTGCGCGGCAGTTGCGCAATCGCCGGCATGCTGTTGATTGCCTCGTACAGGCGTGCGTTCGACACCGTCAGATGTTCGCGCGCCACCTCATTGGCCACCACGCGTTGCAGGATCAGCTGATCCGTCACGTTCTTGCGCAGCGCCGGGCCCTCGAACTGGCGCGGATCGTAGCTGGCGCCGAGCATCTGGCGCATGCGCTCGCTTTGTTCACGCACCACGTTGTCCACTTCCTGCACCGTGATTGCGCGGCCGTCGACCTTCGCGACATCGTGCGAGCTGTCCATGAAGCGCGAATAGCTCTCCACGCCGAAGAATACGAACGACGGAAAGACAAGCACCAGCAGCAGCAAAAGCATCAAGCGCCGGTTGTTGCGTACGAAATCAAGCATGCGGACTCAGGTAAGAGGGTTGGCACGAAGTCAAACTCCGCGATTCTAGCAGGAGCCGGGCGCTGCACCGCCAATTGGCGGCCAAGGGCCGTGCCGGAGAAGCTGTAGGCCAAATGCCATTCGTGGCCTCGCAGACATCGCTTGCGCCCAAAACAAAAATGCCCGCATCAGCGGGCATTTTGGCACTACATGATCTGGCGGAGTGGACGGGACTCGAACCCGCGACCCCCGGCGTGACAGGCCGGTATTCTAACCGACTGAACTACCACTCCTTTGTCGGTTCCCTGAGAGACTTGTGCCCATGTACGGTGGCTTAGTGGTGGGTGCTGAGGGGTTCGAACCCCCGACCTACGCCTTGTAAGGGCGCCGCTCTACCAACTGAGCTAAGCACCCACTAGACCATCGCAGGCATGGCAGCCCGCAGGGTAATTCTCGCTTCGCACGACCCGGCGGTTACTGCTTGGTTGCCGCTGTTTGCGTTGCGAGGCCGCGATTGTAATACGAGAGTTTTCGATTTGCCAAGTACTGATCGCAATAATCTCAACAATCGCGCCGAAGCCGCTGTGAGCTTCTCCCATCACGGCAAAAAAAACGCCGCGGATGCAACTCCGCGGCGTTTTTAACTGCTGTACAGCAGATGGATCAGTGGTGGATCATCTCGACCTTGGACGCCGCCTTGTCCGCCACTTCGGCAGGCTTGGCGTCTTCCTCGGGCAGCGGCTCGGGCTTGCGCTCGAGTGCCAGCTCCAGCACCTTGTCGATCCAGCGGACCGGCACGATCTCGATGGCGTTCTTCACGTTGTCAGGAATCTCTGCGAGATCCTTCACGTTCTCCTCAGGGATCAGCACCAGCTTGATACCGCCACGGTGGGCAGCCAGCAGCTTCTCCTTGAGGCCACCGATCGGCAGCACCTCACCACGCAGCGTAATCTCGCCGGTCATGGCGACATCCGCGCGCACCGGAATACCGGTCAGCACCGATACCAGCGCGGTCGTCATGGCACCACCAGCCGACGGACCGTCCTTGGGTGTCGCACCTTCGGGCACGTGGATGTGGATGTCGCGCTTCTCGAACATCTCATCCGTGATGCCCAGCCGACGCGCCCGCGAACGCACCACCGAGCGAGCGGCCTCGACCGACTCCTTCATCACGTCGCCCAGCGAACCGGTGCGCGTGATGTTGCCCTTCCCCGGCATGATCGCGGCTTCGATGGTCAGCAGATCGCCACCCACTTCCGTCCACGCCAGACCGGTCACCTGGCCGACCTGGTTTTCCTTGCCAGCCAGGCCGAAGTCGTACTTGCGCACGCCCAGGAACTTGTCGAGGTTCTCCGAATCGACCTTGATCGTGCCCGACTCCTTCTTCAGCAGCAGGAGCTTGACCGCCTTGCGAGCAATCTTGGACACCTCGCGCTCGAGCGAACGCACACCGGCTTCACGCGTGTAGTAGCGAATGATGTCGCGAATCGCAGCATCGGTGACCTCGATCTCGCCAGCCTTCAGACCGTTGTTCTTGATCTGCTTGGGCAGCAGGTATCGCGTCGCGATGTTGAGCTTCTCCTCTTCGGTGTAACCCGAGAGGCGGATCACCTCCATGCGGTCCAGCAGCGGCGGCGGGATGTTCAGCGAGTTCGACGTCGCCACGAACATCACGTCGGACAGGTCGAAGTCCACTTCGATGTAGTGGTCCTGGAACGTGTGGTTCTGTTCCGGGTCCAGCACCTCGAGCAGTGCCGATGACGGATCGCCGCGGAAATCCTGGCCCATCTTGTCGATCTCGTCGAGCAGGAAGAGCGGATTGCGCACACCGACCTTCGACAGGCTCTGCAGGATCTTGCCCGGCATCGAACCGATGTAGGTACGGCGGTGACCGCGGATCTCGGCCTCGTCACGCACGCCGCCGAGTGCCATGCGCACGAACTTGCGGTTCGTGGCGCGCGCCACCGACTGGCCGAGCGAGGTCTTGCCCACGCCGGGAGGCCCGACCAGGCACAGGATCGGCGCCTTGACCTTGTCCACGCGCTGTTGCACGGCAAGATACTCAAGGATGCGTTCCTTGACCTTCTCGAGACCGTAGTGGTCTTCATCGAGCACGCGCTCGGCGTTGGCCAGGTCGTTGTTGACCTTGCTCTTCTTGCGCCACGGCAGGTTCACCAGCGTGTCGATGTAGTTGCGCACGACGGTGGCTTCCGCCGACATCGGCGACATCAGCTTGAGCTTCTTGAATTCGGCGTCGGCCTTCTTCTTGGCTTCCTTCGGCATGCGCGCAGCCTTGATGCGCTTGTCGAGTTCTTCCAGGTCGGCGCCTTCTTCGCCTTCGCCGAGCTCCTTCTGGATCGCCTTGACCTGTTCGTTCAGGTAGTACTCGCGCTGGCTCTTTTCCATCTGGCGCTTGACGCGGCCACGGATGCGCTTTTCAACCTGCAGGATGTCGATCTCGCCCTCGAGCTGCGACAGCAGGCTTTCCAGGCGCTCGGTCACATTGACCATCTCCAGGATCTTCTGCTTCTGCTCGAGCTTGATCGGCAGGTGCGCGGCGATCGTGTCAGCCAGGCGGCCTGCCTCGTCGATACCCGACAGCGAGGTCAGGATCTCCGGCGGGATCTTCTTGTTGAGCTTCACGTACTGGTCGAACTGCGACACGATCGCGCGGCGCAGGGCCTCGGTCTCGGCGCTTTCAACCGCTGCGGGCGGCACGGGAACGGCTTCGCACATGAAGTGCGATTCGTCCTCGCTGACCTCGCGGATGTTTGCACGCTGCGTGCCTTCCACCAGCACCTTCACGGTACCGTCGGGCAGCTTCAGCATCTGCAGAATGTTGGCGATGCACCCGACCTCATACAGGTCGTCGGCGGTCGGTTCGTCTTTGGCGGCAGTCTTCTGCGCCACGAGCATGATGCTCTTGCCCGACTCCATCGCAGTCTCAAGCGCCTTGATGGACTTCGGACGTCCCACGAACAACGGGATCACCATGTGCGGAAACACCACCACGTCGCGCAGCGGCAACAGTGGGAGGCGAATCGGCTCGGCCGGGAGGAGTTGTGTTCCGGACATCATTTTCCCCAAGTCAGTCATTTAAGGCGTAAATTGGGCCGCCCAAATCGATTACAAGATACCGAGACGAAACCGATTTGGATTGACAGGCTGATGCCGCATCCTGCACTTGCAGGCCCCTCTGGAACAGCATACCCGCGTTTCCTCCTCTTCGTCGGTGGAAATAAACAAAAAAAGCCGCTCGCTTCTACGCGAACGGCCTTGTGGCTCGCTGTCGTGGGTTCCTGACCACTTCACCCTGGACAGCCCTCGCGTCAGTTGGAGCCTGACACCTTCGGCTGCTGCTCCTCGTACATCAGCAGCGGCGGTGCATCCCCGGTGATGGTGCTCTCGTCGATGACCACTTTCTGCACGCCCTTGTAGTTCGGCAGGTCGTACATGACGTCCATCAGCGACTGCTCGAGGATCGAACGCAATCCACGCGCACCGGTCTTGCGGCGGATCGCCTTGCGCGCGATCGCCGACAGTGCCGCAGGGCGGATTTCCAGTTCCACGCCTTCCATCGCCAGCAGCTTCTGGTACTGCTTGACCAGCGCGTTCTTTGGCTCGACCAGGATCTGCATCAGCGCGGCCTCGTCGAGCTTGGCCAGCGTAGCCACAACCGGCAGGCGGCCGATCAGTTCGGGAATCAGGCCGAACTTGATCAGGTCTTCCGGTTCGGTCTGCGGCAGCACTTCGCTGACTTCGCGCTCTTCCTTGCTCTGCACCTGCGCAGCAAAACCGATACCAGTCTTGTCCGAGCGCTGCATGATGACCTTCTCCAGGCCATCGAACGCACCACCGCAGATGAACAGGATGTTCGTGGTGTCGACCTGCAGGAAGTCCTGGTTCGGGTGCTTGCGACCACCTTGCGGCGGCACCGAAGCCATGGTGCCTTCGATCAGCTTGAGCAGTGCCTGCTGGACGCCCTCGCCCGAGACATCGCGCGTGATCGACGGGTTGTCCGACTTGCGCGAGATCTTGTCGATTTCGTCGATGTAGACAATACCGCGCTGCGCCTTCTCGACCTCGTAATTGCAGTTCTGCAGCAGCTTCTGGATGATGTTCTCGACATCCTCGCCGACATAGCCGGCCTCGGTCAGCGTGGTCGCGTCCGCAATCACGAACGGCACGTTGAGCAGGCGCGCCAGCGTCTGGGCCAGCAGCGTCTTGCCCGAACCGGTCGGGCCGATCAGCAGGATGTTGCTCTTCGAGAGCTCGACGTCGTCCTTCTTGCCGAGGTGCTTGAGGCGCTTGTAATGGTTGTACACCGCCACGGCCAGAATCTTCTTGGCCTGCTCCTGCCCGATCACATACTGGTCCAGGCTTTCGCGGATCTCATGCGGCGTGGGCAGGTCGGAACGGGTGGCCGCAGCCGCATCCTTCTCGGACGCCGTAGCTTCGTCGCGGATGATTTCGTTGCACAGGTCGATGCATTCGTCGCAGATGAACACCGACGGGCCGGCAATCAGCTTCTTCACTTCATGCTGGCTTTTGCCGCAGAAGGAGCAGTAGAGAAGCTTTTCGCTGGATGAACCTTTTTTTTCCGCCATAGGAATCAGTCACTTAGCAGTGTGCGCACTGCGGTACAGGGAGCGCCGCAGGAGTACGCTTCTAACGCATCATACGCCAAAACAATTTGCCCAACCGGCGGGGGTTATCCCGGCCTGTGGGTCAAATGCAAAAAACGAGGCACAAGGCCTCGTTCCGGTGTAGCCTGTGCCGTTTGGCCAGCCGACGTGCCGCCGCGCACAACCTTGCCGCAGCGGCCCGCAGCATCAGCCGCGGCGGGCAATAACCTTGTCGATCAGGCCGTAGTCCACTGCCTGGTCGCCGCTCATGAAGTTGTCGCGATCGGTATCGCGTGCAATCTTCTCGACCGGTTGGCCGGTCACCTCGGACAGGATGCTGTTCAGGCGCTCGCGCAGGTACAGGATCTCGCGTGCCTGGATCTCGATATCGGACGCCTGGCCACGCGCGCCGCCGAGCGGCTGGTGGATCATGATGCGCGAGTTCGGCAGCGCCGAGCGCTTGCCCTTGGCACCGGCCGCGAGCAGGAACGCGCCCATGCTTGCCGCCATGCCCATGCACAGCGTCTGCACATCGGGCTTGACGAACTGCATCGTGTCGTAGATCGCCAGACCCGCCGAAACCGAACCGCCCGGCGAGTTGATGTACAGCGAAATATCCTTGTCCGGGTTCTCGCTTTCCAGGAACAGCAACTGCGCCACCACCAGGTTGGCGGTCTGGTCATTGACCTCGCCAACCAGGAACACCACACGCTCCTTCAGCAGGCGCGAATAGATGTCGTAGGCACGCTCGCCCCGGCCGGACTGCTCGACGACCATCGGCACCAGCCCCAGACCCTGGGTTTCCAGCGCCGAAGCCTGCGTGGTGGCGAGACGGTCAAGCAAATCATTGCGGGTCATGCAAGTTCTCCAGGATATCGTTGGATGGCAAGGAACGCCGGGCTTCACATCCCCGCGCCGTAGCGCGGGGATTGCGGATCATGCCGGACCTCAGGCTTGCTGTGCGTTGCCTTCGGCGGTCAGTTCCTCGAAGGACACCGACTTGTCGGTGACCTTGGCCTTGTCGCACACGAAATTTACCACGTTGTTTTCGAGCACGTAGGCTTCCATCTCGGCCAGGCGCTGCTGGTCGCCGTAGTACCAGCGCATGACTTCCTTCGGGTCTTCGTAGCTCTTGGCGAAGTCCTCGATCTCGGCCTTGATCTGGTCAGCCTTGGCTTCCAGGCCGTGGGCCTTGACGATCTCGGCCAGGATCAGGCCCAGCTTGACGCGGCGCTCGGCCTGCTGCGCGAACATCTCGGCCGGAATCGGCATGTCCTTGGCGTTCGGCATGCCACGCTGTTCCAGGTCGCGACGGGCCATTTCCACCAGGCGCTCCTGGTCCTGTTCGATCAGGGCCTTCGGCACGTCCAGTTCGCTCACCTTCAGCAGCGCTTCCATGACCTGGTCCTTCAGCATGGAATGCGTGCGGCGCTTCACTTCGCGCTCGAGGTTTTCACGGATGTCAGCGCGCATCTTGTCGACGTTGCCGTCGGCGATGCCCAGCGACTTCGCGAACGCGTCGTTCACTTCCGGCAGGTGCGCCCACTCGATCTTCTTCAGCGTGACGGTGAACTCGGCGGTCTTGCCGGCCACGTCCTTGCCGTGATAGTCGGCCGGGAACGACAGCGGGAAGCTCTTGCTCTCGCCGACCTTCAGGCCCAGCGTGGCAGCTTCGAACTCGGGCAGCATGCGGCCTTCGCCGAGCACGAACGGGAAGTCCTCGGCCTTGCCGCCGGCGAATTCCACGCCTTCGATCTTGCCAACGAAGTCCAGCGTCACGCGGTCGCCGTTCTGGGCCGTCACATCGCCGCCACCGTCACCGTGCTCGCCGGCTTCGCCGCGCACGTGGTAATGCACGCGCTGCTTGCGCAGGATGTCGATGGTCTTGTCGATCTCGGCGTCGGTAATCTCGGTCTTGGTGCGGGTCACTTCCGCGCCCGTCAGGTCGCCCAGCTTGACTTCCGGGTACACCTCGAAGGTGGCGTCGAACGCGACTTCGTCCTCGCCCACGCCGTCGGTCTTGATCTCGAACTTCGGCTGGCCTGCAACCTTGACGTCCTGTTCCTTGGTGATGTCGAAGAACTTGCGGGCAGCCTTGTCGAAGCGCACTTCGAATTCGACTTGCTGGCCGTATTGCTTCTCGACCATCTTCATCGGCACCTTGCCCGGACGGAAGCCCGACATCTTCACCGTCTTCGACAGTCGAACCAGGCGGTCCTGCTTTTCCTTTTCGACTTCGGCCTTGGGAATGGCCAGGGTCACCTTGCGGTCCAGTTTGCCGAGGTTTTCAATGACGTTCGACATGGTCGTGATCCAATCCAGAAATGTAGTTGTGTTCGTAGCGCAATCGCTTGCGCGCCGGCCAGTCCGGCGCTGGCGCGTGCCCGCGAATTGCAAGCCCCGCGCAAACGGAAAACGAGCATTATCGCACGGTTTGCGTCCGGTTCCGGCAGTTTTTACCCTGACAGGCCGCCAGAATGCACTTCTTCGCGGCCGACCTGCCCATGACGCAGTGCACGCAGCAGCAGGCGCGCGGGGTCGACGGCGTCCGCAAGATCGGCTTCGAGCGGCAGTGGGTCGCCTTCAATCTGGCTTGCCAGCAACTCCGCGCCCAATGTGGCCCATGTGAGGCCTCGCGACGCATATGCAAGAGCCGCGTAAAGCCCTGGCATGCGCGGAATGTCGCGCAAGTGCGCTCCACGCAGTGCCGCGGCCGCCGCTATCGCCGCCGCCTCGTCCGGCATCTGGCCAATCAGCGGCAAGCGGTTGTGTGACACCGTGCGCACGCCGACATATCCGCTCATCGCTGCGGCATCGAGGCTGCCGACCGCCGCAGCAGCCTGCGGCAACAGCCCGACCAGGCGATCAAGGTTCGCCGCATGCACTTCGGTTCGCGCGACCAGCGGTCCATCGTCGGCTTCGTAGCTCGACCCCACCCGCGCGCTACCCTCTTCCGACACCGGCAGCAGGTATCCCGCACCGGTCACCACGCAATCCGGCCATGATCCGAGCGCGGTCACCTGCTCTGGCGCGAGCGTGGTGAGCTGGCCGCGCACGCGTCGCACCACCTGGTGCCGCATCGGCGCCAGCCGCGGCGCTTCGTGGGCATTGGCCAGCACCAGAATGGGCGCCGACGCGAGGACGGCACCATCTTCGTCGATAGCCTCCCATTCGTCGTCGCGGCGACGAATACGCTCTACTCGCGTGCCAAACCTCGCCTGCACGGCATCGCCCGCGCGGCGCAGCTGAGCACTGCAGATATCGGGCGGTGCAACCCAGCCGCCCTGCGGAAACCACAGCCCTCCGCGCGGCACCCCGGCGCCGTGTTGCGATGCCGCCTCCTCCGGCGACATCCAGCGCACGAAGGACTCCGGCAGACCGAGTGCTTCGAGCGCAGCGCGCTGCGCTTCGGCTTCTGCGTCGTTTTCGCCGATCTGCAGCACGCCGCAGCCATGCCACCCCACCGGTTGACCCGCACCAGCAAGCGCGGCCCAGGCACGCAGCGCGTATTGGTTGCCAGCGCGCGACAGCCGGGACAGCAGGCTGTCGTCGGACGAGATATGCGCATGCATCGCGGCCGCACGATGGGACGACGTTTGCCGCGCCGGGCCGTCATGTACGTCGAACAACGTCACCTGCCAGCCACGCGAGGCCAGGCGTTCCGTCACGGCACAGCCCGCAAGCCCCGCTCCAATCACGATAGCGTGTCGCACCTTCCAGTCTGGCGCAGGAGTCGGCGCATGCCGCCGCGACTTCCATACCGGGCAAAACGTCGCAACGGTCATGTCCCGCTTGCCGCCGAAGCCCGGCGCCTTGCGCGCGTCGAAACCCGCCTGCTGCAGACCCCGGCGCACGAAGCCCGCTGCCGTATAGGTCGCCAGCGTGGCTCCCGGCCGAGCGAGCCGCGCGAGGCCCCGAAACACCAACGGCGACCACATGTCCGCATTGCGCGACGGAGAAAATCCATCCAGGTAGAACGCATCCGCGCCGGCCACCAGCTTGGGCAGCACTGCCTCGATATCGCCGAGCGCCAGTGTCAGCGTCACTCCGCCATCCTCGAACGCAAGCCGGTGCAGGCCGGGCAGCGCGTCCGGCCAGGCCGCCTGCAGTTGCTGCGCGAGCGGTAACAGATCCGCGAGCCCGGCATGCAGTTGTGCCAGACCCTCGCGCGTGAACGGATGTTTTTCGATCGAGACGAAGTGCAGCCGGCGACAGCGCTGCGGATCATTGCGCCACGCCTGCCACGTCGCGAGGAAGTTGAGCCCTTGCCCGAATCCGGTCTCGACGATCACGAACTGATCGCGCCCCGCCCAGGCTTGCGGCAATCCATTGCCACTCAGAAATACGTGATGCGCCTGCGCCAGGCCGCCTTCCGTGCTGTGGTAGACGTCGTCGTAGCGAGGGGAATACGGAGTGCCTTCGGCAGACAGGATAGGCTCGGCGGGCTCGAGTGCGCGCGACATGGGCAGGACAGGAAACTGGAATGCAGTCAGGGGGCGACTGGCGGCGGATGGTAGCATAGCGCCCCATCCTGCAATCCGGCCCGGCCGCACCGGCCGCCGCCCCGCGCTGATCCGCCATGCTGTCCTATCGCCACGCTTTCCATGCCGGCAACCATGCCGATGTCCTCAAGCACGCCGTCGTCGTGCAGTTGCTCGAGCACCTGACCCAAAAGGACAAGCCGTTCTGGTACATCGACACGCACGCGGGCGCCGGCCTCTACGCGCTGGATCACGCCTACGCGCAGAAGAAATCGGAGTTCGAGACCGGCATCGGCCCGCTCTGGCGCGCCGCCGCCTCCGGCACCGCGCTGGGACCGATGCTAGACGAGTACCTGGACCAGGTGCGCGCACTGAATCCGGACGGACAACTGCGCCACTACCCGGGCTCGCCATGGCTGGCCTGGCAAATGCTCCGCGACCAGGACCGCCTGCGCCTGTTCGAACTGCACAGCACCGAAATCCAGGTGCTGCGCGACAACTTCCGCGGTGCCGGCCGAAAAGTCATGCTGTATGACGGCGACGGCTTCGGCGGCATCAAGGCGATCCTGCCGCCCGCGCCGCGCCGCGCGCTGGTGCTGATCGACCCGTCCTATGAAGACAAGCAGGACTACGCGCGCACATTGCAGACGCTCCAGGATGGGCTGCAGCGCTTTGCCACCGGCGTCTATGCGATCTGGTACCCGCAGGTGCAGCGTCGCGAATCCGTGCAGTTGCCGGTGCAGCTCAAGAACCTGCCGCTCAAGAGCTGGCTGCATGTCAGCCTGACGGTCAAGCACCCGGTTGCCGGCGGACTCGGGCTGCACGGTAGCGGAATGTTCATCGTCAATCCGCCGTGGCGCCTCAAGGAATCGCTGCAGCAAGCCATGCCGGTGCTCAAGGAACTGCTGGCGCAGGACAACGGCGCCGACTTCGTGCTCGAAGCCCAGGAAGACTAACTGCGCGAAGCCCCGGCACGCTGCCCGCCGGCTCGGGAAAACAGCCAGTCCAGCGCCATGGCAGCCAGCAATCCGATGGAATCGGCCAGCACATCCATCGGATCCGCGTCGCGATACGACGTCATTCCCTGCAGCAGTTCGATCAGGACGCCATATCCGACCAGAGCCAGCACCACCCACGTACGCTGGCGCGCATAAGCCCGCCTGCCGAGCCAGCCCAGCACCAGGAACGCCAGCACGTGGTTGGCCTTGTCCCACCCGGTGGTCGGGAGAGGCTGAGTGGGCGGCAACAGGGCCAGCACCAGCACTGCGATCAGGCAAGGCCAGAACAGCAAGCGCCAGCGCCGTGGCGCTTGCAG
This sequence comes from Cupriavidus numazuensis, assembly GCF_905397435.1. GTDB lineage: Bacteria > Pseudomonadota > Gammaproteobacteria > Burkholderiales > Burkholderiaceae > Cupriavidus > Cupriavidus numazuensis. The sequence goes on from NZ_CAJPVI010000009.1 coordinate 79,817, forward strand.
GAACGCTGCGTGGGAAATCATGGGGGATGGCGTACGTGTTTCGAACAATCCCCGCATACTAACGGGTCGCCGCGCTATTGCGCCGGCACTACGCGGTCAGGGACACGCTCAGGCGGCCAGCTTGCAGTCGAAATACAGCGGCTCGCGATCGTCCAGGATGGCCTGCATGGCGGCCAGGTCCGCGGCTTCGGGATTGAGCCAGGCATCGACATGCTCGGGACGAAGCGGAATGATGCAGCGGTCGTGGCCGGCAGCCGCCACTTCCGGCGGCGGTTCGTCGGTGATAGCCGCGAACGAGTACAGGTCTTGCTCCCCCTCTCCACCCGGACTCACCGACCACAGGCACGCCACCAGCATGTCCTGCGGCGGGCGCGGCTGAAATGCCAGGATAACGCTCTCCTCGGCCTCGCCAGGCAGCAGCGCGCGGCGCTCGGCCTTGTGGCGCGGCACATGCTCATAGAAGGCGGTGATCACCATCACCCCGTGACGATGCCCGAACAGTGCGCGCCACGCGCGCTCCAGGTTGTCGCGCCGCGCATTGTAGGTACCGGGCCGCTTGCGCTCGTCCACCTCGGTCCAGCCTGGCAGGCGGCATTGATAGCGCATCGGGACCACCACCCTGCGCCCGCCCTGCGAGATGATCACGGGCGCGTAGTAGCCCGGAAAGACACGGCGGTCCTGATCACCCAGCCCGGAATGCTGCAGGTCGGCCAGATTCTGCTGGGCCCTGGCAATCTTGTCGGTGGCGATGCGACGGTCGGCCTCGGCCTTCTTGGTCGACCGCGTGGCCAGTGTCCGCTCGGCCTCGGCAAGACGGCCGCGTTGCTGGAAGATCTCGGCTTCGAACCGGTTGGCCTGCTCCTTGTCGCCATCACTCACGATCGCGGCGTTCGATTCCGCCGACTCGGCGAACGCCTTGCGCAGCGCCCTCGGAATGCGCTGCCAGCCGCCAGTCCGTCGCTGGTGCCAGAACAATTCCACGAAACGTTCGATGCTGATCGACGCCCCGTATTCGCGCTCGAACCTGCGGAACTCCGCCTGGATCTGGGAGGAATAGCACATGGGCAATGTCCTTTTGCCGGGCGCTGGTGGCGCTCGCTCAGGATCATTCTAAGCCGGTAAGCGGAGGCGTCGGGAAAGGCGGCAATCTGGACGGCCGGACGAAAAAGTCAGCCTTTCGCCACACGAATGGAGAATGAATGGGGGATTGGTGCGAGGGAGGGGACTCGAACCCCTACACCATTGCTGGCGTCAGGACCTAAACCTGGTGCGTCTACCAATTTCGCCACCCTCGCGGTCCTTGCGAGCCCCCGGACGGGGCCGCGATGCTCGTTGCAGCGATGGCGCGAAAGCAAAAAAGGCGGCTGGAACTGCCCGCCTTCCTGTGTCGCCTGCCGCCGCGCTTGTGCGTGCTCTGCAACGAAGCAGCGGATTGTAGCGCAAGCCTCGGGGGGAATCCAGCCCCGCCCCGGCGACATAGTGCAAGCCCTCATGTGACTTGCCTTTCGCGATGGTAGTCCGCGATCTATGCTGAAGTTGTGGGACGCCTTCGGCATGCACGCACAACGTCGCAATGCTGGAAAGCTCCTGCGATGCCTCAGCCCCCGAACGGAGGGGATATGAAACTACCTGTCTTGCTGTTGGCAGCTTCGATGGCGCTTGCATGGTCATCGACGGTCAAGGCTGCTGGTTGTCAGTACGACATGCAATGCAAAGGGGAACGGATTTGCCAGCAGGGGCAATGCGTTTCGCCCGATGCGGACGAGCAGGCGGACTCGCCCGCGCCCAAGCCCGCGCAAGCCACCAGGGCATCGCCTCCTGCTGCGCCGGCGGCAGTTGCGCCTGCACCGGCCGCGACTGCCACCGCAGCAGCGCCGCCTCCCCCACCCCCGCCAGCGCCTAGGGGTTGCTGCACGGTAGCGGGCAAGCTGAGGCTGAGCCCGGCCACCGCCGGCGACACGTCGCTGGTGATTGGCGACGCTTGCCAGGGAATGACGAATTCCGGCAAGCCCGTTCCCGGGACGCTCTGCAACTAGGTGGCCTGGCGCGGATCAACGCCGGCGCACGCGCCCATCGGTGCGATGCGGGCGGGTCGATGTGTCCCGCGCGGTCAGGCCGTCACCGGCCCTGCTCCCGCCTCAGGCTTGCTGACGCGGAACCATGCCGCATACAGTGCCGGCAGGAACAGCAATGTCAGCACCGTGGCGATGATCAGCCCGCCCATGATGGCCACGGCCATCGGCCCCCAGAACAGCGAGCGTGACAGCGGAATCATGGCCAGCACGGCCGCCGCGGCGGTCAGGATGATCGGGCGGCAGCGGCGCACCGCCGCTTCGACGATGGCATTCCACGCCGGTACGCCGGCCTTGATGTCCTGTTCGATCTGATCCACCAGGATTACCGAGTTGCGGATGATCATGCCGAGCAGCGCGGTGATGCCGAGCTGCGCGACGAAGCCCATCGGTGCGCGCAGCAACAACAGCGTGGCAGCCGCGCCGATCAGGCCCAGCGGCCCCGTCAGGAACACCATCAGCGCGCGCGAGAAACTGTGCAGCTGAAGCATGAGCAGCGTGAAGATCAGGAAGATGCACAGCGGCAACTGCGCTGCGATCGACGCCCCTGCCTTGCCGCTTTCTTCCTCTGCCCCTGCCACGGTGATGCGATAGCCCGGCGGCAGTTGCTCGCGCAGCTTGTTGAGCAGCGGATCGATCTGCGCGGTGACGGTCGGCCCCTGGATGCCGTCCACCACATCGGCCTGCACGGTCACGCCGAAGTCGCGATTCTCGCGCCAGATCACGCCCGGCTCGGACCGCAGCGACAGCCGCGCCACCTGCGTCAGCGGCACGACGCGGCCAGTGTTGGTGGGCACCTGGATATTGCCCAGATCCGACATGGTGTCGCGCTCATTGCGTGGCGTGCGCATCATGATGTCTATCAGCTTGTCGCCGTCGCGGTACTGGCCCACCGGTATGCCGGTCAGTACGGTTTGCGTGACGCGCGCAATGGAACTCGTGGTCACGCCGAGCGCGCGCGCCTTGTCCTGGTCAATCTCCAGGCGCAGCACCTTGACGCTCTCGTTCCAGTTGTCGTTGACGCCGACCGTATTCGGGTTCGCACGCATCAACGCCTTGACCTGGTCGGCGAGTTGGCGGACGCCGGCGGCATCCGGGCCGATCACCCGGAACTGCACCGGATAGGCCACGGGAGGCCCATTGGGCAGCAGCTTGACGCGCCCGCGCAACTGCGGAAATTGGGTGTTGAGCACCGCAATCACGCGCTGGCGCAAGGCGTCGCGCGCCTCGGTGCTGACGGGCAGCACGATCACCTGCGCCACGTTGCTTTGCGGGAAGATCTGGTCCAGCGGCAGGTAGAAACGCGGCGCGCCGGTGCCGACAAACGTGGTGAGGCTCTGCACGTCGCGATCCTGCCGCATGGCGGCCTCGAAGCGCCTGGCCTCGGCCTCCATCTGCGCAAAGCTGGTGCCTTCCGGCATCCACAACTCGACCATCAGTTCAGGCCGGCTCGAGTCCGGGAAGAACTGCTTCTCGACAAACTTGAACGCATAGATGCCCAGTGCAAACGTCACCAATGTGATGACGATGACGGTCTTGCGCCATGTCACGCACCAGTCGACCAAGCGCCGGAAGCTTGCATAGAACGGCGTATCGAACACCTCGTGATGCTCGCCCCCGCCTGGGCGCGACTTCAGCAACAGGTAGCCCAGGTACGGCGTGAAGTAGACCGCGGCCAGCCACGACAGCACCAGCGCCAGCGCGGTCACGGCGAAGATGGCGAAGGTATATTCGCCGACCGTGGATTTCGCGAGGCCCACCGGCAGGAAGCCTGCGGCCGTAATCAGCGTGCCGGTCAGCATCGGCATGGCGGTGGAGCTGTAGGCGAAGGTGGCGGCTTCCATCTTGGAAAGCCCCTCCTCCAGCTTGCGCACCATCATCTCCACTGCAATGATGGCGTCGTCGACGAGCAGCCCCAGCGCCACGATCAACGCGCCGAGCGATATCTTGTGCAGGCCGATGCCGAAGATGTTCATGAACAGGAACGTCACCGCGAGCACCAGCGGAATCGTCAGCGCCACCACAAGACCCGGGCGCACATCGAGGCGCAGTGGCCGCGTATGCAGGCCTAGCGAGACGAAGCTGACGCCCAGCACGATCACCACGGCCTCGATCAGCACATGCACGAACTCGCCGACCGAACGCTTGACCGCTTGCGGTTGGTCCTGCACCTGCTCCAGCTCGATGCCGACCGGCAACTGCCCGCGCAGGCGGTCGAACGCGCCGCGCAGGTTCTTGCCGAGCTCGATGATGTCACCGCCTTTCGCCATCGAGATGCCAAGCCCGACCACGTTCTTGCCGTTGTACCGCATGGTGCTCTGCGGCGGATCGACGTAGCCGCGATACACGTGCGCAATGTCGCCCAGGCGGATATTCGCAATGCCGTTGGGACCGCGCAGCACCAGGTTCTCAAGGTCTGAAACGCTGGCGAACTGGCCCGTCACGCGCACCTGCAGGTTATCGGTCGGCGTGACCAGCACGCCGCTGCCATTCAGGTTGTTCTGCTGCGTGATCTGGTCGGCAATGGCGTTGATATCGAGCCCTAGCTGTGCGAAGCGCGTCTGGTTGAACTCGATGTAGATCTTCTCGTCCTGCAGGCCCAGCAGCGACACTTTGGCCACGGCCGGCACGCGCAGCAGTTCCTGTCGCACCAGGTCGGCATACTCGCGCAGTTCCTTGTAGTTGAAGCCGTCGGCGGACAACGCGTAGATGGTGCCGTACACGTCGCCGAACTCGTCGTTGAAGTACGGGCCGCGCACCCCGGCCGGCAGCGTCTGCGCGATATCGCCGATCTTCTTGCGTACCGTGTACCAGATCTGCGCGGTGTCCCTGGCCGGAGACGTGTCCTTGAGCTGGAAGATGACCGTGGTCTCGCCCGGCTTCGAAAAGCTGCGGATCTTGTCGGCATATGGCACTTCCTGCAGTTGCCGCTCGATCTTGTCCGTCACCTGTACCGCGATCTGCTCGGCGGTGGCCCCGGGCCAGAACGCCTGCACCACCATCACGCGGAAAGTAAATGGCGGGTCCTCGTCCTGCCCGAGCCGGAAGAACGCCATCAGGCCCGCCAGCAGCAGCACCACCAGCAGGTAGCGGGTCAGCGGCTGGTGTTCCAGCGCCCAGCGCGACAGGTTGAAACGGGAATGATCCATGCCTCGCCCTCAGCCTTGCTGCGGGACGGGGGCGGCCGTCGGCGTCGGGGATGGGGCGGACGGCGCCGATGCTGGCACGACCGCCTGCATCGGCCTGACCCTCTGCCCCGGCTTGAGCAGGTGCACGCCGGCCGTGACAATGGTCTGGCCAGGTGCCAGGCCCTGGCGCACTTCGATCTCGTTGCCGACCGGATCGCCCAGCGTCACCTGGACCGGCTTGACCGTGCCGGCGGCCGCGTCATAGACCCAGACCTGGTTGCGGCCCTGCTCCTGCAGCAGCGCGGTCAGCGGCACGCGTACCGCCGGCACTGCGCCCGTGCGCACGAAGGTCACCACCGCGGTCATGCCGAGCTTGAGATCTGCCGGCGGATTCGGCACCGACACACGCGTGGCATAGGTGCGCGTCACGGGATCGGCGGCGGCCGCAATCTCGCGTACGCGTGCAGGCAATGCGCGGCCCGGATCGGCCCAGGTGCGCACCGTCACATCGGTAATGCCGCGTAGCTGGTCGACCTGATCTTCGGGCAGCCCGATGGCGACCTCCTTCTCCGCCGACTGCGCAACCCGGATCACCGCCTGCCCCGCGGTAACGACTTGCCCGACCTCCGCATCCACCGCCGTTACCACACCATCGGCATCGGCCAGCAACACGGCATAGGCGGTCTGGTTGGCCTGGCTGCGCAGGCCTGCCTCGGCCTGCTTGAGGCGCGATTCGGCGGCATCGAAGGTGGCCTGGCGCCGATGCTGCTCGGCAGCGCTGATAAAGCCCTTCACGAACAGATCGTTGTAGCGTTTGAGGTCGGAGGCTGCCAGGTCGCGGTCCGTGCGCGCCGCATCGAACTGGGCGCGCGAGCCCGCCTCGGCCAGTGACAGGTCAGTCGGATCGAGGCGCGCCAGCGGCTGGCCTTTGCGTACGACCGCGCCCACGTCAACCAGGCGCGCCGCAATCTTGCCGCCCACACGGAAGCCCAGCCGCGACTCCACGCGCGGCCGCACGTCGCCAGAGAACTCGAACGTCGTCTTGCCGGTGTGCTGGCTCAGCTGCAGCAAGCGGACGGGCCGGGCCTCAGGCGCGGGCTCGCTCTTCTTGCCGCAACCCGCCAGCGCCACAACCGCCCCCGCGAGCACGGCGGCGCCAACGCGGACAAGCCGCCGACGCGACAGGGAATTGGGGGATATCTCGGGACGAACGGCCGCAACTTCCGGCACTTGGCAATGCACTGGCATGGGTAAGCAGCGAATCGAACAACGTGGGAAAGCTGATGCGGCCCGTTCCGGAGCCTTGCAGCGCACAATCAGCACAACATGCGTGCGTACCGGAAATTAATAACTGGCCGGTCAGCAATATAGCGACGACCCTCAGGTGCGTCAAACGCCGGGTGACGAAACTGCCAGAATGACCACCGAAGCTTCCTTCTAGACCGCTGAACGGTACGAAATCACGGTAGGCGCTGCCTGCATGTGGCCGCTACCAGCACGGGAACCGACTATGGCTCAATGCTACAATCCCGCCGCCGCCAGGCCCTGACGCCGCCCGCACCTACCCTACCTCACCAGACCGAGACCGGCGTGACGCCCGATCAGTATTGCCAAGAGAAAGTCGCCCAGAGCGGCTCCAGCTTCTATTACAGCTTCCTGTTCCTGCCCGCCGAACGCCGGCGCGCGATCACAGCGCTTTACGCCTGGTGCCGCGAAGTCGACGATGTGGTCGACAACGCCCACGACCCTGGTCTGGCCCACCAGCAGCTGGACTGGTGGCGCGGTGAGTTGCGCCACCTGTTCGAAGGCGAGCCGACTCACCCCGTCACGCAGGCGCTGCGCCCGCACGTCAAGGCCGCTGGCCTGCCGCATGCCGAAATGTCGGAAGTGCTGGACGGCATGGAGATGGACCTGACCCAGAGCCGGTATCTCGACGAGATCGGCCTGAACCGCTATTGCCACTGCGTGGCCGGCGTGGTCGGCACGCTGAGCGCGCGGCTCTTCGGCTACTCGGATCCGCATACGCTGGTGTTCGCCGAGAAGCTCGGATTGTCGCTGCAACTGGTCAACATCCTGCGCGATGTCGGCGAGGACGCGCGCCGCGGCCGCATATACCTGCCGGTCGACACGCTGCAGCGTTTCCAGGTGCCCGCTTCGGAAATCCTCCAGGGCAAGCATTCCGAGCGCTTTGTCGCGCTGATGCAATACCGCGCCGGACGCGCCCGTGCGCTGTACCGCGAGGCGCTGGACCTGCTGCCGCGCCAGGATCGCCGCGCCCAGCGCGCCGGCCTGCTGATGGGCGCGATCTACCACGCGCTGCTCGACGAGATCGAGCGCAGCGACTTCCAGGTGCTGAACCAGCGCATTGCGCTCACGCCGCTGCGCAAGCTGTGGATCGCCTGGAAGACCTGGCTGCGCAACAGCTAAGCCCACAAAGTCATTCCCGCCTTGCACCACGCCGTTCGCCAAGCCATGACCCAGAATCCCCATCCGCTCGGACAGAGCATCATTGACCGCGCCGAAGCGCTTGCCCGGTTCTCCGACATGGAAGGCGGCCTGACCTGTGCGTTCCTCACGCCGGCGCACCGGTCCGCGCAAGCCCTGCTGGCGCAATGGATGGAGGAAGCCGGCATGCAGGTGCGCATCGATGCCATCGGCAACGTGATTGGCCGGTATGCAGCCGATGCCGGCGCCGATGCGCGCGTGCTGATGACCGGTTCCCACTTCGACACCGTGCGCAATGGCGGGCGCTATGACGGCCGTCTCGGCATCCTGCTCCCGATCGCCGTGGTCGGCGCGCTCAATGCCTCAGGCATCCGCCTGCCCTACCACCTCGAAATCGTCGGCTTCGCCGAAGAGGAAGGCCTGCGCTTCAAGACCAGCTTCCTGGCCAGCAGCGTGCTCGCGGGCCGCTTCGATGCGGCCTTGCTGGCGCGCACCGATGCCGATGGCGTGACGCTGGCCGAAGCGCTCGCGGCGTCCGGCCTCCCGGGCCATGGCGAGCTGGCGGCACTGCAGGCCGCTGCCGTCGATCCCGCCACGCTGCTCGGCTTCGTCGAAGTCCATATCGAGCAGGGACCGGTGCTGCTGAACAAGGACCTGCCGCTCGGCGTGGTCACACAGATCGCCGGGAGCAGCCGTTTCCAGGTGCGCATCGAGGGACAGGCCAGCCATGCCGGCACCACGCCGATGGGCATGCGCCGGGATGCCGCCGCCGGCACCGCGGAAATGATCCTGCTGGTGGAATCGCGATGCAGCGCGGTGCCTGCCCTCGTCGGAACGGTAGGGCAACTCCTGGTACCCGACGGCTCGAGCAATGTCATTCCCGCCGCCTGCACCTTTTCGATGGACATCCGCGCCGGCGAGGACGATATCCGCGAAGCCGCGATTGCCGACATCGTCGCCGGGATCCAGCAGATCGCGGCGCGCCGCGGCTTGTCGGCCCAGGTCGACCGGATCAAGCCGGTCTTCAACGCGCCTTGCGCGCGCTGGTTGATGGACCAGTTCAGTGCCGTACTGCGCAAGCGCGGCCTGGCCGCCTTCGAACTGCCGTCCGGCGCCGGGCACGACGCCATGATGATGCAGCGCATCACCGACGTCGCCATGCTGTTCGTCCGTTGCGGAAATGGCGGCATCAGCCACAACCCGCTGGAAACCATCACTGCCGAAGATGCGCAGCTCGCCGCCGAAGTGTTCGTGGATTTCCTGCGTCACTTCCAGCCCGAGGGCTAATGTCGGCCCCGCCAGCCGCCTTAGCCGCCCTGGTACATCTCGCGCCCGAGGTCGTATAGGTTCTGCCGAAGTTTGCGGCGCTCGTCGGGCGACAGGCTGGACCCCGAGCGCCCCGGACGGCCGGCGCGCTCGGCCTCGCGCTGTTCGGCTCGGTGGCGTTCGGCCCGCGCGCGCGCCTCGCGCTGGCCGGAAGCAGCTTCGCTGGCGTGGGTGGAGGGACGCTCGTGCCCGTGCAGCAGGTTGGCCATGCCGGCCGATTGGGCCACGGCCGGCCTTGGCGCCGCGCACAGCCACAGCGCCGCACCGGCGAGCACCAGACAGACGCCAAAGGCGCCGTGCAAGGTGAGCCCATGCCGGTTACGGTTCACTTTCATTGATAATGGCGTTCTTGGCCTCGAACTTGCAGCCGCCTGGACTGCATGAGGCCGGAAAAATTGGTACCCCGTCCGCGCGATCGCCGCAATGCAATATGCGGCGGACCGCAGATAATCCGATGGCAATACCCACGCCAACCGGATAATGAAGTAGTGCGACGTAGTGCGCGAAAGACGGTATGCGGCAGTGTAATGGCAGGGTTCGTGCATACCGCAATGCCACAGGGTAAAGTATGTAACGTTTTGTTAAGCCATTTTGAGCGAAAGCGATAGTCGCTAAGATACCGCCATGGAAAATACCAGCCACAAGATTCTCGTCGTGGACGACGACCCGCGCCTGCGCGATCTGCTGCGCCGCTATCTGGGCGAACAGGGTTTTACGGTACTAGTGGCCGAAAATGCCACTGCCATGAACAAGCTCTGGCTGCGCGAGCGCTTCGACCTGCTCGTGCTTGACCTGATGATGCCCGGCGAGGACGGCCTGTCCATCTGCCGCCGCCTGCGCGGCGCCAACGACCAGACGCCCATCATCATGCTGACCGCCAAGGGCGAGGACGTCGACCGTATCGTCGGCCTGGAAATGGGTGCCGATGACTACCTGCCCAAGCCGTTCAACCCGCGCGAGCTGATTGCCCGTATCCACGCCGTGCTGCGCCGCAAGGGACCGGCCGAGGTGCCCGGCGCGCCGTCGGAAACGCCCGAAACGTTCGCGTTCGGCGATTTCGTGCTGAACCTGGCCACGCGTACGCTGACCAAGAACGACGAGGAAATCACCCTGACCACGGGCGAATTTTCCGTGCTCAAGGTTTTTGCCCGCCACCCGCGCCAGCCGCTGTCGCGCGAAAAACTCATGGAAATGGCGCGCGGCCGCGAATACGAGGTATTCGACCGCAGCCTGGACGTGCAGATTTCCCGCCTGCGCAAGCTGATCGAGCCCGATCCGAGCAACCCACGCTTTATCCAGACGGTGTGGGGGCTGGGCTATGTGTTCATTCCCGATGGCGTGAAGTAATCCGGTCGGCCGCTCAACATCGTGGCGACCGCCCTTGGCCGTACGGCCACGCGTTTCTTTGGTTCGCTGTTCTGGCGAACCTTCATGCTGATCGCGCTTCTGCTGGCCATTTCGCTGGGCATCTGGTTCCAGAGCTACCGGCTGTTCGAACGCGCCCCGCGCGCGCAGCAGATCGCCATGCAGGTGGTCAGCGTGGTCAAGCTGACGCGTGCGGCCCTGCTCTATTCGGACCCGGCACGGCGCCGGTTCCTGCTGCTCGACCTGGTCCAGAACGAAGGCATCAAGGTCTATCCGCGCGAGAAGGACGACGATTTCGCCGCGCCGACCGCCAACCCGTTCCTGACCCAGCTGGTGCAGCAGGAAATCCGCAGCCGGCTCGGCGAAGACACGGTGCTGGCCACCACTGTCAACGATATTCCCGGCGTCTGGGTCAGCTTCGAGATCGAAGGCGACGATTACTGGGTCGCCATCAGCCCGGAGCGTTTCGAGCGCGTGTCAGGCATCCAGTGGCTGTGGTGGAGTATCGCGGCGTTGCTGCTGTCGATCATCGGCGCCGCGTTCATTACCGCGCGCGTCAACTACCCGCTCAAGCGGCTGGCCACTGCCGCGCGCGAGATCGGCGCGGGCGGCGATCCGCCGGCGCTGCCCGAGCATGGCGCCAGTGAAGTCGCGCTGGCCAACCACAGCTTCAACCAGATGGTGCGCGACCTGCGCCAGCTCGACGACGACCGCGCGGTGATGCTGGCCGGCATCTCGCACGACCTGCGCACGCCGCTCACGCGCCTGCGGCTGGAGACCGAGATGTCGCCGGCCGACAATGCCACGCGCGAAGCGATGATCACCGACATCGAGCAGATGGACGCCATCATCGGCCAGTTCCTGAACTACGCGCGGCCGCCGCTCGAGATGGTCGAGCCGGTGGACCTGTCGGCGCTCGTCCAGGATGCCGTGGGCGTCTACGCCGCGCATGACGACGTGCGCGTGCAGGTGCGCGCCAACGAGCCGGTCATGGCCGTGGCCAACCGCATGGAAGTCCAGCGCATCCTCGACAACCTGGTCGAAAACGCGCGCCGCTATGCCAAGAACGACGACACCGGCATTGCCGAGGTCGAGATCACCACGAAGCTCGACGACAAGGACGCCGTGCTCACCGTGGCCGACAACGGCAAGGGCGTGCCCGACGCCCAGCTCTCCTTGCTGACTCGCCCGTTCTATCGGCTCGACAGCGCGCGCAGCGAAGCCAAGGGCGCAGGGCTGGGCATGTCGATCGTCAACCGCATACTGCAGCGCAATGGTGGGCGGCTGGTGCTGTCGAACCGCTTGGCGCCCCACTCCGGCCTCGTGGTCAGCGCCTGCTTCCGCCGCGCCTGACGAACCCGGCGCCCCCTGCACATTGCAGGCGGGCAGCCCGGCAACTGACAGGTTTTCGACAGCTACTGATAGGGATCTGAAAGGTCTTTGACAGGACAATGACAGCGTCGCGGCGCACACTGGCGCCGGTCAGCAGGGCCGATGCATACGCATCCTCCCAGCCACGGCGACGCCTGCTGTCTCCTCCCCACGCCTGGCTGGCTCACCGAACAATCATGCGCCGGGACCCACCGGCGACGTCCGAGAGAGACAGCCATGTCAGAGACCTCCCAAACCGCCGGCCAACCGCAAGCGCAGCACGGATTCAAGACCGTGTTCCGCGTGGTCAGCGGCAACTTCCTGGAAATGTACGACTTCATGGTGTACGGCTTCTACGCCGCCGCCATTGCCAGGACCTTCTTCCCCAGCGGCGATGAATTCGCGTCGCTGATGCTGTCGCTGGCGACGTTCGGCGCCGGCTTCCTGATGCGTCCGCTGGGCGCCATCGTGCTGGGCGCGTACATCGACCATCACGGCCGCCGCAAGGGGCTGATCGTCACGCTCGCGCTGATGGCCGCCGGCACGCTGCTGATCGCATGCGTGCCCGGCTATGCCTCGATCGGCGTGGCGGCACCGCTGCTGGTACTGGCCGGCCGCCTGTTGCAGGGCTTCTCTGCGGGCGTGGAACTGGGTGGCGTCTCGGTCTACCTGTCGGAAATCGCCAAACCTGGCAAGAAAGGCTTTTACGTAGCCTGGCAATCGGCCAGCCAGCAAGTCGCGGTGATCTTCGCCGGCCTGCTCGGCGTAATCCTGCATGCCACGCTTGCACCGCAGCAAATGGATGACTGGGGCTGGCGCGTGCCGTTCCTGATCGGCTGCCTGATCGTGCCGTTCCTGTTCCTGATCCGCCGCTCGCTCGAAGAGACCGAGGAGTTCAAGGCCCGCAAGCATCGCCCCACCGTGCGCGAGATCTACCGCTCGATGGCCGAGAACTGGCGCATCATCATTGCCGGCTGCATGATGGTCGTGATGACGACGGTGTCGTTCTACATGATCACCGCGTACACCCCGACCTTCGGCAAGACGGTGCTCAAGCTCGACGATGTCGACAACCTGATCGTCACGATGTGCGTGGGCCTTTCGAACTTCATCTGGCTGCCGTTGATGGGCGCGGTGTCCGACCGCATCGGACGCAAGCCGCTGCTGTTGTTTTTCACGGCAGCTACGTTGCTGACCGCCTATCCCGCCGTCACGTGGCTGGTGGCCGAGCCGTCGTTCTCGCGCCTGCTGATGGTCGAGCTGTGGCTGTCCTTCCTGTACGGCAGCTATAACGGTGCGATGGTGGTCACGCTGACCGAGGTCATGCCGCCGGCCGTGCGTACTGCGGGCTTCTCGCTGGCCTATAGCCTGGCCACGGCGCTGTTTGGCGGCTTCACACCGGCCGTGTCGACCTACCTGATCCACGCCACCGGCAACAAGGCGGCTCCTGGCCTGTGGCTGATGTTCGCCGCAGCCTGCGGCCTGGTCGCTACCCTGATCATCTTCCGCTCGCGCCGCAGCCAGCCCGCGCTGCGTACGGCCTGACGTCCACGTGCCGTTCCCGCCACGCCGGCCCCATGGGGCCGGTCGTGGCATACTTGCCGACTTGCGCAAACTGTCATGTGCGACGATTAAGGTCGCCATCCGCGCCGCCTATCGGGCTGTTTGAGAATTTCAATTAGCCCTGCCGTGCGTCATGACGCATAATCTCGCCTTGTCGCGGTGCACCAAAGCACCGGCTCCGGCCGGCGGCAAAAGTGCCCGCATTTGCACAAACTCTCTCTTCAACCGTATCAGGAGAAGTCTATGAAGACCGTTGGTGACAAGCTCGAAGCCTTCCACGTCGTTGGTGTCAAGCCGGGTTTCAACAACCACGAAGAAAACGGCCAGTCGGCTTTCGAAGACATCACCGAAAAGTCGTTCGAAGGCAAGTGGAAGATCATCTACTTCTACCCGAAGGACTTCACGTTCGTGTGCCCGACCGAAATCGTGGCATTCGCCAAGCTGAACGGCGATTTCGCTGACCGTGACGCCATCGTTCTGGGCGGCTCGACCGACAACGAATTCGTGAAGCTGGCATGGCGCCGCGAGCACAAGGATCTGAACAAGCTGAACCAGTGGCAATTCGCCGACGTGACCGGTTCGCTGGTGGACCAGCTCGGCGTGCGTGACCAGGCTGCTGGCGTGGCCCTGCGTGCGACCTTCGTGGTCGATCCGCACAACGTGATCCAGCACGTTTCGGTGAACAACCTGAACGTCGGCCGCAACCCGGAAGAAGTGCTGCGTATTCTGGACGGTCTGCAAACGGACGAACTGTGCCCGTGCAACCGCGCCGTTGGCGGCGCAACGCTGTAATTGCTGCAAGGTTGCCGGTAATTACGGCGACTCGCGGAGGGTTCTTCCCCTCCGCCCCAAACCCGCAGACGCGGGTTTTTTGAGCCCTGATCGATAGGAGAATTAAATGGAATTCCTCAGCACGATTAAGAATCTCATCCCCGACTACGCCAAGGACATCCGCCTGAACGTGGACGGCACCATTGCGCGTTCCTCGCTCGAAGGCAATGACGCCGTGGGCGTGGCGCTGGCAGCGGCTTTCGCCGCGCAGTCCAAGGTGCTCGTGGATGCGATCCGCAACGCCAACGTGCTGTCGGCCGAGGAAGTCAATGGCGCGCTGACCGCCGCCGCGCTCATGGGCATGAACAACGTCTGGTATCCGTACATCGAGATGGCGGACGATCCGGACCTGGCCAGCCAGCCGGCCGGCCTGCGCATGAACGCCTACGCCACCCATGGCGGCGTGGACAAGCGCCGCTTCGAAATGTACGCGCTGGCAGCCTCCATCGTCGGCAAGTGCCATTTCTGCGTGAAATCGCACTACCAGTTGCTCAAGAACGAGCAAGGCATGACCTCGCAGCAGCTGCGCGACGTCGGCCGCATTGCCGCGGTCATCGCGGCAGCCGCCAACGTGATTGCCGCCCAGTAACGCGACCCCTCGGCGCCAACGCGGTACCACAACAGCCGGCACCTTCCCAGTGGGAAGTGCCGGCTGTTTGCATGTGCGGTCCCGACAACGGCCGAAGGCACCACTCGTGCAGTGAACGGCCTACAATCCAGACAAGACACGCACTCAGTCACCCGCCCCCCGCACCATGAGCATCCTGCCTTCGCCAACCTCGCCGCGCTTCCACTACCGCCTCGCCACCGTCCAGGACTGGGGCGACATCGCCGCTGTCACGCAGCAGGCGTATTCGCAGTACGAACTGGAAATCATGGAGGATTGCCGCGCCTCGTTCCAGCGCGGCATGCAGGCCGTGCTGGCCACCAGCCACCCCGATATGGAATGGTGGGTGGCCGAGACGGAACATGGCATTGCCGGCGCCGTCCTGTTCTGCCACCCCGGCGCGACACTGCCGGCGCTGGATGGCAGCACGATCACGCTGACCCAGCCGGAAGCCCGGCTGCTTTCCGTCAGCCCGCAAGCACGCGGCCTCGGGCTCGGCCATACGCTGATGCAGATCTGCATCCAGCGTGCGCGCGATATCGGCTCGCCGACGCTGCTGGTGCGGACCATGCCCGAAATGGCGTCCGCCAATCGCCTGTGCCAGCAGATGGGCTTTGCCAAGCGCACTGAGGCTGGCGCCCGAACGGGCGCCATGGCGAGGCTGGTCGACTACAGCTACGCCATCACGCCAGAGAGCGCGACTGCACCGGCCAAGGCGTAAGCGCTACCGCATCCGCGAACTCGATCCGGGCCGCGCTCAGTCCTGCGCGTCCGGGATTGCTCCGCGCCAGATCAGGACCGCGGCCTGGGCCACGATGCCTTCTTGCCGCCCTTCGAAGCCAAGCTTTTCGTTGGTCTTGGCCTTGACGTTGCAACGCGCGGCGGGCAAACCCAGGTCTTCGGCAATGTTCGCGACCATGCCGGGAATATGCGGCGCCAGCTTGGGCTGCTGCGCGATCACCGAGGCGTCGACATTGCCGATCTCGTAGCCGGCCTCGCGCACGCGGCGCGCGGCTTCCCGCAGCAGCACGCGGCTGTCGGCACCGGCGAACTGCGCATCCGTGTCCGGGAAGTGCCGCCCGATGTCGCCAAGCCCCGCCGCACCGAACAACGCGTCGGTAATGGCATGCAGCAGCGCATCGGCATCCGAATGGCCGAGCAGGCCGCGGTCGTGCGGAATATGCACACCGCCCAGGATCAGATTGCGGCCGGGCACGAGCGCGTGGACGTCATAGCCCTGCCCCACGCGGATATCAAAAGGCATCATCGATCAGGCTCCTGAATCGGCAGACCGGGCCGGTGCGGTGCCGAGCAGCACCTCGGCCAGCGCAAAGTCTTCCGGGTATGTCACTTTGAAATTGCGCAGCGAACCGTTGACGAGCCGCGGATGCAGGCCCAGCCGTTCGATCGCGCTGGCTTCGTCGGTCACCACGGCGCCGGCGGCCAGCGCATCCTGCAAGGCCTGGCGCAATACGCCGACGCGGAACATCTGCGGGGTCTGGGCCTGCCACAGCCCGTCGCGCGGCACCGTCGTGCCGATACGCGCGCCGGCATCGGCACGCTTGAGCGTATCGGGGACGGGCACGGCCAGGATGCCGCCGATTGCCGCGTCGGGATCATCGTCGTTGTCGCTTTCGACGGCGCGCACCAGGCTATGGATCATCGCAGGCGTCAGGCCCGGCCGCGCCGCATCGTGCACCAGCACCCAGTCAGTGTCGGTGGCGCCGAGCTGCGCCAGGTGATGCAGGCCGGCCAGCACCGACGCATGGCGCGTGTCGCCGCCGACAAAGGCGGTGTCGAAGCGCAAGCCGGCAAAAACGTCGGCGCCGAACCGGGACTCCAGCGGCATGTCGTCGGGCGCCAGCACCAGCGCGGTGGCACTGATCGCGTCGCAGGCCGAAAACGCGGCCAGCGCGTACCAGATCATGGGCCGGCCCGCGACGGGCTGGTATTGCTTGGGCACGGAGCCGCCCGCGCGGCTGCCGGTACCGGCACAGGGAATCAGGGCGAAGCGGCGGTCGGGCACAGGATCGGGATGGAATGGAAAATGCGTTGGGAACGTCACGGCGGCGGCCTGCGCCGTGGCCGGAGCGCATTCTATAATACGGCCCTTGTTTGCCGCCATGCCGCCTTGCCACTCCGGCAGGCGGCTCACGCACACCCCCGCCCGCGCTGCCGGCGGGGCGTTGTCGCTCGTTGTCGTTGATTCCGACCGCTGCCCGATGCCTGACGCCGCACCCGCCTTCCCCTTCGCCAACCTGCCCCTGGTCAAGCCCGGGCTGCGCCATAACATGGCCGGCCTGCTCGGTTCCGCCGACGCCCTCGCCATTGCCGCCTACGCGCGCCAGCACAGGGAGCGCGTGCCGATGCTGGCCGTGGTCTGCGCCAACGCTGTCGACGCCCAGCGGCTCGCCGATGAAATTCCGTGGTTCGCGCCTGAACTGCGCGTGCGCCTGCTGCCGGACTGGGAAACGCTGCCTTACGACAGCTTCTCTCCCCATCAGGACCTGGTATCGGAACGCCTGGCGACGCTGCATGACATCCAGGGTGGCCAGTGCGACGTAATGCTGGTGCCCGCCTCCACAGCGCTCTACCGGCTGGCGCCACCGTCTTTCCTGGCCGCCTATACGTTCTTCTTCAAGCAGGGCGAACGGCTGGACGAGGCCGCGCTCAAGGCGCAGTTCACGCTGGCTGGCTACGAGCACGTCAGCGCCGTGATGCGCCCGGGCGAATACAGCGTGCGCGGCGGCCTGATCGACCTGTATCCGATGGGCTCGGCGCTGCCATACCGCATCGACCTCTTCGGCGACGAGATCGAAACCATCCGCGCCTTCGATCCCGACACCCAGCGCAGCCTGTATCCGGTCAAGGAAGTCCGGTTGCTGCCGGGGCGCGAGTTTCCGCTCGACGAAGCCGCCCTTACGGCATTCCGCGGCCGCTGGCGCGAAGTGTTCGAAGGCGACCCGAGCAAGTCGCCGATCTACAAGGACATCGGCAACGGCGTGCCTTCCGCCGGCATCGAGTACTACCTGCCGTTGTTCTTCGAGTCCAGCGCGACGCTGTTCGACTATCTGCCGGCCGATACCCAGCTCGCCTTCGTCGGCAAGGTGGATGAAGCCATCCGCCGCTTCTGGACGGATACCACGCAGCGCTACGACTTCATGCGGCATGACCGCGAGCGCCCGTTGCTGCCGCCGCCGCAACTGTTCCTGTCCGAGGAGCAGTTCTTCATCGCAGCCAAGCCGCTGGCCCGGCTGGTGCTGCAAAGCGAGCCGACGACGGACGGCCAGCCCGCATTCGCGGCGAGCGTTCCCGATGTCTCGGTGAACCGTCGCGCCGACGATCCGCTCGTGAATCTGGAATCCCTGCTGCTGGACAAGGCCACGCGCGTGCTGATGTGCGCCGACACCGCCGGCCGCCGCGAAACCCTGCTGCAGCTGTTCGCCGAAAGCGGCTTGCGTCCGCAGCCCGTCGATGACTTTGCCGCGTTCCTGGCCGGCGAGTCCCATTTCAGCATCGCCGTGGCGCCGCTGCACAGCGGCTTCATGCTGCCGGGCGCGAAGCTCGCCTTCGTCACGGAAGCCGAGCTCTACGCCGGCACCGCGCGTCGCGCCGGCCGCCGCAAGCAGGAACAGGCCACCGCCGTCGATTCGATGGTGCGCGACCTGGCCGAGCTGAAGATCGGCGATCCCGTCGTGCACAGCGATCACGGCATCGGCCGCTACCACGGCCTGGTGTCGCTCGACATGGGCCAGGGCGACGAGGAATTTCTGCACCTCGAATACGACAAGGGCAGCAAGCTGTACGTGCCGGTGCATCAGCTCCACGTGATCTCGCGCTACTCGGGCGCCGATCCGGAAACCGCACCGCTGCATCATCTCGGCTCGGGCCAGTGGGACAAGGCCAAGCGCAGGGCTGCGCAGCAGATCCGCGATACGGCGGCCGAGCTGCTGAACCTGTACGCGCGGCGCGCCGCGCGCGAAGGCTTTGCTTTCCCGCTCTCGCCGAAGGACTACGAGACCTTCGCCGAAAGCTTCGGCTTCGAGGAAACGCCCGACCAGGCTGCGGCGATCGCCGCCGTCATCGCCGACATGACTTCGGGCAAGCCGATGGACCGCCTGGTGTGCGGCGACGTCGGCTTCGGCAAGACCGAAGTCGCCTTGCGCGCGGCGTTCGTTGCCGTGCTCGGCGGCAAGCAGGTCGCCATGCTGGCGCCCACTACGCTGCTCGCCGAACAGCATTTCCAGACGCTGTCGGACCGCTTTGCCGAATGGCCGGTACGCATCGTCGAGCTGTCGCGCTTCAAGACGAAGAAGGAAATCGACGCGGCGGTGAAGCAGATCAACGAGGGCACCGTCGATATCGTGATCGGCACGCACAAGCTGCTCTCGGATGAAGTGAAGTTCCAGCGCCTCGGGCTCGTCATCATCGACGAGGAGCACCGCTTCGGCGTGCGCCAGAAGGAAGCGCTGAAGACGCTGCGCGCCGAAGTCGACGTGCTGACGCTCACGGCCACGCCGATCCCGCGCACGCTGGGCATGGCGCTCGAAGGCCTGCGCGATTTCTCGGTGATCGCCACCGCGCCGCAGAAGCGCCTGGCCATCAAGACCTTCGTCAGGCGCGAGGAAGACGGCGTGATCCGCGAAGCCATCCTGCGCGAGCTCAAGCGCGGCGGACAGGTCTACTTCCTGCACAATGAAGTCGAGACCATCGAGAACAAGCGCGCGAAGCTGGCCGAACTGGTGCCCGAAGCGCGTATTGCCGTGGCACACGGCCAGATGCACGAGCGCGAGCTGGAACGCGTGATGCGCGACTTCGTCGCGCGGCGCGACAACATCTTGCTGTGCACGACGATCATCGAGACCGGCATCGACGTGCCGACGGCCAACACGATCCTGATTCATCGCGCCGACAAGTTCGGCCTGGCGCAGCTTCACCAGCTGCGCGGGCGCGTCGGGCGTTCGCACCACCAGGCCTATGCCTACCTGCTGGTGCATGACGTGGACGGCCTCACCAAGCAGGCGGGCCGCCGGCTCGAGGCGATCCAGCAGATGGAAGAACTGGGGTCAGGCTTCTACCTGGCCATGCATGACCTGGAAATCCGCGGCGCCGGCGAGGTGCTTGGCGACAAGCAGTCCGGCGAGATCCACGAGATCGGCTTCCAGCTCTACACCGACATGCTGAACGCGGCGGTCAAGGCGCTCAAGGCTGGCAAGGAGCCGGACCTGATGGCGCCGCTGGCGGCGACCACCGAGATCAACCTCGGCACGCCGGCGTTGCTGCCCAACGACTATTGCGCGGATGTGCATGAACGCCTGTCGCTGTACAAGCGGCTTGCCAACTGCGAAACCCCGGAACGCGTCGACGACATCCAGGAAGAGCTGATCGACCGCTTCGGCCGCATGCCGGACCAGGCGCAGGCGCTGGTGGAAACCCACCGGCTGCGCATCGCCGCGGCACCGCTTGGCGTGCGCAAGATCGATGCGGGCGAGGCGTCGATCAGCGTGCAGTTCGTGCCGAATCCGCCGATCGATGCGCTGAGGATCATCGAGCTCGTGCAGAAGAACCGGCATATCAAGCTCGCGGGGCAGGACAAGCTGCGTATCGAGGCCAAGATGCCCGACGTGGCCGTGCGCGCGCAGACCATCAAGCAGACGTTGCGCCAGCTCGCCTAGTCCACTGCGTCTGTCGAAAAGCACCCCCGTTCGACTGCGCCTCGAGGCCGCATACGTCGTTGCAAATGCTCGCAATAGCCCGCTATTGCTGCGCTTTGCGCCTAGCCTGCGACCTCGATGCACAGCCGCCCGGGTGCGCTTTCTCCGACGCAGTGGACCAGGAATTGCTGCAGGGCGTCTTACCCGAGGGCCGGGACGGGTGTAGCATCAGGAACTTCACCCGTCGGTCACAGCCGCCCCTGCCCCCATGCAAGCCGATATCCAACGCCAGTCTTCCGCCCCTGAAGCGAATGCGCCGCGCGGCAGCGCGCTCGAATGGACGGAGCGCCTGGTGGCGTACGACACCACGAGCCGCCATTCCAATCTGGGACTGATCGAGTCCGTACGCGATCACTTCCTCGCAAAGGGGTTGCGGCCTCATCTGAGCTACAACCCGCAGCAAGACAAGGCCAACCTGTTCGTCACGGTGCCGGCCGCCAACGGCGAGACCCATGGCGGCATCGTGCTGTCGGGCCACACCGACGTGGTACCCGTGGACGGCCAGAACTGGACCACGGACCCGTTCAAGCCGGTGGTGCGCGACGGCAAGCTCTATGGGCGCGGCACCTGCGACATGAAGGGCTTTATCGGCACCAGCCTGGCGTTGCTGCCGACGCTGCTCGACGCGAAGCTGCGCGAGCCCGTGCACTACGCGCTGTCGTTCGACGAGGAGATCGGCTGCATGGGCGCGCCCTACCTGCTTGCCGAACTGCGCGAGCGCGGCGTGCGGCCGGCCGGCTGCATCGTGGGCGAGCCCACCAGCATGCGCGTGATCGTCGCGCACAAGGGCATCAACGCGTACCGCTGCTGCGTCAAGGGCCACGCCGCGCATTCGTCGCTGACGCCACGGGGTGTCAATGCGATCGAATACGCGGCACGGCTGATCTGCTTCATTCGCGACATTGCCGACGAGTTCAAGGCCAACGGCCCGTACGACCAGGCGTTCGACGTGCCCTACACCACTGCGCAGACCGGCACGATCCAGGGCGGCATCGCGCTCAATACCATTCCCGCGCTGTGCGAATTCGTGTTCGAGTTCCGCAACCTGCCCGGCGTGGATCCCGAAGCGCTGTTTGCGCGGATCCAGTCGTATGCCAACGACGTGCTGCTGCCGAAGATGCGCGCCGAACACGCCGATGCCGGCCTGGTGATCAGCAAGATCGCCGCGGCACCGTCGCTCGACGCTGCCGAACAGGAAGCCATCACGCAACTGGTACGGGCGCTGACGGGCGACCGCGAGACCAGCAAGGTTGCGTACGGCACTGAGGCCGGGCTGTTCCAGCGCGCGGGGATTCCCGCCGTCGTATGCGGCCCCGGCGATATCGAGCAGGCACACAAGCCGGATGAGTTTGTCGCACTGGATCAGCTTGCCGCTTGCGAGGCGTTCTTGCGCAAGGTCGTCGACAGCCTGCGCGTGGCAGGCTGACCAACGCCATCGCGCCACCTTTGCTCCCCTCTCCCGCTTGCGGGAGAGGGGTTGGGGGAGAGGGCAGGCGCAGGCAAGTACCATGGCACTTCACTTCGTGGAGGCTCCTGCCCTCTCCCCCGCCCCTCTCCCATAAATGGGAGAGGGGAGACAACATTTCCTGGCGCGCTGCCGCAGCTTCGCGCACACATCACGAGCCTCAAACCAACAACAACGAAGGAGATCCTGCATGGCTGTTCGCCGCACCGCATCCCGTTCCACCCCACGCCTCGCGCTGGCAGCCCTGGCACTCGCCGCCGGCGTGCTTTGCAACGCCGCGCACGCACAGTCCACGGCACCTGCCGCCAGCGCCGACGACCTGCACGCGCAGATCGAAACGCGTGCGAAAGCGGTAGAAGCGCAGCTCATCGCGTGGCGCCGCGACATCCACCAGCATCCCGAACTCGGCAACTACGAGACGCGCACCGCGAAGCTGGTCGCCGATCACCTTCGCAAGCTCGGCATGGAAGTGAAGACGGGGGTGGCCAAGACTGGCGTGGTCGGCGTGCTCAAGGGCGGCAAGCCCGGCCCGGTGGTGGCGTTGCGCGCCGACATGGATGCGCTGCCGGTGAAGGAGCGCGTGGATGTGCCGTTTGCCTCGAAGGCGAAGGGCCAGTACCTCGGCAAGGAAGTCGACGTGATGCACGCGTGTGGCCACGACACGCACGTCGCCATTCTGATGGCCACGGCGGAAGTGCTTGCCGGCATGAAGGACCAGCTTCCCGGCACGGTCAAGTTCATCTTCCAGCCGGCCGAAGAAAGCCCCGCGGACTTCGAACCGAATGGCAAGAATATGTGGGGCGCCAAGCAGATGGTGGCCGAAGGCGTGCTCGACAACCCGAAGGTCGATGCGATCTTCGGCCTGCACGTGGCCGCCGGCATGGAATCGGGCAAGCTCGGCTGGCGCAGCGGGGCCTCGATGGCGGCCGCCGACCAGTTCTGGATCGACGTAAAGGGCCGCCAGACCCATGGGGCGCGCCCGTGGGCCGGTGTCGACCCGATCGTGGTGGCGTCGCAGATCGTCATGGGTCTGCAGACCATCCAGAGCCGTCAGGTCAATGCGATGCTGGAGCCGTCGGTCATCACGGTGGGCACCATCCACGGCGGCAACCGCATGAATATCGTGCCGGAGCAGGTCGAGATGATGGGCACGGTGCGCACGTATGACGAGGGCATGAAGAAGGACATCCACGCCCGCATGAAGCGCACGACCGAGACCATCGCGGCGAGCGCCGGCGCGGAAGCCACGTTCCGCGTGGTCGAGCTCTACAACGCCACCATCAACCAGCCGGCACTGACCGAAAAGATGGCGCCTACGCTGCGGCGCGTGGCCGGCGAAGGCAACTGGCTGACCATGCCGAAGGCGACAGCGTCCGAAGACTTCTCGTTCTACCAGGAAAAGGTGCCGGGACTGTTCTTCAATCTGGGCGTCACACCCAAGGGCACAGACCTGGCCAAGGCGGCCTCGAACCACTCGCCCGAGTTCTATGTGGATGAGCCGGCGCTTGTCAACGGCGTGCGCGCGCTGTCGAACCTCACGGTGGACTACATGACCATGGCCCAGCGCTGACGTGCGTCACGCGCCGGGGGCACGCGGGCCGCGAGCGATTACAATGTCGCCTTTGCCGTCCCGCCTCCTCGGTGCGCCGCCCGATCGCCTGCTGCTGCCATGCCCCTGATTCTCCAGAGTACCCGCCCGCTCGCTTCCGACGACCTTTCCGCCATCCGCACGCTTGCCCGCGCTTCCGAGCCGGAGCTGCGCAGCGAAACCGTCGCAGCCGCCGAAGACTGCGCCCCGCTCACGCCGGCGCTGCGCGACACGCTGGACGACTACTGCGGGCCGCGCGCGATCGACTGGGCCGTCGTGCATGCCGGCCGCCGCCTGTCGGACTTCCGCCTGGTGGCCATGGACATGGATTCCACGCTGATTACGATCGAGTGCATCGACGAGATCGCCGATTTCTGCGGACTGAAGGCCGAGGTTTCCGCCATTACCGAAGCGGCCATGCGCGGCGAGATCACCGACTTCAACGAAAGTCTGCGCCGCCGCGTGGCCCTGCTGAAGGGGCTGGACGCCAGCGTGCTGGACCGCGTCTATGAAGAGCGCCTGCGCCTGTCGCCGGGTGCCGAGCGCATGCTGCAGACCGTGCAGGCGCTGGGCCTGCGCACGCTGCTGGTGTCGGGCGGCTTTGTGCATTTCACCGAGAAGCTCAAGGCACGTCTGAAGCTGGACGTCACGCGCGCCAACACGCTGGAAATCGTCGACGGCAAACTGACCGGCAACGTGGTCGGCGAAATCGTCAATGCCGATGTGAAGGCACGTACCGTACAGGAAGTCTGCGTGCAGATCGGCGCAACGCCGGACCAGGCCATCGTGATGGGTGACGGCTCGAACGACCTCAAGATGATGGCAGTTTCCGGCCTGTCGGTAGCCTTCCGCGCCAAGCCTGTCGTGCGCGCACAGGCCAGCGTTGCCTTCAACCATGTCGGGCTGGACGGCCTGCTGGCGCTGTTCCCCCACTGATTTCCCCTCTCGCAGACAGGCCATCCGTGCCTGTCTGCCGCCCTCCCGCTTCCCTCCTTTGCGCCACGACGCCATCGTGAGCACTCTTGTCCAGAGTGCGCGACCCGAATGATTTGTTGTTACAAACACTAATCATTCTCATTTATACTTGCATTTTTAATACCCGCTTAATCCTATGGAAGCCTTCGCGGTCTTGCTTGGACTCGTTGCGGCCGCCTGCCTGTATCTGGCGGCGCCAAACCAGGTCTTGCTACCAGCACGATCGTCTGGCGCCATCGGGCGTCCGGCGCCAAGCCTGTTTGGCTGGCTTGGGCTCGCGCTGACGCTTCTGAGCACGTGGCTGTGGAGCGTGGCGCAGAGTTGGCCTGTCGCAATTGCCGCGACCTTCGCGATCATCCCGACGGGACTGTCCGTGTGGCCTTTTATCGGTACCTACGTGGACCAGAGACGTCCGGGCACAAAGGAGGCGGCATGAACGGCATGGGCACGAAATGGCTAGCGGGCACGCTGCTCGGGCTGCCGCTTGCCGTCGCGCTGTGCACGCTGGCGATCCTTGGCTTGCCCGGCGGCTGGGAAGCCGGCGTCATCGCCGCGGTAACGGCCTGCCTGCCGGTCTGGGTCGCGATCATCTGCTTCAGCCTGCTGTTCCGCTCCAGCCGCGCGGCATGGCTATGGCTAGGGGGTGCGAACCTGCTGTGCTTCGGCTTGCTCTGGGCGTTGCGCCTGCTGCACCTGGCGCCTTCGGCTGCCCTCGTCTCGCTGTCGGCTTCCTGACGTTGCCATCATGAAATCCACCACACTTCGGCTGTACCAGACGCTTCACACCTGGGTTGGCCTGATGGCCGGCTGGGCCCTGTTCATTGCCTTCTTTGCCGGCGCCGTGACGGTGTTCCATCACGAACTGCACGTCTGGCAATCGCCTGATCGGCTAAAGGGCAATGCGAAGGTCGAGGCAGCCGCCGACCCTGCCGCCGTGGACCGCTTCATGCACAAGCTGGTCGCGCTCTATCCCGAAGCCGCCGCCAGTGCCTACGTCTACATGCCCTCGGCGGGGGAACCGCATATCACCGCCTACTGGCAGGACAAGGCAGGCGAGTGGCAGATGACCACCGACGAGCGCCTGGCCGGCGACCGCGCCATGCAGCAGGACACCTCGCGCGACCAGGTTGCCGGCGAGTTGTCGGCGTTCCTGAACAGCCTGCACTACTCGCTCGGCATTCCGGAAGTCGGCATCTATTTCATGGGTGCAATCTCGGTGCTGTACGGACTGGCGCTGGTGTCCGGCGTACTGCTGCATCTGCCCCGCCTGAAGAAAGACCTGTTCGCCGTGCGGCCAGGGCGCAACCTCAAGCGCTTCTGGATGGACGCGCACAACGTGATCGGCCTGTTCAGCCTGCCGTTCCACCTGGTGATCGCGATCACCGGCGCACTGTTCTGCCTGTCGCTGGTCCTGCTGATGGTCTTCAACACGCTGACCTTCGACGGCAAGCTGTTCCCCGTGGTCCCACGCCTGACCACCGCGGTACCTGAAGTCACGGCCGCCGGCCGCGCAGCGCCCACACTGCCCGCGGCAGAACTGATCCGCATTGCAGAGAACGCGGCCGGCGAGCGATTTGCCGCCGAATCGTTCCGTTACCAGCGCTACGGCGACGCCAATGCTGTCGTGGAAGTACGTGGCACGAGCTCCCGCGCGCTCGGCAACCTCGGCGCTGTCGGCATCCACGCGGCCTCCGGCGAAGCCAGCACCGGCACGGTGATCGCCAACCAGGCCGCGGGTGGCCGCGACGGCAACCACGGCCTCTACAGTGCCCTGTTCGCGCTGCATTTCGGCACCTACGGCGAACTGCCCCTGCGGTTCGGCTACGTGCTGGCCGGCCTGGCGGGCGCGTTCCTGTTCTACTCGGGCAACCTGCTGTGGATCGAATCGCGCCGCAAGGCGCGCCAGGCGGAACAGCCGCGTGTCCATCGATTGCTGGCGCAGGCCACGGTCGGCGTCTGCATCGGCTGCTGCATCGGCGTGGCGCTGTGCTTCCCCGCAGCCTTGCTGTGGCCGGGGCGCGCAGTCAGCTACACCTACTTCCCGGTTTTCTTCGCAGCATGCGCGTGGGCGCTGCTGCGACCGCCCGTACGCGCTGCCATCGAGCTGCTTTATGCGGCTGCATTTGCAGCGCTGACCGTCCCGCTTGGCAACGCCATCCTGACCGGCGACCACCTGCTGCGCTCGATCCCGAGCGGGCATTGGATCGTCGCCGGCTTCGACATCGGCGCCATGGCGCTGGCCTTCGGCTTCCTGGTGCTCGCGCGCGCCACCCAGCGCCGCGCGCGCAATGGCCCGGCCGAATCGGTATGGGCACTGCGCAGTACGCAAAGCGCCTCCGCAACCCGCATGACTGGGACAGACGCTTCGCGCGCGGACGCGTCCTGAGCCAGGCTGGCGTGGCGTCCCCTGAGGCGCCCCGCCAGCCCCGCTCCGCTGAAAGTATTCATCCCTTTGGTCGATTCCTCGATGGATCGGGAATGGCAAGAATGGCCGGGCATGAAATGGCATGCC
The DNA here is from genome assembly GCF_905397435.1 of Cupriavidus numazuensis. Classification (GTDB taxonomy): domain Bacteria; phylum Pseudomonadota; class Gammaproteobacteria; order Burkholderiales; family Burkholderiaceae; genus Cupriavidus; species Cupriavidus numazuensis. Next base: position 106,779 of record NZ_CAJPVI010000009.1, read on the forward strand.
TGTTGCGCCGGGACATTGCTGCTCCCCTGCCCTGTGGCGGCGACTTTCAAGGAAATCGAATATGAGAACGTGGGCCAGGACTTTCCTTGCGGCGGCACTTTCGCTCGTGCCGCTTTTCGCTCACGCCGCCGACTACGACATTATGGCGTGGGGCCTGGAGCCAACTCCCGATTCGGCTTCTTACGTCACATCCCTGCGCATAGGATGCTCGGATGACCCCCGATCATGCCTGTCGGTGTACAAGCCCCGGCCGCACCTCAAATACTTCGCTATCGCTGTCTCCAAGCCGAACAATGCACATCTGGTCCTGCAGCGGGCCGGCGAATATTCGCTGCGGTCCCTGCAAATTCCCCAGTTCCGCGAGCTTGGCATCGATGACTTCCTCGAATTCCTTCTGAAGATCGATGTCCCTGACAAAGGGGCATATATGGTGGATCTCCTTTACAGGACGAAGTCGCGGAATCCGAAGCTCAATTTCGGCATTACGCTGTACGAGGACCAGATCTATCGAAAGGAAATCGCCGCCGTACCAGCCGAAGCCAGAAACGCCGTCGACCGGGTTGCGCTGTATCTCCACTACCGGGAAAACTGGGAGAAATATCGCGACTATGTCGCGGAGGCAAAACGTCTCTTTCCCAACGCCCGGATTTACGGCGGCGTCTACCACTATGACCGGCAGGATTACATGGCCTGCGCCCAGGGAACGAAGCGGAAATGTACGCCCGAGGAAGAAAGCGACCTGTTCCTGAAGTCCCTCGCGCTGCAGCGGAAAATGCTGCAGGAGGGCACGCTGGCGGGGCTTGAGCTGTACCCCGGTTTCATCGGAACCGAGGAAACGTGGAGCGGATGGTCGATGCCCGTGCTTTGCAAGCCGGAGCGTGTCAAGGACTGCGTCTCGGTCAGCAAGAAGATGGGCCGTGAGACGCTGGACATGTTCAAGTAGGCCTGCCCGCTTCCTCTTTGCCGAATCAGTTCTAGACTGGCTTGGGTAACAACCCCGAAGCGGAGCACTTCACCATGGAACAGGCCTTCCACCGCTTTTCCGAGCTGTTTGCCCAGTTGGGGCTGCCCGACGACGAATCCGGCATTCGCCAGTTCATTGCGACGCACGCGCCGCTGCCTGGCGACATAGAACTCGCCGATGCGTCGTTCTGGACGCCTGCACAGGCAACCATGCTGCGTGACGAGATTGCCGACGACGCCGATTGGGCCGAGGTGGTCGATCAGCTCAACGTCGCATTGCGAGCCAGTTAGCGCACCTCAGCGCTTCAGTACCTGCTCCAACGCCTGGCGCAGATCGGCGATGAGGTCGCGCGTGTCCTCGAGGCCAATATAGAGGCGCACCAGTTCGCCGGCATGCTGCCAGCCCGCTGGCGGCCAACTGCCTGCCGGACGCATCGTCGGTACGTGGTATGGCACGGCGAGGCTATGCGCACCGCCCCACGACCAGCCGATCGCGAACAGCCGCAGTGCTTCGACGAACGCGTCGACCTGCTCGCGCGAGTATTTCTCGTGCAGGATGATCGCAAACAGTCCGCTTGCGCCGGTGAAGTCGCGGCGCCAGTAGGCGTGGCCAGGGCAGTCCGGCAGCGCGGGATGCAATACCCGCACGACTTCCGGACGCTGGTGCAGCCACTCCGCGACCTCGCGTGCGGCGCGGTCGTGCGCGGCCAGGCGCACCGGCAGGCTCGGCAACGAACGCAGCACGAGATGGCAATCGTCGGCCGACACGCCCCACCCCATCAGCATGCGCGCGCGCTTCAGGCGAGCCTGCACGGCGTCATCCCGCGTCAGCACGGCGCCCATCAGGACATCGCTGCCGCCCGACTGGTACTTGGTCAGGGCCTGCACGGAGATATCGATGCCCTTGTCGAACGGCCGGAAATAGAGACCGGCTGACCAGGTGTTGTCGATGGCGGTCAGCACGCCGCGCGCCTTTGCCGCGGCAACGATCGCGTCGCTGTCCGGCACTTCCATCGTCACGGAGCCGGGCGACTCCATCCAGATCAGGCGGGTATTGGCGCGGATCATGCCGGCAATGCCGCCGCCGATCATCGGATCGTAATAGCGCACCGTCACGCCGAAATCGCGCGCGAGCCATTCGCCGTGATCGCGGTTCGGGCCATAGACGTTGTCCGGCACCAGCACATCGTCGCCGCTCTTGAGCAGCGCGAAGTAGACCAGCGAGATGGCGGCCAGCCCGGACGGCAGCAGCAGCGTGTGCTGCGCGCCTTCGAGCAGCGCCAGGTGCTGGCACAGCGCTTCGCTGGTGGGCGTGGCATGCAGGCCATAGCGCCAGTATGTGGTGCCCCGATCGCCATAGGCGCGCAGTTCCGCCAGGTTGCGGAAGACGACGGTGGAGCCGCGATGCGTGGCGGGCGAAAACGAGTCGAAGCCGGGTGCGATGTCCAGCTCGGGCTGGACGGCAACGGTCTGGATGTAATGGCTGGCGGAGCCCGACGCGGGCTTGCCGGAAGTGGGATCGGACACGGCGGATTCCTTGGAGGCTGGCATGTCCCGCCGGGTTGCGCGGCAGGCATGAAAGAGACGCGATATACGTCCGAGCTTACCAGCAAATGGCGGCCGCGCCACCGGCGGCCGGGCTTACCAGCCGCGGATCGATGACGTTTGCGGCGCAGGCGCGTACGTGACGCTGCTGCCGGGTGCCGTGTCGAAGGGAGGAATGACCCGCACGCTGCCGAGCGGACGGATGACGAATGGCAGTACGTTGGCCGGATTGAACGCATCGGTCCAGGTGCCGTGCACGGCGCCGCTGGCGTCGATGGTGCCTTCCCAGTTGCCGGAGACACGGGTGCCGTCGTCGGACTCTTCCATCAGGAAGCTGCCGTCCTCCCACTCGCCCGCCAGCAGCCGCACGCCAGGCACGCCGTCGGCCGTATATTCGCCGCGCAGGCTGTCGCGCTCGTCGGGCTTGGGGCCAATGCGCAGACGCACCGGCTTGTCGCCGACCTTGCCTACGTAGACGGGAAGCTTCGCGAATTCCTGCCGGGGCGTCAGTAGCCCCGCAGTCGCGCCGGCGGACGGCGCCGTGTTGCGGCGCGCCTCGCCTTCGCGGATCGCCTCGTTCAGGCCGAGGTCGCCTGCCGTGGCAGCCGGGCCGGTCGACAACACGTTGTCATCGGCGGCCCGCGCCGGCATCGCCCCCGCAAGCGCCAGCGCGGCAGCCAGGCTGACGAGCGAAAGGCGCTGCAACGGGGTGCGACGACGCATCAACAAGACTCAGATGCGCTCGAAGATAGCAGCGATGCCCTGGCCGCCGCCGATGCACATCGTCACCAGCGCATAGCGGCCCTGCACGCGCTGCAGCTCATGCAACGCCTTGACCGTGATCAGCGCGCCGGTGGCACCGATCGGGTGGCCAAGCGAGATGCCGGAACCGTTCGGATTGACCTTGGCCGGATCCAGGCCCAGCGCCTTGGTCACTGCGCAAGCCTGTGCAGCAAACGCTTCGTTGGCTTCGATCACGTCCAGGTCGGAGACCGACAGGCCAGCGCGCTCCAGCGCCTTCTTGGTCGCCGGCACCGGGCCGATACCCATGGTCTTCGGATCCACGCCAGCGTGGCCATACGACACCAGGCGAGCCAGCGGCTTCAGGCCGCGGCGCTCGGCTTCGGCGCGCTCCATCAGCACGACCGCGGCAGCGGCGTCATTCAGGCCGGAGGCATTGCCCGCGGTCACGGTGCCGTTTTCCTTGACGAAGACCGGCTTGAGCTTGGTCATGTCGTCAATCGTGGCGTCGTGGCGCACGTGCTCGTCGGTGTCGAAGCTCACCTCGCCCTTGCGGCTCTTGAGCGTCACCGGAACGATCTGGTCCTTGAAGTAACCGGCCTTGATCGCGGCCGACGCGCGGCGGTGCGACTCCAGCGCGGCCTCGTCCTGCTGGCTGCGCGTGATGTCGTATTCCTTGGCCACGTTCTCGGCCGTGACACCCATGTGGATGCGGTGGAACGGGTCATGCAGCGCGCCGAGCATCATGTCGACCATGGTGGCATCGCCCATGCGCGCGCCCCAGCGGGCTGCGGGCGCCAGGTACGGCGCGCGGCTCATGCTTTCCGCACCGCCGCCAATGGCGATGTCAGCGTCGCCGAGCAGAATGGTCTGCGCGGCGCTGACGATGGCCTGCAGGCCCGAGCCGCACAGGCGGTTCACGGTCAGCGCAGGTGCGTTGATCGTCACACCGCCATCGACGGCCGCCACGCGGCCCAGATACATGTCGCGCGGCTCGGTCTGAATCACGTTACCGAACACCACGTGACCAACATCGTCGCCCGACACCTGAGCGCGGGCCAGCGCCTCGCGCACCACCAGTGCACCCAGCTGGGTGGGTGCCATGTCCTTCAGGCTGCCGCCGAAAGTGCCGATTGCCGTACGTACACCACTCACTACCACGACTTCACGCGTCATGCTTCGTCTCCATGAGGTTATGTTGCGGTGCACAGTATAGCGGCATCGCGACGGAATCGAACGGTCGTACTTTTACTTAAGGGCAGCAGAAGCCTGCATCAGAGCTCGCCCCACAGGTCGTGACCATCAGCGCCAGTGATCTTCACCTGAACGAAATCCCCTGCGCGATAGCGCTGCGACGGCTTGGCCGGCGGCGCGATATAGACCAGGCCGTCGATTTCCGGTGCATCCGCCGAAGAGCGGCCGATGCCGCCGTCCTGGTTCACCTCGTCGATCAGCACGCGCAGGGTCTGGCCAACCTTGCGCTGCAGGCGGCGTGCGGAGACTTCCTCGGCCACCTCCATGAAGCGCGCGCGGCGTTCCTCGCGGACTTCATCGGGCAAGGCGCCCGGCAGGTCGTTAGCCGTGGCGCCTTCCACCGGGGAATAGGCAAAGCAGCCCACGCGGTCGAGTTCGGCTTCGGCGATGAAGTCGAGCAGCGTCTGGAACTCTGCCTCGGTCTCGCCGGGGAAGCCGGCAATGAAGGTGCTGCGGATCGTCAGGTCCGGGCACACCTCGCGCCAGGCGCGGATGCGGTCCAGTGTCTTCTCGGCATTGGCCGGACGCTTCATGCGCTTGAGCACATCCGGGTGCGCGTGCTGCAGCGGCACATCCAGGTACGGCAGTACATGGCCGCCGTTCATCAGCGGGATGATCTCGTCGACGTGCGGGTACGGGTACACGTAGTGCAGACGCACCCACGCACCGTACTGGGCCGCCAGTTCGCCCAGCGCCGCAACCAGTTCGGTCATGCGGGTCTTGAGCGGACGGCCGTTCCAGAAGCCGGTACGGTACTTCACGTCCACGCCGTACGCGCTGGTGTCCTGCGAGATCACCAGCAGTTCCTTGACGCCGGCCTTGAACAGGTTCTCGGCTTCCAGCATGACTTCGGCGACTGGACGCGACACCAGGTCGCCACGCATCGACGGGATGATGCAGAACGAGCAGCGGTGATTGCAGCCTTCGGAAATCTTCAGGTAGGCGTAGTGCTTGGGCGTCAGCTTGATGCCCGCCGCCGGCACCAGGTCGGTGAACGGGTCATGCGGCTTGGGCAGATGCGTGTGCACCGCCTGCATCACTTCGCCGAGCGCGTGCGGGCCGGTCACGGCCAGCACCTTCGGGTGCACCGACGACACGATGTCGTGCCCCGCCGCATCCTTCTTCGCCCCCAGGCAGCCGGTCACGATGACCTTGCCATTCTCGGTCAGCGCCTCGCCAATCGCGTCGAGGCTCTCCTGCACGGCTTCGTCGATGAAGCCGCAGGTGTTGACCACGACCAGGTCGGCACCGTCATAGGTACCGCTGATCGCGTAACCCTCGGCGCGCAGCTGGGTGATGATCTGCTCGGAGTCGACCAAAGCCTTGGGGCAGCCAAGCGAAACGAAACCCACACGCGGGCTTTGGTCTTTCTGGGTCATTGATTCGGAAGGATTTTTCACGGGGAATGCGAATGTGGGGCAAGCGGGGCGGAGTATATCGGGTTATCCCGACGGATGTCGGGCAAGGCCGCCAGGCGCTGCAAGTAACCCGATATTTTAACCGTTTGCCGCGATCAAACGGCGCCTGAGGCGACACACGGCAGGACTTGAGACCCGGACGCTATGCTGGAGCCAGCCCCGGCGTGGCATCAGAGGCACTCTGCAACACCTGGGCGATCTGCGCCGAATCCTGGATCCTGCGGATGGCATCGTGCAGCACCGTGGCTTGCGGCCAGGTCCGCTTGAGGTAGCTGAGCCACAATTTCACCCGTCCATGCTCATGGCAGGAAGAGATCCGGTCATGCAGCTTCCTGAGGTAAGCCGCAATCTGCTGCAGCACCAGCGGCCAATCGGCATCCGATGGCGTGCTGTCCATCAGGCCTCGGATGCGCAGCGCCAGGAAGGGATCCGATACCGCGCCGCGCCCGATCATCACATCGGCGCAGCCACTAACCGCGCGGCAACGCTCCCAATCAGCAACGGACCAAACATCGCCGTTGGCAATGACGGGGATATCGACAGTGTCGGCGATGCGAGCGATCCATTCCCAGTGCGCCGGTGGCCGGTAGCCGTGATCACGCGTGCGGGCGTGCACCACCAGCGACGCCGCCCCGCCCTCCGCCAGCGCCGTGGCACAGTCGAGCGCCAGGGCGGTATCCGAAACCCCAAGCCGCATCTTGGCTGTGACCGGGATATGTGCCGGGACCGCCTCGCGCACTGCGGAAACGATGTCATGCAACTGCTCGGGATGCGCCAGCAGCATCGCACCGCCGCCGTGCCGGTTAACGACCTTGGCCGGACAACCGAAGTTCAGGTCGATGCCATGCGGCGACAGGGTCGCCGCATAACTCGCATTGCGTGCCAGCCACTCGGGATCACTGCCGAGCAACTGGATCACCATCGGCGTGCCGCTCGGCGTATGGCCGCCCAGCAGGATCTCGGGGGTATCGCGCTCGTAGACGCGCGGCGGAAGCAGCGAGCCCGTCACCCGCACGAACTCGGACACGCAACCGTCATAGCCTCCCAGGCCGGTCAGCACGTCGCGCAGCACATAGTCGGCGAGCCCCTCCATCGGGGCGAGGAACAGCCGGCTCATGGTCACAACCGAACCAGCGCGGATGCGCCGGAATCAGAGGCAGGCAGATTGGAACAGGGGAAGCTGGAAGGCATGGGGAAATCGCGCTGCAGGCGAGTCCGCAAGATGAGCCGCCAGTTCAGAAGGGGCGCATTTTACCTGCTTGGGCGCCGCCCCGCAGAACACCCGAATTGCGCGAGGGTCGCGGGTGGCAAGATGACGGACCGGGCGGTCCGCCACCGCTATGTCTTACTTCTTGTCCGGCTGGTTGAACGGGAACGTCCCGAACATATTCTTGGCCTGGTTCTGCATCTGCTCTTGCATCTGCACGAACAGGTTCTTGCTCTGCTCGATGTAGTTGCTCATCATGCCCTGCATCATCGGCCCCTGCATGTTCATGAACTGGGACCACATGTCAGGGCTGAAGGCCTCGCCGGAATACAGGCCCTTGGAGTTCTCGGCCAGCTTGTTCTGGATGTCGATGAAGGCCTGGATGTTCTTTTCCAGGTAAGTCCCCATCATGCCCTGCATGGCATGGCCGTAGAAGCGGATGATCTGCGACAGCATCGCGCTCGAGAACATCGGCACGCCGCCGGTTTCTTCTTCCAGGATGATCTGCAGCAGGATGCTGCGCGTGAGTTCATCACCGGACTTGGCATCGACGACCTTGAATTCCTCGGAATCCATGACCAGTTGCTTCACGTCGGCCAGCGTGATGTAGGTGCTGGTCTGGGTGTCGTAGAGCCTGCGATTCGGATATTTCTTGATCAACCGCTCTGCGCCTTTTTTACTCGTGGCCATCGGTGCTCTGTCCTCTTGTGGTCGCTGATGGGCGCTGCTGCACCGCATGCGGTGCAGTGCGCAAACCGGTAGTGCCGGGCCATTCAGAAAGGTCTTGAAAAGTTACTATGTGCGCACTCGGTGACATTGCCGCCAACTGCACATCGCCCTCGCCCCCGCGAAGGCTGCACGACGCACGACAATGGTGCCGGTCGTACCGCTGCCCTGATTCTATGCCCAACAAAGCACTAAGGAAAGACAGGCGGCTTAAGGAAAACCCGCACGCACAAATGGATTGCGGGCCCCGAAGGGCCCGCAAAACGTCCACGCAAACCGCTTGTGCGCCGCGCTGGCTGCACCGCAAAAACCGTGCGCCCGCGCAGCACGCAGCGTCGATCAGCCCATGTGCAGGCCGCCGTTCAGCGAGAAGTCCGCACCGGTGGAGAAGCCCGATTCCTCGGACGACAGCCACGCGCAGATGGACGCGATTTCCGACGGCTCACCCAGGCGCTTGACCGGGATGGTGCCGACGATCTTGTCCAGCACGTCCTGGCGGATGGACTTGACCATGTCGGTGGCAATGTAGCCCGGCGAAACCGTGTTCACCGTCACACCCTTCGTCGCCACTTCCTGTGCCAGAGCCATGGTGAAGCCGTGCAGGCCGGCCTTGGCGGTGGAGTAGTTGGTCTGGCCGAACTGGCCCTTCTGCCCGTTCACCGACGAGATATTGACGATGCGGCCCCAGCCACGATCGACCATGCCGTCGATGACCTGCTTGGTCACGTTGAACAGCGAGGTCAGGTTGGTGTCGATCACCGCGTCCCAGTCGGCGCGCGTCATCTTGCGGAACACCACGTCACGCGTGATGCCCGCATTGTTGATCAGCACATCGACCTCGCCGACTTCGGCCTTGACCTTGTCGAACGCAGTCTTGGTCGAGTCCCAGTCGGCCACGTTGCCCTCGGAGGCAACGAAGTCGAAACCGAGCGCCTTCTGCTGCTCGATCCACCGCTCGCGGCGCGGCGAGTTCGGGCCGCAGCCCGCTACCACGCGAAAGCCATCCTTGGCGAGACGTTGGCAGATCGCGGTTCCGATGCCGCCCATACCGCCGGTCACATATGCAATGCGCTGAGTCATGTCTGCTCCTTGATTGGCTCTTCGTTATCTTCGCCTGACCACGCAAATGGCTGCGCGGCCAGGCACATCCCATCAATTAATTGCGCTCGACTGCCAGCGCCACACCCATGCCGCCACCGATACACAGCGAGGCGAGCCCCTTCTTCGCGTCGCGGCGCTTCATCTCATGCAGCAGCGTCACCAGGATACGGCAGCCCGACGCACCGATCGGGTGACCGATGGCAATGGCGCCGCCGTTCACGTTGACCTTGGACGTGTCCCAGCCCATCTGCTGGTGCACGGCCAGAGCCTGCGCGGCGAAGGCTTCGTTGATTTCCATCAGGTCCAGGTCGCCCACGCCCCAGCCTGCACGCGACAGGCAGCGCTTGGATGCCGGCACCGGGCCCATGCCCATGACCTTCGGGTCCACGCCGGCATTGGCGTAGGCCTTGATCGTGGCCAGCGGGGTCAGGCCCAGTTCCTTGGCCTTGGCGGCCGACATCACCACCACTGCGGCAGCACCGTCGTTGATGCCCGAGGCATTGGCCGCGGTCACCGTGCCGGCCTTATCGAAGGCGGGCTTCAGGCCGGACATGCTGTCCATCGTGGCGCCCTGTCGGACGAACTCATCCGTCTTGAACGCCACCGGGTCACCCTTGCGCTGCGGAATCAACACCGGGACGATTTCATCATCGAACTTGCCGGCCTTCTGCGCAGCTTCGGCCTTGTTTTGCGAGGCCACGGCGAACTCGTCCTGCGCTTCGCGCGTGATGCCATACTCCTTGGCCACGTTTTCCGCGGTGATGCCCATGTGGTACTGGTTGTACACGTCCCACAGGCCGTCGACGATCATCGTGTCGACCAGCTTGGCGTCGCCCATGCGGAAGCCATCGCGCGAGCCCGGCAGCACGTGCGGTGCTGCGCTCATGTTCTCCTGACCACCGGCCACGACGATCTCGGCTTCGCCGGCGAGGATGGCGTTGGCGGCCAGCATCACGGCCTTCAGGCCCGAGCCGCACACCTTGTTGATGGTCATGGCCGGCACCGACGACGGCAGGCCCGCCTTGATGGATGCCTGGCGCGCCGGGTTCTGGCCCGAACCGGCCGTGAGCACCTGGCCCATGATCACTTCGCTGACCTGTTCCGGCTTCACGCCTGCACGCTCCAGTGCGGCCTTGATGGCAATCGCGCCCAGTTCCGGGGCGGGAATCTTCGCGAGCGAACCGCCAAACTTGCCAACGGCGGTACGGGCGGCGGAAACGATGACGATATCGGTCATTTGGAGTCCTCTCAATGAATATCTTGGGGGTCAGCGGGCAGGTCCCGGAATAGCGGGACCGCTCGCAAGAGTCATGCCTTGGCCTTGACGTAACGGCCCGGCGCGGGTTCGATGGCAGCGTAACGCTTGCTGCCGTATTCGGTCGGTGCGGCACGCTTGGCGCCGGCCTGCTTGCCCAGCCACGTCATCCAGTCCGGCCACCAGCTGCCATGGTGTTCCTCGGCACCGGCCAGCCAGTCTTGCGCCGATTCCGGCAGCGCATCGTTGGTCCAGTGGCTGCGCTTTTTCTTGGCGGGCGGGTTGATGACACCGGCAATGTGCCCCGACGCGCCGAGCACGAAGCGCAGGTCGTTCTTGAGCAAGGTGGTCGACGCATACGCGGCCGTCCACGGCACGATGTGGTCCTCGCGCGAGCCGTAGATATAGGTCGGCACGTTGATGGCGCTAAGGTCGACCGGCTCGTTGCACACGGTCAGCTTGCCCGGCTCCTTCAGCTCGTTCTGCAGATAGGTGTGGCGCAGGTACCAGCAATACCACGGCCCCGGCAGGTTGGTGGCGTCGCCGTTCCAGAACAGCAGGTCGAACGGCACCGGCGTGTTGCCCTTCAGGTAGTTGTCGACCACGTAGTTCCAGACCAGGTCGTTCGGGCGCAGGAACGAGAACGTATTGGCCAGTTCCACGCCGCGCAGCAACCCGCCAGACGCGCCGCCGAGCGTGGCTTCGCGCAACTGCACGTGGGGCTCGTCGACGAATACGTCAAGGATGCCGGTATCGGTGAAGTCCAGCAGCGTGGTCAGCAGCGTCAGGCTGGCCACCGGGTGTTCGCCACGCGCGGCCAGCACGGCCAGCGCGGTCGAAATGATGGTCCCACCCACGCAGAAGCCAAGCGTGTTGATCTTGTCCTGGCCGCTGATATCGCGCACCACTTCGATGGCGCGGATGGCCGCGTTCTCGATGTAGTCATCCCACGTGCATCCCGCCATGCTGGCATCCGGGTTGCGCCACGACACCAGGAACACGGTATGGCCCTGCTCCACAGCGTACCGCACCAGCGAGCCTTCCGGCTGCAGGTCGAGGATGTAGAACTTGTTGATGCAAGGCGGCACCAGCAGCAGCGGACGCGTATAGACCTTGTCCGTCAGCGGCTTGTATTGCAGCAGCTGGAAGAATTCGTTTTCGAAGACCACCGCGCCTTCGGTGACGGCCATGTTGCGGCCGACTTCGAATGCGGTCTCGTCGGTCTGCGAAATCTTGCCGCGCGTCAGGTCCTCGAGCATGTTCCGCATGCCGGCACGCAGCGATTCCCCGCGCGACTCGATCAAGCGGTTCTGGGCATCGGGATTCGTCGCCAGGAAATTGGCCGGCGACATCGCATCGACCCATTGCGACACGGCGAAGCGGATACGCTGGCGGGTCTTGGGATCCGCCTCGACGGCCTCGGCCAGTTCCGTCAGGGCGCGCGCATTGAGCAGGTAGAACGCCGCGGTGTAGCGGTACGGCGCGTTCTTGTGCCAGGCCTCGCTGGCAAAGCGCCGATCGTGGAGCTTGCCCGCGGATTCGGTATCGCCACCCGCCAGGCCGCGCCACAGTTCCGTGAAGTCGCGCATGTAGCGCTGCTGGATTTCCGCGAGCTGGGCCGGGTCGATCTTGACGCCCGCAAGCGGGCTAGCCGCGAAGGCCTCGAAACCCGGAAAACCACCGGGGATCGTGCCGCCGTTGCCCTCAGGGCCTTGCCACTGACGGGACCACTCCAGCCACGTTGCTGGATCCAATGGCCCCGGCGGGAACATGAACGGTTGGGACTTGCCTTCCGTTGAGGAAGCTGCCGCACCTTTGCCGGTCGCCATGATGTAATTGTCTCTCTGCCGTCACTATGTCAGACCGGCTCCGGGACATTGCCCTGGCCGGCACTTATGCATCTGGAGACGCAATCCGGATGGACCTGGCGCGACGCCTCCGACCAAGGCGCCCAGGACTGCAGCTTGCAGCTATCCCTTCCATCTGGATAACGTCCCCCGTCCGGTTCGCACCGCAATCTGGCTGGCAGCGCCATGCGGTATGCTTGCCGGCAAAACAAAGGAATCTATTGGGATTCCGCAACATTCGAGGTCATTGTTGCCTTGCAATGTACGCGCTGTCAATGCAGAAAACCGCGTCGGCGCACCGGCCCGGAAAACCTACCCCACGGTAGCGGACCCGCGGGGCTGAACACCAGCGCGAAAGCCTACCTGCGAAGGATGAAAGTTTCATGTACATCGTAGCCATTGGATGGCTCTATGTGGCACTGATGATGGCAATCACCGAGCACAACGTCGTTGCCGGTGTGGCCACGTTCCTGCTCTATGGCGCTGCGCCGGTCGCGCTGGTGCTCTACATCATGGGAACGCCCGGCAGGCGACAGCGCCGCAAAGCGGAGGAAGCGCGCGCAGATCGCGCGCGCACGGAGGAAAACGCCAAAGCTGGCGAAAGCGGACCGCAGTGACGGGCCCGCAACTGGCTCAGCTTTCGAGCCAGACGAGACTGGCCATGCGGCCTGTGACACCGTCGCGCCGATACGAGTAGAACCGCTGCGGCTCGGATACGGTGCACGCATCGCCGCCGTAGATATCGGTGCAGCCTGCGCGGGCGAGGCGCGTGCGGGCCAGCGCATAGATGTCGGCCAAGTACTTGCCCTCAGCGCCAGGTCGAAAGGCTGCTTCGACCGCCGCATGCTCGCCGGCACGCGCCTGCGCGAGGAAGGCCTCGCGGACTTCGGCACCGACTTCGAACGCACCGGGCCCGATAGCGGGACCCAGCCACGCGAGCCAGCGCGTCGACGGCTTGCCGCGTGCCGCCTGCATGCGTGCCAGCGCGGCTTCGATGACACCGTTGCACAGGCCGCGCCATCCCGCATGCGCGGCGCCGACAACGGTCCCTTCCGTATCGCATAGCAGCACAGGTAGGCAGTCCGCCGTCATGATTGCGCACACCTGTCCGGGCACCATGGCCACACTTGCATCCGCACGCGGCACCACACCCGGTTCCGCAAGATGGTCCACCGTGGCCACGGCGCAGCCATGTACCTGCTCGAGCCACAACGGCATGGCAGGTAGATGCGCGGCGAGCTTCGCCCGATTTTCCGCGACGAGCAACGGGTCATCCCCGACATGCGTGCCGAGGTTCAGGCCGCCTGGTGCGCCGCCATCGAGCCCGTACGGACCACGGCTCACGCCACCCGCACGCGTCGTGGACAACGCGCGCACCGAGGCAGGAGCCGGCCAGTCGGGCCGCAGCCACGCGGTGTCAGTCGTCATCGTCACCCTCCCCGTCGGCCCAGATGACTTCGGGGCCGTCTTCCCAGTCCTCGTCCCAGTCGTCCTCATCGGCTTCGGTTTCACCGGCGGAGAAATCGAGCGCATCGATCAGCGCCTGGAGGTCTTCCGGCGGCGGCGCGGTCCACGACACGGACTTGCCAGTGACCGGGTGCACCAACCCCAGCTTGAACGCATGCAGTGCCTGCCGCTCGAACGGCACCGGTAACGTCACGCGCACGGCGGGCCGCTGCCCGCGTTGCGTCGCGCGGTAGTAGACCGGATCGCCCACCAGCGGATGGCCGATCGATTCGAAGTGCACGCGGATCTGGTGTGTGCGCCCGGTTTCGAGCTGGCAGCGCACCATCGACACGAAACTGCGCCCGAGCGGCACCGTGGCCAGCGTGCGGAAGTGCGTGCGCGAGGGCTTGCCGCTGTTGGTGTGAACGATGGCCATGCGCGTGCGCTCACGCGGATCGCGGCCGATCGGGGCGTCGATGGTGCCCTCCTCGTACGTACGACCCCACACCAGAGCGAGATACGTGCGCTTGACGGTGCGCGCCTGCAGCTGGCGCACGAGGTCGGTTTGTGCCGTCAGCGTGCGCGCGACCACCATCAGGCCCGAGGTCTCTTTGTCCAGCCGGTGCACGATGCCCGCGCGTGGCAGCGCTGCCGCCGCCGGGTCGCGATGCAGCAGCCCGTTGAGGACCGTACCGCTCCAGTTGCCCGCTGCCGGGTGCACGACCAGCCCGGCGGGCTTGTCGATGACCAGCAGCGCGTCGTCTTCGTACACGACCTCCAGCGGCACGTCTTCGGGGGCGAATGCCTGCGATTCCGGCGCAGCCTGCGGCTGTACCTCGATGCGGTTTCCCATCTGCACCGCGTCGCGCGGCCGGCGTACTTCACCGTCGACGCGTACCGCACCGCTTTCGATCCACTGTTGCAGCCGGCTGCGTGAAAACTCGCTGAAGTGCCGCGCAAGCAGCTTGTCCAGCCGCTCGCCATGTGCGGCGCTGTCGACTTCCAATGTCAGAGGCACCGACAGGTCGTTTAGGGGTGCTGCGGGCACCTCGTCAGCGAAGTCGTCGGTTTCATCGTTATCGGTCTGGGATGCCTGGATGCGCACCTGTTCAGGCGGCACTCCCCCCACGCCGGATTCTGGCTGAGGGCTTGGGCTATAATGCTTGACGCTATTTTTCTTCATCCGGGATACGTTGCCCATGCAATTGCTGAGCATGAAGCGCGCCAATTGGCGCGCGCGATTTGGAGCGATTCTGCTCGCAGGCGGCTGCGTCATGCTGTCGGCATGCGGCCTGCTTGCTGACCAGCCCGACGAAACCGCCGGCTGGTCGGCCAACAAATTATATTCGGAAGCCAAGGACGCCCTCGACGGCGGCGACTATTCGCGTGCCGTAAAGCTGTACGAAAAGCTGGAAGGCCGCTATCCGTTTGGCCGTTACGCCCAGCAAGCCCAGATCGACACCGCCTACGCCAGCTACAAGGACGGCGAGACGGCAGCGGCACTGGCGGCGGTGGATCGCTTCATCCAGCTGCACCCGAGCCATCCCAATATCGATTACGCCTACTACCTGAAGGGGCTGATCAACTTCAACGACAACCTGGGCTGGCTGGGCCGCTTCTCCGGCCAGGATCTCAGCGAGCGCGACCCGAAGGCCGCCCGCGCGGCGTACGACGCCTTCAATACGCTGGTCACGCGCTTCCCGGACAGCAAGTACACGCCTGATGCCGCCGCGCGCATGCAGTACATCGTCAACTCGCTGGCCCAGCACGAAGTCCATGCCGCGCGCTATTACTACAAGCGCGGCGCCTACCTGGCGGCGGTCAACCGCGCCCAGCAGGCACTCAAGGACTATGACGGCGCGCCCGCCAACGAGGAAGCGCTGTACATCATGATCCGTTCGTACGACTCGCTTGGCATGAAGGATCTGCGTGACGATACCGCCCGCGTGATGGAGCGCAATTTCCCGAACAGCGACTACATCAAGTACGGCGAACGCCGCAAGGACAAGTCCTGGTGGGAAGTGTTCTGATCAACAAAGATGCGGAGCGTTGACTCCGCGACGCATATGAAAACGGGGCAGATCCGCAAGGACTGCCCCGTTTCTCGTCGTGCGACCGGATCGGCGATGCCGCTCAGTCCGGCTGCGGCTGCGCCTCGTCTTTCTTCCGCTCCCGCAACGACTCCAGGAAGCGCACAACTGTCGGCGCCTCGCGCGTACGCGTGAACGGCGGCAGGCTTTGCCAAATCTGGCGGCCATAGGGTTTTTCGACCAGCCGCGTATCGCAGATGGCCAGCACGCCGCGGTCGGATTCCGAGCGGATCAACCGCCCCGCGCCCTGCTTCAGCGTGATGACGGCATGCGGCAACTGGTGGACCGCAAACGGGCTGAGTCCCTTCTTTTGCAGCACCTCCATGCGCGCGGCCAGCACCGGATCATCAGGCGGCGCGAACGGCAGCTTGTCGATGATCACGAGCGACAGCGCCTCGCCGCGCACATCCACACCTTCCCAGAAACTCTGGCTGCCCACCAGCACGGCATTGCCAAGCTCGCGGAAGCGGTCGAGCAATTCCGTGCGGCTGGCTTGTCCCTGGACGAGAAGCGGCAATTCGAGACCACGCTCGGCAAAGGCATCGTAAAGCAGGTCGGACGCGCGCTGCACCGCGCGCAAGGTGGTGCACAGCAGGAACGTGCGCCCGCCGGCAGCCTCGATCAGCGGCAGCGCTGCCTGCACCACGGCGTCCGTGAACTGGGGCGAATTCGGCGGCGGCATGTCGCGCGGCACGTAGAGCAGCCCCTGCTTGCCGTAATCGAACGGGCTCGGCAGCGTCAGCGAGTTGTCCTTGTTGAGTCCGAGTTGCGCGGCGTAGTGAGTGAAGTTGCCCTTTACCGACAACGTGGCCGACGTGAACACCCATGCGCGCGGATGGCCTTCGCGCTGGCGCGTGAAGATCGGCGCGATCGACAGCGGCGTGCGATGCAGTTGCACCGTATGCGAAAAAACCTCCACCCAGCGCACCGTGTCAGGCCCGAACTGCGCGGGCGCGGTTGGTGGCGGCGGCACATCGGCTTGCGGCGCGGCGTCTCCGCCGCTGTCCGGCGTTTGCGGCGCGGGTGCCTCAAACGCCTTGCCTTCGTCCCGCCATGCTTCGAGGCGCTGTTGCAGCTCTACCGCGCGGCGGTGGCATTGCTGCAGCGTCTCGGCACGTTCGGCCTGGCTTTCGAGATGCTCGACGAACGTCGACAGCGCCTCTTCGAGCGCGTCGAGCGTATCGAAGAACGGTTCGCCGATGCGCCGGTCCGCCTCGATCTGACCCAGCGCCAGCCGCGCATTATCCTTGCTGAAGGCCAGCCGCAGATCGCGCGTGGCACGCTCGAGCGGCGCCGCGATACCGACCCAATCGACCGCGTCGCGCGCGTGCGAAAGCCCTTCGGCCACGGTGTCGCGGCAGATTTCGAGCAACTGGCTGGTCGACAGCGTTTCACCGAAGAACAGTGTCGCCGTATCCGGCAGCTGGTGCGCTTCGTCGAAGATGATCGTGTTCGCCGCGGGCAGGAGTTCGGCCATGCCGGTGTCGCGCAGTACGACATCGGCAAAGAACAGGTGGTGGTTCACCACGACCAGGTCGGCCTGCTGGGCCTCCTTGCGGGCCCGCATGACGAAGCAGTCCTTGTAGTTCGGGCACTCCGAGCCCAGGCAGTTGTCACGCGTGGAAGTCACCATCTGCCACACGGGCGCGTTCTCGGGCACCGCGGCCAGTTCGGCCTTGTCGCCAGACGACGTGACCTTGGCAAAACGTGCGATTTCGCGCAGCCACGCGGCATCCTGCTTGGAGGCAAGCCGGCCATTGGCCTCCGCCCGCTCGAGGTGATAGTGGCACAGGTAGTTGGCGCGCCCCTTGAGCAGCGATACCGAGATCGGCACATTCAGCGCGCGCCGCACGGTCGGAATGTCGCGCAGGAAAAGCTGGTCCTGAAGGTTCTTCGTTCCTGTGGACAGGATGACCTTGCCGCCCCATAGCATGGCAGGCACGAGGTAGGCGAAGGTCTTGCCCGTGCCCGTCCCGGCTTCGACGATGACCGTGTCGCTCGCTTCGATCGCGCCGGCAACGGCTTCCGCCATCTTCTGCTGCGAGGCACGCGGACGATAGCCCGGGATGCCCTGCGCCAGGGTGCCGGTGTCTGCAAAGATCCTGGCCAGTTCGCTGGCGTGGTCGGCAGGCACCGCGGACGCGGGAACCAGTTCCGCCTGCGCCGGGGCCGGGGCCGGGTTATCGACGGCGGCGTCGATGGCGGTATCTGCGTCCGGCTCTGGCAGGTCGGTCGGATCGGTAACGGTGGTCAAGGCTGGTAAGGCTCGGGATTGCGGGATTGCGGGATGACGGGATAGCGCGCCATGCGGTGCTGGCTGTGTCGGCGTGCGGCGCTCAGGCCGGCACGTCGGGTTCGAGCTGCAGTTGCAGCAGGGTGATGGCGTCCTTCAGCTTGAGGCGGCGCTTCTTCAGCCGCCTGAGCTGCAGTTCGTCATGGGCCGGATCCTCGGCCAGCCGGTCGATCAGCGAATCCAGGTCGCGGTGCTCGATCTGCAGTTCAATGATCTGCCGCTCGAGGGTGTTCAGGTTAGTGTCCATATGTATTTCCCCCACCGCCTCTGCCGGGACAGGCTGGCGCGGCTCGCTCCGGCTCAGAAGCCGAAGGGACGCGGCGCCGACGCCTGGCCCTGCTGTTCCTTCGCCTTGGCGCGCCGCTCGTCCAGGTCTTTCTGGCGCTGTTCGGCGTCGCGCTGCTTGGCCTCGTAGGCCTTCACGTTTTCTTCGCGCTGGCGCGCCTGCTCGGCGCCCTTTTGCTGGGCCTCGCGCATACGGGCGTCGTAGTCCGCCTGCTTCTGCTGGTAAGCCTGCGCGTTGGCCGAGCGCTTCGGCGCATCGGCCTGCCGCTGCGCGTCGCGCAGTTGCTGATCCTGCTGTTTCTTATCGAAAGACTCGCGGCTGGCCTTCTCGTTCGCGCTGCGCTGCGGCTGGCTGGCCTCGTATTCGGCCCGGCGCAGGGCCTGTTCGCGGTCGCGGTCGGCGGCGCGCTGGGCACGTTCGGCATCCCCGACTTCCAGTTCGCGCTGGCGCAGCACCTGCAGTTCCTGCCGCTGGACTTCCTTCGCCTTGTCGATGCAGCTAGTGACGAAGAACTTGTCGTAGCAGGCACGTTCGGCCGTGGCAAAGCGGTAGTTCGTCCACGCGCGCGAATCGCCGATGGCCTTGCGTTCGGCGGCAAAATCACGCGGTGCGGTGGCGCCTGCCACTGCCGGCGCGGAAGCCTGCGCGGCGCTATCGGAAAGCGGCGCCAGCGTACCTGCACCGACCAGCGTCAGCCACAGCGCGGCGGCGGCGAACAGGCGTGCATGCAGGGTCATTCGCCCGGCATGGTGCGGGGCGGAGCGGAACAGGCATGCGGCAGGAAACATGGCCAGGAGTGCCGTGTCGCGGACGGCCATCGGCATGGCGGGCGCGGCGGCCGGATGGGGCTTGAAGGTCATGCCCGAATTCTAGCATCCGCCCTGCCTCGCGCCCTGCCAGCCAGCAAGGCCGGCGTGCCGCGGGATACACGCGCCAAAACAGGCCTACTTCCGTGGGGTGCGATCGCCGGCTTGTGGCAAAATGCCTCGCTTTCGACTGACCGCTTTCGACAGACCGATTTCCCGATGTCCAATCTGCCCGCATCCGTTTCGCAAAAGATTGTGTCGCTCATCGCGGCTGAACTAACCGTTCAACCCCGCCAGGTAGCGGCTGCCGTAGCGCTGCTCGACGAAGGCGCGACCGTTCCGTTCATCGCTCGCTACCGCAAGGAAGTGACCGACAACCTCGACGACACCCAGCTCCGTACGCTGGAAGAGCGCCTGCTGTACCTGCGCGACATGGAAGACCGTCGCCTGGCGATCCTTGCCTCGATCGAAGAGCAAGGCAAGCTGACGCCGGAACTGCGCACGGCCATTGAAGGCGCCGAGACCAAGCAGGCGCTCGAAGACCTCTACCTGCCCTACAAGCCCAAGCGCCGCACGCGCGCCCAGATCGCACGCGAATGCGGGCTCGAACCGCTGGCCCAGGCACTGCTGGCCGACCCGACGCTCGATCCGCAGGCCGAGGCCGCCAAGTACGTCAACGGCAATCCGACCGCCGACGGCGGCGTGCCCGACGTCAAGGCCGCGCTGGACGGCGCGCGCGACATCCTGTCCGAGCAGTTCGGCGAAACCGCGGAACTGCTGGGCAAGCTGCGCGAACACCTGTGGAACAACGGCGTGGTCAGCTCCACCGTGATGGAGGGCAAGGAAACCGCCGAGGAAGAGAAGTTCCGCGACTACTACCAGTACAGCGAAACCATCCGCACCGTGCCGTCGCACCGCGCGCTGGCGCTGTTCCGTGGCCGCAATGCGGGCGTGCTGATGGTCAAGCTGGGCCTTGGCGAAGAACAGGATGCGCTGGTGCCGCACCCGTGCGAAGGCATGATCGCGCGCCATATCGGTATCCAGAACCAGGGCCGCCCCGCCGACAAGTGGCTCGGCGACGTGTGCCGCTGGTGCTGGCGCGTCAAGGTGCAGCCGCACCTGGAGACCGAACTGCTGACCCAGCTGCGCGAAACCGCCGAAGGCGAAGCCATCAAGGTGTTCGGCCGCAACCTGCACGAACTGCTGCTCGCCGCACCGGCCGGCCCCAAGGCCGTGATGGGCGTCGACCCCGGCATCCGCACAGGCTGCAAGATCGCCGTGGTGGACACCACCGGCAAGCTGCTCGAAACCGCGACCATCTACCCGCATGAGCCGCGCCGCGACTGGAACGGCTCGCTGGCCACGCTCGCGCGCATGGCCAAGCAGCATGGCGTGGCGCTGGTCTCGATCGGCAACGGCACGGCCAGCCGCGAAACCGACAAGCTGGTGCAGGACCTGATGCGCCAGGCACCCGATCTGAAGCTGACCAAGATTGTCGTCAGCGAGGCCGGCGCTTCGGTCTACTCGGCATCGGAACTGGCCGCGAAGGAATTCCCGGAACTGGACGTGTCGCTGCGCGGCGCCGTATCGATTGCGCGCCGCCTGCAGGATCCGCTGGCCGAACTCGTGAAGATCGATCCGAAATCAATCGGCGTCGGCCAGTACCAGCATGACGTGAACCAGCGCGAACTGGCCCGCACGCTCGATGCCGTGGTCGAGGACTGCGTGAACGCCGTGGGCGTCGATGTGAACACCGCGTCGGCCCCGCTGCTGGCGCGTGTATCAGGCCTGAACACCGTGCTGGCGCGCAATATCGTCGAATACCGCGATGCCAATGGCGCCTTCACCAACCGCGATGCGCTGAAGAAAGTCCCGCGCCTCGGCGACAAGACCTTCGAACAGGCCGCCGGCTTCCTGCGCGTCAACAACGGCGACAATCCGCTGGATCGCTCTTCCGTGCACCCGGAAGCCTATCCGGTGGTCAAGCGCATCCTGGACCATATCAAGAAGGGCCTGTCGGACGTCATGGGCAACCGTGAGGCCTTGCGCGGCGTGTCGCCGGCGCAGTTCACCGACGAATCGTTCGGTCTGCCGACCGTGCGCGACATCCTCACCGAACTCGAAAAGCCGGGCCGCGACCCACGCCCCGAGTTCAAGACCGCGACCTTCCAGGAAGGCGTGGAAGACGTGAAGGACTTGCAACCGGGCATGATCCTGGAAGGCGTGGTTACCAACGTGGCGGCCTTTGGCGCGTTCGTGGACATCGGCGTGCACCAGGACGGTCTCGTGCATATTTCCGCGCTGTCGAACAAGTTCGTCAAGGATGCGCACGAGGTGGTCAAGGCTGGCCAGATCGTGAAGGTCAAGGTGATGGAGGTGGACGTCAAGCGCAATCGCATCGGGTTGAGCATGCGGCTGGATGACGAGCCCGGACAGACCTCGTCGCGGCCGTCGTCGGGTGACCGAGGTGGCCAGCGGCCCGGCGGTGGCAAGAGCTTCGGCAATGGCGGCAACCGCCGCGAGGCGGAACCCGCCGGCGCCATGGCAGCGGCGTTCGCCAAGCTCAAGCGCTAAGCTGCAACGCTAATCCTGCTGAAAAACGCCCCGCGCGGCTGCTGCCGCCCGGGGCGTTCTTTACGACTGCCCGCTGCAACGGAAGATGCGAACCGTCAGGCCCTTGCGGCCATCGGCGCGGTTCGCAAACGCAATCCCCAGCCCATGCAACCGCGCAACACGCTGCGCAATGGAAATCCCCAACCCATGCCCCTGCTCGCGCTGCCCGCCACCGCGAAAAAAGCGATCCCCGAGCCGTGCCAGCACCTCAGGCGCCACACCAGGCCCTTCATCACACACCACAATGCCGTCAGCGCGAAAATCCATGGTGACCATCGCCCCCGCAGGGCTGTAGCGAATCGCATTGTCCAGCAAGTTGCGAAGCATCAGCCCAAGCAGGTTCGAATCGCCGGCCAACGGCAGCGGCACGACGTCCTCTGACGGCCAGATCAATTCCACGTCGACCTTCCTGCGCTGCGCCAAAGCGAGGCAATCCGACAGCGCCTGCTGCGCAATCGGCTGCCAGTTCACGTCTTCCAGCAAGGCCAGCTCCGACGCATCTTCGAGCCGGCTCATGGTCAGCAATTGCGACACCAGCCGGCTCATGCGGTCGATGCCGGATTCCACATTGGCGCGCGCGCGGGCGCTTTCGCTTTCGTCCGTTGAGCGCTGCGCGATTTCCCACTGAGCCTTGAGCGCGGCCAGCGGCGTGCGCATTTCGTGTGCGGCATCGGCCGTGAGGCGCCGCTCATGCTCGAGCGAATCGGAGACGCGCACCAGCAGCCGGTTCATGGCGTTGACCAGCGGCACCAGTTCGCCGGGTACGCCTGCCAGGCCCAATGGCCGCGGGTCGTGCGGAGAGCGGCTCTCGATTTCCGTGGAGAGCTCCCGCACCGGCGCCATGGCGCGTCGCATGAACAGGATCAGCACGCCGATCAGCACGGGCAGCCCGGCCGCCCAAGGCACCACCTGGGCCGCGATGTAGGACAGGATCAGCTCGTTGCGCTCGCCCAGCTTCTGGCCGATGCAAACGCGCCAGCCGGTGACATCATCATCCAGGTAATACAGCCGCCAGCGATGGCCGTCGATGCGCTGGTCGGTAAAGCCCTTCACGCCTTGCGCGCGCGGCAGGCGATCCCCATCCGGATCGATGTGCATGGGCGTGCCATCGGGCAGCCAGGCCCCAATGGCGAGGTCGCCGAGGCCTGCATCGCCCTGGTCTCCTTCCGGCGCCGCCGGCAACCGTGCCCGCGACGGCGCGGCCGTGATGTCGACCAGCGGCACCAGCGAATGCATCTGCATGGCCATGCGGACCATGTCGGTGTCGTAAAGCTCGTTGATTTCGTGGCGCGCACGCACGTAGGTCATGCCGATGGTCAGCAACCACACCACCGGGGCCGCAATCAGCACGGCCAGGATCAGGCGCCGCTGCAGCGTCATGCACAGTCCTC
Source organism: Cupriavidus numazuensis (assembly GCF_905397435.1). Lineage (GTDB taxonomy): Bacteria > Pseudomonadota > Gammaproteobacteria > Burkholderiales > Burkholderiaceae > Cupriavidus > Cupriavidus numazuensis. Next base: position 129,761 of record NZ_CAJPVI010000009.1, read on the forward strand.
GGCAGCACCGAGCGTGTAGCCCGCGCCACGGAACGTGCGGACGATCTTCGGATGGATCTTGCGGCGCAGGTGGTGAATATGCACCTCCAGCGTGTTGCTTTCGAGGCCGCCCTGCCAGTCATAGAGCTTGTCGCGCAGGAAATCGCGCGTCAGCAGACGGTTCGGGTGGGCCAGCAGCAATTCGAGCAGCATTGCCTCGCGGCTGGTCAGTTCCACGGGCTTGCCGTGCCAGAGCGCCTGCTTGGCGGCCGGGTGGAATTCGAGTGCGCCGTGCCGCCAGACCGGCGCGGAGTTTCCGGCGGCGCGGCGCGTCATGGCGCGCAGCCGCGCGGCCAGTTCATCGAGCGAAATCGGCTTGACCAGATAATCGTCGGCACCGGAATCCAGGCCGCTGATGCGGCTCTCGATGGCATCGCGCGCCGTGAGGACCAACACAGGAATCTGGCAGCCGCGCTCGCGCCAGCGCCTGAGCCATGTCATGCCGTCTTCACCCGGCAACCCGAGATCGAGCACGGCAGCATCGTAGTGCACCACGCCAAGTGCATGATCCCCCTCTGCACCCGAGGTGAACCAGTCGACGACGTATCCCATGAGTTGCAGGCCATGCAACAGGCCATCACCCAGCATGGGGTCGTCTTCAATAATAAGTATTCTCATTTCCAGGCCTGCTTTTAACTTTTAAAGATATAGGCCATTCCGCGGCAATAGGGCCTGGCAAGTCGCGTAGTCGCCATTCTGCCTAATATTCCTTAATCTGCCATTAAGGTTCGTCACTTATCCTTCGCTGTTGCCCTGAACGAGCGGCTTGTCTGCCTTTCATGCGACAACCGTTTGCCACATGGCACCGCCCGGTTCCCGGCCCGAGATCCGCCCACGCCAGCCTTCCTCTTTCATGTTTCAAGGTTCCGACCGCCTGACGGGCAAGCCCGAAGTGCTTGCCACGCAAGCCGCACAGCCATGGCACAGGCGCCGCTTCGGCGGCGTTCCGCTGATCGTGCTGGCCGGCGTCTGCGTGCTGATTGCGCTACTGTGGTTCGGCACGCTGGGTATGCGCCACCTGATCGGGCCGGACGAAGGACGGTATGCCGAAATCGCGCGCGAGATGTTCCTGAGTGGCGATTGGGTGACCATTCGCTACAACGACCTGAAGTACTTCGAAAAGCCGCCGTTTCATATGTGGGTAACGGCGCTATCCTATGCGCTGTTCGGCATTGGCGAGTGGCAGGCGCGCCTGTGCGTCGCGCTGACCGGTGCCGTCGGCCTGCTGGCGTCGATGCTGGCGGCCCATCGCTGGTTTGGCGCCCGTGCCGCGTTGCTCACTGGACTGGTGCTCGTCGCCGCGCCGATGTGGAGCGTGGCGGCGCACTTCAACACGCTGGACATGACCCTTTCCGGCGCCATGGCCTGCGTGCTTGCGTTCATGCTGCTGGCACAGCATCCGCAGGCCAGTCCGGCGGTGCGCCGCAACTGGATGCTGGCTTGCTGGCTGGCCATGGGCGTGGCAATCCTGACCAAGGGGCTGGTAGGCATCGCCCTGCCCGGCCTGGTGCTGGTGATCTACACGCTCGTCAGCCGTGACTTTGCGCTGTGGCGCCGCCTGCATCTCGTGAGCGGCATCGCGCTGATGCTGCTGGTTGCCGTACCGTGGTTCTGGCTGGTCTCCGAACGCAATCCGGAATTCCTGCGCTTCTTCTTCATTCATGAGCATTGGGAGCGCTACACGTCGACGGTGCATTCGCGTAAGGGTCCCCTGCTCTATTTCGTACCGCTCCTGATCGCCGGCTTCCTGCCCTGGCTGGGCCTGTTTCCGCGCATGTGGCAGGCGGTGCGAGAGCGCGCCGGCGTGGAACGCGGCAACGCGGCACGGCCCTTCCAGCCAGCTCTGCTGGCGGCCGTCTGGGCCATCGTCATCTTCGTCTTCTTCAGCCTGTCGCGCTCCAAGCTGCCCGGCTATATCCTGCCGATCTTCCCGGCACTGGGCATCATCGCCGGCGCAGCGCTGGACACCATCTCCGAGCGCTCGTGGCGGCGGCAGTTGCTGGCCGGATTGGTGATCGGCGCCATCGGCCTGCTGGCCAGCCCCATCGTGGCGACGCTCAACTCCAACAACACGCCCAACGCGCTGTATCGGGCCTATGCCATCTGGGCCGCCGTGGCGTTTGCGATGATCATCGCCAGCACGCTGGTTGCGCGCTGGCTGCTGCAGCGGCGTGGCTTGCTCGCCAGCATCACGGTCTACGCACTCGGCATGTGCGCGGCGTTCACGGCCGCACTGCTGGGCCATGAAGTCATCGGCCGCTCCGCATCGGGCATCGACATGATCGAACCGCTTGCACGCGTGCTGCGCCCCGACATGAAGCTCTATGGCGTGCGCGTGCTCGACCATACGCTGCCGTTCTACCTGCGCCACCCGCTGGTCATGGTCGAACGTCCCGATGAGCTCGAGTTCGGTGTTACCCAGGAACCGCAGAAATGGCTGCCGTCTACCACGGCATTCCTGGCCGCGTGGCAGGACGGCAAACCTGCCATGGCGATCATGTCGCCGCAGACGTTCGATGAGCTCAGCCAGCACGCACCCATGTACGTGGTGGCGCGCGACTGGCGCCGTGTGGCCGTTACCAACTTCGCCGTGAATTCTCCGGCACCGCAGCGCTGAAGCCCTGGCGCCCGGCATCCTTTACGCTTAACCCATGCAACAACCCAATTCCATGCAAGGCAAGAAAGTCCTCATCCTCGGCGTCAACGGCTTCATCGGCCACCACCTGACGCGCCGCATCCTGGAAACGACGTCGTGGGAGGTCTACGGCATGGACATGTCGTCCGACCGCCTCGGTGACCTCGTCGACCATCCGCGCATGCACTTCTTTGAAGGTGACATCACCATCAACAAGGAGTGGATCGAGTACAACATCCGCAAGTGCGACGTGGTGCTGCCGCTGGTGGCCATCGCCACGCCAGCCACCTACGTGCGCCAGCCGCTGCGCGTGTTCGAACTCGACTTCGAAGCGAACCTGCCGATCGTGCGCGCCGCCGTGAAGTACGGCAAGCACCTGGTGTTTCCGTCGACCTCCGAGGTCTACGGCATGTGCGCCGACGAGGAATTCGATCCCGAGTCGTCGCCGCTGATCTACGGCCCGATCAACAAGCCGCGCTGGATCTACGCCTGCTCCAAGCAACTCATGGACCGTGTCATCCACGCCTACGGCATGGAGCAGGGCCTGAACTACACGCTGTTCCGTCCGTTCAACTGGATCGGTGCGGGGCTGGACTCGATCTTCGAATCGAAGGAAGGTTCGTCGCGTGTGGTCACGCAGTTCCTCGGCCATATCGTGCGCGGCGAGCCGATCAAGCTGGTCGACGGCGGCGAGCAGAAGCGCGCGTTTGCCGATATCTCGGACGGTATCTCGGCGCTGATGCGCATCATCGAGAATCCCAACGGTATCGCCACGGGCAAGATCTTCAACATCGGCAACCCGTCCAACATCCACTCGGTGCGCGAACTCGCCGAGATGATGCTGAAGATGGCTGCCGACTACCCTGAGTACGCCGAGGAAGCGCGCAAGACCCAGATCGTCGAAACGTCGTCGGGCGACTTCTACGGCAAGGGCTACCAGGACGTGCAGCATCGCGTGCCGAAGATCGACAACACCATGCAGGAACTCGGCTGGAAGCCCGAGGTGACGATGGAACAGGCGCTGCGCCGGATCTTCGAGGCGTACCGCGACCATGTGGTCGACGCACGCACGCTGGTCAACTAAGCGACCACGCCGCAAGCGGGACTTACACTCCCGCACTATCGAAACCGGCCTTGCGCGCCAGCACGATGGCCTGCGGCCGGTTCTCGACTTCCAGCTTCGAGAAGATACTGGTGATATGGTTGCGCACCGTCTTCTCGCTCAGGTCCAGGTGCGCGGCAATCTGCGCATTGTCGCGACCCTGCGCGATCAACTCGACGATGTCCCGCTCGCGGCGCGTCAGGGCCAGGAACGCCGGATCGGCCGCCACGACAGGCGCCGGCAGGAAGTTGCGGATCTCGTCGCGCCAGCGTTGCCACGCCGGCTCTGTTTCGAGCAGCAGGTGATTGCCGCTTTCCAGCGGCACGAACCGTGCGCCCGGGATTTCGCTGGCGATCAGGCGGCCTTCATCGAACGGCACGCGCGCATCGCGCACCGCATGCATGACGAGCGTGGGACAGCTGACTTGCGGCAGCAGCGCGACCACGTCGATCTCATTGAATACGCGCATGAAGCGTGCGGCATTCACCGGTGATGTCGATACACGCTCCAGTTCGTTGAACCAGCGATGCTGCTCGGCCGTGCCGCCGGGAATGAACTGCGTCGTGAAGAACTGGCGGAATGCCGGGTTCTCCTGCCCCCAGCCGAGTTCCGCCAGCTTGTTCATCAGCTCGGCTTCCTCTCGCAGGTGCGGGTTCAGATGCAGGTCGCGCTTGAGGCGCCCGCGCGCATAACCACCGTGCAGGATCAGATGGCTGACCCGCTGCGGGTGCGCCACGGCATACGCGACGGCGATCGATGCGCCCTGCGAGATACCGAGCAACGGAAAATGGTCCACGCCCGTGGCATCGACAATGGTTTCGAGATCGCGCAGCCACGCGTCGAAAGACAGCTCCTCCACCTCGCGGTCGGAGAGTCCGCAGCCACGCTCGTCGTACCGGATCAGCGTATGGTCGCTGGACAGTGCGGCGAGCATGTGACTCCACACGGGGCTGCCGACATCGAACTCCAGGTGGCTCATCCAGTTCGCCGCCTTGACCAGCGGCGGGCCTGTGCCGGTGAGGGCATACGCCAGCCGCACGCCATCGCGGCTGGTGCACAGGCGGATCTGCTGCTTGAACATCGGCATTTCGGCTCACGCGGTGCACGGTGGCCGACACGGGCAGCAAACGGCCCGCGCGATTGGCGCGCCACGTAACTTACCTAGATTAGCAAAGGAATGCGCGCGCCGAGACGGCAAAGCGCTGCCAGGCCCGGCGAATACCGGGCCTGTCTCGCCGGGGGCGTCAGGCCTGCGCCAGCGCGGTGCACGTGGCGGTCATGGCGCACATGCTGCGCGGTGCAGCCTTAGCTGGCGAGATGAGAAGGATGCCCCAGGGGGGCCGTGCCTGGGACTACGCGTGCAGGGCCTCCTGCGCAGGCCCGGCGGTCAGGCATGCGCCGCCACGCCCTTCACCGGGCTGCGTACGCGCGCCGTCGGTAAACGGGTCATAGCGGCCGCCCTGCCGGCTGCCGTCGGTGTAGGGATCAGGCTTGCCCATGCGCATTGCGCCCTGGTCAGCGCCCGAGCCGTCGACCGCGCACACGGACATGCCCTGACGAGCGATGACGGCCTGACTCTGCATATCGGCCTGTGCTGCGCCGCGGGCGCCATCGGTGAAAGGATCGCGCGGGCCGTTATGGCCTGCAGCGGCAGTTGCCCGTGGGGCTTCGCCACGCACGTCGGCGCGGGCCATGCTGCAAAGCCCGGCGACGAGTGCGGCAGCGGCAAGCATGGTCTTGGCAAGGTTCATACGCATGGATGACTCCAACATGGCCTGCCGGACCGCCTGGCTCAGCGCCGCGGCGTGGCATGGCCGTGTGCAGGCGATCTCGCTCGATGAGCGCCTTCAATGCGGGGCCGCACGAGATCGCCTTTGCCGTGCCTTGGCCGAGGTCCGCGCCCGCCTTCCGCCATCCCATCGTAGCGGCGCCAGGGCGCAAGACTGCCGTGCCAGGCCCGGCGGCAAGCGGCGGACCTGGACAAGCGGTGGATTGCATTGTCGGGCTGCCGGGCACGTGCCCGCATGAGGCGCGTGTCCCGGTTCGCTGCCGGCTGGGCTGTCTTGCCCGGGAATTCCGGGACAGACGCCCCGAAGAAGCGCGAAGACCTGCGCATCTCGGCCGTCGAGCGCGATGCCGCGATCGACGACCTGATCGCGCTGGTGTCGGGCATGGATGAAATCCTGCAAGCGCAGGCCAGTGCCGATGCGGAGTACTTCCTGCGCGTGACCCGCAAGCCGCAGGACTCGGCACAGGCCATGCAAGTGCGCGAACTTGTGCTCAAGGCCTACCGCTGGACGTATATCGTCACCGGCGTGCTCGAGCCGCGCTTCGGCAAGCTGCTCGGCGACATGATCAATGCCGCGCAGGCCGCGCGCATCGAGGCCGCCATGGCGCCGCTCATGTACGCGATGCCCGCGACCGGCCAGCCGTCACCCGCCATGGCCGCGTGAACCGGCCCCAAAGACAAAGCCCCCGCAGGTTTGCACCTGGCGGGGGCTTCGTGCTGCCTGCACGGGCTTGTCAGATTTCGACCTTCGTGCCGAGCTCGACCACGCGGTTGGCCGGAATCTGGAAGAAGTCCGATGGCTTGGCGCCGTTCTGATGCATCCACGCAAACAAGCTTTCGCGCCACATCGACATGCCCGGCAGCTTGGACGGGATCACCGATTCGCGCGCGATGAAGAACGAGGTCTCCATCAGCTCGAAATGCATGCCCAGCTTGCGCTGCGCGAGGTCCAGTACCTTGTGCACGTCCGGCGTTTCCTTGAAGCCGTAATCCGACTTCAGGATGAACACACCGCCGCCGAGATCCTTGCAGCTCAGGCGTTGCTCATCGTCGACATACGGAATATCGCGCGTAACAAAGCTCAGGAAGACCACCCGCTCATGCAGCACACGGTTGTGCTTGAGGTTGTGCAGCAGCGACACCGGCACCGACTCGGTATTGCCGGTCAGGAACACGGCCGTGCCCTCCACGCGATGCGGCGGGTGTGCGAGCAGGCCGGCAATGAACGGCTCCAGCGGAATGCCGTCTTCGAGGCTGCGCGCACGCAGCAGCTTGCGGCCGCTGTACCACGTCATCAGCAGGAAGAATGCCGAGCTGCCGAGCAGCAGGGGGAACCAGCCGCCTTCGGCGACCTTCAGCAGGTTCGCCGCGAAGAATGCCAGGTCCACCAGCAGGAACGACAAGCCGAGCAGCGTCACGAGCGCCGGGTTCCACTTCCAGACGTTGCGCATCACCACGGCCGCGAGGAACGTGGTGATCACCATGGTCGTGGTCACGGCAATGCCATAGGCCGCCGCCAGGTTCTCCGACTTCTTGAACGAGATCACCACGGCCACCACCAGCACCAGCAGGATCCAGTTGATGACCGGCAGGTAGATCTGCCCGATCTCGGCCGCCGAGGTGTAGCGCACGCGCATGCGCGGCACGAAGCCGAGCTGGATGGCCTGGCTGGTCAGCGAAAACGCGCCCGAGATGACCGCCTGCGAGGCGATGACCGTGGCGCAGGTCGCCAGCAGCACCATCGGGATCAGCAGCGGTTCCGGCACCATCAGGTAGAACGGATTCTCGGCACCGGCTGGGTTCGTCAGCAGCATCGCGCCCTGGCCGAAGTAGTTCAGCATCAGGCACGGCATCACCAGCACGAACCATCCGTAGCGGATCGGGCGCGCGCCGAAGTGGCCCATGTCGACGTAGAGCGCCTCGGCCCCTGTCAGCACCAGGAACACCGAGCCCAGCACGATGAAGGCCTGCAGCGCATGCTCGATCAGGAACGAAATGCCGTAGTACGGGTTGAAGGCCTTCAGGATTTCAGGCGCCTGCATCAGGTTGTAGACGCCAAGCAGCCCAAGCGTCACGAACCAGACCACCATGACGGGGCCGAACAGCTTGCCCACCGCCGAGGTGCCGCTACGCTGGATCAGGAACAGTGCGATCAGAATGACCAGCGTGATCGGTATCACGAACCGCGAGAGTTGTGGCGCGGCAATTTCCAGGCCCTCGACCGCCGACAGCACCGAGATGGCTGGCGTAATCACCGCATCGCCATAGAACATGCATGCGCCGAAGATGCCCAGCATCATCAGCACCTTGGCCCAGCGCGAGCGTGGCGCCGCCGTGCGCAGTACCAGCGCCATCAGCGCCAGCACCCCGCCTTCGCCGTTGTTGTCCGCACGCATCACGAACACGACGTACTTGATCGAGACCACGATGATCATGGCCCAGAACAGCAGCGAGATGATCCCCAGGACGGCGTCGGGGCTGAACGGGATGCCGTGCTCCTTGCTGAAGCACTCCTTGAGCGCATACAGCGGGCTGGTGCCGATGTCGCCGAAGACGACACCGATGGCGCCGATCACCAGCGCGCGCGTGCTCGGGTTCTCGACAAAGTAGTGGCTGGTGGTGGTGGTCGCGGATTGGGTGGTCATGAATTCTGGTCTTGAGGACCGGTTCGCGGAGGAGAGATCGATCTCCCGAAACCCGGCCAGACACAGCAGCCATCGGATTGGCCGCCTCCCTCTTCTGATGTTCTATTGCAATGCACAATTGGGCGCAATTCTAGAGGAACTGTGCCCCGCCGGCCACTGACGATGCCACCAATACCGCAGGCGGAACGCATCAAGCATGGGAGGGAAGTGGCGGATGGTCAAGTCCCGCCGCCAAATCGCAGCGTCGGCGCCGCCGTCGGCACGACGTTGCGATGCCGCCACAAAAAGTGCGCATCAGGCTCTTTTTGGGTGGCGCCTTACACGCCCAGGTAGCGGTCCAGCGCTTCGGGCTTGGCGGCAAGGTCGGCAGCCGGGCCAGTCAGGACGACGCGGCCCTTTTCGAGCACGACCACGCGATCCGCATGGGCGAGCACCGAGCGGAAGTTGCGATCCACCACCACGGAGGCGATGCCGGTGGCGCGGACCGTGGCAATGACCTCCCAGATCTCGCGCACGATCCGTGGCGCCAGGCCCTCGGTCGCTTCATCGAGCACCAGGCAGTCCGGATTGGTCATCAGCGCGCGGCCGATCGACAGCATCTGCTGCTCGCCGCCGGAAAGCTGCTGGCCGCCGTGGCCCAGGCGCTCCTTGAGCCGAGGGAACAGGTCGAGCACGCGCGCTTCGTCCCAGTCGTGGCGGCCGTTGCAGCCCTTGCGCGCCGCCATGAGGAGGTTCTCGCGCACCGAAAGGTTGGGAAACACGCCGCGCCCTTCCGGCACATAAGCGACGCCGAGGCGCGCGACTTCGAAGGGCTGTGCACGCGAGACATCGCGCCCCGCTACGCGGATATTGCCGCTGCGCTGGCGCACATGGCCGAGCAGCGTTCTCAGCAGCGTGCTCTTGCCCATGCCATTGCGCCCGAGCAGCCCCACGGTCTCGCCCGTGCCGACGCGAAACTCCACGTCGCGAAGGACATGGCTGGAGCCGTACCAGGCATTGATACCGCTGGCTTCGATCATGGTAGTGGTCATACCGGCACCCCGCCGTCTTCGGCCTCGCCCAGGTAGGCGAGCTGCACTTCGCGGTTGGTGCGGATCTCATCCGGCGTGCCGCTGGCGATGACGGCCCCATTGACCATCACCGTGATGCGATCGGCTACCGAGAACACGGCATCCATATCGTGCTCGACCAGCAGGATCGCGTGGCCTTCGCGCAGGCCGCGCAGCAGCCCGAGCATGCGCGACGATTCCTCTGCCCCCATGCCCGCGAGCGGCTCGTCCAACAACAGCGCCACCGGTTGCGTGGCCAGGCACATCGCCACTTCGAGCTGGCGCTTCTGGCCGTGCGCAAGCTCGCTGGCCAGTCGCCCCGCATGCGCGGCCAGACCCGCGCGTTCCATCGCCTCATCGGCCAGCGCGCCGCTCATGCGGCAATTGCGCGCGCCTTCCCACAGCCGCCATGCGCGCTGCGCACGCGATTGCGCCGCGAGCCGGCAGTTCTCGCGCACGGTCAGCGGCAGGAAGATGTTGTTGCGCTGGTAGCTACGGCCAATGCCGTGCCGTGCCAGCCGCGGCTGGGACCAGCCGGTCACGTCGCGTCCCTGCAGGTGAAGGTGCCCCTCCGACGGCGGCAGTTCGCCGGACAGCATGTTGATCAGCGTGGACTTGCCCGCGCCGTTCGTGCCGATCACCGCATGGATCTCGTGCAATCCCAGCGACAGGTCCACGCCCGCCACTGCGGTCAGGCCGCCGAAACGCCGCGTCAGTCCCGTGGCCTGCAATATCGGTGTATTCATGCGGCCTCCGTGTTGCGCGCGCTGCGGCCTTTGCTGCCCGCGTCCTGCGCCGTGTCGTCGTCATCGCCAGCCGTGCCGCCATTGCGCGCCCCCGAAGCGCCATGCTTCTGCCGCAGCACTGCCGGCAGGCTCACCAACCCGCGCGGCAACAGCGCCACCGCAATGATGATGAAGCCGCCCATCAGCAACTGCCAGTGCTTGGTCATGGTGCTGAACCATTCGGCCAGCAGCACGAAGGAAAACGCACCGAGCACCGCGCCCGCCAGACTGCCCACGCCGCCCAGGATGACCATCAGCATGGCGTTGCCCGACTGGTGCCACGACGCGATCTCCGGATTCACGAAGCCGAACTGGATCGCGTACAGGAACCCCGCCAGGCCGGCCAGCATGCCGCCCGCGACAAAGGCGCCGAGCTGGTAGCGGTACGTGGCGTAGCCTGCCGCGCGCATGCGCTGCTCGTTATGGCGGATACCCACCAGCGCGTGACCGAAGCGCGAACGCAACAGCAGTGCCAGCACGACCACTGTCACGCCCATGGCGGCCCAGACCATCCAGTAAAAATGGCTCGGATCGTTGACCGTGAGTTGCTGCGGGCCGGGCACGGGAAATTCAGGGCGGAAGTAGATGTAGGTGCCGTCGCTGCCACCGGCGATCTTGGTGTCGTGGAACACGAAGTACACCATCTGCGCGAATGCCAGCGTCACCATGATGAAGTACACGCCGCGTGTGCGCAGCACCAGCATGCCGACCAGCACGGCGAGTGCCGCCGCCGCGCCCAGCGCGCCGGCGAGCAGCAGCCAGCCGTTGCCGGGCCCGGATTCCGGTGCCAGGATCGCCGTGGCATAGGCCGCAGCCGCAAAGTAAGCGGCGTGGCCCAGGCTCACCAGCCCGGTATAGCCGATCAGCAGCTGCAGCGAGAGCGCGAAGATGGCCATGATCATGACCTTGCTCAGCAGCTCGATATAGAACTTGTGGCTGTCGGCGGTCAGCAGCAGTGGCAGGCTGGCCAGCACGGCAAATGCCACGAGCCACGCGAAAGCGACGCGCGCATTGCCATGCGAAGGCGCCAGGGAATGCTTGGTATCCATGTCAACCCGCCTTGAACAGGCCTTGCGGCTTCCACAACAGGATCACCGCCATCAGGAGGTAGATCAGCACGCCCGACGCTTCCTGCCAGAACACCTTGCCAAAGGTATCGACAAAGCCGAGCAACAGCGACGCCACCAGTGCGCCCTTCACCGAACCGATGCCGCCGATCACCACCACCACGAAGCAAACGATCAGCACCTGCGCGCCCATGCCCGGGTACACCGACGACACCGGCGCGGCAATCATGCCCGCCAGCACGGCCAGCGCCACGCCAAGTGCGAACACCACCCGGTAGAGCACCGTCACGTTGATGCCGAGCGACTGCACCATTTCGCGGTTGGTCGCGCCGGCACGGATCATCATGCCGAGCCGCGTGCGGCGGATCACGTAGTACATGCCCGCTGCCACCAGCAGGCACACCGCCGAGATGCACAGGCGATAGACCGGATAGGTCATGTCGTTGCCGATCGGCAGCGCACCGTCGAGAAACGCGGGAATCGGCACACCGTGCACGTCGTCACCAACCAGGATGCTGCGCAATTCCTCGAACACCAGGATCAGGCCGTAGGTCATCAGCACCTGCTGCAGGTGGTCGCGCTCATAAAGGAAGCTGAAGAACGCCCACTCGAGCACATAGCCGAACGCCACGGCCAGCACGATGCCGAGCGGCAACGCGATGAGCAGGTTGCCCGTCAGGCTCGCCAGCGTGAACGCCAGGTAGGCACCAAGCATGTAGAAGCTGCCATGTGCCAGGTTGATGACGCCCATGATGCCGAAGATCAGCGTCAGGCCGCTGGCCACGAGGAACAGCAGCAGCCCGTACTGCACGCTGTTCAGGCACTGGATCAGGAAGGAGACGATGTCCATGCGGGCAATGCATCAAACAGAACCGAGAGCGCCACGCAAGCCGGTGGCAAGCTCCCCTCTCCTGCGCGCGGGAGAGGGGTTGAGGGAGAGGGCAGGCGTTTGCACGATGCGAGCACCTTTACTTCGTGGAGGCTCCTGCCCTCTCCCCCGCCCCTCTCCCGCAAGCGGGAGAGGGAAGCAAACCGCAGCGTTACAGCCGGCAGCCGCGCGCCGGATCGGCCAGCGCCTTCACCGCCACGGTGCTCACCTTGTTCTCGCGGCCGTCCACCTTGCGCAGGTAGAAATCCTGCACCGGGTTGTGCGCCTTGGACAGCGTGAAGGCACCGCGCGGGCTGTCCACCTTGGCGGATTCCATGGCCTTGTAGACGTCGGCCTTGCGCGACATGTCGCCCTTCACCGCATTCGCGCCGGCGGCCAGCAACTGCGCGGCGTCGTAGCCCTGCACCGCATAGACGTCCGGCTGCAGCTTGTACGTCTTGGCGTAGTCCAGTCGGAAGGTCTTGTCGCGTGCGTTGCTCAGGCCGTCCGCATAGTGCAGCGTGGTTTCCAGGCCCTGTGCGGCATTGCCCTGCGCCTCGAGCGTGCCGTCCGTGAGGAAGCCCGAGCCATAGAGCGGGATCTTGTCCTTGAGCCCAGCGCCGGCCCAGTCCTTGACGAACTTGACCGCACCGCCGCCCGCGAAGAACACGAACACGGCGTCCGGCTTGAGCGCAGCCACTTCCGTGATCAGCGCCTGGAACTCCACGTTCGGGAACGGCAGGCTCAGCTCCTTCACCACCTTGCCGCCCTTGCTTTCGAAGGCTTCCTTGAAGCCCTTCACCGATTGCTCGCCCGCTGCGTATTTCCAGGTCAGCGTGACGACCTTCTTCATGCCGCGGTCGGCCAGCACGTGGCCCATGGCGTAGCCGGGCTGCCAGTTCGAGAACGACGAGCGGAAGATATTCGGACCGCACAGCGGGCCAGTGGCCTCATCCACGCCGGCATTCGGGATGATCAGCAGCGTGTTGTTTTCTTTGGCCACCTTGACGATGCCCATCTGCACGCCCGAATGCACGGTGCCCACCACCACATCGACCTGGTCGCGCTTGATCAGCTTGGTGGCATTCTCGGGCGCCTTGGCGGGATCCGATTCATCGTCGACCTTGAAGTACTCGATGTCGCGCCCGCCAAGCTTGCCGCCCTGCTGCTGCACATACATGCGGAAACCGTTCTCGATCGCCGTGCCCAGCGCCGCATACGTGCCCGTATAGGGCAGCATGAACCCTACCTTGATCTTCCCGCCCTGCGCGCTCTGCGCCTGGACGGCCCCGGTGGCGGCAAGCATTGCAGCAACGGCAAGGCAGGCAGGCGCGAGCCTGCGCGATGTGAAGCGGTGCATGATGTCTCCTGGTGGTCAAGCCGGCGGTTTGCCTGTTGCGAAACCGTGATCGGTCCCTGCCCCCAGGGTTCGGAGCGTGTCCGGATGCGAACACAGGGGGCGGGCAACGAATTATTTTAGGTATGAAGTATGTGCGTTTATAAACCGTACCGCTGCCTGCGTCAACGGCTCCGGCTGGTCGCGATGTGGCGAATGGCCGCACGGCGCGAGTTTAAGCAAGGCGGTTTGCGGGGCATATCGATGGATACCCTCGATCTGGGCCATGGTCCCGTACTCGTCGTTCTCGCCCTGCACGGCCAGCACCGGACAGCGCAGTTGCGGCAGCAGCGCATGCAGGTCCCACTGGCGGAAAGCGGGATCGAGCCAGATATCGTTCCAGCCCCAGAACGCTGAATCCACGTCGTCGTGGTAGCGCGCCAGGCGGCTGCGCAAATCGGTTTCCAGGTAGGCCCGGCGCGTGGCCGCAATGCTCTGCACGGACACGTCTTCGACGAGGATATGGGGCGCCAGCACGGTGATGCCATCGACGGAATCGGGAAAGCTCGCGGCGTGGATCAACGCAATCGAGCCCCCGTCGCTGTGACCGAACAGCCATGGCTTTCCATGACTGCTATCCGCGCCGATCTCCAGGGCTTCGAACAATGCCGGCAATGCCTCGCGCGCCTGCCGGTGCATGAAATCGACGCCCCACTTTTCATCGTGCGGCCGCGAGGTAGAACGCCCGTAGCCATAGCGCGAAAACACCAGTCCGCGAAAGTCACCGGCCTCGCAGAAGCTGCGCGGAAAATCGCGCCACATGCTGACCGAGCCGAGCCCTTCGTGCAGGAACACGACCAGCGGACGCTGCGCTCGCTCCGGGCGCAGCCACTGGTATTCGATCCGGATACACCGGCCGTCGAACGGAATGTCTACCCAATCGCTACGCATGCCGATCCTGTCGTCAGGCATTGGCGTGGGCCGTGGCGGCCTGGCGCGCCGCTTCTTCGCGCTGGCGCAGGCGGAAGCGCTGGATCTTGCCCGTAGCGGTCTTCGGCAACTCCTCCACGCATTCGATCTGCCGCGGATACTTGTACGGCGCAAGCCGCGACTTGACGAAGGCCTGCAACTCGGCAGCCATACCCGCATGCCACTGCTGCCCCGGCCGCATCACGACGAAGGCTTTCGGCTTGACGAGTTCGTCGGCATCGGCCACGCCGATCACCGCAGCCTCAAGCACGGACGGGTGCAGGGCGAGCGCAGCCTCTACCTCGAACGGCGAGACATAGATGCCGCCCACTTTCAGCATGTCATCGCTGCGCCCGGCGTAGATATAGTAGCCGTCCGCATCCTGCAGGTACTTGTCGCCACTGCGCGTCCAGGCGCCGACGAAGGTATCGCGGCTCTTGTCGCGGTTGCACCAGTACATCAGCGCTGCCGATGGCCCTTTGATGTACAGGTCGCCGATCTCGCCTGGCTTGGTGGGCTCGCCGAGTTCGTCGAGCAGCTTCAGTTCATAGCCGGGCACCGGCTTGCCCGTCGTGCCATAGCGTACGTCGCCGGGCCGGTTCGACAAAAAGATGTGCAGCATTTCGGTGGAGCCGATGCCATCGAGAATGTCGCAGCCGAAATGGGCGAAGAACCGTTCGCCGATATCCCTCGGCAAGGCCTCGCCGGCCGAGGTGCAGACGCGCATCGCCACGTCGCTGCGCGGCGGCAGTTCCGGCGCGGCGAGCATGCCTGCAAACAGCGTCGGCACCCCGCAAAACACGGTGGGACGGTGTTCGCACAGCCGCCGGAACACCGCGGCCGGCGTGGGACGTTCCGCCATCAGTACCGTGGTGGCGCCCACGAACATCGGAAACGTCAGCGCATTGCCGAGTCCATAGGCAAAGAATAGCTTCGCCGCCGAGAACACCACATCGTCTTCACGCATGCCGAGCACGCGCCGCGCGTACAGGTCAGCGGTATGGAACAGGTTGCCGTGCGTATGCACCGTGCCCTTGGGGCGGCCCGTCGAGCCCGATGAATAGAGCCAGAACGCCATGTCGTCAGGCCCGGTGTCGATCACCGGCGCAGCCGAGCGCGTGCGCGAGATCACTGCCTCCACGCTGCAGCTTGGCGCCGCATCCTTGTACGGGGCTGCCTGAATGACCACCGGCGACAGGCCGCTGCTGGCGACCGCGGTCTTCATGAGGGGAAGCAGCGCCTCAGACACCACCACGGCACGCGCACCACTGTGCTGGAGCATGTACGCGTAGTCGTCGGCCGTGAGCAGCGTGTTCACCGCGACCGGCACCACGCCCGCAAGCAGGCAGCCGAGGAATACGGTTGGAAAGTCGATGGTATCGAACGCGCACAGCAGCAGACGTTCTTCGCGCCGAAAGCCGGCATCATGCAGCGCCGCGGCAAAGCGGCGAGCGCGCGCATCGAGTTCGGAGAAGGTCAGCGAGCCCGTGTCGTCGACATAGGCAATTTTGTCGCCGCGGCCCGCAGCAAGGTTGCGACCGAGCAGGTCAGCGGCGGCGTTGTACCGGGCGGGCAGCGCGGTGATATCGGCTTCGGCAGTTCCGGACGAAAGCGCTGCACCCGCCGGCGAACCGGCAGCGGTATTGGGGGGCGTCATGTCTCCACTCCTTGGTGTCGCCCCGCCGCCGGCAGGAAAACCGGCAGCGCGGCGGCGTCAGGCCGGTCGCTCTTGGAATGCCGGTGCGGACAGGCGACCGCATCGGCTTGTTGATGCATTTTATTTCATATCGCCTATCATGCAAGTTAGTAGATGCACTATATGACACCGCACGGGCGGCTGTCCCGTGGAACTCCCTTATAATTCGCCCCTTTTCCGGCCAGATACCGCACAAAGGCCGGCCTCAACGCCCGAATCGCCCGATACACCTGTCCGCCATGCGCCGAGACCCCGAACCGCACTCCCCGCCCGATGCCGCCGCCGGCGGCGCCAACGGCGAACGCGATCCCTATCTCACGCAACTG
The DNA here is from genome assembly GCF_905397435.1 of Cupriavidus numazuensis. GTDB lineage: Bacteria > Pseudomonadota > Gammaproteobacteria > Burkholderiales > Burkholderiaceae > Cupriavidus > Cupriavidus numazuensis. The sequence goes on from NZ_CAJPVI010000009.1 coordinate 146,067, forward strand.
GGGGAACGCATCCGCTCGCTGCGTGCGGCACGCGGCATGTCGCGCAAGGACCTGGCGCGCGGCGCCGACGTCTCGGAACGCTACCTGGCCAACCTGGAAACCGGCACGGGCAATGCGTCGGTGCTGCTGCTGCGTCAGGTGGCGCGCGCGCTCGATGTACCGCTGCCGGTCGTGCTGGCGGAAGTGGAAGGCCTCAATGGCCAGCAGGCCACCGAGTTTGCACAGCTTGTGCAGTGGCTTGCGCAACTGCCTGCGGGCGACCTCGCACGCGTGCGTGATGCCTGCCGCCATGCGCTGGCACCCGCGGAATCGCGCGATGCGCGCCATCGCCGCATTGCGCTGATCGGCTTGCGCGGCGCGGGCAAATCGACGCTGGGCCGTGCACTGGCGGCGGCCGAGGACATGCCGTTCGTCGAGCTCAACAATGTGATCGAACAGGAAGCCGGCGCGAGCCTGTCCGAGATCCACTCGCTCTACGGCCAGGCCGCGTACCGGCGCTACGAGATGCGCGCGCTTGAACGCGTGCTGCGCGAGCACGACAACATGGTCCTCGCAACGCCAGGCAGTCTGGTCTCCGAACCGGGCACCTTCAACCTGCTGCTGTCGCGCTGCTACACGATCTGGGTCAAGACGTCGCCCGAAGAACACATGGCCCGCGTGGTTGCCCAAGGCGACATGCGCCCGATGCAGGGCAACCGCGAAGCCATGACGGACCTGCGCCGCATCCTGCAGGCACGCACCCCGCTGTATGCCCGCGCCGACCTGGCACTCGATACCAGCGGCCAGGACGCCCACACTTCGCTGCAGGCCCTGCGCGCCCAGATTTCCCACGTCACGGCCTGAGTTCGGGCGCCCTCCGCACGGCGCGCAGAAAGGTATTGCACCGCCCGCATCCATGCACTATATTTCATCGAAAGCCGCAAGGCACTATAGTGCATCAAGGAGACAGCCATGTCCGCGCCGGCCACCGCCCCCACTCAAGCCGCTGAACCCGTCACATTCGAACGCCACCCCGAGCAATACCGCCACTGGAAGCTCACATTTGACGGCCCGGTCGCCACGCTGGCGATGGATGTCGACGAAGAAGGCGGCCTGCGGCCGGGCTACACGCTGAAGCTGAACTCCTATGACCTCGGCGTCGACATTGAACTGCATGACGCCCTGCAGCGCATCCGTTTCGAGCACCCGGAAGTGCGCACGGTGGTGATGACCAGCGCACGCGACCGCATCTTCTGCTCGGGCGCCAATATCTTCATGCTCGGCCAGTCGACGCACGCGTGGAAGGTGAACTTCTGCAAGTTCACCAACGAGACGCGCAACGGCATCGAAGACGCCAGCCGCCATTCGGGCCTCAAGTTCATCGCGGCGTGCAACGGCACCACAGCCGGCGGCGGCTATGAGCTTGCCCTGGCCTGCGACGAAATTGTGCTGGTCGACGATCGCTCGTCAGCCGTGAGCCTGCCGGAAGTGCCGCTGCTCGGCGTGCTGCCCGGCACCGGCGGCCTGACGCGTGTGACCGACAAGCGCCGCGTGCGCCGCGACCATGCCGATATTTTCTGCACCACGACCGAAGGCGTGCGCGGGCAGCGCGCCAAGGACTGGAAGCTCGTCGACGACGTGGTCAAACCCGCGCGCTTTACCGAATACATTGCCGAGCGCGCGGCCGCGCTGGCCGCCACCAGCGATCGCCCGCAGAACCACCACGGCATCGAACTCACGCCGCTGTCGCGCACCGTCGAGGAAGACGGCTACCGCTATGACACGGTGCGCGTCCATTTCGACCGCGCCGCTCGCAAGGCCACCATCACCGTATTCGGCCCGGACCGCCATCAGCCCACGGACCTCGCGGGCGTTGTCTCGGCGGGCGCGCAATGGTGGCCGCTCAAGATGGCGCGCGAACTCGATGATGCGATCCTGACGCTGCGCACAAACCATCTCGATATCGGCATGTGGATCATGAAGACCGACGGCGACCCGGCCGCCGTGCTGGCCGCCGATGCGTTGATGGAAACGCATGCCAGCCACTGGTTCGTGCGCGAAACCATTGGCATGCTGCGCCGCACGCTTGCGCGGCTCGATGTGTCCTCGCGCAGCCTGTTCGCGCTGATCGAACAGGATTCCTGCTTTGCCGGCACGTTGCTGGAACTGGCGCTGGCGGCGGACCGCAGCTACATGCTGCACCTGCCCGACGCACCTGACGACGCACCACGCGTCTTCCTCAGCGAAGCCAACTTCGGCCGCTACCCGATGCCCAACGGCCTGTCGCGGCTGGCCGCGCGCTTCTATGAGGACGAAGCTGCCATTACCGCGGCACGCGAACACATCGGCCAACCGCTCGATGCACTGAGCGCCGATTCACTGAGCCTGATTACCGCCGCGCCCGACGACATGGACTGGGAAGACGAGATCCGCATTGCGGTGGAAGAACGCGCCAGCCTGTCTCCCGATGCCCTCACCGGCCTTGAAGCAAACCTGCGCTTCGGCCCCGGCGAGACCATGGAAACCCGGATCTTCGGACGCCTGACGGCATGGCAGAACTGGATCTTCAACCGCCCCAACGCGGTGGGCGAGAACGGCGCGCTCAAGGTTTTCGGGAGCGGCAACAAGCCCCGCTTCGACTGGAACCGCGTCTGACGCCATAACGACCCCACAAGGAGACACCCGTGAGCATCGACTACAGCCAGAAGATCCCGAACAACGTCAACCTGGCGGACGACCGCGCGCTGCAGCGCGCACTGGAGCACTGGCAGCCGGCGTTCCTGGACTGGTGGCGCGACATGGGGCCGGAGGGCTCGCACAACTTTGACGTGTACCTGCGCACGGCGGTGTCGGTCGACCCGTCGGGCTGGGCGCATTTCGAGCACGTGAAGATGCCGGACTACCGCTGGGGCATCTTCCTGCAACCGGCCGATCCGGCGCGCCAGATCCATTTTGGCGAGCACAAGGGCGAAGCCGCGTGGCAGGACGTGCCCGGCGAGCACCGTGCCAACCTGCGCCGCATCATCGTCACGCAGGGCGACACGGAGCCGGCATCGGTCGAGCAGCAGCGCCACCTCGGTCTGACCGCCCCGAGCCTCTATGATCTGCGCAACCTGTTCCAGGTGAACGTGGAGGAAGGCCGTCACCTGTGGGCCATGGTGTATCTGCTGCACCGCTATTTCGGCCGCGACGGGCGCGAGGAAGCCGAGGCGCTGCTGGATCGTCGCTCCGGCGATCAGGACAATCCGCGCATCCTCGGCGCCTTCAACGAACGCACGCCGGACTGGCTGTCGTTCTTCATGTTCACGTACTTCACCGACCGCGACGGCAAGTTCCAGCTCTGCGCGCTGGCCGAATCAGGCTTCGATCCGCTCGCACGCACCACGCGCTTCATGCTGACCGAGGAAGCGCACCACATGTTCGTCGGCGAATCGGGCGTGTCGCGCGTGATCCAGCGTACGTGCGAAGTCATGCGTGAGCGCGATATCCGTGACCCGGCCGATGTGCGCGCTGCCGGCGTGATCGACCTGGAGACCATCCAGCGCTACCTGAACTTTCACTACAGCGTCACCATCGACCTGTTCGGCGCGGACCAGTCGTCCAATGCCGCCACGTTCTACAGCGCCGGACTCAAGGGCCGCTTCGAGGAAGGCAAGCGCACGGACGACCATATGCTCAAGAACGACGTCTATCGCGTGCTCGAAGTGCGCGACGGCCACCTTGGCGAGCGCGAAGTGCCGATGCTCAATGCGCTCAACGAAGTGCTGCGCGACGACTACATCCGCGATTCGATCGGCGGAGTGGCGCGCTGGAACAAGGTGATCGAGAAGCATGGCATCCCATTCAAGCTGACGGTGCCGCACAAGGCCTTCAATCGCAAGATCGGCACGCTGTCGAATGTGCATGTGTCGCCGACCGGCGAGCTCCTGACCGAAGCACAGTGGCAAGCCAACGAGCGCAACTGGCTGGCCACGGAAGAAGACCGCGCCTATGTCGCGTCGCTGATGGGCCGCGTGACGGAGCCTGGCAAGTACGCCAACTGGATCGCGCCGCCGGCTGTTGGCGTCAACCGCCAGCCAATGGATTTCGAGTACGTGCGCTTCAACTGAATAGCCGCCACCACAAGAAAGACAGGACTGTAGCCCCGGGGCCGAAACTGGCCCCGCCCCACATGGAGACATACCATGGGCGCCCCCGAAATCATCAAGCAGCACCTGATCGATCCGGAAATCTGCATTCGCTGCAATACCTGCGAAGACACGTGCCCGATCGACGCGATCACCCATGACGACCGCAACTATGTGGTGAAGGCCGACGTCTGCAACGCGTGCAACGCCTGCCTGTCGCCATGCCCAACCGGCGCCATCGACAACTGGCGCACCATGCTGAGGGGCCAGGCCTATCCGATCGAGGAACAGCTGCTGTGGGACGAACTGCCGGCCGAGATACCGCTGCCTGCAGCGGAACTCGATGCAGCCGGCACGGACGAAGCCCTGCGCGCAGACACCGCCACAGCCGCCGCTGAAGGCGGTGTAACGGTACAAGCCGTGGAAACGAGCCGCCACACGTCAGCGCGCGCGCCATGGTCAGCAGCCCATCCGTATGTCAACCTGCACGGCGTGCGGGCGCCAATGACGGCTACCGTGGCCGGCAACTACAGGCTGACCGCTGACGATGCATCCAGCGACATCCACCACATCGTGCTGGACTTCGGCACGCACTTCTTCCCGGTGCTGGAAGGCCAGGCCATCGGCATCGTGCCGCCCGGCACAGACGCAGCCGGCAAGCCGCACTACATCCGCATGTACTCGATTGCCAGCCCGCGCGACGGAGAACGGCCTGGCTACAACAATCTCGCACTGACGGTGAAACGCGTCGAGGAAGACCACGACGGCAATCCGGTGCGCGGCGTGGCATCGAATTTCCTGTGCGACCTGGCCAAGGGCGATACCGTGCAGGTGGTCGGGCCATTCGGCACCACGTTCCTGATGCCCAATCACCGTGAAGCCAGCATCATGATGATCTGCACCGGCACGGGCTCGGCTCCCATGCGCGCGATGACCGAGCGCATGCGGCGCAATATGGAGCACTTCGGCGGGCGCCGCATGCTGTTCTTCGGAGCGCGCAATGCACGGGAACTGCCGTACTTCGGCCCGCTGCTGAAACTGCCCAAGGATTTCCTCGACATCCATTTCGCGTTCTCGCGCGATGCCGAGGTGCCGCGCCGCTATGTGCAGGACGCGATCCGCGAGGCGTCCACCGGCGTGACCGCCCTACTGTCCGATCCGCATGGCCATGTCTACATCTGCGGCCTGAAAGGCATGGAAGAAGGCGTGCTGGCAGCCTTCGGCGATGTCTGCGCCGCGTCAGGCCTGTCGTGGCCGGAACTGGAGGCCACCATGAAGGCCGAAGGCCGGTTGCACATCGAGACTTACTGACCCCTCTTTGGCCCGGCCATGCCCGCCGGCCCGTGCGGTTCGCGGGCCGACTTCCCGCATCTCGCACTTCCCTTCTGAAATGACTCGCCTATAATGTTTCTCAAGAAACAGGAGCAACGGCGATGCAATCGAGGCGAATTCCGGAGGCAGAACCCGCCAGCGGTCCGGACCCTGGCACCACGCTGACCAAGGCCGTCATGCGCGCGGCCGGGTTCCTGGGCATCAGCCAGGCCATCGTGGCCAGCGTGCTGGGCATCAGCACGGCCTCCGTATCGCGCATGGCTTCCGGCCTGTACATCCTCGACAAGCACCGCAAGGAGTGGGAATTCGGCGTGCTGTTCGTACGCTTGTTCCGCTCGCTCGACGCCATCCTCGGGCATGGCGATCAGGCACGGCTGTGGCTGACCAACGAAAATCTCGCGCTTGGCGGCAAACCCCTCGAAATGATCCGCACTACGGAAGGCCTCGTTCGTGTCGTTCACTACCTGGACGCCACCCGCGGTCGCATCTGAGCGCCAGCCGTTCGCGCTCACCCTCTGGCGTGCGGTAGAGGCCCAGCATGTGGTCTCGACCATGCCGCTGGTCGACAGCCTCGACGAGCAGGCTGTGCTGGAAGCCGTCCTCGACGCCGGCAAGCCTGCCGTGCCGGCGGAGGCTCGCCACCTGCACTATCTGCTGTTCACGCCGTTCCGCTACCCGCCATCGCCATGGGGCTCGCGCTTCCGCGCCGGGCAGGATCCCGGCGTGTTCTATGGCGCCGAGGAAATCCGCACCGCCTGTGCCGAGCTTGGCTACTGGCGCTGGCGCTTCCTCAATGACAGCCCCGCCCTGCCACGCATCGACGCACGCGCCCAGACGCTGTTCCAGGTCAGCGTGCGCACCGAAGGCGTGGCCCTGGACGCGCCGCCGTTCGACCGCGACAGCGCGCAATGGACCGACCCGGACAGCCATGAGGCCTGCCAGGCCTTTGGCCGCATCGCACGGGAAGCCGGTATCGGCCTGATCCGCTATACGTCGGTCCGCGATCCCGGGCACGGCCCATGCGGCGCCGTGATGACGCCGCGTGCGTTTGCCCATCCGCTGCCGCTGGCCACCACGACATGGATGCTGACGGTGCGCCGCGACCGCGTGATCTGGCAACGCGATGACCTGCAGCAACGTGACAGCTTCGAGTTCGCCGCATCGCTGTGGCAGCGCACAAGCGAAAGGTCCGCAGAAGGCTGAACCTCGGTAGCGCCATCGCCGTCTAATCGTGATGAAAGGCAGCTCGGCACGCAAATGCAGTTTTTTTCACATGAGTGTTGCAACGCGGTAGCCGTTGCCTTATAATCTTTTCTTCGACGGACGCGGGGTGGAGCAGTTGGCAGCTCGTCGGGCTCATAACCCGAAGGTCGCAGGTTCAAGTCCTGCCCCCGCAACCAAACGCATCAATACGTCGAACCGGATTCGCCAACGCTTTATTGGCAGTTCATCGCAAAGCCCGCAATCGCGGGCTTTTTGCTTTCCGGGCCTCACCGCACGCTGTGCGGCCCCGCACTCAGGCAGCCGGGCCGCGCGGTGATACACTTTGCCCCATTCCTCCCGGACGCCCCTCATGAAATTCTGCTCGAACTGTGGCCATGCGGTCGTGCTGCGCGTACCAGACGGCGACAACCGCCCGCGCAGTGTTTGTGACAATTGCGGCACCATCCACTACGTCAATCCCCGCAACGTGGTCGGTACGATCCCCGTCTGGGAAGACAAGATCCTGCTCTGCAAGCGAGCGATCGAGCCGCGCTATGGCTTCTGGACGCTGCCGGCCGGCTTCATGGAGATCGGCGAGACCACGGCACAGGCCGCCTCGCGCGAAACGCTGGAAGAAGCCGGCGCCCGCGTGCAGGTGGGCGAGCTGTTCTCGATGCTGAACGTGCCGCACGTGCACCAGGTGCATCTTTTCTACCTGGCCACGCTGGACGATCTGGACGTTGCCCCGGGCGAGGAAAGCCTGGAAGTGAAGCTCGTGGAAGAAGCCGATGTACCGTGGGACGAACTCGCCTTCCCCACGGTAATCCACACGTTGCGCTGCTTCTTTGCCGACCGTGCCGCAGGCCGCCTGCAAGACGGCAGTTTCCGGCTGCACAGCCTGGATATCGACAAGCCCATGCGCCCGCTGACCAGCCGGGCGACGGTGACGCCCTGACCCCTTCTGCGCCGGCAGCCCCAGCATGATCGCCTGGCTGGACCCGCACGATCCGTTTCCGCCGGTGGAGCGCGCGCTCGGGCCGGCCACGGAAGCGCCGGGCCTGCTAGCCGCCAGCCGCGACCTGTCGCCCCAGCGCCTGCTGCTGGCATACCGCCAGGGCATCTTCCCCTGGTATTCGGTGGGCCAGCCGGTGCTGTGGTGGAGCACCGATCCACGCATGGTGCTGGCGCCGCAGGCGCTAAAGATTTCCGCCACTTTCCGCAAGACACTGCGCCGCGTGCTGCGCGACCCGGACTGGGAAATTCGCGTCGACGATGATTTCCTGGCCGTGATGCGCGCCTGTGCGCTGACGCCGCGCGAGGGGCAGGACGGCACGTGGATCACGCGGGAGATCATCGCGGCCTATGGCGAGCTGCACAGCAACGGCATGGCGCACTCGGTGGAGACCTGGTACCGCGGCACGCGCGTCGGCGGCCTCTATGGCGTAGCGCTGGGCCGCATGTTCTATGGCGAATCGATGTTTGCGCACCGCACCGACGCCTCCAAGATCGCGCTCGCGGCGCTGTGCGCGTTCCTCGGCAATCACGGCGTGCCGATGATAGACTGCCAGCAGGAAACCGATCACCTGGCCTCGCTTGGCGCGCGCCCGATCGCTCGCGCGGAGTTCCTGGCCCATGTACGGAACGCCTCGGCACAACCGGCAATCACGCCCTGGTGGTTCGACAAATCGGTGCTGGAGCGGTGGACCGCCACGCCCGCTGCCCCGGCCGTCTGACAAGCTGGCTGCATCACCCGCCCCAAGTCCTGAGCCATGAGCAAGCTGAAGGAGCTTCCGCTTTCCGCGCTGCAGTTCTATGCCACGGCGCCCTACGCCTGCAGCTATCTCGATGGCCGCATGGCACGGTCGCAAGTGGCGACGCCGGCCCACCTGATCAATGCGGATGTGTACTCGCGGCTGGTGCGAGCCGGGTTCCGCCGCAGCGGCATCTTTACTTACCGTCCCTACTGCGATGAATGCCACGCGTGCACGCCGTGCCGGGTGCTCGTGGACCAGTTCGAGCCGGATCGATCCCAGCGCCGTGCCTGGCGCCGGCATGGCCATCTGCAAGCGCTGGTGGCGCCGCTCACGTATGTCGAAGAGCACTACGCGCTGTACCTGCTGTACCAGTCGATGCGCCACGCCGGCGGCGGCATGGACCAGGACAGCCGCGACCAGTACGAGCAGTTCCTGCTGCAAAGCCGAGTGAACTCGCGACTCGTGGAGTTCCGCGAGCCGCCGGGTTCGCCCGAGGCCGGCAAGCTGCGCATGGTCAGCATGATCGACGTGCTCGATGACGGCCTGTCGTCGGTCTACACGTTCTACGATCCGCTTGAGCGCAACGCGAGCTACGGCACCTACAACATCCTCTGGCAAATCCGCCAGACGCACGAACTGGGCCTGCCGCACCTTTACCTCGGCTATTGGATCGCCGAAAGCCGGAAAATGGCCTACAAGGCACGTTTCCGTCCTTTGCAGGTGCTGACGGGCAACCAGTGGCAGGCATTCGAGGACGAAGGGGCCGGCACCGCGCCGGCCGCGCCCTTGGACGACCCCGGACCCGCCCAGGAATAGGCCCGGGACGACAGGCCTGCAAGGCCCTCCCGGCGCGCGGGCAAGCGCCCCAGCCGCTACAATGCCGGCTTGGTTTTCACTCTGCGCCGGTTTCCCGGTCGCCCCTCCCCGTGCTCAACGCGCTCTACCCTCTGTTCCGCCCCGCCCTGTTTTCGATGGACGCGGAGGACGCCCACCACTTCACCCTGAACAACCTGCTGCGTGCGCACCGCCTGGGCCTCGGCGGCTGTATCGGCAACCGTATCGCCGATGATCCGCGCACCGTGATGGGCGTGCGTTTTCCGAACCCCGTGGGCCTTGCCGCCGGGCTGGACAAGGATGGCGCGTATATCGACGGGCTGGCGTCGTTTGGCTTCGGCTTTATCGAGGTGGGCACGGTCACGCCACGCGCACAGCCCGGCAACCCGCGCCCGCGCATGTTCCGCCTGCCGCAGGCCGATGCGCTGATCAACCGCATGGGTTTCAATAACGGCGGTGTCGATGCGTTTATCGCCAACGTCAAGGCATCACGCTGGAAGGCTGAAGGCGGCGTGCTGGGCCTGAATATCGGCAAGAACGCCGACACGCCGATCGAGCGTGCGGCCGACGACTATCTGTACTGCCTCGAGCGTGTCTATCCGCATGCGAGTTACGTGACGGTCAACATCTCGTCGCCGAACACCAAGAACCTTCGCCAGCTCCAGGGCGCCAGCGAACTCGACAGCCTGCTGTCGACGCTCAAGGCCGCCCAGCAGCGCCTGGCCGACCAGCACAAGCGCTACGTGCCGGTGGCCCTGAAGATCGCGCCCGATCTCGATGCCGACCAGATCGGCAATATCGGCGACGCGCTGGTACGCCACAAGATCGACGGCGTGATCGCGACCAATACCACGATCTCCCGCGATGCCGTGAAGGGCCTGCCGCACGCGGAAGAAGCCGGCGGGCTCTCCGGCCGGCCGGTGTTCGAGCAATCGACGCACGTGGTGCGCGCGCTGCGCCAGGTCGTCGGCGACGCGGTGCCGATCATCGGCGTGGGCGGCATTTTCAGCGGCGCGGACGCCCGCGCGAAAATCGATGCCGGGGCAAAGCTCGTCCAGGTCTACAGCGGCCTGATCTACCGAGGCCCGACACTCGTACGCGATTGCGCCGCCGCGCTGCGTGCCTGAATCCGTTCTGCCAGCCAGCAAGGAGAACAACATGGAAACCGTCCGCCTCGGCCGCAGCGACCTGCAGGTCTCCCGCATCTGCCTGGGCACCATGACGTTCGGCGAGCAGAACACCGAAGCCGAAGGCCACAGCCAGCTCGACTACGCGTTCTCGCGCGGGATCAACTTCATCGATACGGCCGAAATGTACCCGGTCAGGCCGCGCGCCGAAACCTACAGCCGGACCGAGCAGATCATCGGCAGCTGGCTCAAGCGCCAGCCGCGCGACCGCGTGGTGCTGGCCACAAAGGTAGCCGGCCCGGGCCGGATGCCATGGATCCGCAATGGCGACGACTTCACCCCCGCGGGCATCCGTGCGGCGGTCGACGCATCACTGCAGCGGCTACAGACCGACTACATCGACCTGTACCAGATCCACTGGCCCGCCCGCAACGCGCCGATCTTCGGCCAGACCAGCTTCGATCCGGCCCTGGAGCGTCCTTGCACGTCCATCCATGCGCAACTGGAAACGCTGGCGGAGCTGGTGCAGGCCGGCAAGGTTCGCTATGTCGGCGTTTCGAATGAAACGCCATGGGGCGTGAGCGAATTTGTACGCCTGGCCGAGCAGCACGGGTTGCCGCGCATTGCGACCATCCAGAACCCGTACAACCTCGTCAACCGCAGCTTCGAGCAAGGGCTGGACGAGGCCTGCTACCGCACTGACGTGAGCCTGCTGGTCTACAGCCCGCTCGCCTTTGGCCAGTTGACGGGCAAATACCTGAGCGGCGACCCGGCAAACCCGGTCTTCAACGATGCCGCAATCGGACGCCTGACGCGCTTCGGCGCCGACTGGAGCCCGCGCTATATGCGCAAGGAAACGATGGCCGCATCGGCGCGCTATGTCGAACTGGCACGCAAGGCCGGATTGTCGCCGGCGACGCTCGCGCTGGCCTGGTGCTATTCGCGCTGGTTCGCCGCCAGCACCATCATTGGCGCCACGTCGCTGGACCAATTACGCGAAAACATCGATGCGTGGCAAACGCAATTGCATGAAGACGTGATTGCCGCAATCGGGGTAATCCACAAGCAAATCTGCAATCCGGCGCAATAATCTGCGCCCCGATGGCAAATAACGGGGCTCCGGCAGCATCGGATGCCCCGCATTCCCTCCAAGACTTCGCATTTCGTGCGCGAGAAGTGGTATCCTCGCAGGCTTATCGCTGTCTTGCCCATTGCGCAGACGCACGCTTCCACCAGCCGCCGGAAGTGACGCGAGCGCCATAGGCAGGTGCCAGCCACGCCCTCGTGTCGTGGCGGCCCGGCAGCGAGACCAAGCTTGTGCGCGGCCGTACCATCCAGAACCGAGTCACTCGGAGGAGAACAGATCAATATGAAGGGTCTCAAGGCAACCAAGTCCATCCTCGGCGGCGCAGTCGCGCTGGCATTGCTGTGCGGCGGCGCCGTGCACGCCCAGACCGTCAAGGTCCTGTCGATCGTGGATCACCCCGCGCTGGACGCCATCCGCGACGGCGTGCGCGAGGAGCTGAAGGCCGCCGGCTATGACGCCGACAAGAACCTGAAGTGGGAATACCAGAGCGCCCAGGGCAACACCGGCACGGCCGCGCAGATCGCCCGCAAGTTCGTCGGTGACAACCCGAACGCGATCGTCGCCATCGCCACGCCGTCGGCCCAGGCCGTGGTCGCCGCTACCAAGACGGTACCGGTGGTGTATTCCGGCGTGACCGATCCGGTCGCCGCGCAACTGGTCAAGAGCTGGACGCCGTCGGGCACCAACGTGACCGGCGTGTCGGACAAGCTGCCGCTGGACAAGCAGGTCGCGCTGATCAAGCGTGTCGTGCCGAATGCGAAGACCGTCGGCATGGTCTACAACCCGGGCGAAGCCAACTCGGTCGTGGTGGTCAAGGAACTGAAGGAACTGCTGGCCAAGCAGGGCATGACCCTGAAGGAAGCCGCCGCGCCGCGTACGGTTGACATCGGCGCCGCCGCCAAGAGCCTGGCCGGCAAGGTCGACGTGATCTACACCAACACCGACAACAACGTGGTGTCGGCCTACGAAGCGCTGGTGAAGGTCGCCAACGAGTCGAAGATCCCGCTGATCGCCGCTGACACCGACAGCGTCAAGCGTGGCGCCATCGCCGCACTGGGCATCAACTACCTGGACCTGGGCCACCAGACTGGCAAGGTCGTGGTGCGCATCCTGAAGGGTGAGAAGCCGGGCGCGATTGCCTCTGAAACCAGCAGCAACCTTGAACTGTTCGTGAACACCGGCGCCGCGCAGAAGCAAGGCGTGACGCTGTCGCCGGACCTGGTCAAGGAAGCCAAGACCGTCATCAAGTAAGCATTAAAGTCTGACCAGCGCCGTCCGCTCGATGCGGACGGCCGCGCGTCCCCTACAGTACAAGATCCGGATCGCCCTACCCGGGCCCGCCCCTGAACGAGACGGCGAGCCGACCGGCCTTACCCGGGCGGGCCGCGCAGCTGTCAACAGGATTCACCATGTCCCTCTTTTCCCTTCTGGGTGCCTTGGAGATCGGCCTGATCTTCAGCCTGGTCGCCCTCGGGGTGCTGATTTCCTTCCGCATCCTCAATTTTCCCGACCTGACCGTTGACGGCAGCTTCCCGCTCGGCGGCGCCGTGGCCGCGACGCTGATCGCCGCCGGGCAGGACCCGTTTGTCGCCACCGCCGTTGCCATCGTGGCCGGCGCCCTGGCCGGCTTCATCACCGGCTGGCTGAACGTGCGCCTGAAGATCATGGATCTGCTCGCCAGTATCCTGATGATGATCGCGCTGTACTCGGTCAACCTGCGCATCATGGGCCGTCCCAATGTGCCGCTGATCACCGAGCCGACGATGTTCACCATCCTGCAGCCCGACTGGATGCCGGACTACGTGCTGCGTCCGCTGGTGCTGTTCATCGTGGTGGTGATCGCCAAGATTGGCCTCGACTGGTTCTTCTCGTCGCAGCTTGGCCTGGCTATGCGTGCGACGGGCGCCAATCCGCGCATGGCACGCGCGCAGGGCATCGCCACCGGCCGCGCCACGTTGGCCGGCATGGCGCTGTCCAACGGCCTCGTCGCACTGGCTGGCGCGCTGTTCGCGCAGACGCAGGGCGGCTCGGATATCTCGATGGGCATCGGTACCATCGTGATCGGCCTGGCAGCGGTGATCATCGGCGAAAGCATCCTGCCGGCACGTCGCCTCGTGTGGGCCACGCTCGCGGTGGTGCTGGGCGCGATCCTGTACCGCTTCTTCATCGCGCTGGCGCTGAACAGCGATTTCATCGGCCTCAAGGCGCAAGACCTGAACCTGGTCACCGCCGCGCTGGTGACGATCGCACTGGTACTGCCCGCCACCCGCAAGAAGCTGTTTGCCCGCAAGAACGGAGGTGCCTGAGATGCTGCGCGCACAAGACCTGAAGCTCACCTTCAACCCGGGCACCCCGATCGAGACCCGTGCGCTGCGCGGCCTGAGCCTGGAAATCCCGAGCGGCCAGTTCGTCGCCGTGATCGGCTCCAACGGCGCCGGCAAGTCGACCTTCCTGAATGCGATCAGCGGCGACCAGATGGTCGATTCCGGCCGCATCACGATCGATGACACCGACGTGACGCGCAAGCAGGCATGGGATCGCGCCCACCTGGTGGCGCGCGTGTTCCAGGACCCGATGGCCGGCACCTGCGAGGCGCTGACGATCGAGGAAAACATGGCACTGGCCATGGCTCGCGGCGCCAAGCGCGGCTTCCGCCCGGCGCTGAATCGCAGCTCGCGCGAACTGTTCCGCGAGAAGCTGCGCCTGTTGAACCTGGGCCTCGAAAACCGCCTGACCGACCGCATCGGCCTGCTGTCCGGCGGCCAGCGCCAGGCCGTGAGCCTGCTGATGGCCTCGCTGCAGCCGTCGCGCATCCTGCTGCTCGACGAGCACACCGCAGCGCTGGACCCGAAGACCGCCGCATTCGTGCTGGAACTGACCGCGCGCATCGTCGAGGAAAGCAAGCTGACGACGATGATGGTCACGCACAGCATGCGCCAGGCGCTGGACTACGGCCAGCGTACGGTGATGCTGCACCAGGGCCAGGTCGTGCTCGATGTGTCTGGCGAAAAGCGCAAGGGACTCGACGTCCCGGATCTGCTGCGCATGTTCGAGCAGACGCGGCATGAGCAGTTGGATGATGATGCGTTGCTGCTCGGCTAAGCTCCGGTAACCACCTCAAGCGCAAAGGGCTGTCCTCGGACAGCCCTTTTTGCTTTGGTATGGCGATATCCGCGCAGCACTGTATCTTGACGCGCACGCGAGGATGCGGAAAGATTGACGCCCATGACGAGTCACCGCATCTGCCAACCTCAATGCATCGCCGCTGCTTCGCTGCAACGGGATGCGCTCGTCAAAGCCAAAAAACAGTCGCTCAACTGACCGGAGCGTGCTGTTCCGTCGGTTGAGCGACGGAACAGTGCCCTCAAACAGGTTGCCTCCAGCCTCCCTCCGTTAGCGCGCCCTGCTCCTCGCTTCTCCGCACGGTTTCCAGATCGGTCGAAACGGAGTAAGTCATGCAAGGCATTGAACCGTTTTATCGCGGCATCTGGTTGCCGCTGGTCACCCCATTTCGTAACGACGTCGTCGATCACGCAGCACTGAAGCAGCTTGTGGCGCATTACTGCAAGTCGGGCATCGCCGGGCTGGTGGTCTGTGGAAGCACAGGCGAAGCGGCAGCGCTCGATGAATCCGAGCAGTTGGCGGTGCTCGATACGGTGCTGGAAGAAGCCGGATCCCTCCCGGTCATGATGGGGTTGGCCGGCAACAACTACAGGCACGTGCTGGAACGGCTTGAGCGAATCGCGCAACGTCCGCTGGCTGGCATACTTGCGCCAGCGCCCTACTACATCAGGCCTTCACAAGCCGGCCTGAAGGACTACTTCACCGCGCTGGCGGACCATTCGCGCGTGCCGCTGGTTGTGTATGACATACCGTATCGAACCGGTGTGACGCTGGATACCGAGACACTGCTGTCTCTTGCGGGCCATGGAAACATCCGCGGCATCAAGGACTGTGGCGGCAATGCCGACAAGACGCAGGCGCTTATCTCCGACGGTCGCCTGGCCGTCCTGGCAGGAGAAGACCACCAACTGCTTTCGACGCTATGTCTGGGCGGTCACGGGGCGATCATTGCATCCGCCCACATCAGGCCCGATCTGTTCGTGGCGCTCTGGCGGGCCGTGCGCGATCAACGGCTGCGCGAAGCGCAGGGGCTCTTTCAACGCCTGACGCCGCTGATCAGGCTGATGTTCGCCGAACCGAATCCCGGTCCGATCAAGGCCTTGCTGAGCAGGCAGGACTGGCTGGAAAACGAACTGCGCTTTCCAATGATGCCAGTCTCCGCGGCGCTCTCTGAAGACCTGACGGTCGCATTTGCCGCTCTGGATTCATTGCAGGCAGGCGCCAGGTAGGCCTGCCCGGCGCGCCCCGTCTCCGACAGGACGCGCCACCACACTATGCGATCATTGCCTTGTCCAGCCAACGCTTCAGCTGATCCGTCACCGCCGTACTTGAAAACGAGCAACTGTCCTGCGCGAACACCGCCGACATCTCGAGCCGCCGCAGCAGTTCTTCCATCGCCTGGCCGAAGACCGGCGGCAGCGCCAGCGCGGGCGCTGCCTCGCGCCACGCTGTCACAAGTTCAGCTGCCGGCAGCGAGCCGCCGGTGTGCTGGTCCAGTGCCGAACGCATGCGCGCCAGCGTTTCCGTATTGGCCGCGCTCATGTGCGTACCCTCCTTTCCTTGTATAGCTCACGGAACGTGCGTCCCGATGGTGCGGGCATGTCCCGCGTCTGGGTCCAGCCCTTGCCCGCCATAGGCAGGCTGGCGATAAGCCGATTGCTGCCTCCCATGCGCGCAAGAACACGCGCGCCGAGCCGGCTGGCCAGCGCATAGAGCGCCGGGCGCCGCGCCACGAAACCCCATGCCTGCAGCGCAAACCGCTCCTGCCATGGCCGCAGTCCGCGTTCCATCTGCTTCTCGCGCAGCTTGCGCAGCAGGTCCGACAGCGGAATCGACGCCGGACACACGCGATTGCATTCGCCGCACATCGTCGCTGCCTGCGGCAGGTCGACGGCATTGGCCAGGCCCACGTAGCTCGGCGTCAGCACGCTGCCCATCGGACCCGGGTAGACCCAGCCGTAGGCGTGGCCGCCAATCTTCTGGTAGACCGGGCAGTGATTCATGCAGGCGCCGCAGCGGATGCAGCGCAGCATCTCCTGGAACTCGCCGCCGATCAGGCCGCTGCGGCCGCCGTCGACGAGCACGAAGTACATGTGCTCGGGACCATCCCGCTCGCCTTCGGCACGCGGGCCGGTCAGCAGCGAGAAATAGTTCGAGATCGCCTGCCCTGTCGCCGAGCGCGGCAGCAGCCGCATCACGGTCGCGAGGTCTTCCAGCGTCGGCAGCACTTTCTCGATGCCGGTCACAGCTACGTGTACGCGTGGCATCACGGTGCACATGCCTTCGTTGCCTTCATTCGTGACGACCGCCACCGAACCGGTCTCGGCAATAATGAAGTTGCCACCGGTCACACCCATGTCGGCGGACAGGAACTCGGGGCGAAGCACCTCGCGCGCCTCGCGCGTCATCTCGGGAATATCGGTCAGGCGCGGCTTGTTGTGGACCTTCGCGAACAGGTCGGCGATCTCGTCCTTGTCCTTGTGCACCACCGGCGCAATGATGTGCGATGGCGGCTCGGAGTCGTTGATCTGCAGGATGTACTCGCCGAGATCGGTTTCGATGCTCTGCACGCCCATCTCGCCGAGCACCCGGTTGAGCTGCATCTCCTCGGTCACCATCGACTTGCTCTTGATGACCTTCTTCACGCCGTGCTTCTGGGCGATCTCCGCGACCAGCCGCGCCGCGTCAGCCGTGGTCTCGGCAAACAGCACGGTGGCGCCGCGGCGCGTGGCGTTTTCTTCGAACGTGGCGAGCCAGACGTCCAGGTTTTCCAGCGCGCGGTTGCGCCGCTCCTTGAGCGCGGCGCGCGTGGCATCGAAATCGATGTCGCGGATGGCATCCGCGCGTGCGGTGACGAATTTGGTGGAGAGCTTCTTGAGGTTCTGCTGCAGCCGCTGATCGGCCAGCTTCTGGCCTGCGCGCGCCTTGAATTCCATGCTGTGGACTTGCATCGTCGCGTCTCCGTGTCTCAGGCGTCGCCAGCCAGGACCTGGGCAATATGCAGCACGCGTGTCTGCGTATCGCCACTGCGGCGCAGGCGGCCCTCGATATTGAGCATGCAGCCGAGGTCGCCAAGCACCACCGCATCGGCGCCGCTGGCCTTGATGTTCGCGCACTTCTCGTCGACGATGGCCGTCGAGATATTGCCGTACTTGACCGAGAACATGCCGCCGAAGCCGCAGCAGGCCTCGCAGTCCTTCATTTCGGTGAGCTGCACGCCTGGCAATTTGCCGAGCAACTCGCGCGGCTGCGTCTTGACGCCGAGTTCGCGCAGGCCGGCGCAGGAATCGTGGTACGTGATGTGGCCGGCAAAGCTGGAATCGAGCTGTTCGAGCTTCGCGACGTTGACGAGGAAGTCCGTCAGTTCGAACACGCGCTCGCGCAGGCGTTCATAGCGGCCGTTGAGTTCGGGGTCGTCGCGCAGCAGGTCGGCATAGTGGTGGCGAATCATGCCACCGCAGCTGCCGGACGGCACCACCACGTAGTCGAACATCTCAAACTCGCGCAGGAATTTCTCGGCCAGGTCACGCGACACGGCACGCTCGCCCGAGTTGTAGGCCGGCTGGCCACAGCAGGTCTGGGCCTCGGGCACCATGACCTCATAGCCGGCACCTTCCAGCAGTTTCAGCACGGAGAAGCCGATCTCCGGGCGCATGAGGTCCACCAGGCAGGTGGCGAACAGGCCAACTCGCATTTGCTTTCTTTCTCCAGACCCCGAAACCCCGCAATTATGCGCGTTTGCGCCGTGAGGTGGCGCACAAACCATTCAGGCGCGCTGTGAATGCGATTCAGGCCGCAACCCTCCCTTATTCCGTGCCCGACCAGAGGATTCTTACTGAAATGTCATTTCACCTATTGAAATTTTCACGATGTGAGATAGAATCAGGCAAACGCTTAATTTGCCGCATGGCAACATTTCCCTATGTCAGACGCAGACAAGTCGCCTGGAAAGACCTCGATCCAGGTTATTGAACGCATGATGACGCTGCTGGACGCCCTGGCCCAGCACGCCGACCCGGTCAGCCTGAAAGAGCTGTCGATCGCTACCGGACTGCATCCCTCCACGGCCCACCGCATCCTCAACGATATGGTGGCGTGCCGCTTCGTCGACCGCTCCGATCCGGGCAGCTATCGGTTGGGCATGCGCCTGCTCGAACTCGGCAACCTGGTCAAGGCACGCCTTTCGGTACGCGACGCGGCGCTGGCGCCGATGCGCGCGCTGCACCGCGTGACCGGACAGACGGTCAACTTGTCGGTGCGCCAGGGCGACGAGATCGTGTACATCGAGCGCGCCTACAGCGAACGCTCCGGCATGCAGGTGGTACGCGCCATCGGCGGCCGTGCGCCGCTGCATCTGACCTCGGTCGGCAAGCTGTTCCTGGCCGCCGACGAGTCCACGCGCGTACGCAGCTATGCCACGCGCACTGGCCTGGCCGGTCATACCCGCACCTCGATCACCGAGCTGACCAAGCTCGAACGCGAACTGAACTGGGTCCGCACCAACGGTTATGCGCGTGACAACGAGGAGCTGGAACTCGGCGTGCGCTGCATCGCGGCCGGCATCTACGACGATTCGCGCCGTCTGGTAGCCGGGCTGTCGCTTTCGGCCCCTGCCGACCGCCTGCAGGACAGCTGGCTGCAGAACCTGAAGGACACCGCGCTGCAGATTTCGCGCGGCATGGGATACGTGACGGAGCCCGAAGCGGCTTGATGTGATCCATTCCGGCGGCGGCGGGCTAACAGCCTCACTGCCGCCGGATACCCTGACGCAGGGATGATGGATTTAAGGGTTTACTCGTAGTTTTCAGATAACCTGCAAACCCTATAATCCGCAGACCATGCGAACCCGCGCCGTCACCCTGACCGAACAGGTCACCCGTCAGCTACGTACCGACATCGAGAACGGGATCTATCCCATCGGAAGCCGTTTGCCTACAGGCAAGCAACTGGCTGATCAATATGGCGTCAGTGCTGCCGTGATCCGCGAGGTCACGGAGCACCTGCGCTCGCAAGGGCTCGTGGAAACCCGCCAGGGCGTGGGCTGCACCGTGCGCTCGCGCACCGGCTCCGCCGGCTTCCAGTTGCCGCGAGAGCCCGATCTTGGCCGTACCGAACTGGCCGATCTGTACGACCTGCGCATCGACCTGGAAAGCGCGGCCGCAGCGTTGGCCGCGGTGCGCCGCACCGCAGAAGACCTGGACAGCCTTGCGCTGCTGCTGCAACGGCTGAAGGTGCAACTCTATGATGCGCAGCAGGCGGTCGACCTCGATGCCGCTTTCCATATCGGCATCGCCACGGCCACCCATAACCCGTACTACCGGCAATTGCTGCAGTACATGAACCTGCAGTTGCACCAGGCCGTTGCCGCGGCGCGCGCGAACACGCTGCAGCAGGCACGCCTGCCCGAAGCCGTGCATACGGAGCATGAAGCCATCTTCGAAGCGGTCCGCGACGGCAACGCCGCCGCGGCGCGCCAGGCCACCACTCATCACCTGCAATGTGCGGCGCAGCGCCTGGGCCTGACCCTGCGCGCACGCGCAGCTGCCGATTCCTTGCCCTGAAAGCCATCGATCCCATGCAAGCCACCACCCTGCCCCAGCGCCTCGTCGAAGCCCTTGGCCCCGATACCGTACTTACGCAGCCCGACGACATTGCGCCGTGGCTGTCGGACTGGCGCGGCATCTATCGCGGCCAGGCACAGGCGGTGGTGCGGCCACGCACGGTCGACGAAGTCTCGCGCTGCCTGGCACTCTGCCAGCAGGCCGCAGTACCGGTCGTGCCGCGCGGCGGCAACACAGGCCTGTGCGGTGCCGCTACGCCCGACAGCCAACCGGAGAACGTGGTGCTGAGCCTGGACCGCATGCATGCGATCCGCTCGCTCGACACCATTGCCAACACCATGGTGGTCGAAGCCGGCTGCATTCTCGGCAACCTGCGCCGTGCCGCGGCCGAGGCCAACCGCCTGCTGCCGCTGAGCCTGGCAGCGGAGGATTCCTGCCAGATCGGCGGCAACCTGGCCACCAATGCAGGCGGCGTCAATGTCGTGCGCTACGGCATGACGCGCGAACTGGTGCTCGGCGTCGAGGCCGTGCTGCCGAACGGCGAGATCTTTCACGGCCTGCGCGCGCTGCGCAAGGACAACACCGGCTATGACCTCAAGCAGTTGCTGATCGGCTCGGAAGGCACGCTCGGCGTCATCACGGCCGCGGCGCTGCGCCTGTTCCCACGCACCGACACACGTAGCGTCGTGCTGGCGGCGGTGGAATCGCCACAGCAGGCGCTGGAACTCTATGCGTTGCTGTTCGAGCAATGTGGTGCGCGGCTGCAGGCGTTCGAGTTCTTTACCGGGTCTTGCCTGGATCTCGTCCTGACGCATGCCGAGGGCGTACATGAGCCCTTTGCGCAGCGCTACCCCTCCTACGTACTCGTGGAACTGGCCGACACTGCGGAAGAAGCAGCCCTCAATGCGCTGCTGGAGCGCGTGATCGGCGATGCGCTGGAGCGCGGCTTGTGCCTGGACGCGGCGGTATCGGCCTCGCTGGCACAACTGCAGGCGCTGTGGAAGCTGCGCGAGGAAATATCTGAAGCGCAACGCGCAGACGGGCCGCACCTGAAGCACGATGTGTCGCTGCCAATCGAACAGATCCCGGCGTTCATGGTGTCGATGGAAGCACGGCTGCGTACGCTCGACCCGGCGATCCGGCCGTTCATTTTCGGGCACTTCGGCGACGGCAACCTGCACTACAACCTGTCACGTCCGCAAGGTGCGCCGAAGGACTGGGCGGCAACGCATGAGGATGCCGTGACCGGCACCGTGCTCGATGAAGTCATGCGCTACGGCGGCAGCATCAGCGCCGAGCATGGAATCGGCCAGCTCAAGCGCCATGCGTTCCTGCAGTACAAGGATCCGCTGGAGATGCGGCTGATGCGCGAAATCAAGCACGCATTCGATCCGGCCGGCATCATGAATCCGGGCAAGCTGCTCTGAATCGCGCAAGCGCCAATAAAAAACGCGCCAGAATCGGCGCGTTTTTTTTGTGCGGGAACCGCAGATCAGGTTCCGTGCGACGGGTGCGAAGCCAGGATCGCGCGCGCACCACCAGGCGTCTGGGTCAGGTTCGGCGAAGACGGGAACGCATGCGGCTGCGGCGTCGTCGACGGCGCATGCTCGAGCCAGTCGCGAACGCGCGTGGCATCGGCAAAGCGCGACAGCTTGCCCACGGAATCGAGGAACACCATCACCACATTGCGGCCGTTGACCTTGGCCTGCATGACCAGGCACTGGCCGGCCTCGGAAATGAAACCGGTCTTCTGCAGGCCAATGTCCCAGTTGCCGCCGCGCACCAGGCGGTTGGTGCTGACGTAGTGCTGCGTACGGCCCAGCACGTTCACTTCATGCTCGGTCTGGGTCGAGTACTCGCGGATAGTCGGGTTGCGGTACGCGGCGTTGACCATGCGGACCAGATCCATGGCGCTCGACACATTGCTGCTCGACAGGCCGCTGGAATCCACGAAGTGGCTGTCGTTCATGCCCAGTTCGCGGGCCTTGCGGTTCATCGCCTGGACGAATGCAGGCAGGCCGCCCGGGTAGTTCCGGCCCAGCGCCGACGCGGCACGGTTCTCGGACGACATCAGGGCCAGCAGCAGCAGTTCCTGGCGCGTCAGTTGCGTGCCGAAGCGCAGGCGCGAGCTGCTGTGCTTCTCGGTGTCCTTGTCCTCTTCCGAGATGGTCAGGACCTCGTCCATGGGCAGGCGCGCATCCGTCACCACCAGGGCCGTCATCAGCTTCGTGATCGAAGCAATCGGCAGCACGGCGCTCGGATTCTTCTGGAACAGCACCTCGTTGGTGTTCTGGTCCATCACCAGCGCGACACTCGAGCGCAGGGCCAGCGCGTCTTCTGTATCGCGCAGGCCCATGGCCTCGCCAAGCGACGGCTTGGCCGGCGTGAACACGGCACGCACCGGAGCGGCATGATGCGACGCCACGATCTGGCGTTTGCCGTTCTTCAGGATGACCACTTTGCGAGACGTCGAGGCTTCGGCCTTAGCCGCCGTGCGCGTACTGCTCGCACTCACCTTTTTCTCGGTTTTGGAGGATTTTGCCTGCTTTTTGGCAGACTTCTGGGTAGATGTCGACTTGGTAGCCGCCTCAGCCATCGGGGCGGCGAGCAAGGACGCAGAGGCCAGCACGGCCACTGCGGCAGCGCTCAGGGGCGTAAAGCCGAAGAATCTGGAAAAAATGGAATCAGACCGAAACATGATTCGTTCAGCGCATCAGGATGGCGCTAGTGTAGGAAATTAAGAAATTGTTAGCAAGATTAAAGACTTACGGAAGCAAGTTAAAGTTCGATTTGCATACATTTCCACAATACGGGAATTGTCGACTATTCGTCACGTGCATCATCGTGGGCATCCCGTAAGCCACAGCGCCGCAACGTCATCGCGGCAGAAGTCTTCCTTGTATGTCGGCAGTTATCGTTACACATTGATACACATCTCACTATGAGAGGAAACGCGCAAACCCGCTTACCGGTTCACGTTCCGTGCTCAATCTATTTTCAAGCGCCTCCGGATCCGCATAGCCGAGCGACATCCCGCAGACCACCATTTCTTCAGCAGGCAAGCGCAGGTGATCGCCAATGATCTTGTGGAACTGCGTGAACGCCGCTTGCGGGCAGGTATCAAGGCCGCGCGCCCTGGCCGCGATCATGATGCTTTGCAGGAACATGCCGTAGTCGAGCCAGCTGCCGAGTTCCATGATCCGGTCGATCGTGAAGATCAGGCCGACCGGCGCATCGAAGAAGCGGAAGTTGCGCGCGTGCTGTTCGTGCATGCGCGCCTTGTCCTCCCGGCTGATCTCGAGCAGGCCATACAGGTCCCAACCCACCTTGCGGCGGCGCTCGAGATAAGGGGCAACCCAGGAGCGCGGGTAGTACGGATACTCTTCCAGATACTTGCTGTCGCGCTCGGGGTCTTCGTAGGCGGTGAGCAGGTCCGCGCACAGCCTCGCCTTGGCATCGCCCGAGAGTACATAGGCGCGCCATGGCTGCGTGTTGGTGCCGGAAGGCGCACGGCTGGCCACGGCCAATATTTCTTCGACCGTTTCGCGCGGCACCGGCGTGTCGAGGAATGCCCGCACCGAGCGCCGCGTGAGGATGGCACGGTCTACGCAGTCGACCGCCTGCCGCGCGGCCGCTTTGTCAACGGCCGGCGTGCCTGCTTTCACGTCCTGCGACATCTTGCCCTCCTCCATCACGCTTCAGCCCCCGCCTGCGTACGGGCGGCCGTCAGCGGCAGCAATGCAGCGCGCAGCGGTTCAGGCAAGGGCACCGGGCGGCGTGTGTCGCGGTCGACATAGACATGGACAAAGTGCCCCTGTGCCGCCGCAATCTCGCTCTCGCCGCTGAACAGCCCCACCTCATAGCGCACACTGGATGTGCCCAGCCGCGCCACGCGCAATCCCGCCATGACCGTGTCTGGAAAGCTGAGCGACGAGAAGTAGTTGCAATGCGTCTCGATCACCAGCCCGATGGTGCTGCCCGCCTCGAAGTCGAGCACGCCTTGCCGGATCAGGTACGTATTCACGACGGTATCAAAATAACTGTAGTAGACAACGTTGTTAACGTGGCCATAGACATCGTTATCCATCCAACGCGTGGTGATGGCCTGGAAGTGCGGATAGGCACTGCGATGCTCAGCTTGCGGTTTCATGTGACGTGACGGGACAGGGGATGGAGAAAATGTGCGACGGCCGCTACCAGCGGCTATCGGCGAATGACCAGCGCTACGCCAGCAGCAGCAAGCGCCATGCCGAACGCTGCCAGCGGCGGAAAATGCTCGCCGAACAAAAGCCATGCCATCACGGCAGTGGTTGGCGGCGTGAGATACATCAGGCTGGAGACGCGCGTCGCTGCCCCCTGCCGGATCAGCAGGAACAGCAGCGATATCGCCCCGATCGACAGCGCCACGACGGACCAGACCAGCGCCCCGACCATCTCGGCGGTCCAGTCCACGTTGCGCGTTTCGAACAGGAACATGAACGGCACGCAGGCGAGCGCCGATGCGGCGAACTGGATCACCGACCCCATGCGCAGATCGAACACCGCGCAGAATCGCTTCTGGTAAAGCGTACCGAAAGTGATGCTGAGCAGTGCGCCAGTCGCGAGCAGCACGCTCGTCGCGGACAGCCCGTTTCCGCCGAGCTTGTTGGCCACCACCAGCCCCACCCCCACGATGCCCAGCAGCAGGCCGAGCCACTGGCGCACGCTGATGCGCTCTCCGAGGCGTGACGCAATCAGCGCCGTCAGAATGGGTTGCATGCCGACGATCAGCGCCGACATGCCGGCCGGCATGCCAAGCTTGACGGCCGCCCACACGCCACCGAGATAGCCGGCCTGCAGGAACAGGCCTGCCACGGCAATATGGCCCACCATGCGCCAGTCGGCCCGGCCGTCGCGTTGCGGCAAGGGCACGCGCGCCAGCCATACGAACGGCACCATCAGCACCAGCACGCCGACGAACCGCAGGAACAGGAACGTCATCGGCTCGGCGTGCGGCATGCCATATCTGGCCACGACAAAGCCGGTACTCCAGATCAGTACGAACAGCCACGGCATGCTGGCCGCCCAGAGCCCCTGCCGGGACCGCGCCTGAGTATCGCCCGCCACGCTGGTCATGACGCCACCGCCGGCACGGGCATGACGCGTTCCATCGCGTAGCGCGCGTGATACCGGTTGGCCAGCCCGACAGTCTGCGCGTGCACGGCGACCGTATCCTCAATCTGATTGCCATAACCGCCAGCCATCGCCACCGCGATCGGAAGCCGGCGCGACAAGGCGGCCTCGAACACCATGGTGTCGCGGCGCGCCAGGCCCTCCATGGACAGCTTCAGCCGTCCGAGACGATCGCCTTCGTGTGGGTCGGCGCCGGCAAGGTAGATCAGCAAATCCGGTGCGAAGCGTTCGAACAGCGTAGCCAGTGCGTGCTGCAGCGCTTCGGCATAGGCATCATCGTCACAGCCATCCGGCAATCCGACGTCGAGATCGCTCGCTTCCTTGCGAAAGGGATAGTTCTTCTCACCATGCAGCGACAGCGTGAAGACGGTCGGGTCCGCGTGCAGGATGGACGCGGTGCCGTTGCCCTGGTGGACGTCGAGATCCACGACAGCCACCCGCGCCACGTGCCCGTCGCGCTGCATCACGCGCGCCGCGATGGCGGCGTCATTGAAGACGCAGAAGCCACCGCCCTTGTCGGCGTACGCGTGATGGGTGCCGCCGGCCAGGTTCACGGCAATGCCCTCGCGCAAGGCCGTGCGACAGGCTTCGATCGTGGCGCCGGCCGAGCGGCGCGAGCGCTCGACCATTGCCGCGGACCACGGGAATCCGATCTCGCGCTGGCGCGCAGCGTCGAGTGTGCCGGCCGATGCATCCGTCACATACTCGCGTGTGTGAGCCAGCAGGAGCGCATCGTCCCCGGCCCGCGGCGCTTCGCAGAACTCCACGCCTGGCATGCGAGCCACGGCTTCCCGCAGCATGCTGTACTTGCGCATCGGGAAGCGGTGGCCCGGCGGCAGTGGCAGCACGAAATGGTCAGCGTAGTAGGCGAGCATGGCTTGGCAAAGCGGTCATTTTTGTTGTTTGAGCGACGCTTGCTTGGTCAAGCGTTGGCAGCCTGCGATGGTAGCACTGCTGGAAAACCCGCGTACCGCACCGCCCTGCATGGCGTCCACCGCACAATTTGTGGTGATCGATACATTCTTTTTGTGCGTCGCACAAAAACCGCTTGACATGGGTCAGGCATTCCCTAGAATTGCAATTGTTGCGGCGCACCAAAGCAATCACGGAAGCGCCTTGACCTACCCACCCTCGCCTGGGCTGGCCGATGCGGAAGAGTTTCCGTCACGGCCCTGACATCTAGGCAGCTTAATTTTGCTTGACCTTGAAGTTCACCACTGGAGACCAGCAATGATCCTCACCCCGGAACAAGTCGCAGCAGCGCAAAAGGCAAACCTGGAAACGCTGTTTGGCCTGACCACCAAGGCTTTCGAAGGCGTCGAGAAGCTTGTCGAACTGAACCTGCAGGTCGTCAAGACCACCTTCGCCGAAAACGTCGACAACGCCAAGAAGGCGCTGTCCGCCAAGGATGCCCAGGAACTGCTGGCCATCCAGGCTTCGCTGGTGCAGCCGGTCGCTGAAAAGACCCTGGCCTACACCCGTCACCTGTACGAAATCGCTTCGGAAACCCAAAGCGAATTCACCAAGGTTGCTGAAGCCCAACTGGCCGAAGGCTCGAAGAACGTGCAAGCTCTGGTCGACAACCTGGCCAAGAACGCACCGGCCGGTTCGGAATCGACCGTGGCCATCGTGAAGTCGGCCATCTCGGCTGCCAACAACGCCTACGAGTCGGTCCAGAAGGCCACCAAGCAGGCTGTTGAAATCGCCGAAAGCAACTTCCAGGCTGCCGCTACCGCCGCCAGCAAGGCTGCCCAGCAAGCCAGCGCCACGGCTCGCACCGCCGCCGCCAAGAAGACGACCGCTGCCTGATCGTCTGCACGGCTGAGAAGTAGCAAGTAGTACCAACGACCGGCCCCGGCCGGTCCGTTGGCAAAGCGCACCGCCGCACGGCGCGTTTTGCCAACGATGATGGCGGCAGCCGCAATATACAACGCAAGCATCTGCCGCATCGCGTACCAGTGTCTCCTCGGTACCGCGGTCTCCTTGTCCAAAGGTATCGTTAAGCCCGACCCTCGAGGTCGGGTTTTTTTTGCCCGCTTTTTGCCCCCTTTTTTGCCCGCTTTTTGCCCCCTTTTTTGCCCGCTTTTTGCCCCCTTTTTTGCCCTTTCCCCGCCGCGATCCTGGCCGCACAGATGTCAGGCAACGGGCGCCCGGAAGCGTTCTCCTTGCCCAATGCCGGAGCGGGCGACTATCGTTAGCAAGGTGCAGCCCGCGGCATTCTGGCCTGCCACGGCCTCACCCGGATTCCACTTGGCGCGGTGCAATATCGAGCCATGCCGGGCATGCGTTGCGCAGCGCTTGCGCAACGCAACAGCGTCCAAGGAGATGCCATGAAGACGCAGAGCCATATCACGACCTACATCGTCATTGCGATGATCCTTGGCGGCGTGGTCGGTTACGCCTGCCATGTCGCGTTTCCCGATCCAAAGCTGGCGAAAGAGATCGCGGGCTACATCTCGATCATCACCGACGTCTTCCTGCGGCTGATCAAGATGATCATCGCGCCGCTGGTCTTTTCGACACTGGTCATGGGCATCGCGCATATGGGCGACGCCAGCACCGTGGGCCGGGTCGGCATCAAGGCGATGGCCTGGTTCATCACGGCCTCGCTCGTATCGCTGACGCTGGGCCTGATCATGGCCACTGTGCTGCAGCCGGGCGTCAATATCGGCCTGCCGCTGCCCGATGTCGGTTCCGCGACCAATCTCAAGACCAATGCGTTCACGCTGAAGGACTTCGTCGCCCACCTGGTTCCCAAGTCCGTGGCCGAAGCCATGGCCAACAACGAGATCCTGCAGATCGTGGTCTTCTCGATCTTCTTCGGCACCGCGCTTGCCACGCTGGGCGAGCATGGCAAGCGCATGGCAGGTGTGATCGAAGATCTCGCGCAGGTCATGCTGAAGATCACCGGCGCGGTGATGTGGCTGGCGCCGATTGCCGTGTTCGCCGCCATTGCGTCGACGGTGACCACGCAAGGCCTTGGCATCCTGGTGACCTTCGCCAAGTTCATGGGCAGCTTCTACCTTGCCCTGTTCGTGCTGTGGTCCTTGCTGGCGCTTGCTGGCTTCGTGTTCCTGGGCAGGCGTATCGTCACGCTGATCAAGCTGATCCGCGAGCCATTCCTGCTGTCGTTCTCCACCGCAAGCTCCGAAGCTGCCTACCCAAAGATGCTCGATGCGCTCGACAAGTTCGGCGTCAATCGCAAGATCTCGAGCTTCGTATTGCCGCTGGGCTACTCGTTCAACCTGGACGGATCGATGATGTACTGCACGTTCGCCGTGCTGTTCATCGCTCAGGCGTATGACATCCACCTGCCAATGGGCACGCAGATCACGATGCTGTTGCTGCTGATGCTCACCTCGAAGGGGATGGCCGGCGTACCGCGTGCGTCGCTCGTGGTGATTGCCGCCACACTGAACCAGTTCAATATCCCGGAAGCCGGCCTGCTGCTGATCATGGGCGTGGACCAGTTCCTCGACATGGGCCGGTCCGCGACCAACGCCGTGGGCAACTCGATCGCCTCCGCCGTGGTCGCGAAGTGGGAAGGCCAGCTCGCCAGCGAATCGACGCTGGATACGGGAGGCCCGGACGGCATGGGTGGCGAAAGCGAGCCGCTATCCAAGCCCGAAGCCGTGCGTGCATGATCGGTGGATCGCACCCTGCAGAGGAACGGACAATGTCTTCCACCCGAGCCCGGCTGGGTCGCACCTTGTGGCGGCCGATAATGGCGCTATGCCTCGCGATTTCTGCGGGGCTCGCATTCGCCCAGGAACCTATCGCCCTCTCCGGCACGCTGAAGAAGGCGAAGGAGACTGGCGCATTGACCATCGGCTATCGGGAATCCTCGCTGCCCTTCTCGTACCTGAACCAGATCCGCCGGCCGATTGGCTATTCAATCGAAATCTGCAAGGCCATCGTACAAACCGCCGGCAACGAAGTGGGCCGTGAACTCGCCATCAACTGGGTGCCCGTGACGTCCGAAACCCGCATGGAAGCGATGACGTCCGGCAAGATCGACCTCGAATGCGGATCGACTACTCGCAATGCCGAGCGCCAGCAGCGCGTGTCGTTCTCGCCGGTGATCTTCGTCGCGGGCACCAAACTGCTGGTACCGCACGGGTCGCCAATACGCACCTTCCGCGACCTGAAAGGCAAGACGGTTGTGGCGACTGCGGGCACCACCAATGCCGATGCGATCGAACGCCTGTCGACGCGCTTCAACCTTGGCATCACCCTGATCCGCGCGCGCGACCACGCCGATGCCTTCGAGGTGCTGCGCCACGGCGGCGCCGACGCCTATGCCGGCGATGATGTGTTGCTGTACGGCTTCCTCGCCAAGTACGGGCTCGGCAAGAAATACGACGTCACGCGCGATTTCCTGTCCTATGACCCCTACGGCATCATGCTGCGCAAGGATGACCCACAGTTCGCCACGGTCGTCGACAAGGCGGTCCGTGACCTGATCACCACGGGCGAACTCGAACGCCTGTACAAGCAGTGGTTCGTCGACCGCCTGCCTACGGGGGAACGCCTTGGCATCCCCATGAGCTCGCAGCTCGAAGACATCATCGCGTCCACGCCGCAGCAGCCGGATTGAATCCCATCTGACTACCCGCCCCGCCCTTGCTGGCCAACCAGGCTGACGTTTGAAATTCCTGTCGGTTAATTGCGCAATTTGGATAAAAGAAACCCGCCACTCGGGCGGGTTTCCTTGCTGGTGCCTTGCAGGCGATTAGCGCTTGCGCGGCGGGGGCACGTCGGTGCAGGTGCCTTCGTAGATCTCGGCGGCCATGCCGATCGATTCGCCCAGCGTCGGGTGCGGGTGGATGGTCTTGCCGATATCCACGGCATCCGCGCCCATCTCGATGGCCAGGCACACTTCGCTGATCAGGTCACCGGCATGGGTGCCGACGATGCCGCCGCCGATGATGCGGTGGGTTTCCTCGTCGAAGATCAGCTTGGTGAAGCCTTCGTCACGGCCATTGGCAATCGCACGGCCCGACGCAGCCCACGGGAACACGCCCTTGCTGTACTTGATGCCCTGCTCCTTGCACTGGTCCTCGGTCAGGCCGGCCCAGGCCACTTCCGGATCGGTAAAGGCCACCGACGGAATCTGCTTGGCATCGAAGTACGCCTTCTCGCCGTGGGCGGCTTCCGCGGCCACGTGGGCTTCGTGTACCGCCTTGTGCGCGAGCATCGGCTGGCCAACGACGTCGCCAATCGCGAAGATATTCGGCACGTTGGTGCGCATCTGTGAATCGACGTTGATGAAGCCGCGATCGGTCACGGCCACGCCAGCCTTCTCGGCGCCGATGCGCTTGCCGTTCGGCGAACGGCCCACCGACACCAGCACCAGGTCGTAGCGCTGCGGCTCGGCCGGTGCCTGCTCGCCTTCGAACTTCACGTAGATGCCATCCGGCTTGGCTTCCACGCCAACCGTCTTGGTGTTCAGCATCACCTTGCCGAAACGGTCCTTGTTCTTCTTCTCCCAGACCTTGACGAGGTCGCGGTCGGCGCCGCTCATCAGGCCCGGCAGCATTTCCACGACGTCAATGTCCGCGCCCAGCGTGCTGTACACCGTCGCCATTTCCAGGCCGATGATGCCGCCGCCGATGACCAGCATCTTGTTGGGCACCTCGGGCAGTTCCAGCGCGCCGGTCGAATCGACGATGCGCGGATCTTCAGGAATGAACGGCAGCTTCACCGCCTGGCTGCCGGCGGCGATGATGGCCTTCTCGAAGCGGATCACGGTCTTCTTGCCGGTGCTCTGCTTGCCCTCGCCTTCGGTCGCATCCACTTCGAGGTGATGCGGATCGAGGAAGGTACCGATGCCGCGCACGACTTGCACCTTGCGCGCCTTGGCCATGCCGGCCAGGCCGCCGGTCAGCTTGCCGACCACCTGGTTCTTGTAGTGGCGCAGGCCGTCCAGGTCGATCTTGGCTTCGCCGAACAGGATGCCGTGGGCAGCGAGTGCCTTGGCTTCGTCGATCACGGCAGCGTTGTGCAGCAGCGCCTTCGACGGGATGCAACCGACGTTCAGGCAGACGCCGCCAAGCGTGGCGTAGCGTTCCACCAGCACGGTGTTCATGCCGAGGTCAGCTGCGCGGAAGGCTGCCGAGTAGCCACCGGGGCCGGCGCCCAGCACGAGCATTTCGCACTGGATGTCGGCACCACCAGCGTGGCTCGCCGCTGCTGGAGCAGGAGCAGGCGCGGCCGCCGGAGCGGGTGCCGGTGCCGCGGCGGGCGCCGGGGCCGGTGCGGGCGCAGCCGCAGCGGCTTGTGCCTCGACCGTGCAAATGACCGTGCCCTGCCCGACCTTGTCACCGACCTTCACGCGCACGTCGACCACCTTGCCGGCCACCGACGACGGCACTTCCATGCTGGCCTTGTCCGATTCCAGCACGATCAGCGACTGTTCCTGCTCGACCATGTCGCCCGGCTTGATCAGGACCTCGATCAGTTCCACCGCGTCGAAATCGCCGATATCCGGCACCTTGACTTCGATCACACTCATATTTGCTCCTCAATGCGCGCCGGCCTGGGTGGCCTCAGGGCGCGCCGTCGTTGTTGGTTGCCGCTGCGCCGGCGGCGCCGGCTTCGTGCAGCCTTACGGTATGGACTTCAATCGGGCCTGCGGAACTCTTGTCGAACTCGATGCCGGCGTCGACACCGATGCGCGCAATTTCGGCGGCATCCATGCCGGGCTTGTCGTAGACCGCATGCATGGCACCCAGCGCATAGTTGCGGCCCGAGCCAATGCCCCAGAAACGGTCGAACGAGAACACCTCGCGGTACGAATACACGCCGAAGATCCCGGCCGGATTCGCGATCAGGCAGACGATCTGCGACGACTCGTAGGGATCATCCTCATCTTCCTTGGTGTTGATGAAGTACTCGGACTTCAGCTTCTCATGCACCTTCAGGAAGGTCCGGAACACGTCATCGCGCGACCCGAGCCGGCACTCCTCGCCCATGCCCGCCAGCAAGGCACGCATGACCGGGAAGTGCGCCGTGGTGCCGGCCAGCGCGACAAAGCTGTCGGCGATCGGAAACACCTTCTGGTTGCGCTCGTAGGCGCGCGACAGACGCGTATCCCCGAACGTAACCAGCGCATCGGCCGCGATCGCGACCTCTGCACCTTTTCTGACGACGACACAGGTAGTCATGGCTTGCCTCGCTCGACTGCAAGCACCATGGCCATGCCCGTCACGGACATGGCCGCGGCCGCTTAGAGAAGGATGCGACGGAAGTCCGCCAGCAATTGCCCGAAGTACGTATTGAAGCGAGCCGCCTCGGCGCCGTCGATCACGCGGTGGTCCCACGACAGCGACAGCGGCAGCGTCAGGCGCGGCGCGAACTGCTTGCCGTCCCACACCGGCTTCATGTACGACTTGCACACGCCCATGATGGCCACTTCCGGCGCATTGATGATCGGCGTGAAGTACGTACCGCCAATGCCACCCAGCGACGAAATCGAGAAGCAGCCGCCCTGCATCTGGTCGGGCTTGAGCTTGCCGTCGCGCGCGAGCTTGGCCAGCTCGCCCATTTCCTGGCTGATCTCGAGCACGCCCTTCTTGTCGGCGTCCTTGATGACCGGCACGACCAGGCCGTTCGGCGTGTCAGCGGCAAAACCGATGTTGAAGTACTTCTTCAGCACCAGGTTGTCGCCGTCGAGCGAGGCATTGAAGTTCGGGAACTTCTTCAGCGCAGCAACGGTGGCCTTGATCATGAACGCCAGCATCGTGACCTTGACGCCGGACTTCTCGTTTTCCTTGTTGAGCTGGACACGGAAGGCTTCCAGGTCGGTGATGTCCGCTTCGTCATGGTTGGTGACGTGCGGGATCATGACCCAGTTGCGGTGCAGGTTCGCACCCGAGATCTTCTTGATGCGCGACAGCGCCTTGCTTTCCACCTCGCCGAAGCGCGTGAAATCGACCTTCGGCCACGGCAGCAGGCCGAGCTCGCCACCACCGCCACCACCGCCACCAGCCGCGGCAGCCTGTGCCGGTGCAGCGGCGTGGCCGGTCATCACGCCCTTGACGTAGCGCTGTACGTCTTCCTGGGTGATGCGGTTCTTCGGGCCCGTGCCCGGCACGCGGGAAACATCCACACCCAGTTCGCGCGCG
The DNA here is from genome assembly GCF_905397435.1 of Cupriavidus numazuensis. Classification (GTDB taxonomy): domain Bacteria; phylum Pseudomonadota; class Gammaproteobacteria; order Burkholderiales; family Burkholderiaceae; genus Cupriavidus; species Cupriavidus numazuensis. Next base: position 179,492 of record NZ_CAJPVI010000009.1, read on the forward strand.
AACTTGCGCACCGACGGCGAAGCGTGCGCGGCCTTGCCGGTCACGCCGACCGGCGCTGCGGCGGCGGCTGCCGGAGCCGGCGCAGCGGCAACGGGCGCCGGGGCCGGAGCCTGGGCAGG
>NZ_CAJPVI010000010.1 GCF_905397435.1 Cupriavidus numazuensis
CGCCCCTTTGGGGCAACCAAAACGCGTTTTTGGTTACTTTTGTCGCTCGGACAAAAGTGACTCGCCGGCTACGCCGGCGAAACAGCAGCGCCAGCGAAGAGCGACAACCCGCCCCAACGAGAAGCCCCGTAGGCTACGCCGGCGAAACAGCCGCGCATGCCAAGCACAACAACACAATCACTTCCCCAAACACCCCCCTTTAACACATTTATCCCCTATCACCGCCACCGCCTGCACCTCAACCTGCATCCCCGGCACCGCCAGGTTAGAAACCGTAATCTGCGCACTAGCCGGATAGTTCCCATCCGGGAACATCTCCTTCCGAACCTTCGAGAACGCGGCGCCATTGCGAGCATCCGTCAGATACGCCGTCATGCTGACCACATCCTTGAGACTGCCGCCAGCCCGCCGGAGCGTCTGGTCAATCAACGCAAACACCGTCCTCGCCTGCGCCTCGAAATCTCCCTTGATGTCCTTGCCGTTGAGATCCGTGATCGTCGTTTCCCCAGCCAGCCAGACGATACGCCCCCCTTCGGTAACGACCGCAGGCGAGTAGGAACGGCCCTTGATGCGCTCGCCCTGCTCCATGTATTCCGCGGCCTGCGCAGTGCCAGCCAGTGCGCAGCACGCAAGCAACGCTGCAGTGAACTTCGAAACCTTCATCGGTTGTCTCCCCTTTTTTGTATTTGAAAAATTGATGAATTCAGGCGGCACGCGCAAACCGATGCCGCAGCCCCTGGATCGATGCCGCCGCATCGCTGACGATGGCGGACACATCGACACGCGTATGGCAGCCATTGCGCACAAGCACCCTGCCATCCACCAGCACCGTATCGACATTGGACGGCTGCGCCGAATACACCAGCGCATGCACTGGGTCAATCACAGGGGCCACGTTGGCATCCGTGGTCCGTACCAGGATGATGTCGGCACGCTTGCCCGGCACCAGCGATCCGATACGCGCATCCAGACCCAGATCCCGCGCACCATCGATCGTCGCGAGTTCGAGCAGGCGGCGCGGCGGCAGTGGCACCGTGCTGCCGAAGCGCTGCTTGTGCGACCACAACAGCGCTCGCATGCAACTGAAGTAGTCGGCATTCGCCGACGCCGCAGAACTGTCGACGGACAGGCTCTGCTGCACCCGATGATCCATCAACTCCTGGAACTGGATCTCGCCACGCGTGGCCTGCGCATAGTGCATCTCGATCACCGGCGAGCACGAGAACGACGTGCCGGAGGCCGCGAGCAATTTCGCCTCGTCCGGCGATACGCCCTGCGGATGAACCAGTTGAAGATCGCGTCCGAGCAGCCCCTCGGCGGCAAGCACCGAGACTACGCCGGGTCGCGCATGCATGGTGATGGGCAAGCCAAGCGCGCGGATTCCAGCCATCTCGGCCTTGACCACGTCGATGGGCACCGCGCCGCGCGGATTCGATACCGGCGTGCGCACCGCTGCGCCAAGCGTGAGGAGCGTGGAGTCCGGCATGCCTTCGCGCTGCACGCGTGCCAGGTCTTCCAGGTCCATCATCTGGTCGAGGGCCAGCTCCTGCCCCCAGCCGTATGAAAAGCGGCCGCGTACACCCATCTCATGCATCGCACGCAGTTCCGCGTCCGCATGCTGCGGGCTCCGGGTGTTGTGCGACCAGTTGTTGACCGTGGTGATCCCCGAAGCGAGGCCTTCTGCCAAACCCAGCCGGATGGAGTGGTAGGAGTCCTCCGGCGAGAAGAACGGGCCGATCTGCAGCGTGGTCGGAAAGTATCCATGCTCGGGATCATCGCCGCGAACCAGCGCGCGCAGCGAGCTGTTCCAGAGGTGCCAGTGCGTATCGACCAGTCCCGGCATGACGATCATGCCGCGCGCGTCGATCTCCGCCATGCCGGGCTTGCCGAGCCCGACTCCGATGTCGACGATTTCCCCGTCGACGACATGCACGTCCGCCTCCGGCAGGTCGCCAAGCGTCGCGTCCATCGTGAGCACATGGCCCCCGCGTATCACGAATTCCGCTTCGCCTGGCAACGGCTGCTTCGTCACGTTCGCACTGCTCGCATTCTTGAACATCGAAATCTCCGACTCTCTTTTTCTGGGTTGTTCTTGTTTGAGACTTGCCAGGCCTTTATTCGGCCTTGGCCCCGGTGAGCCGGATCAGCTTTTCCTTCTGGCTACGGTCGGCCTGGATGAACTTCGCAAAGGCGTCCGGTGTGGAAAACACCGGATCAAAACCACGCGACCGCACGTAGCGCTCGATGAAGGCCGGGTCCGCCGCCACGGCGGCGACATCACGCGCAATCTTCTGCACGACAGGTGTTGGCGTGCCGCCCGTCACGAACAAGCCGAACCACGACTCATGCGGATCGATGTCTGCAAAGCCCGCTTCGGCCAGCGTCGGCACCTGCGGCATGCCCGGCAGCCGCTCGCGACGTGCGATAGCCAGCGCCTTCAGCTTGCCGGCGCGCAGATAGCCTTCGGCAGCCGGGACGCCGGCCAGCGTAAGCTGAACTTCTCCGGTCAGCACGGCGGTAACCGCCGGCGTGATGCCCTTGTACGGAATCTGCGTCATCTTCACGCCACGGCGCGCGTTGATGCCCTCGAACAGCAGGTGTGGCAGGCTGCCCGATCCATACGTGGCGTAGCTGAGCGAATCCGGCCGGGCCTTCGCCAGCGCCACCAGTTCCTTCATGTCCGACGCGGGCACCGATGGATTGGCGACAACCATCTGCGGCAGGCTCACCAGCTCCGAGATCGGTACCAGTTCCCGCGCCGGATCGTAGGGCAGCTTGTCGAACAGGTAAGGGTTGCTGGTGACGGTGGCTTCGCTCGTCAGCAGCAGCGTGTGGCCGTCCGGCAGCGCCTTGGTCACCGCGACCGTGCCGATGATCGTCGACGCGCCCGGCTTGTTCTCGACGATGACGGGCTTGCCCCATTTCTGCTGCAGGCGCTCGGCCAGCACACGGGCCATGCCGTCGATGCCGCCGCCGGGCGCGTACGGCACGACGATGCGCACGTTCTGCGTCGGGAACGACTGTGCCGCCGCTACCAGCGGCAGTACGCACAACGCCGCCGCTACCCATTTGATGCTCTTGGAATGCATTGCTGGCTCTCCGCCCTTCTCTTTCAGTTCGTACGCGCGGCCGCAGCCAGTTGTTCGCGCAATTGCGGCATCACCCGGAAGGCGTTGTCGCGATAGACCGCCTGCAGGACCTGCGGCGACAGCCCCGATGCTTCCAGGCCGGTGGCAATCTTCGCCGGCTCGACCCATGGATAGTCCGAGCCGAACACGATCTGGCTCGGCGGCACGATCATCTTCAGGATGCCCATATGGATCGCGTCCGCCGCTGCGGCCGTGTCGTAGTAGAAGCGTCGGAACTGGTACAGGCGCGAGTCGGCCGGGGCTTCGCGCGCAAGCGATGCCGCGGTTTCGCCGACCAGGAAGCGTTGCGCCCAGATGCTGCCGCCGCCGTGCGACCAGATGTATTTGATATCCGGCGTGGCCTTCGCCGTGCCGCCCTGGACCAGGCTCACCATGGCACGCGCCAGGTCCGAACCCAGTTCGACGAACGTCGGCAGGATGCCCGGCTGGAATTCCCACGCGCAGCAGCCCGGTGCCGTGGCGTGGATATAGACCACGGCCTTGCGGCGGTTCAGTTCTTCCCAGACCGGCCAGAACGACTTGTCGCCGAGCCATTTGTCGCCGTAGCTCGACAGCAGGCCTACGCCGTCCGCCTTGAGCGTGTCGAACGCGTATTCGATCTCCTTCAGCGTGGCATCGATATCCGGCAGCGGCAGCACGGCAAACTGGCCATAGCGGCCCTTGTGGTCCGACTTCATCGTCGCCGCGAAGTCGTTCATGTCGCGCGCCGCGCGCCGCGATTCTTCGACGTTGCCAAACCACACGCCCGGTTGCGTGACCGACAGGAAGGCTTTCTCGACATTGCCGCGATCCATCGCTTCCAGGTCCCTGGCGATCGTCCAGCTCTTGAACTGGTCGAAGCCGAGCACGGGCTGGACCTTGTGCTTGGACTCCACCAGCCTGACCCACGCCGGGGAAAAGTAGTGGTGATGGAAATCGATGCGCCCGCCACCGGGGCCGATCGTTTGAGCCTTTGCCAGGCCGGTCGGCATCAGCGCAGCGCCTGCCAGCGCTCCCAGCGAGCCTAGAAAATGGCGCCGCGACTGGCAGCCTTCGTGATCACAGTGTGTATGCAAGATGCGGGTCTCCGGTACGGGATGCGAGGCTTACTTCTCGCCGAACAGCGCGTAAGACGGATCGGCCTTGCCCAGGCGCGGCGCGACTTCATAGCGCTTTTTCACGTCGTCGGCGGACACGTAGCTGATGCGGCGGTAGTCCGAGACGGTCTGCCGGCTGTCCAGCGCCCATTTGCCATTGCGGCGCGACCACGTGTCGAGGTAGCGCGAATGCATCCAGCGTTCCTCGTACTGGTCGTCCTGGCCTTCACGCTTCACGAGCAGCGTGGCCGTACCGGTGGATTCGCTCACGGCCTTGTCGCCCTTCACCTCGATCAGGATATTGCTGATCCGGTGGTTGTTGCCGAGCATCTCGGTGTGCGCCTTGATCAACCAATCCACATACGCCGACCACGACGGGAACGTGCGCTTGCCGAACTGCATGCGCGCTTCCGGATGCGCGATCGACAGCAGCATGTCGCGGTCGAGCCGGTCGAGCGCGCGCGGGTACTTGTAGAGGAGTTCGGTGATGGCCTGCTTGCTGAGCAGTTCGTCGAGTTGTGCCGCCTGCGTCGGTTGCACCGACTGCGCGTGCACGACAGTGCTCATTCCGCATGCCGCGAAACACGCCGCCGAGGCCAGCACGACGCCGAGCAGCTTGCGGCTAAGGGTACGTTGCATCTTGACAGTCTCCATGAGTTTCAGGGTCCGGCGCGTCGCAGTGCGAGTCGGGCTCCGTGTTGTTCTGGCGTGTATTTCAGCGAATTCGAATCCATTCAGCAAGCGATTAAATTTAATGGTTTGATAAGAAATACTTGTTCACGGCCGCGGAGCCAGATTTCGCGCGGGACGGCGACACAGTGCCTGCATGCGGGCGCTGCACGCGATGTCGTGATCCGGTGACACGCCGGCCGCAAGCTGCGGCACATCGGCTATGCTCGGGGAACTAGTCAATCCGGCAGATTCATAAGAACCGCATATGAACGTGACCCTGCGGCAGTTGCGCGCGTTTGTCGAAGTCGCGCGCAGTGGCGGCTTTACCGCGGCCGCGCCCAAGCTTCATCTGACCCAGTCGGCCACGAGCCTGCAGATACGCGAACTGGAATCGCAGCTCGGGCTGCAGCTGATCGACCGCTCCACGCGGCGGTTCGCCCTGACCGATGCCGGCAGCGAGTTCCTGATCAGCGCCATGCGCATCGTCGGGGATGTCGAGCAGTCGGTGGCCGATACGCGCGAGCTTGTCCACAAGCGGCGCGGCCGCATTACCGTGGCCACCACGCCGCTGCTGGCGTCGACGCTGTTGCCGGAGAGCATTGCGCACTTCCTCGACGCCTATCCTGCAATCACCGTGCGCATCGCCGACCTGCCGGCCGAACAGATCGGGCGCCGCGTGCTGAGCGGGGACGTGGATTTCGGCTTTGGCGTGTTCCCGGAAGAAGACGCGCAGTTCGACCGCATTCCGCTGCTGCGGCATCCGCTCGGCGTGATGGTGCCCAGCAGCTGGCCGCTGGCCACGCGCAAGCGCGACCTGGTGTGGTCGGACCTGGAAGGGCAGCCGCTGATTGCCATGTCGCACGCAACCGGCATGCGTACGCTGATCGACCAGCAACTGCACCAGGCCGGCGTGCAGATCAATCCGCGTTTCGAAGTCGCGTATCTCGGAACGGCCGTGGGCCTGGCTGAGGCCGGCCTTGGCGTGACCGTGGTGCCAGCCTATGTCGGCAAGCTGATGGGATCGGACCGCGTGCGCTTCCGGCCGCTGCACAAGCCCGTGGTGCACCGTCAGATCGAGCTGATCGTGCGCGCGGGGCGCTCGCTGTCACCGAGCGCCGCGGCGTTCCGCGATTGCCTGGCGGCGCGCTGCCAGATGCTGAATGGCTGATCGGGGGCGTGCCAGCTTGTTTGCTCCCCTCTCCCGCATGCGGGAGAGGGGTTGGGGGTGAGGGCAGGAGCCTCCACGAAGTCGAAGCGGTCGCATCGAGACACGCCAACCCTCACCCCCGGCCCCTCTCCCATGCATGGGAGAGGGGAGGCACCGTTGGCAGCTTTTCGCTTTGTCGGCGGCCTCAGGCGCGCCATCGCAAGCGTCAGCGCTGTGCCACGGCCAGCGTAGACCGGCCATGGTTCACCAGCGAGATCGTCACCGCTGCAATCACTGCAGGCAACGCGATCACGAGGAAGTTCTGGGCGAGCGGCAGCGACATGCCGATGACAGCGCCGATGACGATCGGCGACAGGATGCCCCCGGCCCGCCCCACGCCGAGCATCAGGCCCAGGCCGGTCCCGCGGCACGCGGCCGGATAGAACTGGCCGCAATAGGCACACGACAGCGTTTGCGTTCCGATCGTGCAGGCACCGGCAAGTCCGACCAGCACGTACAGCGCCCATGTCGGCATCTGGCTGCCAAGCAGTGCAATGGACATGGACGCGACGACGAACATGAGCACCAGCACCACCTTGATGTGCAGCCGGTCCGCAAGCCAGCCGCCGCCGATCGCGCCGACCGTGGCGCCGATATTCAGTACCAGCACGAAGGTCAGGGCCGAGCCCAGGCTGTAGCCGGCGGTGGCCATCAGCTTCACCAGCCATGAGTTCAGCGCGTAGACCATGAACAGCGACATGAAGCACGTTGCCCAGAACATGAGCGTGCTGAAGCCGCGCCCTTCGGCAAACAGCGTACGCAGCGGCGCATCGTGCTGCCGCGGCGTGGCCGACAGCACGAACTCGTCATCGGGGTTGAACACGTGTTGGGGCGCAATGCGCGAGAGAATGCGCTGCAGCTCCGCCGTGCGGCCCGTCTTCAGCAGGAATGCCATCGATTCCGGCATCTGCTTCCAGATCAGCGGCAGCAGGATGACCGGGGTACCCGCGGCGATGAACACGCTCTGCCAGCCATAGGATTCGATGAGCCCCTTGCCGGTCACCGCCGCCAGCATGCCGCCCACGGAGTAGCCCGAGAACATCACCGTGATCAGCGTGCTGCGCATGCGCAGCGGCGCGTACTCGCTCATCTGCGCGATCACGTTTGGCATGACTCCGCCCATGCCCAGTCCCGCCAGGAAGCGCAGCGCGCTGAAGCTCACCGGATCGCTTGTCAGGCCGGCGGCCGCGGTGCAGACGCTGAACAGCGCAATACACACGACAATCACACCGCGCCGCCCCACACGGTCGGATACGGTGCCAAACGCCACGTTGCCGAACATCATGCCGAACAACGCGGAGCTGACCATGAAGCCCGCCTGCGTGGCATCCACGCCCATCTCCTTCATGATCGACGGCAGCGCAATGCCGGCGACGGCCAGGTCGTACCCGTCGAAGATGATCGCCATTGCGCACCAGAACAGCACGACGCCGTGGAACCGCGTAAAGCTGGCTTCGTCCGCCAGCCGGCTCGCATCAACTTGCTTCATGGTTGTCTCCTCTTATGTTTTTTCCTGTTCAGTCATGCCGCCTTGTGCCGCGCGTCGAGCCTGAAAAAGCCGCTCGCGTTGTCCGCCAGGATCTTCCGCTTCTGCGCACCGTCGAGGAACGACACCTCGCGCACCAGTCCGCCCACTTCCTGCTCGCCGAGCGGGAACGGATAGTCAGAACCGAGCATCACGCGCTCGACGCCCATCACGTCGACGAGCAATCGCAGCGCGCCTTCATCGAAGACGATGCTGTCCACATGCAAGCGGTGCGCGTACTCGGACGGCGGACGCGGGCAGTCCTTGCGCACGATGTCGCGATGCTTCCACGCGTTGTCCGCGCGGCCCAGCAGGAACGCGAAGCTGCCGCCGCCATGCGCAAAGCAGATGCGCAGCGACTCGGGGATGCGTTCAAGCGCGCCAGACAGGATCAGCGACATCATGCCGAGCTGCGTCTCCGCGGCCATGCTGACCAGCCACGGCAGCATCCATTGCTTCATGCGCTTGCCGCCGCCCATCATGTCCCACGGGTGCACAAGCACGGGAATGTCGTTCTCGGCGCAATACGTCAGGAAGTCGACAAGGTCCGGATGATCGAGGTCCTTGTCTCCGACGTGGTTGCCGATCTGCACGCCGACGCAACCGTTAGCCACGGCGCGCGATGCCTCGGCGCACGCCAGGCGCGTGTCCTGCAGCGGCACCTGCGCGAGTGCCTTGAGCCGGTCCGGGTGCCCCGCGCAGAACGCCAGCGCCTTGTCGTTCATCTGCGCGGCCCAGTCGGCGGCCTTGGCTGCGTCCCAGCCATAGCCGAACATCACCGGCGTGGCGCAGACGAGCTGCGTGGCAATGCCCTGCGCATCGAGTTCGGCGACGCGAAAATCGGCATCCCACAGCGCGCGGTACACGGGCCGGAACGGTTGGTCGGCCAGCATGATCTGCCCGGTCTCGCCGGACGGATCGACCGCGAGCCACGGTGCGCGCTCCGCATCAACGGCCTGTGCTTCCTGGCGGCTGATGAGCGGAAGAAAGTGCGAATGGATGTCGATCATGAAAAGTGTTTGGCGAGCGTGCGGTGCCAGGCCTGGAAATCGCGGCCCGGATGGATTTCGCCGCAGGCCGGGCAGCGGCGGGCATCCTCGGAGCTGGCGTAGAACTTCTCATACAGCGGCGGCAGGTCGGCCACGATGCTTTGCAGCGTCACCTCATGACGCTGCACCACGGTGCCGCAGCTTGCACAGCTCCACTGGAACGCATCGTTCTGGCCCTGCGGACGCTTGCGCTCGACCACCAGGCAGCGGCTGTCGGCCTCGGGGCGCTGCGGCGAATGCAGCGTGTGCGGCGGCAGCAGGAACATGTCGCCCTCGCGCAGGTCGACGCGCTCGTAGCGGCCGTTCTCCCACAGCAGCAGGTAGGCGTTGCCCTTGAACTGGTAGAACAGTTCCTCGATCGGGTCATCGTGGAAATCGCTGCGTTCATTCGGGCCGCCGACCACGGTGACCATCATGTCGCTGTCCTGCCAGATCTGCTGGTTGCCGACCGGCGGCTTCAGCTTGTCGGCGTGGTCGTCGAGCCAGCGCTTGAAATTCAGCGGCCGGCCGTATTTCAGGTCGAACATGTCATGCCTCCTGTCTGGCCAGCGGCTTGTACGCCGTGGCCTTGATCTCGATAAGCAGGTGCGGGTGCGGAAGCTGGTGCACCGCCACTGTCGTCCGCGTGGGGCCGTCGTAGTCGAAGTACTCGGCCCAGACTTCATTGAAGCCGCCGAAGTCGTTCATGTTGACGAGGAACACCTGCGTCTCGACCAGATCGGCCAGGCTCGCGCCGGCGTTCGCCAAAATGTCGCGGATATTCTCGATCACCGCGCGCGTCTGCACGCGGATGTCGAGTTGGGTCACGCCCATCTCGTCGGCCTGCGCGCCGGCAAAGCTGTTGTCCGGCAGGCGCGAACTCGTGCCCGAGACGAACAGGAAATCGCCCGCACGCTTGCAGTGCGGAAAGCGGCCCCTTGGCTTTGCCTTGCCCTGCACCAGATGCGCCTCTATCGGCATGGTTGGTGTCTCCTGATAGCTGTTGAATGCGTGGTTGCCGCGGGTACGGCAGTCAGTCTGGCATGCCCGCGCGCGTGGTGAACGACACGCTGCCCAGCGCGTTCGCGCCGCTGCCGATATGGCAGCCCACATGCAGCCCCGGGCGCAAGGCCTCGGCCGCGGTGGCCGCCCCGGCCATGATCAGCGAGCCCGCCGGCAGGCTGACCTGCGCCGCGTGCAGCAGCCGCGAGGCCTGGACTACGGTGCGCAGCGGGTGGCCGAGAATCGCGCCCGTCGAGCCGACCTGCACGTCGCGGCCATCGAACTGCATGCGCACGCCAAGGTTCGCCAGGCCCGTGAAGTCGCGCGACCACGCGCCCACCACGAGTCCGGCCGACGAACAGTTGTCGGCTACGACGTCTTCCAGGCTGAAGCGGAAATCGCGGTAGCGCGAGTCGATGATCTCCATCGCCGGCGCGACCGCTTCGAGATAGTCCGCCGCTTCCAGCGCTGTCAGCGGCGCATCGATGGTCCGGCGCGTCACAAAGCAGACTTCCGGCTCCACGCGCGGGTGGATATAGCGTCCAAGGTGGATCGTACCGCCATCTTCCTCGAGCATCGCATCGGTGAGGAAGCCCCAGATCAGGCTGTCCACGCCCATCTGCACCATCTTCGCGCGGCTGGTGAAGCCAAGCTTGATGCCCTTGACCTGTTCGCCGCGCGCGACGCGGTGCTGGATCGACGCGCGCTGGATCGCGTACGCCGTCGGCAAATCGAAATGGCCGGCTTCGAACTGCGGCATCGACTGCGCCTGCATGGCGGCGGTATCAAGCGCGAGTGCCGCGTCGACGATCGTCTGGCTCATGTCGGTCATCTCAGGCATCTCCTTGCTTGCTGTCGGCGCGGAACGCGGCGGTCACGGCACCGAGGCCCTCGATGCGTGCGGTGAAGACATTGCCCGGCTGCACAGTCGCCATCGGGCCGAGTGCGCCCGTCAGGATCACGTCGCCGGCCTTCAGCGGCGCACCGACGCGGCTCATGGTGTTGGCAAGCCACACCGCCGCGTTGAGCGGATTGCCCAGGCATGCGGCACCGGCGCCGACCGACACCGGGTCCCCGTTAAGCTCCATGCTCATGCCGCAGTTGGCCAGGTCCAGCGCGCCAAGCGATACCGGCCGCGTGCCCAGCACGAACAGGCCTGACGACGCGTTGTCGGCAATGGTGTCGGTCAGGCGGATGTCCCAGCCGGCCACGCGGCTGCCGACGATCTCGATGGCCGGCAGCGCGAAGGCCGTGGCCCGGATCACGTCCGCCACGGTGTTCACCTCGTGCGGCAAGTCGCGTTCGAGCACCAGCGCGACTTCGGCCTCCACCTTCGGCTGCAGGACATCGGCACAATCGATGTCTTCGCCGTCCTGTCGCGCCATGTCGGCGAACAGCATGCCGAAGTCCGGCTGGTCCACGCCGAGTTGGCGCTGCACCGATTTCGCAGTCAGCCCGATCTTGCGGCCGACCAGGCGGCGGCCGGCGCGCAGCGCGCGCTCGGTGTTGTACTGCTGGATCGCATAGGCCTGCGCGATCGGGTCGGCGCCACCCGCGCTGGCGTGTGCAATGGCATCGCGCACGGGCAGGCACGGCTGGCGGCGTTCGGCGGCGAACCAGAGCTGGTCGGCGGCCTCGATAAGTTCAGGGTTCAGCATGCGGGCTCACGGGTTGACGCAGATGGTGGTGGTGGACGAATAGAAGTCCAGCGAATGGCGCCCGCCTTCGCGGCCAAGGCCCGACAGGCGCGTGCCGCCGAACGGCGTGCGCAGGTCGCGCAGGAACCACGTATTGACCCAGACGATGCCGACGTCGAACTGGCGCGTCACGCGGTGCGCACGGCCCAGGTCGCGCGTCCAGACCGAAGCAGCCAGGCCATAGCGCGAATCGTTGACGCGCGCCACGACCTCGTCGTCGCTGTCGAACGGCGCGATGTGGCAGACCGGACCGAATACTTCTTCCTGCACGCAGCGCGCCGAATCGGGCAAACCCGTCCAGATCGTCGGCTGGACGTAAGCGCCGTTGTCGCGCGCATCGCCGAACTGCGGCACGCCCCCGCCCGCGACAACCGTCGCGCCTTCTTCGCGCGCCAGCGCGAAATAGGACAGCACCTTGTCGCGATGGCCGTGCGAGATCAGCGAACCCATCTCCACGCCATCCTCATCGGGATAGCCGATGCGCATGGCCTCGGCCCGTGCCTTCATGGCCGCGACGAAGCGCTCGAAGATCGGACGCTCGACATACACGCGCTCCGAGCACAGGCAGACCTGCCCGGTGTTGGTAAAGCTCGAACGCGTGACGCCGGCCACGGCCTTGTCGAAATCGCAGTCGGCGAAGACCACGGCCGCATTCTTGCCGCCAAGCTCGAACGACACTTCTTTCACGCCGTCGGCAACAGCCTTCATGATGGTGCTGCCGGTGCGCGATTCACCGGTGAAGGTGATGGCATCGATGTCCGGATGGCGCGACAGGAACTCGCCCGCCGAGCCGCCGCCGAAGCCATGCACGAGGTTGAAGACGCCCGGCGGCACGCCTGCCTCCTGCATGACTTCTGCGAGCAGCGTCGCGCTGCCCGGCGTTTCTTCAGATGGCTTGATCACCACCGCATTGCCGCAGGCCAGCGCCGGCGCGACCTTCCAGGTCATCAGCAGCATCGGCAGGTTCCAGGGCGAGATGATCGCGACCACGCCGTGCGGCTTGCGCACCGTATAGCTGAAGACATCGCCATCTGCCGCGCGCATCTCGAAGCACTCGCCGCCGGCCTGGCCGGCCAGTTCGGCGAACGTGCGGAAGTTCTGCACGCCGCGGCGGATATCGAGCATGCGTGCCTGGTGTTCGGGCCGGCCGGTGTCGGCGACTTCGGCCGCCACGAACGCGTCGAAGCGCTTTTCGATGCCGTCAGCAACGGCTTGCAGCACCCTGGCACGCTCGGCTGGGGTAGTCCGGCCCCACGGACCAGCCAGGGCGGCGCGCGCGGCGCGGACGGCACGGTCGACCAGATCGGCGTCGGCCTCGCAGACGGTGCCGATCACGGTGCCGTTGACCGGCGAGATATTGGGGAAGCCTTTGGCGGACTCGACGAAGCGTCCGTCAACGTAGTTCCGATACAGGGTCGGGGATGGTGACAAGACTGTCTCCTCGCAAATGTTTGCAGGCAGTGTATCGACGCCATCTATTCCTGAAAAATGAAACTTTCGGCTCCTGATATTCCAGACTAGAATACTGGGCACGCCACGGAGCCTGACCACGCGGCGCGACCTTCCGCCTTCGTTTGTCGCCTGCAAAGCGCCTTTCCCCATGTCCCTGAATCCCGCCTCGCTTGGCCGCAAACTGCGCTTCGCGCAGATCATCGTGTTCGAACAGGTGCTGCGTAGCGGCTCGATCCTGCGCGCGGCGCAAGCGCTCAACATGACGCAATCGGCGGTCACGAAGGTGATCCACGAACTGGAAGGCCAGCTCGGCGCGCCGCTGCTGATCCGCGGCAATCGCGGCGTGACCACGACCGAGTTCGGCGAGCTTGTCGCGCGGCGCGCCAAGACCCTGCTGGCCGAGCTGCGCCACCTGACCGACGAGATCAGCGCCTTCCGTGAAGGCACGTCGGGGCAGGTGCTGATCGGCACGCTGATCTCGGCGTCGGCGGTGCTGCTGCCGCGCGCCATCCAGCTGCTGAAGGAACAGGCGCCGGCGGTGTCGGTCACCTTGCGCGTCGGCCAGATGGACCAGCTGCTGCCCGCGCTGGCTGTCGGCGACCTCGACGTGGTGGTCGGGCGGATTCCGGAGGATGTGTCGTGGCGGGCGACGGCACCGGGGCTGGAAGCCGAAATCCTGCACCGGGAGCCGCTGTGCGTGGTCGGCGGCATGCATCATCCGATGGCATCGCACACTTCGACCACCCTGCAGGCGCTGAGCGACTACCCGTGGATCCTGCCCACGCGCGACTCGTCACTGCGGCAGACGGCCGAACACCTGTTCTACGACGCGGGCCTGGCGCTGCCTGCGAACGTCGTGGAGTCGCTGTCGGTCATGACCAACGTCGCGCTGATGTTCGACCAGAAGACCCTCGGGCTGATGCCGCGCTCGGCCGCGCGGCAATTCGTCGACACAGGCAGTCTCGCGATCATCCCGCTGGAGAATGCGCCGTCATTCGGCGATGTCGGCTTCTTCGCGGTGCCGGGCACGCTGGCCGTGCGCGCGGTCGAACTGTTCAAGGATTGCCTGCGGGCAGCCGCGCGGGAAGTCGGCTAGCGTCCCGTCATTCGCACCGCTCGCGCGCCAGCGTCTCGCGCGTATAGCCGTGCCGCACGCGCAACTGGTGCTCGACCGCATCGGCCTGGTCGAGACAGGCGAACATCAGGTCGTCCTTCACACGCTGTGGCACGCCCTTGAGCCGGGGCGCCTCATACGAAATCCGCCGCGCGCGGCAGCGCAGGAACAGCAGGGTTTCGGTCGTGGCGGCGGCAAGCTGTTCCTGGTCGATGCGCTTGCATTCGACCAGATCCTGCGCCCACGACGGCTCGGCTGCCGCGAGCAGCATCAGGCACACCCATTTGCGCAGGGAACGGGGCATCGGCATGTGAGTTGGGGACGCTACGGGACTCATCATTGTCCACCGGCACGCGCCTTTCAAGCCGACCGGCACCTCTGCCCCACAGGCGCCTGGCAAGACAGTGTGTCCAGAGCGCGGAACAATCGGCCGCCAACCCAGTCGCCACGTAACAAATGTTGCATCGCAACAGGATACACGACGCGGCCGGGGTGTGCAGGCAGCCCCGGTTCGCGTTAGGCTGAAAAGCACCGACGCGCCGCAGTGTGCGCGGATTCACGCCAGTCAGTACGGGCAAGATGCCCGCCTTCCTCCAGCCGCCCCGCCCCATCCCGGAATCCGGCGGCGTTCCAACCGGCGCGAGCCGCCCTGCGGCCAAGCTGACTCCTGCCAGCCGCCGCGCATCGCCCCCTGACTGCAAAACACAACAATGACCGATCTCACAGCCAACTCCAACCAGGCCACCGCGCCATCCGCCGAAGAGGTGCGCAAGCGCGTCTTCGCCATCGTTGCCGCGTCGTCCGGCAACCTCGTCGAATGGTTCGACTTCTACGTCTACGCGTTCTGCGCCATCTACTTCGCGCCGTCGTTCTTTCCCAAGGCCGATCCGACCGCGCAGTTGCTGAACACCGCCGGCGTGTTCGCCGCAGGCTTCCTGATGCGGCCGATCGGTGGCTGGCTGTTCGGCACCATCGCCGACCGCCACGGCCGCAAGAACTCGATGCTGATCTCCGTGCTGATGATGTGCTTCGGCTCGCTGCTGATCGCGAGCCTGCCGACCTACGACAGCATCGGCAACTGGGCCCCGGCCCTGCTGCTGCTCGCGCGCCTGATCCAGGGCCTGTCGGTTGGCGGCGAATACGGCACCACTGCGACCTACATGAGCGAAGTGGCACTGCGCGGAAGGCGCGGCTTCTTCTCGTCTTTCCAGTACGTCACGCTGATCGGCGGCCAGTTGCTGGCAGTGCTGGTCGTGGTGATCCTGCAGCAGCTGCTCGATGAAGCCGAGCTCAAGGCCTGGGGCTGGCGCATTCCGTTCGTGGTCGGCGCCATTACCGCCGTCGTGGCGCTGTTCCTGCGCCGCACGCTGCACGAGACCTCGTCCGCTGCCACGCGCGGCAGCAAGGAAGCCGGCAGCGTCGCGGAGATCTTCCGCAACCACAAGGTCGCGTTCTTCACCGTGCTCGGCTACACCGCGGGTGGCTCGCTGATCTTCTACACCTTCACCACGTACATGCAGAAGTACCTGGTCAACACCGCGGGCATGTCGATCAAGACCGCCAGCTATGTGATGACGGGATGCCTGTTCCTGTACATGTGCATGCAGCCCGTGTTCGGCGCGCTGTCGGACCGCATCGGCCGGCGCAACAACATGCTGCTGTTCGGCGCGCTGGGCGCGCTCGTCACGGTGCCGGTCCTGACGGCGCTGCGCACGGTGAGCAGCCCCGAGCTGGCGTTCGTGCTGATCGCGGTGGCGCTCGCCATCGTCAGCTTCTATACGTCGATCAGCGGCATCGTGAAAGCGGAGATGTTCCCCGCCGAAGTGCGCGCGCTCGGCGTCGGCCTGGCTTATGCGATCGCCAATGCTGCGTTCGGCGGCACGGCCGAGTACGTGGCGCTGGGGCTCAAGTCCATTGGCCACGAAACCGCGTTCTACTGGTATGTCACCGCGATGATGGTGATCGCGTTCCTGGTCAGCCTGCGCCTGCCGCGCCAGGCGAAGTACCTGCGTCACGAACACTGAGCCGGCATTGCGCGCCATGCCGGCGGCCGGGTGCTGGCGGCGGCGCGTGGCAATATACGGGTGCGGACGCTGCCGCCGGCAGCCCGCACCCTGAACCGCCTGCCCCCTTCCCTCATCCATGGATCTCAACGCCCTGCGCCTGTTCGTCGACATCGTCGATGCCGGCAACCTCAGCGCCGCCGCGCGCAAGCTCAAGATGACGCGGGCCAACGTCAGCTATCACCTGAAGGCGCTCGAGGAAGAACTTGGCGTGCAACTGCTGCGCCGGACCACGCGCCACGTGGAGCCGACGCCCGTGGGCGCCGGGCTCTACGAGCATGGGCGCAACATCCTTGGCGAGGTGGCAGCGGCCAACGCGCTGATCAGCAATATGGGCAAGAGCCTGCAGGGCCATGTGCGGCTGTCCGTGCCGACGGGCCTCGGGCACACCATGCTGTCGCCGCTGCTGGTGCAGTTCAAGCAGCGCTATCCCGACATCCTGCTCGACGTGGTGTTCGACAACCGCGTGCACAACCTCGTGTCGGAAGACGTCGACGTCGCGCTGCGCATCATTTCCACGCCGCCCGATTCGGTGGTCGCCACCGAGATCGGCGAAGTCGACTGGGTCGTGTGCGCCGCACCGGCCTACCTGGCCGCACACCCGGCGCCCAGCGTACTCGCGGAACTGGACGGGCATGCCGTGGTGTGCGCATCGCCGGTGGGCCAGAAGCTCAAGGTGTCGGGCTTGCCGCCGCATGGCGTCGGCGCACGCGAACAGATCGTGCTGGAACCCACGCTGAGCTCCGAAAACTTCGGGTTCCTGAAAGAGGCCGTGCTTGCGGGGCTGGGCATCGGCATCTTCCCCATCTACGCGATCGGCACGGAACTCGCCAATGGCACGCTGGCATCGCTGCTGGATGGTTACCACGTCAGCGTGTTCGGCAGCCGGCTTTACATGCTGACCATGCCCAACCGGTACCAGACGCTGGCCACGCGCTGCCTGCTGACCTTCCTGAAGACCGAACTGCAGGCCGTGTGGCCGCGGCTGCACGCCACGCCGGTCCAGCGCCAGGCCTGACGCCACGGTCTATAGTAGGAGCACAAGGAAAACCCTTGATCCCGGCCGGTGCCCGGGGGGTGCCGGCCCCTGCATCCAGAGGAGCAACCATGGCCCTCGCAAGCACGCTGGCAACCTGCCTGAGCAGCAAGAATACGCAGTACGACATCATCCACCACCCGTACACCCTCAGCAGCATGGCCACTGCCGAGGCTGCGCACATTCCCGGAGACCGCCTGGCCAAGACCCTGTTGCTCGAAGACGAGATGGGCTACGTTGCTGCCGTGATCCCGTCGAACCATCACCTGCACATGGCCGCCCTGTGCGAACAGACCGGCCGCAAGCTCGTGCTCGCGCACGAGGACGAAATCCGCGAGGTCTTCAAGGACTGCGACCTCGGCGCGATTCCGCCCGTGGCCATGGCCTACGGCATGCAGACCTATGTCGACGACAGCCTGATGAAGCACCCCGATGTCTATTTTGAAGCGGGCGATCACCAGGAACTGGTGCACATGAGCATGGACCAGTTTTCGAGCCTGATGTCGGATGCCGAGCAGGGGCATTTCTCGCGGCGCATGATGTAGCCGCTGCTATCAACATCGCAACGCGCAACGGCCGGCCTTGAGCCGGCCGTGGTCATTTGGCGCTGCAGTCGAGCTTGTACTGGCCGACTACAACATTGCCCTCGCGCAGCGTCAGCCCGACCTCGCACTTGCCCCCTCGCACCGGCGTTACCGTCATGGTTGACACCTGGCTCGGCTGGTTCTGCCCGACGTGCACCATGCCACTCTGCGCGACCGCCGACGAGCTGCCCTGCCCGCTGTTGCGCAGCCGGATGTCGTACTGCAGGTCTATTTCCCGGGCCGCGCTGACATACGCGATGATCGTCGTCATGCCGTTGCCGGGGTGGGATTCCAGCCAGGCCTGCAGGTTGATATCGGCTTGCATAGTGGTCTCCGTGTCATGTCCCGAGAGCGTTGGCCGGCCCGTCTGACTCGTCCGACAACCCTTGCGCACTGTCGTCCTTGAGTGCGACGCCCGAGCAACCAAGTGCCGCAGCGCCACGTAACAGGAAGACCAGCCGGCTGGCCGCCTGCTCGTAGGACAGCCCTTCGGGCCGAACGTTGGAAATGCAGTTGCGCTCGGCGTCGGTGCGGCCGACGCGCGGCGCATACGTCAGGTAGAGGCCAAGGCTGTCCGGCGAACTGAGTCCCGGCCGTTCGCCGATCAGCATCACGACCTGCCGCGCGCCGAGCAACTCGCCAACTTCATCGCCAAGCGCGACGCGCGATTGTTCCGCGATCACCACTGGCGCCGCGGTCCAGTCCTGCGGCAGCCGCTCACGCACGGCGCACAGCAGCGGCACGCCGTGGCGCTGCGCGGCCAGCGCGGACAGGCCATCCGCGATCACGAAAACCACATCGGGTGGTGAGTCCGCGCGCGCTGCGGACAGCTGATCGCGGCTGGCGTCATCGAGCCTGCGGCCCAGGTCCGGACGTCGCAGGTAGTGCGCACGGTCGGGCGCGGCGCTGTGCACGGACAACGTGGCGAACCCCGCGTTGCGCAATGCGGATTCGACGGCGGCGCGATCCAACGGCAAGTGGACCGCATCGCGCGCCTGCGCATGGGCCAGTCCGAAGGCGAGTACCGTGTCGGTCGTCTGGCTGTGTCCCGCGCGGCCCAACGCAATGCGTGCGCGCGTGAACTGGCGCAACTGCTGCCAGGGATTCTGCTGCGTGACGGTCGCTGGTGGCTTGGTCATGGCAGGGCTCACAGCGTGTGCGCCAGTTCGAGCAGCGGCTGCCGCTCAGCCGGTTCCAGCAAGCGGCCACTGCCATCGGCGATGCCCATGCGCCGCAGCCACGCCTCGAATTCGGGTGCCGGGCGCAGCCCCAGCACTTCGCGCAGGTACAGCGCGTCATGAAACGACGTGCTCTGGTAGTTCAGCATGATGTCGTCGGCGCCGGGCACGCCCATGATGAAGTTGATGCCCGCCACCCCGAACAGCGTCAGCAGCGTATCCATATCGTCCTGATCGGCCTCGGCGTGGTTGGTGTAGCAGACATCGCAACCCATCGGCACGCCAAGCAGCTTGCCGCAGAAATGGTCTTCGAGCCCGGCGCGGATGATCTGCTTGCCGTCGTACAGGTACTCGGGACCGATAAAGCCGACCACCGTGTTGACGAGCAACGGCGAGAATCGCCGCGCCACCGCATACGCGCGTGCCTCCATGGTCTGCTGGTCCACGCCGTGGTGCGCGTTGGCGGACAGCGCACTGCCCTGTCCGGTCTCGAAGTACATCACGTTATCGCCAACGGTGCCACGCGCAAGCGCCTGCGCGGCGTCGTGCGCCTCGGCCAGCAGCGACAGGCTGATGCCGAACGCCGCATTGGCGCGCTCGCTGCCCGCCACGGACTGGAACACGAGATCGACCGGCGCGCCCTGTTCCATCGCTCGCAGCGTGTTGGTGACATGCGTGAGCACGCACGACTGCGTGGGGATGTCGTAGCGGCAGCGCAGGTCGTCGATCATGCGCAGCAGCGACACGATCGCGCCCAGGTTGTCCGACGCCGGATTGACACCGATGGTCGCATCGCCGCAGCCATACATCAGTCCGTCGATGATCGACGCTGCGATGCCCTTGGGATCGTCCGTGGGATGGTTCGGCTGCAGCCGAACCGACAGCCGGCCCGCGAGGCCCACGGTGCTGCGAAAGCGCGTGACCACTCGGCATTTGCGCGCGACGGCGACGAGATCCTGGTTGCGCATCAGCTTGCTGACGGCTGCAGCCATCTCGGGCGTGATGCCGCGTGCCACGCGCGCAAGCGTGGCGCTGTCGGTCTCATGCAACAGCAGCCAGTTGCGGAAATCGCCGATGGTCAGCGATGCGATCTCGCCGAACGCGACGGCGTCGTGGCTGTCGACGATCAGGCGGGTGACTTCATCGTCCTCATACGGCACCAGCGCTTCGGACAGGAACTGCGTCAGCGGCACCGCGGCGAGCGCCATGCGCGCCGCCATGCGCTCTTCCTCGCTGGCCGCGGCAATGCCGGCGAGATAGTCGCCCGAGCGTGCGGGACTGGCCTTGGCCAGCAGCGTGCGCAGGTCGGCAAAGACATGGCGGTGCTGTCCGACGGTGTGGGTGAATGCCATGGGTGGGGGCTCCGGGGCAAACCACGCGATGGCATGCCGCATGCGCCATCGGGACCGGGCGATATTGCGCCGGTATCGTAACTATAGATGGTCTGGAGCGGTCACCTGTTTCACCCATGCTCGGCGGCGACAGGTGTGTCGCTTCCGGGGTTCCCGATGACCGCCTGTGGCGCTGATCGAACTGCTCAGGAGCGGCATCGGCTGGGCGGTCGTGCCGAGGCGGCTGATTCAGACGGATCTGGAGACTGGAACACTCAAGGAACTGCAGCTGCAGTCCTATCCGTTTACAGAATGGACCATCGGGCTCGACCTGATCTGGAGATCGGACGTCAGGCCTGGCGTGATTGCCACGTGGTTGAAGTCGGAGATTGCGAAGAGGCCGGTGTTTGCGTGAATGGGGGGATAGGAGTGAAGTTGGGGCTTTGCCGAATTGCGGAGGTTTTCGTTCTTGGCAGGCGCTGCTGTTTCGCCGGGGTAGCCGGTGGGGCTTCTCGTTGGGGGGCGGGTTGTCGCTCTTCGCTGGCGCGGCTGTTTCGCTGGCGTAGCCGGTGGGGCTTCTCGTTGGGGGGCGGGTTGTCGCTCTTCGCTGGCGCGGCTGTTTCGCCGGCGTAGCCGGTGGGGCTTCTCGTTGGGGGCGGGTTGTCGCTCTTCGCTGGCGCTGCTGTTTCGCCGGCGTAGCCGGCGACCTACTTTTACCCGAGCGGTAAAAGTAGGCAAAAGCGCGTCAAGAGGTTGCCCCAAAGGGGCGAATTTTTATCGTAGTGTGCCAGCGGTGTTGTACGGGTATAGGCTTCAGAGTTCTTCACGCTGCCTGCCGCGTTGGGCACCACCGTGGTCAGAATTACAGCGCTGATTGAACGAGCCCTGCAAGCGTCTGTGGCCCCTGCTACTACCGGTATCGTGTAATCGCCTTCGGCTGCGCTACGCGCAGAGCTCAAGTCTGAGCACGCAGGCCCAGGGCCAACCACGCCTCGGTGACGATGCCCGCGCATGCATGCGCGTAGAGCAAAAAAACGAACCTCAGACGTCAGCGACGTTGATGAGCTTGCCCCCAGACGACGACGTGCGCGCAGCGCAGCCGAAGGCGTCCCACCACTGACCTCGTTGGAACGCTGTACCCGAGTCCGTCTTGGGGATCGTCCAAAAGTCGTGCCGCGCGAGGCACAGGTTCTGACTCACATGGCGTAGCAGGTTGGAACGGCCGACCACCATCGCTGGCGTCCAAAGCCGTTTGAACCGCTGCCGCCGTGGAATTGATGGCCAGCGGCAACGACGCGCTTTTCTGCCTACTCTTTTGTCGCTCGGACAAAAGAGTAGGTCGCCGGCCACGCCGGCGAAACAGCGGCGCCCGCCAAGAGCGACACCCCGGTCTCAACCAAAACCCGCCAACTACGCCGGACCGAACCCGCAGCGCGAGCCAAGAACCATCCCCCCCACCATTCGGCCGAAGACCCTCGAACTCCCAATTACCCCCAAAACCCCAAATGCGGCCGCGCAGCCTCCTCCTCCAGCATCGGCCCCGCCACCTTCACCCTGCGCTGCCCACGCGCGAATACCTCGCGGCACGGCAGCGAGAACGTCGGGTTCTCGGGATGGTCACCCGTGAGTCCGAGCAGCGAATGCTCCGACAATGCATAGACGACCCGGCCAATCCCCGTCCAGTACACCGCACCCGCACACATGCAGCACGGCTCGGCGCTGGTGTACAGCGTGCAGCGCGCAAGTTGTTCGGGCGTCAGCGCCCGAGCGGCCGCCGCAGCCGCTACCAGTTCGGCGTGCTGCGTGGGATCGCCTTCGGGCGGCATCGAGTTGTTGCCCGCGGCCGAAATGATGTTGCCGTCTTCATCAGCGACGAGTGCCGCGAAGGGATGGCGACCGCGTTCCTTCGATTCGTACGACAGTGCGATGGACTTGCGCAGCAGCTCCAGGTCGAGCGGCGATACGCGGTCGGAAGTTTCGTTGTTCTGGTTTGTCATGGATTTTCTCCTTCCGAATAGGGCGACGGGGGTCACGGCCTCCGCACTGCGCACCGGTCTGTTGCCTGGATATGCGCCGCTGCGGCATCATCTCCCCAACGTCATCGGTACAACAAATCAGGAGACATCGATTTTTTCGATGGATTACGCCATGCGTTTTTCGCTCGAACAGCTTCAGGTGTTTGCCCTCGTCGTGCAAACCGGATCGTTTTCCGCGACGGCAAGGCGTCTCGGGAAAACCCAGTCGACCATCAGCAGCGCGATCGGCAATCTCGAGATCGACCTTGGCGTGGCGCTGTTCGACCGCACCAGCCGCAACCCTTCGCTGACCGAGGCCGGGCGCACGCTGCTGGCGGAAGCGACCGCCGTGCTCGAGCGATGCCTGTCGCTCGAGGCGCATGCGGCGAGCCTTGCCGATGACAATCCCGCCGAACTCACGCTGGCGATCGAGATTCCCTACAACACCGTCATGCCAGTGCTGCTCGACTTCGAGCGCGCATTTCCCTACGTCGACCTGACCATCCGCAATCCCGTCTATGGCGATGTCAGCGACCTCGTGCTCAAGGGCGAAGCGGAACTCGGCATTGCCTTCGCGCAGCCGGACTACCCTGCCGAACTCGCGTTCACACAGCTCGGCAAACTAATCATGGTGCACGTCACGCACCCGTCCCACCCGCTGGCATCGCTGGACCAGGTGTCGTTCGCCGACTTGCATGCCTATCGTCGCCTGGCCTTCAGCGCGCATGCGAACAAGCTGCCCACGACCGAGTATCTGCGCTCAACGCGCACCTGGCAGGCGGAAAGCTATCTCGCGCTGATGGAGATGGTCAGCAACGGGCTTGGCTGGGCAACGCTGCCGCGCCAGCTGATTCGCGATGCCCTCGACAAGGGCGAACTCGTCGAACTGCAACTCGCGGCCTATCCGCACACGGACTGGCTGGTGGGCGTCGACCTGCTGTGGCGCAAATCCGGCCGCCCCGGACGCGCGGATAGATGGCTGCGTGAACGCTTGCAGCAGCATATGGTGTTCGAGGTCGCACAAGGCGGACAACGGACCACGCGCTAGCACGCATCGCACCAGCGCTGCGCTCGATGCAGGTGGCGGTGTCCCTCGCGCTTCCACTCTCTCCGACCGCCACCATGTCGTGAACGACACCGCGCAATTCCGCCATGTCCTGAATGACGCGATATTGCACACCTGTGTCCGTGCTACGCGCAAGACGCGCGCGCACGCACATCCGCGCCACACCACTGTCCGGCGTCGTCCTTCTCCTATAGCGATGTCGGCAATGCACCGACAGCGACCGCGTTACCCGGCACCTAGTATCCAGATGCCACCGCTTGCGGGACCAGAACAGGGAGAAGCACCATGGACCGTCGACAGTTCCTCAAGTGGGGGAGTTTCCTGACGGTCTCGGTGGCTACCGGCGGGCTCGCCGGATGCGGTGGAGGTGGAGATTCCGATGGCGGGCCAGCCGATACCGGTAACCCGGAGAACTTCAACTTCGTGCACGGCGTCGCCTCGGGCGACCCGAAGCCCGACAGCGTCATCGTGTGGACGCGCGTCGACGGCAGCAACGGACAGCGCCCCGTGGAAGTGCGGCTGCAGGTCTCGGCGCAGCAGGACTTCGGCACGCTGCTGGTCAACCAGCGCCTGTCCGCGCTGCCGGACTGGGACTACACGCTGCGCAACAAGGTGACGGGCCTCTCTGCCGCGACGCAGTATTACTACCGCTTCCTGCTAGGCGATCGCCCCAGCATGACCGGCCGTACGCGCACTGCCGCCGCGGCCGGTACGCCGTTGTCGCAACTGCGCTTTGCGTTCGTCTCGTGCCAGGACTGGAACGTCAACCACTGGGCCGGCATGGAAGAACTCGCGCAGCAGGACCTGGATTTCATCGTCCATGTCGGCGACTACATCTACGAAGCCGTGCCGGGCGGCTCGCGCGCCGGCAACGTAGAGGACCGGCACGGCGTGCTGCAACTCCCCAATGGCACGCCGCTGCCTGACGGCTCGATCTACGCGACCACGCTGGCCGACTACCGGTACCTGTACCGCAGCTACCGCAGCGACCCGCGCCTGCAGGCGCTGCATGCCGCGTTCCCGATGATCGCGATCTGGGACGACCATGAGTTTTCCGACAATTGCTGGCAGGACCGCCAGACCTACTCCGCCAGTGACGACGCGACACCGCGCACCGCGCGGCGGCGCAGCGCCAACCAGGCTTGGTTTGAATTCCTGCCGACTGACGTCACCATCGACCTCAACAACCCGTCGTTCCAGAACATCCAGATCTACCGGTCGTTCACGTTCGGCAACCTCGCCACGCTGCTGATGACCGATGAACGGCTGTACCGCGCCGACCACATCATCCCGGAGACATCGGCGGGCGGTAGCGTAGGCAGCCTGTACTTCGTCCCGGCCGGGAAGCTGGCCAGCGCCGAAGCCGACAAGATGGCAGCCGCCGGCAATGCGCTGACGCCGGTGTCCATGCTCGGCGACACGCAGCGCACGTGGTGGCAGGACCGCGTCGGCGGCGCGAATACGACCTGGAAGCTGTGGGGCAATGAGCTTGCGATGCTGCGCATGCAGGTGGACATCCCGCAGGCACTGGCCGACCTGATTGCCAAGGCGCTTGCGCAGTTCAACAGTGTGCTCGCCCCGGTTGTCGCCGACATGACAACCGCGCTCGCCAGCGATCTGCGGGGTGCCGGCGCCGCGGGCACTTACGCCGGACTCGCCTATACCGCGTTGCGCAACGTGGTGTCCCGCGTGGGCATCAGCAGCGCCACCTTCGACTCCACCATCAAGCCATTCATCGAAAGCCGGCTGCCGCCGATCTGGCTGCTCGACCGCATCCTGCTCAATACGGACCAGTGGGATGGCTTCAATGCCGAGCGCAAGAACCTGATGGCTTTCCTGAAGACCCACAACGTCACGAATGTCGTCGCACTGAGCGGCGATATCCACGCGTTCTTTGCCGGGCAGGTGATGGACGACTACGACGCCACGACACCGGCGCCGGTCATGGTCGACCTCGTCACGGCCGGGCTGTCCAGCAACTCGCTGCAGAGCGGGCTGCGCGCGAGAATCGATAACGACCAGACCTTCGCCGCGCTGCGCGAACTCGTCTACAGCAACGTTGGCGGCGCACTGGTGAACACCTTCGATGCCACGCTGCGCACGTTCAATCCGTGGATGCGCCACGCCCAGACCAATGCAGAGGGCTATGCCGTGGTCACGCTTACGCCGGACAAGCTCAGTTGCGCGTTCCACGTGATGAAGGAACTCGAAGGCTCTACGGCGCCGGCGCAACCGGCGACGGCCAGCGTGCAGGTGTTCGAGGTGGCGGCGGGCGCTGCGGACGTGGTGGGGGTCTAGCGACATGCACGGCCTCCGGCACGATCGCGCTCGGCCGGACGCGGCTTTCTGACTTTACTGCGGCACGACACCCAGATCCCGCAGCAGCGGAGGGATCACCGCCAGTTCCGC
The DNA here is from genome assembly GCF_905397435.1 of Cupriavidus numazuensis. GTDB lineage: Bacteria > Pseudomonadota > Gammaproteobacteria > Burkholderiales > Burkholderiaceae > Cupriavidus > Cupriavidus numazuensis. The sequence goes on from NZ_CAJPVI010000010.1 coordinate 25,605, forward strand.
CCGGAACTCGGCATTGAACGCTGCCGGCGTATTGCCGACCGCTTCAAAGCCGATCGATGCCAGGAAGCCATCCATGGCCGGATCGCGCACGCATGCCTGGATCTCGCTCGCCATGCGGTCCAGCGTGGCGCGCTCCATCCTGGCCGGGCCTGCGACACCGGCCCATGTGGCATTGGTGAAAATGAAGTCGCGGAAACCGGCTTCCGGAAAAGTCTGCACGTTGGGCAGGGACTTCGCCCGGTGCTTTCCCACCACGGCAAGCGGCTTGAGCTTGCCTTCGGCAATCATCGGCGCCGCCACGTGCGGGGACAGGAAGGTCATGTCGACCTGATTGGCCAGCACGTCCTGCAGCGCGGGCGGCGATCCGCGATAAGGAATCTCCGTGACCTTGACGCCGGCCTTGCGTGCGAAGCTTTCCATCACCTGCACTGGCATCGTTCCCGGTCCCCATGATCCGTACGTGGCCTTCAACTTGCCGGATTTGAAGTCGGCCACCAGTTCGGCAAGCGAATTCGCCTTGAAGCCCGGATTAGCTACCAGCACCACCGGGCTTGCGCCGACCTTGCTGATCAGCGCGAAAGCCGTTGCCGGGTCGTACGGGAGAGACTTCATCACGGAAGGCGCAGTGACCAGCGGCGAGTTGGTCGTGACCAGAAAGCTGTGCCCATCGGTCGAACGTGCGACGTCCGACGCGGCCAGTACGCCGACGGCGCCCGCCTTGTTCTCGACCACGACCGCAACGCCCAGGCGCCGCGACAGCAGCTCCGCAAGCTTGCGGGAAATGGCATCGATGGGTGCCCCGGCCGGCGATGCGCAGACCAGCCGAACGGGGCGCGACGGGAAGGTATTGCGAGCCCAGGCGATGTGCGTCGTTGTCGCGAGGGCAACGGTGCCGACACTGATGTTGGCAAGAAACTGACGGCGTGTGGTCATGCTGAATCTCATTGGAAAATTGTCACGGACCGCGCGGCGGACAGGGAATCGCCCCTGCCTTCGATGCCGAACAGGTTCTCAAAAGGCATGCGCCATGCCAAGCGAGACCGTGATCGGACTGACACCCGTGCGGGGCACCGTGCTGCCTTCCATGGTCGGCAGGCTGTTGCCGTTGAACGGGACGGTCGAGATGCCGAAGTTGCGGATGAATCCGGCCCGCCCGTACAGGCTGGTGCGCTTCGACAACAGGTAGTCATAGCCGAACATGCCGCCGAACCCCGCGTCTTTCGCCAGTTCGCCGGACCGGTCGCGCACGCCGGAGGTGTCCCGGTAAAGCAGCGATGCCCGCAGCACATGGCGCCCGAACGGGAAGATGCCGCCAATCGTGTAGTTGCGTGCAATACCGGCCTCGGCACGATGCGGCGCATTCTGCGTAAAGCCACCCATCAGCACCCAGGAGCCCGAATCGTACAGTCCGCCGACGCTGTACAGGTCATTGCGGACCGAAGTCGCTGTCTGTCCCGGCGCGAGCACCACGGGTGCGCTCCACACACGGTTATAGGTGCCGAACAGCGCCGCGGGCCCACGCGCCCACGTCAGCATGGCGCCGTCGTTGTTGGTACGCGACGGAGCAGATGCCGAGTTGCTGAACGCGTGCAGCAGCTTGAGGTTGAAACCAGCGACTCGCGGCGAATTCCATGACACCGCATTGGCAACCCGCGCTGCGACCTGCGTGGCACCAGGGCCAAGGTCTGCGTTGAAGCCCGAGCCGGTCGGCGTCTGTACAACGGCGTAGCCGAGCGAGGTATAGATCGAGTTGGTGCCGACCTGTCCGAAGGGGTCCAGGTACACGGGGTAACCTACGTTGTCCTGGTTGCCGAGTCGCAACTGGCCGAACGCAGGGGACGCCAGACCCACCCATGCTTGCCGGTTGAAGATCACACCATTCGCACCGAGCGCCCCGGAATCGGCATTGAAGCCATTCTCGAGGCTGAACTCCGCGGCAAGGCCGCCGCCAAGGTCTTCCTTGCCCATCAGACCGAATCGCGATGTCGACCGGCCGCCGCTTTGCAGTGAAATGACAGACTTGCCACCGGCGTTCTGATAGTTGAGCGCGAGGTCGACGACGCCATAGAGCGTCAGTCCCGGGCGTGGCACGGCGCCGGCGTACTCGGGCAGCTCCGCGACGATCGGCGTGATGTACGAGGCGTGCGCGAGCACGGAAAAGGACAACGGTACCCCGGCCGCACCAAGCGTGCGGAATACACGGTATGAATTCATGGGAAGACTCGTGGGGAACAGCGTGAGCGTGGTGGCCAGGAGGCTTACGATGCGGCAACGCCGCGCGTCACGTGACGCGAAAGAAACGCATCAAGGACCTGGTTGAACGCGTCAGCGTCCTCGAAGTACGTGGAATGGCCGGTATCGGGAAAGGTGTGGGATGCAGCGCCGGGAATCAGGGTGGCCACATGCAGGTGGCTTTCCGGATTCAGAAAGTCGTCGTGCGAACCGCCCGCGATCATGGTCGGCACCTTGTATCCGGCCATGTCCTCCGGATGCAGCTTGACGCAGTCATCCATCATCGACGTTGAATCAAAGCCCGGATTGAGCTGCTTGATCTGGCTGTAGAGAAACATGACTTCCGGGCGCTCCCGCACCGTCCTGCGGTTCCAGCCGATGCCGGCATCGCGTTTGGCGGCCGTGTCGTTGAAGATGCCGGTGGCACGCCGCAAGGTCTGCCAGTTCTTCTCCGAGTAGGCAGGCGTTGGCGAGCCATTGATAAAGAGGCAGGACACGCGCTCGGGATTCCGCACGGCCAGCGGCAAGCCGGCCCAGGCGCCGAGCGACTGGCAGACCAGCGCGGCGGACGAAATGTTCTCAGCATCGAGGATGGCCCGCAGATCGTCGGGGTAGTCGATCGGGTGCGACACCACGCCGGGCGCGCACACGGATTGCTTGAAGCCCCTGAGGTCGACAGTGATGACCTGGTAGCGATCACGAAAATGCGGCACCTGCTGGTAGAACGCCATCGTGTTGCCGCCGCCACCGTGGACAAACACCACCGGGTAGCCGGCGCCGTGGACTTCATAGTAGAGCGTCGTGTCGTTGCGTTGGATCGTTGGCATGCGTGTCTCCGTCTGTGTCAGATTCCGCAACCGGCCGTGGTCGAATGGCGCGGTTGGTGTGAACGCATTGTTCGACAACGCGGAATGCCGCACAAACCAGAAATTCTTTGAGCCATGCGTTTTGTTTATCGCTCACGCTGCGCGCAGCCTTGTGCGGTACTTCCGCCAATTGCTGGGTGCGGTCAATCTTGTTATCGTCCCCGCGAAGGCTTTGCACCCGGGTTCCAGCATGAAACTCAAACAACTACAGGCTTTGCGGGCGGTGGCGGAGACGGGCAGCTTGCAAGCCGCGGCCCGGCGCCTTTGCGTGACCCAGCCGGCCGTCAGCCGCGCAATCATCGAGCTCGAAGGCGAGCTTGGCCTACCAGTGCTGATACGCGCGGCGCGCGGCGCGTCGCTGACGGAGTTCGGTGCATCGATCCTCAAGCGCGCGCTGGTGATCGACCGCGAGGTGGGGCGCATCTATGATGCGGCCGAAGCCATGCGCGGCACCATCGGCGGGCGCCTGACCATTGCGATCACGCCGGCGTCAGCTACCCGCACATTTGTCGAAGCCATCACAGCGTTCACGCAAGCGCGGCCCGAGGTACAGGTCAGTATCCTGGAGCTTCGGCGCGCGCAGATCGTGGCCGGGCTCGACGACGGCAGCCTGGATGTCGCCTTGTTCCCCGAGTATGGGTTGCCCAGGGATGCTTCGTACTACCAGACCGAAGCGCTCTATGAGATCGGCTCGGTGCTGGCAGTCAGCAGTCTCTATCGGGGCTCGCTCGATGTGACCGTGGCAGACCTGCAGACGATGCAATGGATGGTGCTCGATGCCGCGAGCGACGAGTCCAGTCTGATGCGAACCCTGTTTGCCGCACACGACCTGGCGCCGCCCAGCCGGGTGCTGCGCTGCTCCTCCGCCTACGTCTACGCAGAACTTGTCACAAGAATGAATGTCGTGTCGACGTGGAGCGATGCCGGCGCAAAGGTCCTGAACGAACGCCTGCGAGCAGGCACCATGCGCCGACTCAACGTGGCCGGCGGCACGCCGCGCGGCTCGGTTTGCGTGGCCTATCCGAACGAAGACCTGATGACCGCCGCGGCGCGCGATTTCATTGCGTGGCTGCGCACGGCATTGCGCAAGCCGGGCTCTGCGGACGGCGTGACCGTAGGTATCGACTAGTCGCGTGGCTGAGGCGCACTAGCCGGCGCCTCCAGGCTGCGCTCCAGCAACGTCAGATCATCCCGCAGCATCTGCAGGATGGCAGCCGGCCCCGGCTTGTCCAGTGCGCGGCTGGCCGGCAGCTCGACCGAGCGCAGCGCCATGTCGGCGATCTGGCCCGCTACCTCATCCATCGATACCTGTCCCGCAGGATTGAACCACCACGCGGTCCAGTTGCACATGCCGATAATCGAAAACGCGGCGACCTTGGCGTCCACCACGCGAAAGGTACCGTGGTCGATGCCGAACTCGATCGCCTGCCGGAACTGTTCCAGCACCGCACGGCGCGATTGCTCGGCCATCTTGCGCTGCTTGAGCGGCAGGTTGTTCTCGTTGCGCTCGACCACGCGGAACTGCAGCGGGTGCGACAGGATCAGCGTGGCGTGGCGCAGCACCAGGTGGCGCAGGATGCCGTCCGGCGTCCGCATGGCCTCGGGGATGGCCTCGGTGGCCAGTTGCGCCGCGGTGCGCGTGACCGCCGTGGTCAGCTCTTCGAGGATCGCTTCCTTGCTCTTGAAGTAGTAGTACAGCGCCGGACGGCTCAGTCCTACCGCGTCCGCGATGTCGTTGAGCCCGGTGCCATCGAAGCCGCGCTCGATAAAGAGGCGCGTCGCAACCTCCAGGATCGAGTCCCGCAGCGCGTCGCTCTTGGTCTGTGTCTTTGCCATGGACTGCCATTCAGTTTTTCGACGCAGGCGTCGACAAGCCACCACGATAAACAAAATGGCGCTAACACGCCACCCTGCGCGCCTTCCCGTCAGTTTCATCACGCCTGACTAGTGCATCAAGCGCCGCCCTGCGCGGCCATTTCGACGCCCTCGCGAAAAAATTTACGCTAACGTCGAAAAATGGACTATTCTGTAAAAAACGGAGTGAGATGATGACAAGCCCCCAGACGCCCCCCAACGCTTCCCCCGCCGCACGCGGGCCGATTGCAGGTTTTCTGAACACCGACTGGAACCCCCGCGACGTGCCAGCCGGCACCGTCACGCGCAATGTCGTGCTGCGCACGGAGGATGGCGCGGCCACCGGTGGTTCGCTGTACGCCGCAGGCCAGCCTGACACGGTGGTCTGCATCATGCATCCGCGCGAGTTCATGGCCTGCCACTACCTGATTCCCGACATCGTGGAAGCCGGCTATGCAGCGTGGTCGCAATCGCCGCGCAGTGTCGGCAACGACCAGCGCCTGGAGCACGAGTTCGCGCTCTATGACGTGGCTGCCGGCGTGCGCTTCCTGCGTGAAGCGGGCTTCCGCAATATCGTGCTGCTCGGCAACTCGGGCGGCAGCGGCCTGTATGCGCTGTACGTGCAGCAGTCGAACATTGCGCCCGAGGCACGCATTGCGCGGACGCCAGGCGGCCGCGCGACGAACCTTGCATCGGCACTGCTGCCGGCCGTGGATGGCGTGGTCTTCGTCGCACCGCATCCGGGACAAGGCATGCTGCTGCAGTCCTGCATCGACCCGTCCGTGACCGATGAGCTTGACCCGCTTTCCGTCGATGCAGCGCTCGATGCATTCTCGGCTGTCAACGGCTTTGCGCCGGCGCCGCAGTCGTCCACGTATCACGCCGACTTCGTCGCGCAGTACCGTGCTGCGCAGCAAAGACGCGTACAGCGTCTCGACCATCTTGCCAAAGCGATGATCGCCGAGCGCATGGACGCGCGCGCCGAAGTGAAGCGCAACCCGGGCACGGTCAGCGATGCCGTGCGCCGGCGTGCCGCCCACACGCAACTCTTCACCGTGTGGCGCACCGACGCGGACCTGCGCTGCTTCGACCTGTCGCTCGATCCGTCGGACCGCAAGTACGGCTCGCTCTGGGGCTCTGATCCGTTTGCGTCCAACTATGGATCGGTCGGATTCGCACGCGTGTGCTCGCCCGAAAGCTGGCTGTCGACGTGGTCCGGCCTGTCGTCCAACGCGGCGCTGTCGCGCACGGCGCCCGCCATCCAACAGCCCACGCTGCTGATCGAGTACACGGCCGACCAGGCCTGCTTTCCGAGCGTCATCGCAGACATCTTCGAAAGCCTCGGCAGCGCTGGCAAGCAGCACCACCGTGTGCGCGGCGACCACCACGGCCGCGCGCTGGCCAAGGGCGAGGAACCCGGCCGCTACGCAGCGGGACGCCTGCTGCAGACGTGGCTGCGCGAGACCTTCCCGCAGTAACGCACGCACACATACCGCCCCATCCCGATCCGGAGACACAACGATGTACGCAAGGACCGCCCCACCCGACGCCGCCGCGCCACTGCGCCTGCACGGTGTCGACCACACCGCCCGGCCCACCTGGCGCCTGAAGGAAACCGTCACGTTCTATCGCGACATTCTCGGGCTGCCGCTGATCCATACGATCTCGGCGCGCGGCTGGGGGCCTTCGACGCACCCCGATTTCCTGCACTTCTTCTTTGACAGCGGCAAGGGCAGCACCATCGCGTTCTTCTACTACCTTGGCAGTGACGCGCCCGAAGCGCTTGCGGGCCGCGACACGCGCCCGCCGCTGCCGGACGATCACGTGTTCGATGCCACCCACACGGCGTGGCTGGTCGACACGCAGGAAGAACTGCTGGCGTGGAAGGCGCGCCTGGAAACGCGTGGCGTGGTGGTGTCCGCGGAAACCGCGCACGAGGTGATCGAATCGATCTACTTCCGCGACCCGAACGGCTACTTCATCGAGATCACGCGCAAGCTGCGGACGCTGGCCGCGCTGGATGCGCGCGACGCCGACGCGACGCTGGCCGCTGCCATCGAACTGGAAGACGAAGCCCGTGCTGCGCAAAAGCGCGTGACGTCGATCGACGATATCTGGGTGCGCAAGGCAGAGATCATTGGCCGACGCCTGAACCTGGAGCAGGAGTGTCACGCATGAGCCAGTCCACCCTGCGCATTTTTGTGCTGAACGTGCCCGAGTTCGCATCACTGACCGAAGCCGCGCGCCGCTTGCCGGCATGCCGCCTCAGCGACGTTGGCGACTACACCGTGATCGCCTCCGATGAGCCCGTCGAGTTCGGGCGCCGCGCACTGGGCCTGAAGCCCGCTGTCTGGTATGGCCTCTTTACCGGCGGCCTCGACGGCAGGATCGAGCGATTCGACCGCGATATCGTGCGCATCGTGCCGCGCGATGCCGCGGCGCAATGAGTCCCGGAGGCCATCATGACCGGCATTCATTTCCCGATTGAAGGCGTGGCGTACTGCCCGCCGGCAGACGCTGAACGGTACTTCAAAAGCGGAGCATGGGTCGACGATACGCTCGGCGGCGCACTGCGCAAGACCGCACGGCGCGCACCGGACCAGGCCGCGTTCATCAGCGACGAGCGGACGATCACGTTTGCAGAACTCGATGCGCTCAGCGAGCGCCTCGGTGCCGCGCTGCACCAGTTCGGCCTGCTTCCGGGCGACCGCGCCATCTTCCAGATGGGCACCACGATCGACTCGGTCATCGCGCTGATGGGCTGCTACAAGGCAGGCGTCGTTCCCGTATGTGCGGTGCCGCAATACCGTGAAGTCGAGATCGGCCAGCTTTCCGCGCAGTCGGAGCCCCGCGCCTACTTCGTGCAGGCCGATTTCAGTGCGTTCGACCTGACCGGCTTTGCCCGCGGCATGGCGCAGCGCCACCCGTCGATCGAACACCTGATCGTGGCGCGTGGTGGCAGTCCTGCAGCACAGGGCCAGGTTGCCGAACATGGCATGGATGCGCTCATCGATACGATCCCCTACGAGCAGGCTGTCGAAGTGCTGGCCGGCGTTCCGATCGGCAGCGAGGACGTGCTCAGCTTCCAGTTGTCCGGCGGCACGACCGGCGTACCGAAGATCATTCCGCGCTTCCATGCCGAGTATATCGGTCATGCGCTGGCCTGCATGCGCCAGCTCGGCCAGACCGCGCAAAGCCGGCTGATCTGGTCGCTGCCGCTGCTGCACAACGCGGGACAGGTCTACGTGCTGGTACCGGCGGTGGCGGGTGGCATGACGTCGGTGCTGATGCCGCGCGTCGATATCGCGCGCATGCTGGAACTGATCGAGCAACATCGCGTCACGCACGGCATGTCGATTGGCCCGGTCGCGCCGCAGATGATCGCGTACCAGGACATCGCGCGGCACGACCTGTCGTCGCTGCAGCTGTTCGGCACGATGACGCGCGCCGACGCGCTCGAAGCACATCTCGGCGTGCCGTGCTTCAACCTGTTCGGCACCACGGAGGGCTTGCTGCTCGGCGGCGGCGCGCGGTTCCCAGCCGCGATGCGGCATCGCACCCAGGGTTTCTCTGGTTGCCCCGATGACGATCTCCGCCTGCTGGTACCCGGCACGGACGAGGCTGCAGCGCCGGGAACGCCGGGCGAACTCTGCTTCCGCGGCCCTTCCAGCCTGCGCGGCTACTACAAGGCGCCGGAAGCCACTGCGCAGTCGCTGACCGCAGAGGGATTCGTGCGCTCCGGCGACCTCATGACCGAGCACGTGATCGACGGCTATCGCTGCTTCGCATTTGAAGGCCGCTTGCGCGACAACGTGAACCGCGGCGGCGAGAAGATCGGCTCGGAAGAAGTGGAGGCGTATGTCAGCCGGCATCCGGCAGTGGCGGATGCCAAGCTCGTCGCGATGCCGGATCCGCTGTATGGCGAGAAGGGTTGCATCTACGTGATCCTGCGCGCCGAGCACGTAGCGCCCGATGTGGCGGAACTCGCGGCATTCCTCGTGGAGCAAGGCCTCGCAAAGTTCAAATGCCCCGAACGAATTCAAGTGGTCGCCGAGTTTCCGGTGACGCGGGTCGGCAAGGTCGACAAGGCCACCCTGCGCGCCATGGTCGCGCGCCAGCTCGAAAGTGAAACCACCGAAGTGGGAAGGAAGTCAGCATGAAGAGCCGTACCTACCGAATCGGGCAGATCGTGCCCAGCTCCAACACCACGATGGAGACCGAGATTCCCGCCATGCTGCGTGCACGGGAACAGATCCTGCCGGAGCGCTTCACCTTCCATTCGAGCCGCATGCGCATGCACCGCGTGGTGCGCGAGGAACTGGAAGCAATGAACCGCGAGGGACTGCGCTGCGCCGCGGAACTTGCCGATGCGCGCGTGGACGTGATGAGCACCGCGTGCCTGGTCGCCATCATGGCAATGGGCCCCGGCTACCACCGCCAGGTCGAGCAGGATCTGCTGCGCGTGGCGCGCGAGAACCACTGCGAGGCACCGGTCATGACATCGGCCGGCGCGCTGGTGGCTGGACTGAAGTCTATGGGCGCGCGCCGCATTGCGCTGATGGCACCGTACATGAAGCCGCTGACGCAGGCCGTCGTGCAGTACATCGAGCATGAAGGCATCGAGGTGCTGGATGCGTTGTCGTTCGAAATCCCCGACAACCTCGAAGTCGGCCGCCGCGATCCCATCCAGTTGCTTGATGACGTCAAGCGGCTGAACACGGCCAATGCCGACGTCGTCGTGTTGTCCGCCTGCGTGCAGATGCCATCGCTGCCGGCCATCCAGGCCGCGCAGGATGCCATTGGCCTTCCGGTCACGTCCACCGCGGTCTGCACGGTGCGCCAGATGCTCGAGCACCTGGACCTTGCCCCCATCGTCCCCAATGCTGGTGCGGTTCTGGCGCCGGCTAGCAAGTAAGAGGCTTACCATGAATGTCGCCGTCATCGGAGGCGGGCCCGCCGGCCTGTACTTCTCGCTGCTGCTCAAGCAGCGCCACCCTGAAGACCACATCGTTGTGCACGAGCGCAACGAAGCAGGCGCCACGTATGGATGGGGAGTCGTGTTCTCCGACATCGCGCTGTCGTTCCTGCAGGACGCCGATCCGGCGTTCTTCGAGAAGTTCACCGCACATCACCAGCGCTGCGACCATATGGAGGTCATCCACCGTGGCGTGGCGGTGCCGTTGCGCGGCAACCATTTCTCGCGTACCTCGCGCATCGACCTGCTGCGCGTGCTGCAGGACGCGTGTACCGAAGCCGGTGTCGAGATTCGCTACGGCAGCCGCGTGAACGATCCGGCGGAGTTGCCCGATGCGGACCTGATCGTGGCAGCCGACGGCATCAACAGCGAGGTGCGCACGCGGCTCGCCGAACATTTCCAGCCGAGCTTCGAAGTTCGCCGCAACAAGTTCGCTTGGTACGGTACGCATCAGCTGTTCCATCCTGTTTCGCTGATCTTCCGCGAAACCGAGTACGGCGTGTTCATCGCCCACTCGTACCAGTACAGCGAAGAGCTGTCGACGTTCCTGGTGGAGGTGGACCCGGATACCTGGCACCGCGCCGGACTGGACATGGCAACCGAGGAAGAGAGCCGCGCGTTCTGCGAGAAGGTGTTTGCCGACGATCTCGGCGGTCATTCACTGCTCGGCAATCGCTCGAACTGGTTCCAGGCCAGCGTGGTGCAGAACGCGCACTGGTCGCACGGCAAGGTGGTGCTGCTCGGCGACGCGCTGCGCAGCGTGCATTTCTCGCTGGGCTCGGGCACCCGCATGGCCATGCAGGATGCCATCGCGCTGTGCGATGCGGTCTGCGCGCATCGCGACGACGTGCCGGCTGCGTTCCAGGCATTCGAAGATTCGCGCCGCGATGCCTCGGCCAAGTTCCAGGACGCGGCCCGCCGCAGCCTGGACTGGTATGAATCCGTCGACCGCAAGATGCATCTCGACCCTGTCGCGTTCGCATACGACTACATGCTGCGCACGGGCCGCGTGACGCACGAAGACCTGCGCGAGCGCGACCCCGAGTTCATCGCACGCGTGGAAGCCGCTGGCAACGCCGCGTAGTCCTTCACCGAAGCACAAACCCGCAGTATCCGCACAAGCCGCAGCATAGCGGCTGTGCGCAGACAATCCCAGGAGACAACATGACCGCCCCATCCGCCCCCAACGGCGCGGCTAGCGTGCCTGCGCGCAACGCCGTCAACGTCCGCGAGTTCATCGACGCCGCGCGGCTTTCGCCCTTGCAGTTGCGCATCATGCTGCTGTGCTTTGCGATCGTCGCGCTCGACGGCTTCGACATCGCCATCATCGGCTTTCTCGCGCCCCATATCCGCAGCGAATGGTCGCTGTCCATGGTCGCATTGGGACCACTGTTCTCGGCCGGCCTGCTCGGGCTGATGACCGGTGCCTTCCTCTGCGGGCCGCTTGCCGACCGCATTGGCAGGCGTCGCGTGCTGATCCTGTCGGTCGCGTGGTTCGGCGCGGCGTGCGCCGCCTCCGCGGTGGCGCCCGGCATCGGCTGGCTGATCGCGCTGCGCTTCCTGACCGGTCTTGGCCTTGGCGGTGCCATGCCCAATGCCATCACGCTGACGGCGGAGTTCAGCCCTTCACGTCGGCGGGGAACCTTGCTGACCGTGATGTTCTGCGGGTTCTCGCTTGGCTCGGCGATCGGTGGCGTGGTGACGGCCTACCTGATCGACCAGGTCGGCTGGCGTGGTGTGCTCGCGCTCGGCGGTGCGCTGCCGCTGGCGCTCGTGCCTGTCCTCGCGCTGGCATTGCCGGAATCGGTGCGCTACCTCGCCACGCGTGAAGGCATGCAGGCGCGGATTGCCGCCATCCTGACGCGCATTGACGCGCGCCGGATCACGGCCGACATGCACTACGTCGCCGACGAACCCGAAGGCCCCGGCTCGCCGGTCAGCCAGTTGTTCGCACCGCGCTACCGGATGGGAACGCTGTGGCTCTGGCTCGCATTCTTCTGCAGCCTGCTGTTGCTGTACCTGATGATCAACTGGCTGCCGATCCTGGTCCAGCGCAGCGGCCTTTCGCTGAAGGAGGCATCGATGCTCGCAGGCCTGCTGCAAGGCGGCGGCGTACTCGGTGCCATCGTGCTGGGCATGCTGCTGGACCGGTTCAATCCGTATGCCGTGGTGGCCGGCGCCTACACGCTCGGCGCGATCTCGGTGGCATGCCTCGCTTCCGTGAGCGCACCGCTGGCGATGGCCGCGGCGATCTTCGTCACGGGCTTCTGTGTCAGCGGATCGCAAGTCTGCGCCAATGTGCTGGCGTCGGCGTTCTATCCGACGTCGAGCCGTGCCACCGGCGTGGCATGGGCGCTCGGCATCGGGCGCGTGGGCGCCATCGCAGGCTCGCTCGGCGGAGCTGTGTTGCTGTCGGCGGGATGGAGCAATGCCGCGCTCTATTTGCTGCTGGCGATCCCGGCTGTCGTCGCGGGCATCGGCATCTTCCGGGTCGGTCGCGTGCAGGCCGCACTGGGTGCGCGGGAGCGGACCGCTCCGGAGTTCGGGCGGATCGATGCTGCCGCCGAGATCAACAGCTAGAGAGCCAATGCACAGGAACAGGAATATGCACGTCAAGTTGCGCAATCTTCTCGCGGGCCTGCTCGCGCTGATCGGACAATGTCTGTGGTTTCCTGCGGCGGCCCATGCCGCGGACGGTGCCGTGGCGTCGGCGCCTCCCGCGGCTGCGGCCTATCGCACAAGCCTGGTGTTGCTCGGAACTGCCGGTGGCCGGACCTCTTACAACGGCTCGCACCTCGCCGGCATCTCGTCGGCGCTCGTCGTGGACGGTGACGTCTACCTGGTCGACTTTGGCGAGGGATGGCTGCGGCGATACCTGCAGGCAGGGCTGGGGAAGATGCCTGGCAAGCCCGGTCTGTCGTCACTGCGGGCCGCGTTCATCACGCACCTGCACGCCGATCATGTGGTGGACTATCCGTCGTTGTTCCTGTTCGGTACCACCGACGGGCTGGTTGCGCGGAAAGCGCCGGTGCGCGTGTTCGGCCCCGGCCCGCGTGGATCGCTGGTGCCTGTGGCTGGCGCAAACCGCGGCAAGGTACCGGTCATTCACCCTGAAGATCCGACGCCGGGAACGGTCGCCATGACCGAGTCGATCTATAAGGCGTTCGCCAACGACATCAACGACAACATCCGCGACAGCCAGAAGCCGGACCCCCACACGCTGGTCTCGGTGGAGGACATCAGGTTGCCGGCAGGTCTGGTCGTGCATCCCGATCAAGATCCCGCGCCCGACATGCAGCCGTTTCCCGTCTATCAGGACGAGAAGGTGAAGGTCACGGCAATCCTGGTCAGCCACGCTCCGGTGTATCCGTCGTATGCATTCCGCTTCGATACGGCGGATGGCGCCGTGGTGTTCTCCGGCGACACCAGCCCGAGCCGTAACCTGATCCGTCTCGCCCAAGGCGCCGACATCCTGGTGCACGAGGTCATCGATACGAAATGGATCGACGAATTCCTGCCAAAGCCGCGCAACGCGGCGCAGGAAGCGAAAGCGCGCCATCTGCTCGAAGCGCATACCGCCGTGGAAACCGTAGGCGGCGTTGCGCAAGCTAGCGGCGTGAAGACGCTGGTCCTGTCGCACCTGGCGCCCGCCGACAGCACGGAAAGCCGTTGGCGGCGCGCGCAGGAGGGATTCTCCGGACGCGTGGTGGTCGGCAAGGACTTGATGTGGTTGGGTGTCGGTGCGCCCGTGTCCGTTGGCAAGTCGCAATAGCTCTCGCTTGCGCGGCCCCGGGATCACGATTGGAATTGGACAGGAAGAGATCGGTCGGAGCCGCGCTGCCCTTTGGCTTGCCGTGGCTCGGCGCCGCGCGTCAGTTCTCGATGGGGAACGGAAACAGCAATTGCTTTTTTCCCTAGCCGGTCCTGCCGCTCTGCTGCAGCAGCCACAGGCGAAAGGTGCGCGCTACCGAGGTCTCCACGCGATCCCGCTGCCATAGCGCGTAGTAGCCTCCGCCCAGCGTGGCGCTGGCTTCGCAGGCGCGCACCAGGCTGCCGTCCTCAAGGCAGCCGTCGATCATGTGCCGCCAGCCTAGCGCGATGCCATGACCTTCCGTAGCCAGTTGAACCAGCATCGGGTAGGAGTTCGACACGAGCGTGTGGCGCAGGCGCGCCTTGGCGAGACCATTTTGCGCCAGCCACGCAGGCCATGACATCCACTGGCGCTGCGCATCCTCGAGGACCAGCAAAGTTTCGCCGGGCAGGTCCGTGACCGACAGCCGCCGCCGGCGCAGATACGCAGGCGCGCATACCGCCATCACTTCTTCGTCATAGAGCCGTTGCGCAGCCAACCCTTGCGGGGGCCCCTCGCGCAGGTAGTACAGAGCGACGTCGAAGCTGGTGTCGACCAACGACGTGAGGCTGTCGTTGACGACCAGTCGGAACTGGACATCCGGGTGCTCGGCACGCAAGCGCGACAGGCGCGGCGCCAGCCAGAGCCGGGCCACTCCCGAAGACGCTGCCACGGTCAGCTCGGTCCCGCCCTTGCGACGCATCACGCTTTCGGTGGCTTCGGCGCAGTCAATCAGCAGGCGCTGTATCTGCTCGGCGTACTGCTGGCCGCTGACGGTGAGGCTAAGCGCGCGCGGCCCGCGCTCGAACAGCTTCTTGCCGAGGAAGCGCTCGAGTTGCGCAACCTGCCGGCTGATCGCGCTCTGTGTCAGGTGAAGCTCCGCGGCGGCACGCGTGAAGTTGCCATGTCGCATGGCCGCCTCGAAGGCGACCAGACAGGAAAGAGGCGGAAGCGGAGAGATGCGCATGGGGTGGCCAGCCGACGTGAGTCCACTGTCCATCATACGGCGAAAGCACGGAATCAGCGCTGGCGCTCGTGGATGCGGCCACCTTGCAAGACCAGTTCGATGTGCTCGCCCTGGCCGCACAGCAGGGAGATGTCCCGCAGCGGATCACCGTCGACAACGAGAATATCCGCCAGCGCACCGGCAGCCACCGTACCCAGCTCTCCCTCGCGCTGCAGCACTGCGGCGGCGATGGAGGTGGCGGAGCGGATGGCCTCAAGGGCACCGAGCAGCGCCGCGCGAATGCGGAACTCGTCCGACTGGTAGTGGTGCATCTCGCCTAGCAAATCGGAGCCGAATGCCATCGGCACGCCGGCCTCGGCGTAGATCCCCAGCGACGTGCGCCCGGCCTCGCGCACCGTTTCAATCTTTGCCACCGATTCGGGTGGCAAGCCGAGGCGTGCGCCGTCGCGCGCCAGCGCGTCATAGGTGACAAGCGTCGGCACGGCGAAGGCGCCGTGGTCGCGCATCACGCGGGCCGCGGCCGCATCCACGAGGTTGCCATGCTCGATGGTGCGGACGCCGCAGCGGACTGCCCGTGTAATGGCGCGCCCCGTGTAGGCGTGTGCCATCACATAGGTCTGCGCCGCCTCGGCCTCGGCCACAATGGCGCGGATTTCATCTTCGCTGTACTGGGTGTTGCCGATGGGATCCGTGGGAGACGCCACGCCGCCGGATGCCATGATCTTGATCTGGGTCGCGCCTTTCTGGATTTCTTCCCGCACGGCCAGCCGTACCGCGTCGACGCCGTCCGCCACGCGTGCGATGGCGCCCGCGCGGAAGGCGCACGAGCACGGCTCGAGCACATCCGAGCGCGGGCGGAAATCGCCATGGCCGCCGGTCTGCGACAAGGCTTTGCCGGAGGGAAAAATGCGCGGCCCGGGAATCAGCCCCGTGGCGATGGCCTGCGACAGGCCCCAGTCGGCGCCGCCGGCATCGCGTACCGTGGTGAAGCCGCGTTCGAGCATCGCCTTCATGATCGGCATGGCACGGAAGGCCACCAGCACGTTGGGCTGGACGGCATTCACGCCCAGGTTCGCGAGCGAGGCGAGAACGTGTACGTGGCAGTCGATCAGGCCCGGCATGACAGTCTTGCCGGTGACATCGATCTGCCGCGCATGCGGTGCCACGATGCCTTGTTCCGAGACTTCGACGATGCGCTCGCCTTCAATCAGCACATCGGCGCGGGACAGGGGCTTGCCATGGGCAGGGTCAAGGACGCTTCCGCCTTTGAGGAGGATCTGGTTCATGATCGATCTTGGTTCAATCGCGGAGGTAGGCTGGCTCACGCACGAGCAGTGTGCCGGCAAAGCTGATGGCAGCCGCGATCATCACGTAGATTGCCGGGGCCATCGTGCTGCCGGTGGCAGCGATCAGCCACGTGATGATGAAGGACGCGAAGCCGCCGAAAATGGTCACTGCCAGGTTGTACGCCACGGACAGGCCGGTCGACAGCACCTTGGCCGGGAACAGTTCCGCGAAGGCCGCGAGAATCGGGCCGGTGTATCCGGCAATCAGCACGCCGAAGACGAATTGGAACACCAGCAGCGAGAACAGGCCCGGCATGAGGTTGATGTAAACGTACATGGGCCACGCCAAGACGAAGATCAGCAGCGCCGAGCCTGAAAGCAGCTTGCGCCGGCCGAATCGGTCAGCCAGCCGGCCGACCAGCGGCGCGAACACCAGGATGGCGAGCCCGCCGACCATGCCGGCAATGAAGCCCGACGACTGCGGCACCTTGAGCACCTTTACGGCGTAGGTCGGCATGTAGAACAGCAGCACATAGGTGCACACCGTCCACAGGATGACCATTGAAAAGCTCGCTGCCGTCTGCCGCGGGTAGTGGCGCAGCACTTCCGCAAGCGGCGACTCGACCTTGTCCTTGGCCTCCCGGAAGGTGGGCGTCTCGTCCAGGTGGTGGCGGATGTAGTAGCCGACCGGGCCAATCAGCATGCCGATCAGGAAAGGCAGACGCCAGCCCCAGCTATTGAGCGCCTCGACAGGCAGCGAGGCGGTGACGAACGTGCCGACGGCGGCGCCAAGCAGCACGGCCACGCCGATGCTCGCCTGTATCCAGCTCGAATAGTAGGCACGCTCGCGTTCTGGCGCGTACTCGGTAAGGAAGGCGGTTGCGCCGCCCATTTCGCCGCCTGCGGAAAAGCCCTGGAGAAGGCGCGCCAGTACGATCAGCAGCGGCGCGAAGACGCCCACTTGTTCATAGGTCGGGGCAATGCCAATCAGGGTGGTACCGGCCGCCATCAGCAGGATGGTGAGCGATAGTGCTGCTTTGCGTCCGACGCGGTCGGCGTAGATGCCGATCACAATGCCGCCCACGGGCCGCATGAAGAAGCCCACGCCGAAGGTAGCGACGGCCAGCAGCAGCGACGAAAGTTCGTTGCCGGTGGGAAAGAACAGCTTCGCGATAATGACGGCGAAAAAGCTGTAGACGGTGAAATCAAACCACTCGAGACCGTTTCCGATCACGGTGGCGACGATGGCGCGTCGTCGCTGGCTGGCGCCGATTGGCGCGACCATGGTGTCAAGGGTTGTGTTGGCTTGCATGTCCTTCCACTCCGGGCTATGGGTACCGCTACCAGGCCGCGCGCGGCTCGCGCATGAGGCGGCGGTGGCACGAGGCAATCCGATGGTAGTTGTCGCCCTCATGACAGCGAAACGATATCTGTGCATGGAGGTATGCGTGCAGCGCATGGATACCGAGGCATCGTGGCATCGGATCGACAGCGTTTCCACGCCCCGCCTGGGCTGGCGGGCGGCCATCCGTACGCGTCGCGCCGCGGCTCAAACTGGTATGCACCAATGCATTCCTAGGGAAAACACTTAGGCGACCAGACTGTGGGCCACGCGGGCCTTCGGGCGGAATGGTGGCGCCTCACAGCGGGAAATGCGAATCGTGCTCCGGCGGCCGAGGTACCGTGTTTTGCCATGCGCACCGCGCATGCATGCCCAGCATAAGTGCCGACATGGTTTTCCCCAACCACCCTCGCCGTTGCTTGCGCCCCGGGCATTGCGTATGCCACCGTGCATCCAGTGCTTCATGAACGGAAGGAAATCCAATGATCGCCTACGGGACCCGGGCGCGCGCGGAAGCAACCCGGCGCGCCATTCCGCTGCGCTTCGACGGAGCAGAACCCAGTGTCTTCCACAAATCGGAGTGGATGGATGCGGGACAGGACCCGCACCTGTCGCCCACGATCTTCCTCGTCGAGCAGCCGCCGAATTCAGTCGCGCCCGCGCATTTCCATCGACAGAACCAGTTCCAGCTTTTCATCGAAGGCGATGGATCGATCGGGCGGCATCCGCTGGAGCCGCTGACGGTCCACTACGCGGGCGCCTATACGGGCTATGGTCCGCTGGTTGCCGGCGCGAGCGGGCTCAAATACTTCACGATTCGCCCGGTGTACGAAAGCGGACTCATCCCGATCAGCGACCGGGACAAGATGGTTCGCGGGCCGAAGCGGCATGCGCAGGTCGGCCCCATCGCGGCAGCGTCCACAGACAGCCTGCAAACGTTGTCGGCGCCTGTCTTCGACGACGTTCTCCCCGTTGCCGAAGACGGACTGGGTGTGGTGGTAGCGAAACTTCCACCGGGCGCCGCGTTGGTAGCGCAACGCCCCGCGCATGCCGGCGATCCCTTCCTTGTGGTGTTGGCAGGATCGTTGCGCAACGGCGAGCAGGAACTCGGCCGCTGGGAAAGCGCATTTGCCACGAGCGACGAGGCGTTAACCGACTTTACTGCGGGCCCTGAGGGGGCGCAGGTCGCGTTGCTCTACACACCGCAGAAGGCATCCGCCTACATGCCTGCGACCGCGGACGGTGGTCAATGCTGATGTGAAGACGGCGCACGCAGATCGGGAACCGTGACAGCCACCACTTCGGTCGCCAGGATCTTGTGATTGGGATCGGCAAGCTCCAGTCGGACCTTGTGCGGTCCCGCCGGAAGGCCCACCACGATGACAGGGTCCTCGCTGGTATGCGCCCATGTCGCGGGGCCCTGATCGACAGTCACATGCAAGTGACCGACGCGCGGCGACACCTGCGCGGCGGCCTTGCCGAAGACGGGAATGACGCGGAAATGCTCGGTCCGGAACTGGACGATCACGACACCGCGGGCCAGCGGCTCGGGTAGCGGCGCGTACGCAAGCAGGCTGGGCGCCGGCTCCGAGTCGAGCGGAAGAATTGCCGGCGGGCGGACGGTGTCTGGGGACGTTTGCGCAAAGGCCGTCACACAGAAGGCGGTGCCGACGGCGATCAGCAAATATCGGGGCAAGGTTCGCATGGTGTGTTTCCAGTGAGGGACAAGGATGCATTCACGTGTGATTCGGCGTGAATCGCACCGCTGCGAAGAATAGGCACATGGAAACCTGCGCGCGCGGGCTTTTTGTACGCCAATGTATCAAGCGGGATTGGGAAACATGACGATACGTTTGATGCGTGCCGCGGCTACAGCCGCGACACATCCTGTCCCTTTAATGCTCGTCAGGCAGCCGACGCTGTTCCACCGGAAAGCGTCGGCTGCCATCGGCTCACGAAAAGGCGACAGGCATGACAACGCAATCCATTTCACATCGATCGATCCGGCTGGCAGGAACCGCCGCCGCGGCACTGCTCATGGGCACCACGGCAGGCCACGCGGCAGATAGCACCACAGCTCGCACGACAAGCGCGCAGGAGATCCGGCCGGCACTGGACATTGGCCGACTCGATATCAGTCCAGACATCCAGCTGCGGCGGATGGTGGTACGCAATGCCAGCGCCAAGGGAACCGTGCTGCTCCTGCATGGCTTTCCGGAGACCGTGCTTGCGTGGCACGACGTCGCGCTGAAACTTGGCACCGACTACGAGGTCCATGCTTTCGACTGGCCAGGCTACGGCGAGTCATCGCGTCCTTCCGCAGACAGGTTTTCCTATGCACCGCGCGACTACGCCAACGTCCTGAAAAGCTACGTCGACGCAGCCGGGATCGACAAGCGCAACCTCGTGATCTATGCGACGGATATCGGTGCCCTGCCTGCACTCCTTGCCGCGATCGACGACCCGGCCATTGCCAGGCGCATCATCGTCGGCGACTTCGCGCCGTTCAACCGGCCCCAATACATGCAGGAGCGCCTGCAGGGATTGAAAGACCCGAAGTCGGCGCCGGCCGTGCGGGCGGCCTTCAACCAATCACGCGACGAGATTCTCGAGAACGCCTTTAGCCGAGGCCTGCCTGCCCCCTCGCAATACAAGCTGAGCGCGGAGTACAAGGCCGACCTGGCGCGCGGCTGGAATAACGGAACGCTGACATCGGCGGACGCCTTCTACCACTACTACGCTAACTTCACGCGTGACCAGAACGCCTTCGAGGCAACCCTTGCGAGGCTCCAGACACTCGTCACGGTGGTGTGGGGTGAGCAGGACATCTACATCCGAAAGGAAATGGGCGCCGAGCTGGCACAGAGGCTGAACGCGCCGTTGCATGTCTTGTCCGGCGTGGGTCACTATCCGCATCTGCAGCAGCCGGAACACACCATCGACGAAGTGCGCGCGTCGTTCGAGTGAGCAGAAGACGCCGCATCCGCCCGGCCTGCTTCGAGAAAAAGCCGGGCGCTCCTCCACGCCCGATTGTTGCGCGGGCGCCCTCCCCACAAGAGTAGGGCGGCCGGAAGTGGGGCCCCGAATTCGTCGGTCTGCTACGCTACCCCCAAAGCCGTACCAAAAGCCTGGCGTCATGATCAGGCGAAGATATGAATCATCAGGCACAAGGGGGGAGCCTAACCGTGCATGCGTCTGTCCCGTTCCAGAGAGCCATGGAGGCAGTCGCGTGCATTGCCGACGAGACGCCGCCCTGGTCCGATATCCTGACCGTCACACGCGACCTGATCGGGGCCGACTCGGGCTCGCTGATCATGCTCGACGGTGGCGGCGACCTGCTGCATGTCAGCCACATCGGGCTGGCCGACTCCACGCTTCAAGCGTACGAGCAGCATTTCCACAAGCTGGATTTGCTCGCGCATGCCGCGGCAAAGCAGGACGCCGGCCAATGGATCGACACCGACGAAGCCATCGCGCGCCAGACGCTGCTGCGCTCGGAGTTCTATAACGACTACTTGCGCCAGCACGGCCAGAACCAGATTGTCGGGCTGCTGCTGGAGCGCAGCAGCACGCGCATGACCGCGATGAGCTTCCAGCGCGCGACGATCGAGCCGGGCATTCGCGAGCGACTGGGGAGTGGTCACATCGGTGAATATGTCCGCGCATTCCAGGCCGCGCTGGCGCGAAAGCAGCAACTGATTGCCGAGGACGTCGGCCTTCTGGCAGAAACGTTCGATGCTTTCGGCGAGGCAATCTGCCTGGTGTCACGCGGCGGGGCCGTCATTCGCATGTCGCCGCTATGCGAAACGCTGCTCGACAACCGGCAGGGCCTGACCGTCAGGCGGGGTCGCCTGTTCCATCCGAACCCCGCGGTGTACGCGCAACTGCTCGACAAGCTCGGCCTTGCGATTCAGGGCAGGATTCGCACGAAAGCAGCAATCGGCCTTTCATCGGGAGATACGCTTGTCGTCGATATCTCCCCGGCACCGAAGAAGCTGCAGATGGTTGGCGAACCCCTGGGGCTGGTACGCTTGCGCCGCAACACGGAAGGCCGGAACATCGATTTGTCCGCCCTGATCGCGACCTTCGGCATTACGCCGGCCGAAGCGCGCGTGCTGGCTGCACTGGTGAGCGGCCGTACGCCGCTCGAGTACGCAGCGGAACATGCCGTGTCCGAGAATACCGTTCGCAAGCAGATCGCCAGCCTCAAGATCAAGATGCACTGCAGCCGCGTTGTCGACCTGGTGCGAATGGCGATTCAATCAGCGACCTGAGCAGGTATCTTCGCGTGGGCCCAGGCCTTCGGCAGCAGAAAGTACTCCACATGCGATGCGGAAGTCTGCGCGTAACGGTCGCCTGGAGTGGTGGATCGGCTTGACAGGCTGAACAGCTGGAGCGTGCCGCGCGCTGCATCGAGTGTGCCGGACATCGCCGCCACGGTGCCCGCGCCCGGATCGGCGACCGCCAGCGACACGGCATGCCGCGAAGCAGCGGTCCCGCTTCCGCTGGTGATGAAACCCGTCACCGCCGCTTCATGCCCCTTGCGCAACAGCACGCCGGATGCCTCGGCAAACCCCGCATCAGGCTGCAGGCCCGCAACCAGCTTCAGCACCGTGCCGTCGGCACCGCACCATTCGCCGGCAAGAGGATGGTCCATGGTCACGCTGGCAGCGGCAGGCCGCACGATCGCGGGCGCAGGTGGTGGGTTGGCGTGCCTTCGGAAAGACAGCTTGTCGATGTAGTGGCCCGCAGGCATCAGCCCGGGAAAATCGCCCGACGCCATCAGCAGATGGGACAAGGTCAGGACTTCCTCGCCATCCACCACGCTGAGCTGGCCGCTCAGGCCGGACGTCCACTGCCAGCTCGGATCGGCCTGCTCGCGGCCTAGCGAATGCCAGCAGATCGACAGCGCGACCGGCTGGCCGTGGTCTGGGCCGGCTGCGTGCGCAGCGGCGAAGCCCGCGACGACATAGCTGCCGACAGAGCCGGTCGATGACCGGTAGAGGCCCCGCAAGGCTCCCGGGGCGGCGCCGTCCCCGACCGAAAGGGTCATCAGCGACCCGTATTCGTTGCGCCACGTTCCAGCAATCGACATCCGGTTGTCTCCTCATGATCGGGGTGCGGACAGCGAGCGCGTCGGTAGCCGCATTCCCTGGCGAACGCCGAGCATAGGTGAACGAAAGGCAACACGTCGTCGCACACGCGGGTAGTGCGGGGCCGGCAAGTGCCGGTGCCTACCCGAACGGGTAGTATCGTCAGGGAAGATGCTGAGGCAGACGCTGCGCTGCCATGCCAAGCTCGCGGCACGACTTGCCCTCCAGAATCATGAATACCCAAGACCGCGACGACGACAACCCTGCCAATGCCTGGATGTGGTTCGGGAAGCTCGCGCCGCCGCATACCCAGCTCGAAACCGTACCGCGAGATGCCTTGCTGGCAGACATGCGCGCGCACGCCACATGTCCGCTTGCGCTACTGGTTTCCGCACCCGGTTTCGGCAAGACCACGCTGCTCTCGCAATGGCGCAGGGCTCTGCTGCAGGCATCGGACAGCGCGTGCGTCGCATGGCTTTCGCTTGATGAAGCGGATGCCGAGGTCAACCGCTTTCTTGCCTACATGCTGCTCGCGCTGGAAGAGGCGGGGCTCGATATCGGCGGCCTGTCGCCGCTGGCGCGCTCCCAGCGGCTTGACGAGCAGCCCCAGCGTACCGTGGCCGCGCTGCTGCAGGTTTTGGCGCGGCACGGACAACCTGTGACGCTGATCCTCGACGACTACCATCGCGCGGAATGCGCCGCCGTTGACGAAGCGCTGCTGACGCTGCTCGAACGCGGTGGCCGCTGGCTGCGGCTCGTGGTGTCTTCGCGCAACCGGCCGTCATGGCCCCTGGCGGCGCTGCGCGCCCGCGGACTGGTGCATGAACTCGATGCAGCGAGCCTGACGCTGTCGATGGCGGAAGCCAGCCAGATCTTCGGTGCGGCGCTGGAGGGATCGGCGCTGGCCACGCTGCACGCCAAGACCGAAGGCTGGGCCGTGGCACTGCAGCTCGCGCGGTTGTGGCTGGCACGCGGCAGCGGCTCGGCCTTCGGGCTGCCATCGTTCTCGGGCCGGGTGTCGGAGGTTGCCGAGTACCTTGCCGAGCAGATCGTCGACAACCTGCCGGCGGACTGCCGCGAGTTCCTGCTGGAAACGTCGCTGCTGGAGCGCTTCAATGCCGATCTGGCCGACGTGGCGCGCGGACGCGACGACAGTGCCAGGCTGCTGGCCCGGCTCTCTCAGTTCGACGCGTTGCTGGTCCCGCTCGATCCCGGCCGCAGCTGGTTTCGCTATCACCTGCTGCTGGCGGACTTCCTGCGCGCGCGGCTGCCGGCCGCGCGCGCCAGAGAAATACATCGCGCCGCAGCGGTTTGGCTCGCGCGCAACGACGACCTCGTAAAAGCCGTCTCCCATGCACTCGCCGGCGACGATACCGCGCTCGCGCTGCGACTCGTGGTTGACGCAGGCGGCTGGGAACTGGTGTTGCGCAAGGGCATCCGCTACACCGAGAACCTGCTGAGCCAGTTCGACGAACTGGCCACGCGCGCAGAGCCCGAGCTGACGCTGATGCATGCCTACCTGCAAGCCAAGCTCGGCAAGGAAGCGCTGGCACTGGAGCTGCTGCGGCTGGCGCAGGTGGCGGCCCAGGATACGCCTGCGCTCAGGCGTGACTACGGCGCCATCGAGGCGATGGTCCATGTCTACTTCGACGTGTTTGACGACTACGAGCGCTGGCCGGTCACCGGCAATGCCGCGCAGCAGCGCAACCCCGACGATCCGCTTGCGCAGGGGATGCAGCTCTGCGCCAGGGCCGTGGGCTCGCTCGCATGGGGCCGCATGGACGATGTCGTGCAGGCCGCTCGCGCGGCGCGCGTGCAGATGCAACTGATAGCAAGCCCGCTCGGTGAAAATTACTGCCTGATGCACGAGGCGCTGGCGCTCGCCATGACGGGACAGATGGCATGCTCGCGCCAGCTCCTGAGCGAAGCGCTGCGACAGGCCGAGGCGAACTTCGGCACGGACAGCTCGCTGAAGGGCATCGTCGGCTGCTTCTGGGCGCAGCACCTGTACTGGCAGGGCGAATGGAAAGAGACCCCGCCATGGATCCGCGACGGCAACGCGACGCTGGAACAGACCGATGGCTGGCTCGACGTGTTCGCATCCCATGCGGAAGTCGCCTGGCGCACCGCATTGCGCCTCGAAGGTCTGCAGCCGGCACTGTCCGTGCTCGATGACGCCGCGCGCACGGGGCGCGAGCGCCATCTGGACCGGCTCCTGCATCTGGTGCAGGCATGGCGCGTGGACCTGCTGTCGCAATGCGGCCTCGCGGCACAGGCACTGCAGGAGGCCCGCGCCGCGGACCTGGAATCCGCTGCCGGACACTTGCCCGTACCGGGCCTCGGGTGGCGGCGCCTCGAAGCGGTCACACTGGCGCTCGCGCGGCTCGCGCTGGCAAACGGTGCTTCCGCGGCGGCGCAGGCACGCCTGGAAGCGGCAGCCGGCATGTTCGAGCAGGCCGGCCTGATGCTGCCCGCATGGCGGTTCCGGCTGCTCGCGCTGGTCGCGCGCCGCAAGGCGCAGGACGGCGACGTGGCACCCGCGCTCGTGCAGGCCGCCATGGCGCCCGTCGTCCGCTTCGGCTTGTCGGGGCTGCTGCTGGAGACAGGACCCGCAATCCTGCCGTTCCTGCCGGATGCCAACAGCGAGGCGGGCCAGTCACTTGGTGCTGCGGTATCGCAGCTGCGCGGCTGGCAGGCGCATCCGGTACGCCGGCGTGCGCAGTTCAGTGCCAAGGAGATGCAGGTGCTGGCGCTGCTCGCGAGTGGCCAGTCCAACAAGGCGATCGCGCGCGGGCTCGATGTTTCCGAGAACACCGTCAAGTTCCACCTGAAGCAGATCTTCCAGAAATTCGGTGTGGACAATCGCGCGGCGGCCGTGAGCCAGGCCATGCAGCAGGGGCTGCTTTCGCCATAGCCGCGCCGGCGTCAGCCCTCGCCCCGTTTCAGGGGTTGCCCTCACCAACCTACCCGGGCGGGTAGCCATCCGCCTCCCTGCCGCCAACTCCCACCTGCCGCCGCTGTTGAGCGGTTCCCCAGCTCTTCCTAGAGTGCCTGCCAACGGGCCGGAACCGACAGAGTTCCGCCTGTCAGGCAACCGGCGCGGCAACGCCGCCGCGCCCGAATTCTGCTAGGAGAAGCACTTGACGCAACAGCGCAATACCGTCCGCGTAGCCACCGACGTGGGCGGAACCTTCACCGACCTCGTCTATTTCGAGTTCGATCCCGCCACGGGCAGGCAACGCATCCGCACGGCAAAGTCCGACACCACGCCACCCAACTTCGAGCAAGGCATCCTCAACGTCCTGCGCAAGGCCGACGTCAATCTCGACGAGGTCAGCTTCCTCGCCCACGGCACCACCGTCGTGATCAATGCGCTGACCGAGCGCCGCGGCGTGCGCACCGGCCTCATCACGACCGAAGGCTTTCGCGATGTGCTGGAGATCGGGCGCGCCAACCGTCCCGACTTCTTCAACCTGAGCTGGGTCAAGCCATCGCCGTTCGTGCCGCGCTATCTGCGCCGCGAAGTGCCGGGCCGCATCCATTTCGATGGCGCAGAGCGCCAGCCGCTCGATCTGTCGGGGGTGGCGCAGATCATCGATGACTTCCGCCGCGAGGGTGTGGAAGCCGTCGCCATCTGCCTGATGCACGCCTACGCCAACCCCGCGCACGAGCAGGCCGTGCTGGCCGAAGTGCGCAAGCTGTGGCCCGAGGTATCACTCGTGGCCTCGCACCAGATCACGCGCGAATGGCGCGAGTATGAGCGCACCAGTACGGCAGTGCTATCGGCGTACGTGCAGCCGATTGCAGCGCGCTATCTCAGCAACCTCGAAGACGGCCTGCGCGCCAATGGCTACCGCGCGCCGCTGTATGTGATGCAGTCCAACTGCGGCGTCGACACCGTGGCGCGGGCACGCGAAATCCCCATCACCATGGTCGAGTCCGGTCCCGCCAGCGGCTTCTGGGGTGCAGCGGAACTCGGGCGCCTGATCGGCGAGCCGAACGTGCTCGCGCTCGATATCGGCGGCACCACGGCCAAGTGCTCGCTGATAGAGAACGGACAGGTCGCCATCAAGACGGACTACTGGATCGAACGGGACCGCACCAGCGCGGGCTATCCGATCATGGTGCCGGTGGTCGACCTGGTCGAAATCGGCAACGGTGGCGGCTCCATCGCCTGGACCGACGACTTCGCCAAGCTGCACGTCGGTCCGCAATCCGCCGGCGCATCGCCGGGCCCTGCCGCGTACGGCAACGGCGGCACCCGTGCCACGACGACCGATGCCAACCTCGTGCTCGGCCGCATCAATCGCGATTACTTCTGCGGCGGCGAAATCCAGGCCGACATGGGTGCCGTCGATCGCGCGCTGCAGCCGCTGGCCGAGCGTCTGGGCCTGTCGCGCGAAGAAGTGGCGCGCGGCATCGTGCGCATCGCCAACGACAACATGGTCAATGCGCTCAAGCTGGTCTCGCTCAATCGCGGCCACGACCCGCGCGAATTCACGCTGGTGGCATTCGGCGGCGGTGGTGCCATGCACGCGGTTGCACTGGGACAGGAGCTTGGCGTGAAGAAGGTCGTCATTCCGCGCGGCGCATCGGTGTTCTCGGCGTGGGGCATGACCATGTCGGACCTGCGCCGCGACATGTTCGCCAACCGCTTCTTCGAAGCGAGCCGCGACGGCGCGACAAGCGCGGCGCAGGCGCTGCTCGAAGAACTCGCGCAGTCAGCGCGGCAGCAGTACGCACAAGAGGATATCGACCCGTCCCACGTACGCGTGGCCCTGCATTGCAAGCTGCGCTACCAGAACCAGGAGCATGCAGTGGAGGTGCAGTTGCTGCCCGGCGAGCGTGTCGATACCGACTGGACGGCCATTGCCGAGCGCTTCCATGCGCTGTACGAGCAGCAGTACACGTACCGGCTCGATGCCCCGCTCGAGATCGTCGGCTTCCATGTCGTCGCGGTCGCCGAGATCGGCAAGCTCGACCTGGAAGAGCTGCCCGTCAGCGGCGCAACGCTCGACGCGGCCATCAAAGGCAAGCGGCTCGTCGACTACGCGCTCGAAGGCATCCACGAAGCCACCATCTACGACAGCGTCCGCCTGGAGCCAGGCATGGCCTTCGACGGCCCGGCCATTGTCGAAGACCCCGGCACGACCATCGTCGTGCATCCGGGCAACCGCGCCAGCGTCGACCGCCTCGGCAACCTCCACATCATCCTCTGAGGGCGAGGAAAACCATCATGAGCCGTACCGATATCTTCACGCTGGAAATCATCCAGAACTCGCTCCAGGCCATTGCCGACGAAATGTTCGCCGCCATGCGCAAGACCGCGATGAGCCCGATCATCTACGAGGTGCTCGACATGGGCACGGGCATCACCGATGCGCAAGGACAGATGGCGAGCTCAGGCTCCGGCATCCCGGCCTTCGTCGGCGTGCTGGACAAGGCCGTGCGCTGCGTGCTGGCGCAGCATTCGCAGCCCGGCGACATCGAGCCGGGCGACATCTTCATCACGAACGATCCGCACAACGGCGGCGTCACGCACCTGAACGACGTGGTGCTGACCATGCCGGTGTTTGCCGGCGACCGGCTGGTCGCGTGGACCGCCAATATCGCGCACTGGAACGACGTGGGCGGCATGGTGCCCGGATCGCTGAGCACCGATGCGACTGACATCTTCCAGGAAGGGTTGCGCCTGACCGGCGTCAAGCTGATTTCCGGTGGCAAGCCGGTGCGTCCGGTCATGCAGATCTTGCGCGCCAACACCCGCATGCCCGATTTCATGGAAGGCGACCTGTGGGCCGGCATTGCCGCGGTGCGCGGCGGCGCCGGTCGGATCGTCGAGCTGACGCGCAAGTACGGTGTCGATGCCTTCGTCGCGGCGATTGGCGACTTCATGGACCATGGCGAGCGCGTCTCGCACCATGCGCTTGCCGACGCGCCGCGCGGACGCTTTACGATGGAAGAACTGCAGGACGACGGCCAGACGTTCCGCGTGACGGTCGAACTCACCGGCAAGGAGATGATCGTCGACCTGTGCGACAACCCGGCCCAGGCGTCCGGCCCCACCAACCTGAGCCGCGACGGCACCATCGTGGCGGCGCAGATGGCGTTCAAGGCCGTCACCGCGCCACAGGCCGCGACCAATGGCGGCACGTTCCGTCCGTTGAAGGTGCTGACGAAGCCCGGAACGCTGTTCGACGCACGCATGCCGGCTGCGGAGGGCTTCTACTTCGAGAACCTGATCCGCGTCTACGACCTGATCCTGCGCTGCCTTGCCGCGCACATGCCGGAACGCCTGCCTGCAGGCAACTTCGCCTCAGTCTGCGCAACGATCATCGGCGGCGTGCATCCGGACACCGGCCGCGTCTTCACGCTGGTCGAGCCCGAGATCGGCGGCTGGGGCGGCGAGGCCGGCCGCGACGGCAACAGCGCGATGTACTCGGGCCTGCATGGCGAGACCTACAACTGCCCCGCCGAAATCTGCGAGGCCCGCTACGGGCTGTACGTCGATGGCATGGCGCTCAACGATGAGCCGGGCGGCCACGGCCAATACCGCGGCGGACGCGGCATCCGCATCGACTACCGCGTGCGCGCCGACGACACCTTCCTGACCTGCGGCTACACGCGTTCGCAAGTCCCGCCGTGGGGCCTTGCCGGCGGGCGCGACGGCACGCCGAACTATATCGAGGTGCTGCGCAAGGATGGCCGCAGCGAGCGGCACGCCATGGTCAGCGGCCTGATGCTGCAACAGGGCGACGTCATCCGCGTGCGTACCGGTGCCGGCGGCGGCTACGGCGACCCTGCCAGCCGTTCGCCCGAGGCCGTGCGCGACGACGTGCGCAACGGCTACCTGAGCGCGGCGCAGGCCCGTGAAATCTACGGCGTCACGGTCTGACATGGGCTCCGCCATCGAACCTATCGGAGTTCCCATGTTTGACAAGGACGTCTACCAGGCGCGCCGTCGCCAGCTGCGCGAGCGCGTCGGCACGGGTCTGCTGCTGTTTCCCGGCAACGACGATTGCGCCATCAACTTCGCGCACAACCCCTATCCATTCAGGCAAGACTCGACCTTCACCTACCTGTTCGGCATTCGCCGTCCTGGCCTGGCCGCATTGATCGACGCCGATAGCGGTGCGGAAACGCTGTTCGGCGACGACGCCACCGCTGACGACGAATTGTGGCTCGGTACCCAGCCTCGCCTCCATGCGCAGGCCGAACGTGCGGGCATTGCCAGTGTACGGCCGTTGTCGGAGATCGAAGCCGTGATCCGCACTGCCCGCAGTCAGGGGCGCACCGTGCACTACCTGCCTGCTTACCGGCACCAAACGACGCTCGATCTCGCCCGATGGCTTGAGCTGCCAGCGGCATCCATCACGGCACAGTCTTCCGTCGCACTGATCCGCGCAGTGGTCGCACTGCGCGAGATCAAGAGCGCGGGCGAGGTATCCGAAGTCGAAAAGGCGCTCACCGTGACGCACGCCATGCATCTCGCCGCCATGCGCATGAGCCAGCCGGGTGTGGTCGAACGTGAGGTAGTCGCGGAGATGCGCCGCATTGCGCAATGCCACGACGTGCAGGAAGCCTATGCGCCCATCTTCACGCGGCGCAAGGACGGGCTGCATGCGCAGGTCTATGACATGCAGCTTGCCGAAGGCGACCTCGTCATCAACGACGCTGGCGCATGCAGTGCGATGGACTACGCCAGCGACGTCACACGCACGCTTCCCGTCGGTGGCCGCTTCAACGCCAGGCAGCGCGAACTGTATGCATTGCTGCTGTCCGCCCAGCTGGACGGAATCGCCGCGATGCGCCCCGGCGTGCGGTATCTCGACCTGCACAAGGACGTGAGCACGGCGATCGTGCACGGCATGTGCGAGATGGGGTTCTTCCGCGGCAATCCGGAGGAGATCGTCGCGGCCGGCGCCCATGCCATCTGCTTTCCACACGGGTTGGGTCACCAGCTCGGCCTTGATGTCCACGACATGGAGGCCCTGGGCGAAGACCACGTCGGATACGACGACGAGGTGTCGCGCAGCGGCCAGTTCGGGCTGAGCTACCTGCGCATGGGCAAGCGCCTGCGCGAAGGCATGGTCATGACGATCGAGCCGGGCATCTACTTCATGCCGGCCCTGATCGACCGCTGGCGCGCCGAGCAACGGCACGCCGCGCACATCTGTTACGCGCGCTTCGACGCCTGCCGCGATTTCGGCGGCATGCGCATCGAGGATGTGGTGCATGTCGGCGGGGAGAGCGCGCGCGTGCTCGGCCCGCACATCCCGAAGACGGTGGCCGAGGTCGAGGCGGCCATGTCGTAGTCGATCCGTTCGTCGCAGCATCCTGCGGCACCCGGCCATTCCGCACGCCGCAGCGCTTTCCTACCACTGAGAGAGAGATCTTGAAGGCATCTTATTTGCCGCGCATTTGCGCGTCGGCCGCGCTCGTCCTGACGGCGGGCATTTCGGCCACCGCCCACGCCGACCAGTTCATCGGGTTCGCCCAGCCCGGCGCGCCGGGATCGTGGGCCATCGAGGCGTTTCCCGTCATCAACCGCAGCGCCGGCGGCAATGTCCGCGCTGGCGCCAATACCGTTCTTGCGTACTTCTCCAAGACAGGCTTCACCGGGACCACGCGCGACCAGATCGAGGTCTGGGCCGGTGCCATCCCGGGCTATGCCACGCCCGTCGGCGGCTCCGAAACGGCCGCAGGCATTGCATCGCCGAACATCGGCCTCGAGTACTACTACAACGTCGTGGAACCGAAGGGCGAGTATGGCTCGCCCGGCTACACCACGTTCTGGACGAGCCCGACATTGATGATCGAGTTCCCCAACGGGAACAAGGACGTATCGGGATTCGGCGCGGGTGGCAACCGCTATGCATACAGTTTCAGCATCGCGAACTATGTGCAGGTCGGCAAGTGGGGCATGACGTTCACGCCCGTGGGCTTGTACTACGCGGACCGTGCGCGCAATGCAACAGACATGGGCAATGGGGACTTGCGCAGGCTGCGCGGAGGCCTGAGTCTGTGGTTCGCGGACGTCGCCGCCGGCTATCAGGTATCGCCGTCGCTGTGGCTGGGCCTCCACCACATCTACAGCATCTACAGCCACAGCGCATCCGATTTCGCCGAGTCGCGCGAGGGCAAGATCGGCCCGTCGATGACCTACACGGGCCTGGCGAAGTACGGCGTCTTCATCTCGGCGAACCTGAACTTCGGCTACTACCACTCGGCCAACCTGCCGCACGCTAACTCACTGACCATGGCGCTCGTAAAGAGCTTCTGACGGAGGCACCACCGCATGAACACAAACCAACCTGCACAGGCCGTCGACGTACCGGTCTCGGTGCGCTGGCTCAACCCGATCGGATCGCCGGCGTTCGACCAGCCTATCGCCGACCTGCTTGGTGGAATCAAGCAGCCCGGCACACAAGTCGAGGTGGTGTCGTTTGACATGACCCCCACACCCAGCCATCTCGAATATCGCGCGTACGAAGCGCTGATCTACGAACGCACCGTGCGCGTGGCACGCGACTGTGCACGCAGCGGCGTCGATGCGCTGGTGGTCGGCTGCTTCTATGACCCCGCGCTCGAAGATGCTCGCGAAATCTCGGGTGACACCGTCGTGGTCGCGCCGTGCCAGGCCAGCCTGCAGGTCGTGGCGAACCTCGCTAATCGCTTCTCGGTCATCGTGGGCCGCAACAAGTGGATCGAGCAGATGACGGCGCGTGTGCGCGACTACGGCGCCCTCGACCGGCTAGCGTCGATGCGTGCGCTCGGCATGGGCGTGGACGAGTTCCAGCGCGACCACGCCGTGACACGCCGCCGCATCATCGAGGAGGCGAAGCGTGCCGTCGAGCACGACGGCGCGGAGGCCATCATCCTCGGCTGCACGATCGAGTTCGGCTTCTTCGAAGCCGTGCAGGCCGAGGTGGGCGTACCCGTGATCGATCCGGTCGTCGCGGCTTTCAAGATGGCCGAGGCATTGGCTGGCATGAAGCGGCGCTTCGGCTGGACCCCGAGCCGGGTCGGAAGCTGCGAGCCGCCGCCCGAGGCCGAGATCGAGGCGTTCGGGCTGTTCAAGGATCCGGTGCCCATCGCCAACGTCGTGCGGGCCTGACCAACATACGCGAAGAGAAAGAGGAGACATCTCCATGAGCGAGCTATCGCCAAGCCTGGCGGACGCTGTGCGCAATGCGCCGTCGCACCGCACACTGCCAGCCACACACACGACGGACTCCATTGCCGTCGGCAAGCTGTTCGAACAATTTCCGCTGACCCGCGAACACCTGAAGAGTTGCCTCGCGCTGTTCATGGTCTTTGCCATCGAGGCGTGGGAGATGATGATCATCGTCTACACGGCGCAGCTGATCGGCACGGAGTTCCAGCTCGACGCCGCGGCGCTTGGCAACCTGATCGGCGCGATCTTCGTCGGCATGCTGATCGGCTCGCTGTGGTGGGGCAAGATCTCGGACCGGATCGGCCGCAAGCGCTCGATCATCCTGAGCCTCGTGCTCTACGGGCTGATTTCCGTTGCCAGCGCCATGGCTACGAGCTACGGCATGCTCTACGCGCTGCGCCTGCTCTCGGGCGTCGCGGCAGTCGGCATGATGGTGGTGACGTTTGCCCATTTCGAAGAACTGCTGCCGGTGAAGGCGCGCGGTACCTGCACCGTGTACCTGGCATCGGGCTGGCCGATCGGGATGCTGATGGCGCTGGGCCTGTCGACGTGGCTGCTGCCGTGGGGCTGGCGCGGCATCATCGCCGTGAGTTCGCTCGCAGCGGTATGGGCGTTCGTCGTGGCGCGGTGGGTGGAGGAATCGCCGTACTGGCTGGCCGCGGTTGGCCGCGACGACGAGGCAAAAGCCGTGATCGGCAGGCTGAGCCGCGGCGCCGTGATCGTGCCGCCCTCGACGCGGCTGCACGTGGAAAAAGGCGCGCATGGCGGCACGCACCGCGAGCTGTTCTCCGGGCCGGCGCTGCGCATCACGCTGCTGCAGATCGCGGTCAACTTCACGTTCTCGTGGGGATACTGGGGCCTGCAGACCTGGCTGCCAACGCTGCTCCAGCAACGGGGCCTGAATCTGCCGCAAAGCTATGGCTTCATCGCGATCTCGGCAATCTGCATGATCCCGGGCTACATTGCCGCGTCATTCCTGACCGGCAAGTTCGGCCGCAAGCGCGTGATCGTCGGCTTCGTCGGCATGGCCGTGATCGCCGGCTACGTCTTCGCGAATGCGCAGACCATGGCAATGCTGTACGTGGGCAACTTCGCGCTGGCCTTCTTCAGCATGGGCGCCTGGGGCGTGTGGGATACGTGGATCGGCGAGCTGTATTCCACGCGGCTGCGCACGCTGGGCTACAGCTGGGCCGTGTTTGCGCAACGGGTCGCCAATATCGCGGCGCCCAGCCTGATCGGCATGCTGCTGGTCCGCGGCTGGTCCTTCAACACGACGACGACGATGATCAACGCGTTCATGCTGGCGACGGTGCTGCTGGCACTGTTCATGCCTGAGACTGAGGGCAAGGAATTGGACTAGCGTTGCCAGCGCAGCGACTGCGAGCAGCCAGCTGGCACGTCGCTGCCGGCAGTCATCATCCGGCCGCGCTGTTCAGGAAAGGGGATCGAGGCCTGCCTGCGCCAGTTCAAGGCGATTGCCGCCCAGCGACTTCGCGCGATACAGCGCCTGATCCGCCGCAGCCAAACCTTCCACCAGCGCGGGCACCTCGTCCTCGAAATGGGCCAACCCAACGCTGACTGTCGCCGGTATGCCCAGGTTGTCGGTACGGCTCGAAGTCGTCTCGGCAAAAAGCCTGGCAACGGTCTCGCCCAGCGACTGGGCGCGCATGGCGTCATGGCCAGACAGCAGCGCCGCAAATTCTTCACCGCCGATGCGGGCGAGGATCGCGTCGGGGCCGACCACGCTGCGGGCGGTGTCGGCGAACGACTTCAGCACCTTGTCGCCGGTCTGGTGGCCGTACAGGTCGTTGATGGCCTTGAAATGGTCGAGGTCGAACGCGAGCACGGAAACCGGGCCGCTTGCGCCACCGTTGAGGATGCGGGTGCCCTGTTCGAAGAACCACCGGCGGTTGCCGAGACGGGTCAGGTAGTCGGTCTGCGATTCGAGCAGGAGCTGGCCGTGGGTCTCCTCGCGGACCAGCCTGATCAGGGCCATCGGCAGGAGCACCGAGTACAGCACGCCCTCGTAGAGCGTGACATTGCTCGCGATCGCGTTGATGGACGGCCCGTACGCGGCCACAAGCCAGGGCAGGACGAACGCCCGGCCCGTGTAAAGCACGGCGTGCACACCGGTCACCGCCACAACGATATACCGCGAATGCAGCGGCTTCATCGCCTCACAGCGCAGCATTTCCCACGCCGTCGCGGCGCTTACCAGCGCGAGCGGAAATGCGCTGATGTAGCACCAGATGACGTCATGCCAACGCGCACCCGCGACAATCCACACGAGTGCCATGGCGACCAGCAGGCCGAATGAGGCGGCACGGTAGCGCCGGCCGCGCAATGAGGCGACGCCACCGAGGACAAGCAGGTAGCCGCTGAGCATGATGAGATTGGCGACGGCGGAACCGAGCACCTCGGGCAGGCTGCGGCGAACCAGCACCACCGCGCAACCGACGGCGAGCGTTGTGAACCCCGTTGCAAGGATCCGCAACGACTGGCTGCGCCCGGGATTGGCCCTACGCTCCCAGAACATCATTGCGGCACTCGCGAGGAGTGTTCCGATGGCCAGAAAGTAAAGGGTGAGAAGGTCGACGTGCATCCCAAATGTAAAGACATTGCACCGGCAGATCGGCGGCGGCGGGGGAGATTTTACGTGGGAAGTATGGCAGGTAGCCTGGAGGGGGCTTCTGGTCGGAGCTGGGGTGGGCGGAAAAACCAAAAAAATCTCCCCCCGATGTCACATTCAAGGGGCCCTGGCTCGTCATGTCGTCGTAACCCTGACAAAACGGAGATACCACCATGACCGCCAGTTTCGACCCGTTCACCGCCGCCCCCGCCCAGATGAAGTCCTGGATGGGCACATCGCTCGCCGTGGCGGGGAGCCTGGAACCAGGCCTCGTGTCGCTCATTGAAGTCCGCGCGTCCCTGATAAACGGGTGCGCGAACTGCATTAACATGCACACTGTCGACGCCCGCGCGAAAGGCGAGACCGAGCAGCGCCTCTACCTGCTCTCCGCGTGGCGCGAAGCGCCGTGCTATACCGAGCGCGAACGCGCGGCACTCGGCTGGACCGATGCGCTGACGCGGCTGTCGGAAGGCCACGCGCTCGACAGCGCCCGAGCCGCACTCGATGAACATTTCTCGAAGGAGGAGCAGGTGAAGCTGACACTCATGATCAACGTCATCAACGGGTGGAACCGCCTCGCGGTCGGCTTCCGCATGTGGGTCGATCCGGCAGCGGCCAAATCGGCCGCCAGGGCAGTCGCCTGATGACTGACGCCAATCTGGCGGATGCCGCGGCAAGCTTCGAGCCGCTGCGGCGCACGCTGATCCGGGTGGGATACCGCATGCTCGGTTCGGTCGCCGATGCCGAGGATATCGTGCAGGACGCGTTCATCCGCTGGGTGAACGCCGAGCGCGCCGAGGTGCGCGTGCCCGAAGCGTTCCTGCGCCGCATGGTCATGCGGATGTGCCTGGACCAGCTCAAGTCCGCGCGCCACCAGCGCGAAACCTACATCGGGCCGTGGCTGCCCGAGCCAGTCGTCGAGGAAGACGAGCAGGAGGACGTCACGCTGCCGCTGATGCTTGCGCTCGAACGGCTGTCGCCGCTCGAACGCGCGGCGTTCCTGCTGCACGACGTGTTTGGCCTGGAATTCGACGAAATCGCGGCGACGATCCAGCGCGAGCCGGCCGCGTGCCGGCAGTTAGCGGCGCGCGCGCGTACCCATGTACGCGAATCGCGCCCGCGCTTCCAGGTCGAGAAGCAGCGCGGCATCGAACTCGCGAAGGCGTTCTTCGATGCCTCGCGCAGCGGCGACATGAGTGCGCTCGGCGCCATGCTGGCCGCGGACGTGAGCCTGCATGCCGACGGCGGCGGCAAACGATCGGCGGTCGGAGCGCCGGTCTTTGGCTTCGACGACGTGATGAGACTGCACGCGAACCTGTCGGCGTACTTCCAGAAGAACGGTTCGACACTCGTGCGAGCGGGCTTTATCAACGGGCTGCCCGGCATCGTCACGCTCGAGGCCGATGGCGAGCTGCAGACGACCGCGCTCGACATCGAGGATGGCAAGATCACGGCCATCTATGTCGTGCGCAATCCGGACAAGCTGCGGCATCTGCATTAGCGTGCGCCAACTGGCGGTGTGCGCACGCCGCCACCAGTTCAGGACGCGGGTTGTGCCTGCGGAAACTTCCAGCGGCCGTCGAGGATCTCCGCATGCGGCAAGTAGAAGCGCACCATGTAGTTCCATCCCGGCATCGTGGGCAGGCAGTTCGGGGTATCCGGTGCGCAATTGCCAAAGCGGATTGACACCGTGCCGTCCGGCGCTGCATTCGCGGTCAGGTTGTTGATGGTGTACGCCTGCTGCGTATTGGGCTCGAAGTACCCTGCCGCGTTGTAAACGCTGATTGACCAGAAACCGTCCACCGGTACGCGGGGGACGTCCAGGCGATAACCGGTCTTGCCGTCGTTGCGCTCGGGACTGACGATCAGGTAGAACGCGTCGCGTTCGGGTATGCCGCCCCAGGCAATCGCGCTGCCCACCAGATGGCGCACGGGATTCACCTTGCCGGGCGCGCCGAACATGCCGCGAGAATCGGGTACGGTGGTGCCGAGCGTCACCAGCGCATGCCGAAGGGCATCCTGGCTGGCCATGTTCCATGCGGGGACCTCGAAGCGGCCGGGGCCACCGGGCTGGCTGACGGCAATGGCGTCCTGCATCGCGCGCGCAAGCCGTACATCGTCGGCGCTGCGGGGATCCACCATCGTGCGCACACCAACCAGCGCATAGCGCGTGCCGACACTTTCTTTCGTCAGCACGTAGCGCCCGGCAGTGTAGTGCACTGCCGCAACGTAGTGATCCTCGTTGAATACCGACATGGACATGTAGCGGTGCCCCGCATCGGGCATCGACACCGTGACAGGTCCGGCATCCAGATCGAATACCGCGCTGGAGTAAAGCGTGTCACGATTCCCGCGCACCACGGTCTGCGCCTCGACCGGCATCACGGTTCGCGCGTGCATAAAGCGGCCGAGGGCGCCGCGCTTCACCACGCGATCGAAGTAGCGGTCCGATTCGGCACGCGCGAAGTT
Source organism: Cupriavidus numazuensis (assembly GCF_905397435.1). GTDB lineage: Bacteria > Pseudomonadota > Gammaproteobacteria > Burkholderiales > Burkholderiaceae > Cupriavidus > Cupriavidus numazuensis. The sequence goes on from NZ_CAJPVI010000010.1 coordinate 63,345, forward strand.
GTCGACCGTGACCGCCACTGGCGTGGCGGACTGTGCGTGGGCCGTCAATGCGGCCGCACCGATCAGCGTGGAAGCGACCACGCCGCGGAATCGTTGTTTCATCTGCTCTCCCTTCCAAGGGTTCGTCCGATGCGCCGCAAGCGCCCTTCTTCCGCTGCCCTGGCTAGTCAATCCGGACAAGCGCCGGCGGATAGGCATTGCCGTTCGCGACCTCGGCATCCGGGCCGTAGTACCGGAACGTCAGGTTGTAGCGGCTCCCGGCGGGAGTCGGCAGCCAGTTCGATCGCGGCGTACCCGACGGCAGCGTGGGGGCGTAGACGATCGTCAGCGAACCGTCCGCGTTGTACTTCAGCGGCGACTCTTTGTTCAGCAGGAAGCGGCTGATCGGATTCGGAATGACCTTGAAGTCTTGCGCATCGACCGCTATGACCGACCAGAAGTACCTTGCATGCTTTGACGGAAGGGCCGCGGCCGGGAACGTCTGAGAGAAAGCCTGGCCGCCGTCGAGTCCACGGTTGCCGAAGTAGGTCACCTCGGCGCTATTGTTCGCCCAGATGCCGACTAGATTTGCAACCGTACGCGTCTTGTAGTCGCTGCCGTAGTTGCCGACCATCGACGGCCGAACCCAGTCGTTGCGGATCGTCCCGAGGTTCCTCATCTGTGCCTGAAGTGCTTGCCAGCCCTGCCCGCGGATCACCTGATCGACGCGCGCCCGTCCGGATGAACCAGACCGTGCGAGCGCGGCGACCGAAGCCACCTGGCCGCGGATCGCCGCCATGCCAGCGTTGATGTCCGGCTCGCCGCTCAGGATGGCATCGGCCCAGTCGAATACCTCGGCACCGGGCAGGTTCCTGTTGGTGAAGGCCGGCACCTGCATCGGCGTATCGATCTTCGGCTGCCCCAGGGGCGTCAGCCGGAACTGGTGCTGAAGGCGCGCAGCGCCGGCAGGGTCCGCACCCAGTTCGATACGAGCCAGCACGCGGAGCGTCCTGGCCGGTAGATCGACACGCTGCAAGCCCGCCGGCACGCTGACAGCGGCGCCTTTCAGGCAGAGGGCATAGCCACCATCGGGATGAGACGGGTAGGTCCGATCGTTGATATTGACCACCGTCTCGCCCCAGCCATTGAGCATGTGCCAGGTGTAATAGCGCCCGTTGACCTTCGGCATGTCGAGCCGCACGCATGTCTTTTCGTCAACGGCAACCCAGGCTTCCGAGTAGGCGACATCCAGGTTCGGGTTGGACCACGCAACGGCGCCGGGCTCGCGGTGAACGAGGTGATTCCACTGGAACCCGTCACGCTCAAAGTCGAGCCGCTGCTGACGGAGAATCAACACACGGCCCAGCAGGTAAAGATACGCATCGCTGATCTGCTGATCCGTCGGCGCGGTGGACTGCCTCACGGACGGCTCGCCTGCGCCACCCTGCGGCGCGGATGGGGCCGCACAGGCTGCAAGCAGGAACAGCGCGGCACCGGCGGTTGCTGTCGCACGAAAGGCTTTCATCGGTCGTCTCCTCATTGCGCGCAATAGCCGCCATCGACCATCAGGCTTGTGCCGACGATGAACGATGCATCGTCGCTCGCAAGAAACAACACGGCCTTCGCGACCTCATCGGCCCGACCCAGCCGGCCGATCGGATGCGCCGCCACGAGACGCGCACGCGCTTCCTCGCTGGCTCGCTCGATCAGCGGCGTTGCCACAAAGCCGGGGCATACGGCGTTGACGCGAATGCCGTCCTTCGCATGCGCGACGCCGAGCGAGCGCGTCAGGTTGACCACGCCGCCCTTTGCCGCGTTGTAGGACGCCGCGCCCGGCATGCCGACATGGCCAAGTATTGACGCCATGTTGACGATCGCGCCGCCGGTGCCCTGCTTCTTCATCTGCATGATGGCCAGCTTGTTGCTCAGGAAGACGCCGGTCAGATTGACGTCGATCATCTGCTGCCATTGCTCGACACTGACGTCTTCGACCGGTGCGGACGGATGCGCGATGCCGGCATTGGCAACCATGATGTCGAGCCGCCCGAACCGGTTCACGGTGTCATCGATGAGCCTGCGCGTGTCGTCCTCGCGCGACACGTCGACTTCGCTGTAGTGCGCGGCCAAGCCGCTTGCGCTCAGTTCACGCGCGAGCTTCTCGCCAAGCGCCGAGCGGTCGGCAATGACCACGCTGGCACCTTCCGAAGCAAACAGCCGAACCGTTGCCTCGCCAATACCGCTGGCACCGCCCGTCACGATGGCGACCTTGTCCTTGAGCTTCATGTCGATGTACTCCATTCAGTCTGTGGTTGCCGGCTATGCCGCCGTAAATCCGCCGTCCAGCACCAGTTCGGCACCGTTCATGTAGGACGACTCGTCCGAAGCGAGGAACAGAGCGAGGCCGCCGACTTCATCGGCCGTGCCCAGTCGGCCCATCGGCGACATGACCTGGCCGAGATCCTGCTTGCTGCGTCCCGCCGTGCCCGAAGCGTAGTCGGCCATCGCCGTATCGATAAGGCCGGGATGGATCGAATTGACCCTCACGCCCTTCGCGGCATACTCCAGTGCTGCGCCCTTCGTCATCGCACGCACGGCACCCTTGCTGGCGCTGTACATCGTGGACCGCGGCGAGCCGACCAAGCCAGCCACCGAAGATACGTTGATGACCGATCCCTTCCCGGCGCGCGCCATCAGCGGCATCACGTGCTTCATGCCAAGGAACACGCCCGTGACGTTGATCGCCATGAGGCGGTTCCACTCGTCCAGCGTCGTTTCGGCAAGCGGCTTGAGCACGAAGATTCCCGCATTGTTGAAAAGAACGTCGACCGTGCCGAATGCCTCGACCGTAGCGCCGACGACTTGCGTCCACTGCGTTTCGCAGCCCACGTCGTGCGCCAGTGCCATGGCACGCCCGCCGGCTGCGTTGATCGTGTCGGCGACTTCCTGCGCGCCGTCGCGGTTGATGTCGGTCACCACAATGCTCGCGCCTTCGCGCGCGAAACCAAGCGCGGTAGCGCGGCCGATACCGCCCGCAGCACCGGTGAGAATCGCAATCTTGCCTTGCAGTCGCATGTCAGTACCTCTTATCGGTTGTCGCTCTGGAACGCCGCCGCGAGTGCGGCCGCCGTGTCGTCGAGTGCCTGCCTGCCCTTGTCGAGTACGCCCGGCATCCAGCAGAAGCCGTGGATGGTGCCGTCATACCGCTTGCACTCCACCGGCGTGCCGGCCTCTGCAAGCCGGCGCGCGTAGGCCTCGCCCTCGTCGCGCAGCGGATCGAACTCGGCCGTGACCACGAAGGCCGGCGGCAGGCCACGATGGTGTTCGGCGCGCAATGGCGAGGCGTAGGGATGCGTGCGGTCGGCATCGCCCACGTAGTGGTTCCAGAACCAGACCATGCTGTCGCGCGTGAGCAGGTAGCCCTCGGCGTTCTCGCGGTACGACGGCGTGTCGAGCGCGCCGTCGGTCACCGGGTAGAGCAGCACCTGAAAGCACGGCTGCGGGGCGGCGCGGTCACGCGCCATCAATGCGACGACTGCCGCGAGATTGCCGCCGGCGCTATCGCCACCCACGGCAATGCGGGTAGCGTCGACGTGCAGGGCACGCGCATTGCTCACGAGCCACTGGAACGCGGCGTAGGCGTCCTCCGCTGCAGCGGGAAAGCGGTGTTCGGGTGCCAGTCTGTAGTCGACCGACACGACCACGCAAGACGCGCGGGTAGCAAGGAGACGGCATGGCACATCGACCGTGTCGAGGTCACCGACGACCCAGCCACCACCGTGGCAATACACCAGCGCCGGAAACGGGCCGTCCCCGTGGGGTGTGTAGATGCGAACCCGGATATCGCCGGCGGGCCCGGGTATCGTGATTTCCTCGATCTGCGCGACGGCCTCCGGCGCGCCGGCCAGCGGGCTGAAATCGAACGACTGCCGGGCCTGCTCCGGTGTGCAGGTATGCAATGGCGGCCGCCCGGCCGACGCAATCATGTCAAGGAGGTAACGGGCCTGCTCGTCGAGCGCCATGGTCTCTTGTCTCCGTCGTAGTTGTTGTGGCCCGGCTCAGGCCTGCAGGAAGCCGTCGTACCCGTTCGCCGCCACGCGATCGCACAGCTCGCGATAGACGCTGATGCCGGCCAGGTAGATCGGGAAGCTCATCTTCTTGCCTTCGACGTTCGAGCCGTTGTACCAGGACTCGCCTTTCGGGAAGAGCGTGGCATCGGCGACTTCATGGCAATGCCGGCTCCATGCCTCTTCGGCCTGCGGCTTCGCTTCGATGACAGCGGTACCGTTCTGCTCCATCTGGCGAATGCACGCATCGATCCATTCGACGTGCTGCTCGATCGACCACACCATGTTGGACAGCACCGACGGGCTTTCCGGGCCGGTGATCATGAACATGTTCGGGAAGCCGGCGGTCGCCAGGCCCAGATAGGTCTGGATGCGTTCGCCCTCCGCCCACTTCTCGCGCAGCGTCATGCCGTCCTTGCCGCGGATGTCGATCCGGAACAGGGCGCCGGTCATGGCGTCGTAGCCGGTGGCAAAAACGATCACGTCGAGCGGATATTCGGCGTCGGCAGTACGCAGCCCCGTCGGCGTGAATGCCACGATGGGCGCGGCCTTGACGTCGACCAGCGTCACGTTGTCGCGGTTGTAGGTTTCGAAGTAGCCGGTGTCCATGACCGGTCGCTTCACGCCGTACAGATAGCTCGGCGTAAGCTTTGCGGCGATTTCCGGATCCTTCACCACCGTGCGGATCTTGTCGCGGATGAATTCGCACACGGTCTCGTTGGCGCTGGCGTCGGTGACGAGATCCTTGTACAGGCCATGCATCCAGCCGCCTTCGGTCCAGGCTGCCTCATAGCGCTGCTGCCGCTGCGCTTCGGTATCCTCGAACGTCGAACGATCGGGGCGCGGCCGTGTCGTCGTGCCGCCCCAGGACTTCAGGACCTGTTGCCTCAGGGCCGGATAGTCCGCCTTGATCTTCGCGACGTACTCGCTGTCATAAGGTCGGTTGGCCGCTGGCGTGCTGTACTGCGCGGTGCGCTGGAACACGAACAGTTGCGTGGCCTGCGCAGCGATCTGCGGGATGGCCTGAATGCCGCTCGATCCGGTGCCGATCACGCCAACGCGCTTGCCGGCGAAGCTGACCGGCTCATGCGGCCACGTTCCCGTGTGGTACTGCTCGCCACGGAAGCTGTCCAGGCCCTTGAAGCGCGGCGTGCTCGATGTCGACAGGCAGCCCACGCCCGAGATGAAATACTTGGCCATGGCCACGCGGCCATCATCCGTCTGCACCCGCCACTTTCCGGCCCTGGCGTCAAAATGCGCCGAAACGACGCGCGTGCTGAACGCGATGTCACGGCGCAAATCGAAGCGGTCCGCCACGTGGTTCAGGTACGCGAGGATCTCTGGCTGTTCGGCATAACGGCTCGTCCAGGTCCACTCGGCGAGCAGTTCCTTCGAGAACGTAAAGTTGTAGTAGATGCTCTCGACATCGCACCTGGCGCCCGGATAGCGGTTCCAGTACCAGACGCCGCCGACGTTGTCGCCGGCCTCGTAGACCCGCGCCGACAGGCCCGCTTCACGCAGGCGATGCAGCATATACAGGCCGGAGAATCCGGCTCCCACCACAATGGCGTCGTAGTTGTCCATCTTGTTGTCTCCTTCATTCTGCCCGACGGGTTCCCAAAGGCGGGACCATGGCGTGTCGTTTGGTTTTTTTATGCTCGCACCCGCGTGTCGGCACTGTCCAATTCAACTTTTTCCGCCGTATTCCTCAAAGTCATACCTCGGCAAAACGGGCGGCGGCGCGCTGGCCGGACCGGTTGCCAGGGCCTGTCCGCCGTGTCCGTGGCAAAATCACCCACCACTGATATCCGGCCAGCATGGGAGAGGTTGCAAATGGATGCTCGTCTGAAGCAGGCCGTCGCCGTTGGCAGGTTCGGCTCCTTCTCGAAGGCAGCGGAAGCGGTCAATGTGACCCAGTCGGCCGTCACCAAAAGCGTCGCCGAGCTGGAGCGGCGCCTCGGCTTCCCGATCTTCATCCGCACCTCGCGCGGCGTGGTGCCGACCAGCGAAGGGCGCGCATTCCTGGAGCGCGCCTCACGGCTGATCGCGGATACCGATGAACTGCTGAGCGGAGCGCAGCGCACCGATCCGTTCAGCGGCAGCCTGCGCATCGGGATCTTTCCGACGTTGCTCGAATGGGTGCTGGCCCGGCCGATCGAAGCGCTGGTCAAGCGTCATCCGCGGCTGCTGCTGGACATCACCTCGGGAACGAAGGAGCGCGGCTTGCAGCTCCTGGACCAGGGTGACATCGATGTGGCCATCGGGCTTGAGTCGATCTTCGATGACAAGGCCCGCTTCAAGCTCGAGTTCATCGCGCCCATTTCCGCGGGGATCTTCGTCAGGCGCGGGCATCCGCTTCTCGCACTCAGTGCGCCGGTCGCGGAGGACATCGCGCGGTATGACATGGTCCTTTCCGGCCAGATCTGGGATCTGTCGGTCTATCCGATGCTTAGCCAGATCTACGGCAAGACGGACGCAATCCGCTTCCACAAGATCGAGAACTTCTCGCTGCAATGCACGGTCGTCGAGAACACCGACGCGATCGGCTTTGTCGATCATGCCATGGCCCGGACGGACTACTTCCAATCGCGGTTCGTTGTCATCCCGGGGCTCGAAGAAGTTACCCGAGGTGGCATTGTCTGTGCCGTTCGCGAGCAATGGTCTGCCAAACCAGGTGTCGCAGCGCTGGTCGATATCCTGCAGCAGGTGCATGCGAATGGCATGCTCGACAGCAACATTCAGAACCGCCTGTTCGGGCATGAATGCGCTGCGGTTCCGGCCGAAGTGGCGCCGCGTCGGACGTAGTCGGCTAGCGGCGTTTTGCTCTTCGTGGAATTGCGGGGGTGATGGCGCTTGGCATGCGATGCTGTTTCTACGGCGTAGCCGGCAGGGGTTCTGTGGGTGGGATTGAGGTATCGCGCTTGGCTCGCGCCGCTGTTTCTACGGCGTAGCCGGCAGGGGTTCTGTGGGTGGGATTGAGGTATCGCTCTTGGCTCGCGCCGCTGTTTCGCCGGCGTAGCCGGCGACCTACTCTTTTGTCCGAGCGACAAAAGAGTAGGCAGAAAAGCGCGTCGTTGCCGCTGGCCATCAATTCCACGGCGGCAGGGGTTCAAACGGCTTTGGACGCCTGCGATGGTGGTCGGCCGTTCGACCCTGCTACGCCATGTGAGTCAGAACCTGTGCCTGGCGCGGCACGGCTTTTGGACGATCCCCAAGACGGACTCGGGTACAGCGTTTCAATAGCGGCAGTGGTGGGACGCCTTCGGCTGCGCTGCGCGCGCGTTGTCGTCTGGGGGCAAGCTCATCAGCGTCGCTGGCGCCCGAGTCCCCGTTCCCGTTCCTGATGTCCTGTCTCTACGCGCATGCATTGGCAGGCATCGTCACCGAGGCGTGGTTCGCCTTGGGCCTGCGTGCTCAGACTTCGGCTCTGCGCGTAGCGCAGCCGAAGGCGATTACACGATGTGGGTAGTAGCAGGGGCCACAGACGCTTGCAGGGCTCGTCCAATCAGCGCTGTATTGCTACCCACGGTCGTGCCCCACGCGGCAGGCAGCGTAAATCACTCTGAAGCCCATACCCGTACAACACCCCTGGCACACTACGATAAAAATTCGCCCCTTTGGGGCAACCAAAACGCGCTTTTGCCTACTTTTGTCGCTCGGACAAAAGTAGGTCGCCGGCTACGCCGGCGAAACAGCAGCGCATGCCAAGACCGACACCCCCACAATCCGGTGAACCACCTTTTCGCGATCTCGCGCCCCGATAGACCATCAAGCCTATTGCATCTTCCCCAGACCGGGAATCTTGATACCGACCCACTTCCACGACCAGAGTCCATCTCGCCGCAGATCGGCAATGATCTGGTCGCCGTTGTCCTTCGTGGCCGTCGCCTGAACCATTGTCCAGCTTCGATACGACACGTCGTACTTCAAGGCGTCCTTGGCCGCTTCCTTGCGGGGTGCTTCCGGTGCGGGCGCCGGCGATTGCGGTGCCGGGCTCCTGGTTGCCGGCTTCTCGCCGGCCATCAGCGCCATGACGCCGGCCGGCGACACCATGGTGTCCACGATCGTGTTCACCATGGCGAGGCCGATCATCTGTCCGAGTCCGGCAAACGGGTTGTCCTTCAACGCCGGCGATTGCATCTGGCCCTTGAGCGAAGACAGGAGTTGGCCCTTCAGGTTTTCGCGCAGCGCGGGATAGTCAACGTATCGCGAGAACTTCTCCGCATCATGCGTTTCGATGGCGGAGCGCATCTGGTAGATGGTCCAATACGGGCTCGCGTAGCTTGTGGCTGCGCCAATCGCAATCACGGCGATCGCTGCAGCCATCCATTTCCTGTTCAATATCCCCTCCGGCAGCGCGCATGGGCCTGACGTTGTCCATGCGCGGATCAAGTCTTGAAGACGACTCGAAATTGTAGCCGTGGATTACTGACACTGGCTGATCGCACCCGCGGCACCACTGTCAGCACCACGGAACCCCAGCCATGAGCCGGCGCCCGTTGGCGACTTGCGCACGACGGCAGCGGAGCCGCTCGGCGGCTGTTGGCCCGGAACATAGACATCGAAGGCCTGGTCATTGGCGAGCATGTATTGCATCCACACTTGCTGCTGGGTACTTTGCGCCCACGCCTGGCCGATACATTGGGCGGCGTCCTTGGGCGCCAGCTTGCTTTCGCCAAGGGCGCGCGTGTCCTGCGTGGGAGGTGGCGTGTAGGGAGATGTGACGCAGCCGGCGAGCGCGGCGGTGGCGAGGGCGACGATGAACGGATATTTCATGTTATTAGCTCCATATCGAATCGCGAAAGCACCGACGATGCCGCATGAGTCGATTCGTCACCTTCCGGTGCCGCTTACGTGACCTAAGATGGGTCAAGAGACCCGGTCCGTACGAGATCCAGTCTAGGCGCCAGATGGCGGATGCGGCAAAGGCGCAAACAGCGGTCAGCGCTGCCTGCAACAGGAGCGGTGCACTTCCTTGTCACGCTCCGGTCATCGAGCATTCCACCCGGAAACCCAATGCAAGCACATCCTCTGCGCCTTTGTCCCGGCGATGATCTGCGTGGCGCACTGGAAGACATGGTGCGCCAGCGCCAGGTGTCCGCGGCCTTCGTGATTCAGGGTATTGGCAGCCTCAGCGTCGCCCAATTGCGATTCGCGGGAAACGAGAGTCCCGCTGAACTGCGCGACGATCTGGAAATACTGACGCTCGCGGGGACGCTGTCCGCGGATGGCGCGCACCTTCACATGTCGGTCGCCGATTCACGCGGCCAGGTGTTTGGTGGCCATGTGGCACACGGTTGCGTGGTCCGCACCACCGCGGAAATACTGCTGGCGATTCTTCCTGAGCATCGCTTTTCACGGGAGTACGACTCGGGTTCGGGGTTCATGGAACTGGTGATACGAAGCAAGCCGCTACCGGAGTAGCCTCGATGCATGAAACCAGGCAGCGTTCCCACAGCGAGGGTGTGCATGTTTGCCTGTCACCGGCCCTTGACCGCGCGCGATCTTCGCAGATGCGATGGTGACTGTACGTTCGTTGACGCTGGCACTGACGCCGACACTGACATTGGCGGTTATGCTGTCGGGCTGCTCCGCCATGCCGCATCACCAGTGCCTGCGTGGCGAGGAGCCCAGGATCAGCGACGTGCTGTACTTTGGAACAAGGAAGCACGACGGGCTGGTTTCGCCATCCGAATGGGATGCCTTCCTGCGACGCTCGGTGACGCCCCGTTTCGAACAGGGCTTCACGGTATGGGCGGCGTCAGGCCAATGGCGTGGAGCCGACGGCGAACGGGTTCGAGAGCCATCCTACGTTCTCAGCGTGGTCCATGCCGATGACGAACGTCGCGAAGCTGCGGTACGAGAAATCATGAGCGAGTACAAGTCCCTTTTTCAGCAGGAGGCAGTCTTGCGGGTTCGCAGCCACGTGTGTGTATCGCTCTGAAAGGGGTCGAGGCCGGCGTTCCCTTTCGAGGCACCGTGTGAAGCGTGCGCCCCAACCTCAAAAGTTATATTCTTGATAAACGGGGCCGACAGGCGTCATGGCCCTCGTTTCTCCGTCACGGCACGGAAAGTGTGGCATTGACAACATGCGGCCCAGACACGCACCGATCGTGCTTTGCATCATGTTGGCCGCCTGCGCCTCGACCGGCGTCGACGTCAGACCGGAGCAGATGTCCAACTTCCTGCCCGGCTTCTCCACCATTGACGATGTCACCACGCAGCTCGGGACGCCGACCTCCCAGGTCACGCTGAAGAGTGGATCCACCGTCCTGATCTATTCATTCGCAACGTCCAGACCTCACCCTGAAAGTTTCATCCCGTTCATTGGTCCGCTCTTCGCCGGAGGCAACGTCCGGTCGTCGACAGTCCTGTTCGAGTTTGACGAGAACGGCGTGCTCAGCAGCCTGCGCAGGGCGACGTCGAGTGGTACTTCGGGTTGGAGCGTATTGCCTGTCGAGGCGATGTAGGCCGTTAGCTTGCGGAGTAGAAATCATCGCACCCTGGGAACAGGTGTGTGGGCAAAGTGCGCCACCTCAGCGATGTGACTGGCTCCTGCCGATGTGGGACAAGAGCCGACAAGCCTTTCAGCCTGCGCAGCAGGCACCGCGCAAGTTCGCCGCAGTAAATTGAAGGTATCCGGTCCGACTTTCAAAGAGGTGAATCATGTCCCTACGCTACGCCACTTGCCTTGCCCTTGGCCTGCTCGCCACAGCTGCGTCGACCACCACATTGGCGCGCGAGTATGTGGAGAGTGGTCCCGTCTATGTCGAGCCGGCCCCGCAGCCGGTCTATCAGCAGGCTCCCGTACTCGTGGCCGGGTCGCACGTGGTCGTCGGCTGGCACGGCGACCGCTATTGGGACGGTCACCGCTGGTGGGCACGCGACGAGTGGAATCGTCATCATCATCGGCATGACCATCATTACGATGACCACCACTACGATCACCACGACGAACACCACGGTTAAGGCATTCGTTTGAAGCGCGCGGGGCTCCGCTCGTCGTCAATCTGACCTTAGCATTGACCTTTCTTCGCCTTGCCCGGCGGGCAGAAGGATTCATTGCCGTACTGGTCTACGCGGCAATTCCCTTTCTTTGCCTGCCCCGGCGGGCAACCGGGACCGCCGCCTGGCTCTTCGTAAGGCGGCGCCACAACGCAGCCGCCTAACAGTAGCGAGCAGCCAGCCAGAATGATCAGAATCGCTCTCATGATTTCCTGCCTCCAAGGGTCAATGTTTGTGATGAGAAGCTTGGGCGCACCGGCGCCCTGACTGACGCAAAGTGTATCGCGGCGAGACCGACGGCCCATTGAGTAGCGATGCCCGGGACCGCCTGGCACCCTTCCTGGCGGCGGCGCGTCGCTGGCATCGTTCGCCGACTACTCGCCGGAGAAGAAGACGTCGAAGTACGCGCACGAACTTCGGCAAGGGCGCAGTCGAAGGTGTGGCCGGTCCGGAATGCGCCAACCATGCGGCCGCGCAGACGTCGTTCATTCCACGGTCGGGATGGCGCTGATGGTCGGGCCTTGACGGCCAGCGTCCTTCCCCTTAAGCACCGCCTTGAGCCCCAGGTGCTTGCCTAGTCTCTCTCCTGCCCCGAGAATCTACCTCCAGCGCTCCGCCAGTAGTTGGCAGCAACAGGCTTTCCCAAATGCTGCGGAGGAGACACATATGCCGGAGAGTTTGATGGATCACCAACCCCCGCCCCCCACCCCTCGCCTGCTCCCAGCGGCCTGGTTCACCGTGGTCGGCGCCTCCTACCTCCTCACCGCCCTCGCGCTGTGGACGGTGCTCCAGGCCAATCTCGTCGCCGCCTTTCTCTCCGGCCTGCTGCTATATTCGCTGGTAGACGTCCTGGCCCCGCGCCTGAAGGGCCTGAACCATCGGCACGATGCCGTGGCGGTCGCCATCCTCTCCTTCGTGATCCTGCTGGCGCTGTCTCTGGGAATATGGGCGCTGGTCCGATTCGTCAGCGGCGAGGGCACGCTGGACGCCCTGCTCAACCATATCGCCGATATCATCGACCAGTCCCGCGGCCAGTTGCCCGACTGGGTCAGCGGCGCCCTGCCGAGCACGGTGGAAGAACTCGCCAACACCATGATCCACTGGCTGCGCGAACACGCGCAGATGGCGCAGAAGCTGGGCGCCGAGGTTCTGCGCACGCTGCTGCATATCATCATCGGCATGGTCATCGGCGCCATGGTTGCGCTCTACCGCGCCGTGTCCCGTCCCAACCGCCGGCCGCTTGCGACGGCACTGGTGATGCGCGCCCGCGCGCTGCAGCAGGCCTTCGCCCAGTTCATCTTCGCGCAGATCCAGATTTCGACCATCAACACGATGCTGACGGCGATCTACCTGCTGGTGGTGATGCCGCTGTTCGGCGTGCACCTGCCGCTGTCGAAGACGCTGGTGGTGATCACCTTCGTGGCCGGACTGCTGCCGGTGCTGGGCAACCTGATTTCCAACACGGCCATCGTGGTGTCGTCACTGGCGGTGTCGTTGCCGATTGCGGTGGCGTCGCTGTTCTATCTGGTGGTGATTCACAAGTTCGAGTACTTCCTGAACGCGCGCATCATCGGCGCGCGCATCCAGGCAGCGGCGTGGGAATTGCTGATCGTGATGCTGCTGATGGAGACGCTGTACGGCATTCCCGGCGTGATTGCGGGACCGATTTTCTATGCGTATCTCAAGCGGGAGTTGTCTACGGCCGGGCTGGTGTGAGCGAGGCTTGCACGTCGCCGCGAACCGGCGGAGTAGAGCGATGAAGCAGGCTGAGCAGGTCGGCCTGCCTTGTCGTGCCGGTCTTGGAGTAGATGCGCTGCAGATGGGTGCGAACGGTTGGCTCGCTGATGCCGAGCATCTCCGCCGACTCCATTCCGCCGAGTCCTTGCGACAGGGCCAGCAGCACGCGCAGTTCGCCGCCCGTCAGCCCATGCAACCGCGCAAAGGCCTCGCCAGGCATGAGCGGGACCTGGATGGGGTCTTGCATGAATACGGCGACCGACGCGGCAAAGGGTGCCAGGATACTGCTGCGCTCGCCGTTCTCGATCGGCAACAAGGTGGCAACGTAGCCGCCGTCCCCGCTGCCATCTGGAATCGCCACGGAATGCTCGCTCCAGCCTGAGGAAGTGTCCGCGCGCGTGGCCGAGTGGATGCTCGTTGCGAGCGCGGCGCGCGCTGCGGGATGGACCGGGGTCAGACGATTCTGGGCGAGGCGGATCGAATGCCCCGCTTTCACCTGCCGCTCGCCGGCGGCATTCATGTACACAACGTGACCATCGCGCGCAGTCAGGAACACGCCGGCTGACAATCCGTCCAGCGTCCTTTCGAGCATCTCGGACCGAAGCGCACGGATATCAAGCGCGTCGGAGATAGCGAGTGCCCGACAGACATGCGGCGAGAGCAGCCTGAACAGTTGCATCTCCTGCTGCTGATAGAAGGGCCGCTTGTCGCTGCGGGAAGCATGCAGCGAGGCCATCCTTCCGCCAGTACGCAGGGCGGGGAACCAGATGATGTCCGTCAGCCCGTAAGGCTCAAGGACGTCGCGATAGAAGCGGCTTTCAAGCAACTGCCGCGGCTCCTTCGCCAGCGAGTTGACGTCACCCACATTCGAGACGATGTCCGCAGCGGCCATCGGACTGTCGGCGAACTGGCTGCCCAGCGCCTCCAGGAATTGCGGTTGGTAACCGAACACGAACAACTGGTCGTTGCGCACCTGCTTGAGATCATGCACGCAGATGCCGCCGCCGGTACTTGCGCACAGATCCGCAACCGTTCTGCAAGTGGCGGGCCAGCGTTCGGGATCGAGGGCGCAGTCGTAGATGGCGCCAATCACGTCGGAGAGTTGCTGAGCCGTCACACCCGCAAGGCCGTCCATATCGAACTCCCCGTTTCTTATTCTTGGCGTCTGTCCGGTCATCGGTTCCGATGACGCGGCGCAAGCACCCAGTTTATACGCTTACCAGCAACAAGAAAGGTCAGGATGCCCGGCTGTCGACCGTGTGAATCGCACCAGGCGAACACGCACCGGCAATGAACGCACGCTGATCACCCGCATGCTTGTGGCGCTGGGGAAAGGAGCCGTGATGAATGCATATCTGGATCCCGCGGACGCGAATGCCATCACGCCTTCCTGTGCCTTGCAGGGCGCGGTCGCCGTTGCTGCGTTTGCCTCGAACGCTCTGCTGTGTCGCGTCGCGCTATTCAGCCACAGCATCGACGCAGCCACGTTTTCCGATATCCGGCTGCTGGCTGGCGGAGCGACATTGCTGGCCGTGACGAAACTGAGCCCGGGACATGCCCGACAGTCCCGTCCCGACTGGGTGTCGGCGATTGCGCTTGGCATTTTCGTGAGCCTGTTCTCGCTGTCATATATGTCCCTCGGCGTCAGCACCGGTGCCCTCGTCTTGTTCGGGACGGTACAGCTGACCATATTTGGTGCCTGTCTCCTGAAAGGCGAGCGCTTTCACCGCGTCGCTTTGATCGGGTATCTGCTGGCAACTGTCGGACTGCTGTTCCTGACGGTACCTGGCGTCGGCGTACCGGGCTTTTCCGGCTTGCTGATGATGGGCGCCGCGGGCGTTGCCTGGGGGCTCTATACCTTGCGTGGCAGGCGTGTCGCAAGTCCGTTATCAGCCACGACAGGAAACTTCCTGCGGGCGGCACCGATTTGCATCGTCCTCGGATTGATCCTTCACGGCCACGCGCATGCAAGCGTTGCCGGAGTCGCCCTCGCTGTGGTTTCCGGCGCCGTGACTTCAGCGATCGGCTTTGTGGTGTGGGGTTCGGCAATCCGAAGACTGACGGCGATGTCCGCGGCTGCGCTCCAGCTGCTGGTGCCACCCGTTGCGGCGCTCGGCGGCGTCCTGTTCCTGCAAGAGCCTGTGAGTGCGCGTCTGGTTCTCAGTTCTGTTGCCGTCCTTGCCGGCATCTGGCTGACAGCTTCAGCGGGTGCCAGACACAAGGACAAGGGCAAAGCTCGATAAACACGCGGCTTGGCGAGGTGCCATCATGAAAGAAGCGATCGGCTTCACTATCGCATGCTGGCTGTCGTCCGCAATCCTGCTTCTCATGGATTCGACGGCGGCAATCGTGCTGAGCGGCACGCTTGCCCTGGCGGGGCTGGATCTATTCATGCCTTAGGCAAGGCGCTGCAATCCCCGGCGCGATCTGCAGTTCGGTACTTGCGCAGGCCTGCTCGCCGGCGTCCGAGTCAGGTCGGAAAGCGTCGGTCATCCGGCATAACGCTTCCCGACCAAGTCCCTACCCCAGCGCGATCCGTGCAGCTGTCCCCGATTCAATCCGGAATACGCTGACAGCCTGCACAAGTTCCTGGGCCTGCCCCTTGAGGCTTGAGGCCGCTGCCGCCATTTCCTCCACGAGTGCCGCGTTTTGCTGGGTGGCCTGGTCCATCTGCGTCACAGCATCGCCCACCTGAGCCACGCCTGCGCTCTGCTCGCTGGTGGCGGAGCCAATCTCGGCCATGATGGCCGAGACGCGCTGAATGCTGCCGACCACTTCGTTCATGGTCTCACCGGCCTTGTTCACCAGCTGCGACCCTTGCTCCACGCGCTCGACACTATCGGTAATCAGTTTCTTGATCTCCTTCGCCGCTTCGCCGCTGCGCCCGGCCAGCGAGCGCACCTCGCCGGCCACCACCGCAAAGCCGCGGCCCTGTTCGCCGGCACGCGCTGCCTCGACCGCGGCGTTGAGTGCCAGGATATTGGTCTGGAACGCAATACCTTCGATCACAGTAATGATGTCGGCGATCTTCTTGGAACTGTCGTTGATGCCCTGCATGGTGCTGACGACCTCTGCCACCACTTCACCACCCTGAGCTGCCACGCTGCTTGCATTACGCGCCATTTCGTTGGCCTTCTGCGCATTGTCGGCATTCTGCCTGACTGCGGAGCCAAGTTGCTCCATCGAGGCAGCGGTCTCCTCGATCGAACTGGCCTGGCTTTCGGTACGTGCGGACAGGTCCATATTGCCCTGGTCGACCTGCAGGCTCGCCGAAGCGACCGACTCGGAGCCACGGCGTACCGATGCCACCACGCCGGCCAGGCTGTCCCGCATGGATCGCATCGCCGCCAACAGGCTGGTGCTGTCGCCCGCGCGCACCTGTACGTCGACGGCCAGGTTGCCGGCTGCGATCTCGCGAGCGACGTTCGCGGCATAGGCCGGCTCTCCGCCAAGCTGGCGGCCGAGCGATCGCGTGATGAGCCAGGCCAGCATCGCGGCAACCACGCTTGCCAGTGCAGCGACGCTCAGCATCAGTACGCCGGCCCTGGCGACAACATGGCGCGCGCGCGCGCTGCTCTGGTCCATCTGGCTATGCTGGAAGGCAAGGAAGTCGTAGAGACTCTTGAAGTAGGCGGCCTGCAATGGCCGGGCTTCGTTCAGCAGTACATTGCGTGCCTCGTCATTGCGGTTGGCGAGACCGAGTGCAATGCTCTTGTCCAACATCGCGTTGTAAGGCCCGCGCGAATCCGCCAGGACCTTGATCAGTGCGCGGCCTTTTTCACTCTGGACAGTGGCATCAAGCTTTTGGAAGATGGCGTTGTTGGCCTCGCGGGCCTTATCGATACGTGCCTTCTCGTCGCGCATGGATGCATCGTCGGGCAGCATGATCAGGTTGCGCGTTGCGCGAGCGACAAGATTGACGTTGTCGATGGCTTCATTGATCAGGTCGACCTTGACCATCCTGTCGTCGACCAGCAGGGTCATCTCGTCATTGATGGTGGCCAGCTCAATACGCCCGAACAAGGCGATGGCAAGACCGGCGAGAATCACGATGGCAAAGCCCCAGATCAGGCGGGCGCCGACAGTCATGTCTTTCAGGTTCACGATATTCTTTTTCTTGGTTCGGCGATGTCTTCGCCTGAATGTTGGGGGACGTTCTTCGTGTCCGGAGAGCGAGATTGAAGGGCGTGGGGCGCGCCCCTTGCATCAAGGCCGCTACCGCGGCTCTTGCTGCACCCCATCCATCGAAGTCCAGTCGCTTTGCGACGTCGGATAGGGCACAGCCATATCGACTTGAATGGCAGAGGAATGAATCCCGACTTTCGTTGGGTTGGTCTCGAATTCCCAGATGTGGCTGGCAGCGGCCCCTTTGTCCTTGGCCCCCACCAACGTGGAGCTGCAACGCTTTAGTCTGTTTCGGCGATGTGAGCAACAGCCGCCATCATGGCGACTCTCATTGGGAATGAGGTCGCCAGATGGCGGCATTGGTGGGCTGGAACAACCGTCAGATACGCGCAAACTCGGTGTAACCTTCCGCGCCACCACCAAAGAACGTAGCCGCCGGTGCCTCGAACAGAGGCGTCTCCAGGCGCAGCCTTTCGACGAGGTCAGGATTGCCGATAAAGGGCTTGCCGAAAGCGATCATGTCCGCATGACCTGAAGCCGTGGCACTCAAGGCGCGCGCCCGGTCGTAGCCGTTGTTGGCGATATACGCCCCACCGAACGCTTCGCGAAGCGCCTGCACATCAAGCAGTTCAGCGCCGTTGCCTGCGTGCAGTTGCCCTTCGACGACATGCAGGTACGCCAGTCCCATCTCTCCGAGCCGTCGAGCAAGGTAGCCGTGCGTCTCCATCGGCGTGCTGTCCAGCGGCGTGTCGCCGATCGCGGTGGAAAGCGGCGAGAGGCGAAGCCCTACGCGGTCCGCACCCCAAACCCCGGCCACGGCTTCGACGACTTCCAGCGGGAAGCGTGCGCGGTTCTCGATGGAGCCACCGTACTGGTCGTCGCGGAAGTTGGTGCTGTCGCGCAGGAATTGCTCCAGCAGATAGCCGTTGGCTGCATGCACTTCCACGCCATCGAACCCTGCATCCTTCGCACGGCGCGCTGCCTGCCGGTAGTCCTCCAGAATGCCGGCGATTTCCTCGGTGGTAAGCGCACGCGGCATGGACGGCGGCACGTTTCCGGCTTCGGTGAAGACGTTGCCGCCGGCCTGGATCGCCGAAGGCGCCACGGGCGCCGCGCCGCCCTCCTGCAGGCTCGTATGCGACATGCGACCTACGTGCCACAACTGAACCACGATACGGCCGCCAGCCGCATGCACGGCCGCCGTCACGGGCGCCCAGGCATCCACATGCGCATCGGTGTAGAGCCCTGGCGTGTAAGCGTAGCCACGGCCCTGACGCGAGATGTTGGTGGCCTCGGCGATGATCAACCCGGCCGAAGCGCGTTGGCCGTAGTAATCGGCGGCCAGCGGCGTCTGGACGCCGTCCATGCCAGCACGCGAGCGGGTCAGCGGTGCCATGGCGATGCGGTTGCGAACGTCGATGGCGCCAATGCGGGTGGGGGAAAAGAGGGCTTCAGTAGACATGGTGACTCCAGTTTGCCAGGGCCGAATGCAGTAGGGGACAAGGCATCTGCTTGTCCGTTCTGACCGCAGCAACGCCTCGTTGGAATGCAGTATGTGTGGCGCGAAATCATTGATCCAATTTATTCATTGAATTCCAGTTATATCCTCGGCAATATGACTGGATGCGCTACGACCTGAACCTCTTGCCCGTTTTCCTGACGCTCATGGAAGAGCGGAACGTCACGCGCGCCGCCGAGCGGCTCGGGATGACGCAGCCGGCGCTGTCCAACGCGCTGGCGCGGCTGCGCGACATGCTGCAGGACCCGCTGTTCATTCGCGAGCGGTACGGCATGCAGCCGACGGAGAAGGCCGAAGCGATGGCGCCTGGCATCGCCGCCGCGATAGCCGAGCTGGACCAGCTGGTGTTGGGGCAGCAGGCGTTCGACCCGGCGAAGGCGGAGCGCCTGTTCATCCTGGCGCCGAACAGCTACGTCGAGTTCGTGCTGCTGCCAGGAATCGTCGCGAAGCTGAGCGAGCGCGCGCCGGGCATCCGACTGCGGCTGGTGCCGTTTGGCGCAGAGCTGGCGGAAACCGGTGTGAGTTCCGGCGCGACAGCGATGGTGCTGGGCCGCATCGTCGACCCGGCGGAGAACCTTGTGGTGCAGCCGCTGATGGAAGATGGCCTCGCCTGCGTGGTTCGCGCTGACCATCCGCTTGTCAACAAGCGGATTTCCCGGCAGCAGTACGAGCAGCTCAGGCACGTCAATGTGCTGCCACCCGGCCGTTTGCGCGCGGGTCTGTTCCAGACGCTACAGCGCGAGGGGCTTCGCCGCGAGGTGGCGATATCGGTCACGCACTTCATGGCCGTTCCCGAACTGGTTGCGGCAACGGACTACTGCGCAACACTGCCTGCGCAGATCTGCCGGCACCTTGCGCGCGATGCGCGGCTAAAGGTGCTGGCCGCACCGGTCGATCTGGGTACGTTCCCGGTGCAAATGGCCTGGCATGTCCGCTACCGCCATGATCCCGCGCACCAGTGGCTGCGCGAACTGGTGGCCGAGGTCGCCCGTGAGACCGTAGCGGTCAAGGCAAAGTAGGCGACTGCGGCGGTCTCGCGCAAGCGGCAAATACCTGCCGGCTAATCCATGATCTTGTCCGCCCCGCCGCCGTTCTCCACCCACGTCCGCACGAAATCGATATGCGTTTGCATGGCAGTGCGTGCTTCTTCCGGACGGCGCGCGCAGATGGCATCGCACACGGTGCGGTGCTGCAATAGCAGGAGCGCGGACGTGGCCTCGCCCTCTTCGCGCAGGCCGGTGCCGCTGATGGTGATGTGTTCGCGCAGCATGCTGATGACACTGGTATGCAGGTGCAGGAACATGGTGTTGTGCGAGGCCTGCGCGATGGCATCGTGCAGGCGCGTGTCGGCGTCTGCCTCAGCCTGTTTGTCGTCCACCATGCGCGCGCGTTCGAGTTCGGCCATCAGGCCGCGGATGCGCTTGCGGTCTTCATCGTCGCCACGCAGCGCGGCGAAGTAGGCCGTGGCGCCTTCCAGCACGCGGCGGAATTCGAGGATGTCGTCGCGCAGGGCCGGATGGTCGGCCACGAGCTGGCCCCATGGCGAGGCAATGCCTGAGCGCAACTGGTCGGTCACGTAAACGCCCGCGCCGCGCCGGCTTTGCAGCAGCCCGCGCGCGGCCAGCCGCTGGATGGCTTCGCGCACGGTGTTGCGGGCCACGCCGTACTGTTCGGCCAGGTCGCGCTCGGCCGGCAGGCGCGCGCCCGCGGGCCAGGTGCCGTCCAGCAAGGCGGTTTCCATTTGCCGCATCACCGTTTCGACGCGTCCCCTGCCCCGCCCGTGCGATTGCGTCTGCGTTGCCATCTGCTCCCCCGCTGATCCCGTCATGCCAATGTGATGTCCGCGCAAAGTGGTCCAACCAATTTGAACTGTAGCGCGGAAGCGGGAATTATGCGCCGGAACGTGCGATTCCAGCGCGTGCGGAGCGAGACATGAAGGACAGGCAATACCCCACCACTGCCCCCACGCAGGTCTATCTGTTTGCGACCTGCCTGGTCGACCTGTTCGTGCCCGAGGCCGGGCTTGACGCCGTGCGGCTGCTCGAGCGCGAAGGTCTGACCGTGCACTTTCCGCGCGCGCAAAGCTGCTGCGGACAACCGGCCTACAGCAGCGGCAATCCCGAACAGGCCCGCGATGTGGCACGTGCGCAGCTCGACCTGTTCAGCGAGCCGTGGCCCGTCATCGTCCCGTCCGGCTCCTGCGCCGGCATGATGCGGCACCACTGGCCGCAGTTGTTTGCCGATGACCCCGTCGCTGGGCCCAAGGCCCGCGAACTGGCCGAACGCATCTACGAACTCGGCGAGTTCCTGCTGAATGTGCTCCGGCTGGACTTCAGCCAGGCGCTGTCGAGCCGGCAAGCTGACGAGCGCATCGTGCTGCATACCTCATGCGGCGCGCGTCGAGAAATGGGTACGCGCCAGCATGGCGTGGCGCTGGTCGACGCGCTGCCCGGCGTGACGCGCGTGGAACATGAACGCGAATCCGAGTGCTGCGGCTTTGGCGGCACGTTCTCGCTCAAGCACCCCGATATCTCCGGCGCAATGGTGCGCGACAAGGTCGCCTCGGCCTGCGCCACGGGCTGCGACCGCCTGGTGTCCGCCGATTGCGGCTGCCTGCTCAATATCGGCCACACCGCCGCGCATGACGGCGCACCGTTGCAGGTCGAACACCTTGCCAGTTTCCTGTGGCGCCGTACCGGAGGTGCAGCATGAACGCCCTCACTGCACGCGAACGCATGCTGGGCCGGCTGCGCGCCGCCGCGCCGGCAACTGTCGCCACCACTACCGCCGAGATCGATCAACGCATCGACACGCACTATGCCGCGCGCAGTCACGGCACCCCTGCGCGCGCCGAACTCGTGGCGTCGATGCAAGCCGCGCTTGAAGCCTCGCATGCCGAGGTGTGGTGCACCGGCCCATCGCAATGGCCCGCGCTGCTGGCAGAGAAGCTCGCGCAGGCTGGCGTGCAATGTCTGCTACTGAATCCGACGCAGCCGGCTGGCGCCGCGCTGAAGCAAGCCTTGCCGCCGCAGATCGAAGCCATCGGCTACGACCGCCCGATCGAGCAATGGAAGGCCGAGTTGTTCGACACGGTCGATGCCGGCTTCACAGTCGCGCGCTCGGGGCTGGCCGCCACGGGCACGCTGATCCTCGCGCCGGATGCGGGTTCGCCACGCACGGTGTCGCTGGTGCCGCCGCTGCATGTGGCGCTGGTGTATGCGTCCACGCTGCATGCCGACCTGCACTCGGCCGCGCGCGCCGAACGCTGGCGCGAGGGCATGCCGACCAACCTCGTGATGGTGTCGGGCCCGTCGAAGACCTCCGATATCCAGCAAACCCTGGCCTATGGCGCGCATGGTCCGCGCCAGCTCTGGGTAGTGATCGTCGATGACAGCAACGCAGGGAGCCAGGCATGAGCGAAACCACGCTGCACTTTGTCCCGACACAGGACTTCAAGGCACGCGCCCGGGAGGCGCTCGACGACCCCAAGCTGCGCCAGAGCTTCCGCGGCGCGATGGATTTCCTGCAGGGTAAGCGCCTGTCGCAGTTCCCGGATGCCGATGAACTCGAACATCTGCGCGACCTGGGCGAGGCGATCCGCCAGCACGCGCTGGCCAACCTGCCCGACTTGCTGGTGCAGCTCGAAAGCAATCTGACCGCGGCCGGCGTGCAGGTGCACTGGGCCGAGACCGCCGACGAAGCCAACGCGATCATCCATCGCATCGCCGAATCGAAGCGGGCGAAGCGCGTGATCAAGGGCAAGTCGATGGCCAGCGAGGAAATCGAGCTGAACCATTACCTGGCCGAGCGCGGCGTGGACTGCATCGAGTCGGACATGGGCGAATACATCGTCCAGCTGGCCGGCGAGAAGCCGTCGCACATTGTCATGCCGGCGATCCACAAGACCAAGGGCGACATTGCCACACTGTTCGAGCAGCACATCCCCGACACGCCCTATACCGAAGACGTCGACGCGCTGATCCAGACCGGCCGCCGCGCGTTGCGCCAGGCGTTTGTCGAGGCCGATATCGGCCTGTCCGGCGTGAACTTCGCCGCGGCGGATACGGGGACGCTGTGGCTCGTGGAGAACGAGGGCAACGGGCGCCTGTCGACCACGGTGCCGGACGTGCATATCGCCATCATGGGGATGGAGAAGGTGGTGGCGCGGCTCGAGCATATCGTGCCGCTGTCGAGCCTGCTCACGCGCTCGGCCACGGGGCAGGCGATCACCACCTACTTCAACCTGATCTCCAGCCCGCGCCGCGAAGGCGAGCGCGATGGGCCGCGCGAGGTGCATCTGGTGCTGCTCGACAATGGGCGCACGCAGGCTTATGCCGATGCACAGCTGCGCGCGACGCTGCAGTGCATCCGCTGCGGGGCTTGCATGAACCATTGCCCGGTCTATACGCGCATCGGTGGCCACGCTTATGGCACGACGTATCCGGGGCCAATCGGCAAGATCATCTCGCCGCATCTGCTGGGGCTGGAAGCGACTGCCGATCTCGCTACGGCTTCGAGCCTTTGCGGTGCATGCGGGGAAGTGTGCCCCGTGCGCATTCCGATTCCGCAATTGCTCGTCCGCCTGCGTACTGAAGCGAATCGCAATCCCGACGAGCAGGTCGAGCATCCTCTGCGTGGCCAAGGGGCCAAGTACAGCCGTGGCGAACACCTGATCTGGCGATTCTGGAGCGGGGCGTTCTCGCATCCAAAGGCTTATCGCATGTTCCGCTGGGCGGCTACGCGGATGCGTGCGCTGACGCCCGCGAAGCAGATGGGATGGACGCAGCATCGGACACCGCTGACGCCTGCGAAGCGGAGCTTGTCGGACTTGCTGAAGGACAAGGGCCAGCCGGAGTAGCGCCTGCCTGAAGGTCTTAAGCAAAACCAGTTTTGTGCCCCCTCTCCCGCTTGCGGGAGAGGGTTGGGGAGAGGGCTTGTGCTTCGACGAAGTGAAGCGCTGTCGTAAGGCCGACGCCTGCCCTCTCCCCCGCCCCTCTCCCGCAAGCGGGAGAGGGGAGAAAACAAGCGGTGCGGTGACGGCCGACGCCCTTGCCAACAACAACAAGGATTTTCCGAAATACCACTGAAGTAGGAGACGAGCGTGCAACCCTGGACCCAAATCTATATGCCGCTGGGCAGCCTCTGGCTGTCCTCGCTGGCGGCAGCCATTCCCATCCTGTTCTTCTTCCTCGCCCTGGCGGTGCTGCGCCTGAAGGGCCATGTCGCGGCGGCGGGGACGTTGCTGCTTTCACTGGCCGTGGCGATCTTCGCGTACGGCATGCCGGCGCAGCAGGCACTGGCGGCAGCGGGCTTCGGCTTTGCGTATGGCCTGTGGCCAATCGCGTGGATCATCGTAACCGCGGTGTTCCTGTACAAGATCGTGGTCAAGACCGGCCAGTTCGACGTCATCCGCGCATCGGTGCTATCGATCACCGATGACCAGCGCCTGCAGATGCTGCTGATCGGCTTTGCGTTCGGCGCGTTTCTGGAAGGCGCGGCCGGCTTCGGCGCGCCGGTGGCCATTACCGCCGCGCTGCTGGTGGGTCTGGGCTTCAATCCGCTCTACGCAGCAGGCCTTTGCCTGATCGCCAATACCGCGCCGGTGGCTTTCGGTGCGATGGGCATTCCCATCATCGTCGCCGGGCAGGTGACGGGTATCGACGCCATGCACATCGGCGCGATGGCGGGTCGCCAGCTTCCGCTGCTGTCGCTGATGGTGCCGTTCTGGCTGGTGTTCATGATGGACGGCGCCAAGGGCGTGCGCGAGACGTGGCCGGCAGCGCTGGTGACGGGCGGCAGCTTCGCCGTGACGCAGTACTTCACGTCGAACCATATCGGGCCCGAGCTGCCGGACATCACCTCGGCGCTGGTCAGCCTGGTGTCGCTGGCGGCCTTCCTGAAGGTGTGGCAGCCGCGCAGCGCAGCGCAACGTGCGGGCGGCAGCGTGGGTGGCGGCACCATGGCGATGTCGGCATTTGGCGGTGGTGGCTTTGGCAACGGCGTGCAGAACGGCGGCGATCGCAAGTCGCCGTACACCGCTGCGCAGACAATCCGTGCTTGGGCGCCGTTCGGCATCCTGACGGCCATCGTCACGGTGTGGAGCCTGCAGCCGTTCAAGGCGCTGTTCGTGGGCAATGGTGCGCTGGCCGGTACGGTGCTGAAGTTCAAGGTGCCGGGGCTGGACCAGTTGGTCCTCAAGGCCGCGCCGATCGTCGCTTCGCCCAAGCCGTACGAAGCCGTGCTCAAGCTCGACCTGCTGTCGGCCGTCGGGACCGCGATCCTGCTGACTGCGCTGATCTCCGCCGTGCTGCTGCGCATGAAGCCGCGCGACCTCGTGTCGACGTTTGGCGAGACACTGGTGGAACTGGCGCGCCCGATCCTGTCGATCGGCCTGGTGCTGGCGTTTGCGTTCGTGGCCAACTACTCGGGCATGTCGTCCACGCTGGCGCTGCTGCTGGCCGGTACGGGCGCCGCATTCCCGTTCTTCTCGCCGTTCCTCGGCTGGCTGGGCGTGTTCCTGACGGGTTCGGACACGTCGTCGAACGCGCTGTTCTGTTCGCTGCAGAACACGACTGCCCACCAGATCGGCGTGTCGGACACACTGCTGGTGGCCGCCAACACCACGGGCGGCGTGACGGCCAAGATGATCTCGCCGCAATCGATCGCGGTAGCCTGCGCGGCGACGGGGCTCGTCGGAAAGGAGTCCGAACTGTTCCGCTTCACCGTCAAGCACAGCCTGCTGTTCGCGGTGATCATCGGCATCATCACCGTGGTGCAGGCGTATCTGCTGCCGGGGATGATCCCGGGTTAAGCCACTCCGGCCCGAGGCGGGTTTCGTCGCATCCGACGATGCCCGCCAGCTATGCGGCCTCTTAGCATGATCTGATCCGCCCGACCACAAGGGCCGGCTCATCCATCCTCAAAGGAGACAGATCATGCCTTTCACCCCCTTCGACCTGACCGGCAAAGTGGCGCTGATTACCGGCGGCAACGGCGGCATCGGCCTTGGCATGGCCGAGGGCCTGGCCCAGGCCGGCGCCGATATCGCGATCTGGGGTACCAATGCGCAGAAGAACGCCGCCGCCGCCGAGCGGCTCGCGCAGTATGGGCGCAAGGTGCATACCGCGATTTGTGATGTGAGCAACGAGACTTCCGTGGCTGCGGCCATGGATGGGACGCTTGCTGCGCTGGGTCGTCTTGACGGCTGCTTCGCCAATGCCGGCGTCTCGGCGCGTGGTACGCGGTTCGAAGAAATGGGTACGGACGACTGGTATCGCGTGTTGCGGGTCAACCTCGACGGGGCGTTTTTTACGCTGCGCGCGGCGGCGCGGCAGTTGCTGGCGCAGGGGGATGGGGGGGTGCTGGTTGGGACGGCTTCCGTCGCTGCCATCGAGGGCGCCGCACGTAACGAGCACTACGCTGCTACCAAGGGCGGGTTGATTTCGATGATGCGCGCGCTGTCGGTCGAGTATGCGCGGCATGGGATTCGTGCGCACTCCGTGCTGCCGGGATGGATCAAGACGGAGATGACCAGCAATGCGCAGGCCAATGCCACGTTTCAGGAGATGGTTGGGAAGCGGGTGCCGATGCGGAGGTGGGGGGAGGGGGCTGACTTTGCTGGGATTGCGGTGTATTTGATGAGTTCGGCGTCGGGGTATCACACCGGGGATACGTTTGTGATTGATGGGGGGTATACGTTGTTTTGAAGGGGTGGCGTGGCGTGCTTGGCATGCGCTGCTGTTTCGCCGGCGTAGCCGGCAGGACAGCTTCGCTTGCCAAGCGGCTTTGGCGATACGAGCCACTGAGTGCTGTTCCCTACTTCAAGAGTGTCCTCGCAATACGTATCTGCTCATGCTCGAAAGCAGGCGCAAAGTCTTCGAGGTCACGGCCTGACATGCCAACCGCGGCCGACATTGCGACGCTTGCCCAATTGCCAATGGCAGCACAGACCTCGCCCAGTATGCGTTGGACCGTTGCGGCATCCAGCCGAAAGTAGCCCGCCATGCTGACCACCGCCTTAATGGAATCGACTGGGCCATAAGCCTCGTCGAGCCACAGCTTGAGTTCCTGGTCTTTGTCCGGGAACGGATTGATGTCGAAGGCGGGTGCCAGACGCCACTGGCCGTGCTCGACATGCAGGAAACCATGGTTCTGCACGTGGTCGTCGACGTTCGTGATGAGCAGATTGAAGACGAGCCGGCGCCACAACTCCTGGAGGTCCTGACCCGGATTAACGCTGTTCGCGATGATGGTGTCCGCGATCTGCGTGTAGGCGTGGTCCTCCTGCCTGGACGCCTGCATCATCGAGCCGGCGGACAGGTAGGGAATCCGACTGCCGCCTTCGACCCGGTCGAACCGGCGAATGAGCGCGACCGGGGTGTCCTCGGACATCACGATGCGCGAGTCGGCAACGGAAATGCCGGCCGCCGCTGCGAGGTGCAGCGCAAGAACCTCCCCGCGGGTCACGCTGCGGTCATCGTTCACGCTTGGGAACTTGCCGATGGCCAGGTGCCCGTCTTCATCGACGACCGTGCACTTCGGTCGCATGCCACCGACCGAAGTACCACGGCCGCGGAGATATCGCAGGTCGGCCTCGGTTTCCTTGTTCATCTCCACCGCGCGCGAAGCAGCCATCAGATGCGCCAGTTCGAGCAAGGGCGGTGTGCCACGCCCTCCGTCTTCGATGACGCGAAGGAAAGCCCCGGTGTCCGGGTTCAGCAGTCGGATGGCGCCGATCCGGCTCATATCATCGACGCCGAGCAGGTAGTCCATCTCGCTGAGTTCGGCGTTCGGCAGCGGCTTTCCGTTCTGCTGAGCCGCTTTACGACGCCTGGCATGGTCGCGCGCGATAACCCGGCAGCCCCAGCCGTCCGGTTCGGTGTCAGCGAATGCGAAATGGAAGGCCGAGTCCTCTTTGGAGGGCGCCTTGCGAAACTGATTTCCTCCGACGAGCGGAAGGTCCGGGGAGATGGCAAACGATGCCGCGTTGGACAGCCACGCGGCATCGTAGGCGAACGTCGAATGTTCGCGTCGTCCGTCCTTGGCAAAGGCGAGCTCGCCGACGGGTATGGCACTCTGACCCAATGCGACGTCCACCTTCTTCTGAGTCAGGGCCATAGGTCAGAGGGCTCCCGAAGAAGATTTACGGCTTTTCCCGCGCACGCGCTGGGGCAGTTGCTCGTTCATGAGCGTCAGCCCGATTTCGTCGGAAGCCGTATCGAGCATGCCGGTGATCTTGTTCAGCTCGCCCAGTACGAAAAAGGCCTGCGCAATCGTGCCGATGGGGATGCGAGGGTCGCCTTTCTCAAGCCTGCGTAGCGTGGCCACAGATGTCTGGATGCGTTCCGCCATGGACTCCTGCGTCAGCATCCGCCGCCGGCGCGCCAGCGACAGGTCGTTCCCAAGCTTTACCAGCGCGCGGGCCACCGGTATGGGCAGGGTAACATCCTTTTTAGCACTCACATATGAGCGCTTATGTGTATTGGAGTGATCCATGTGAGCGGTTACGGCTTGGAGAGGCTCGAGCCTCCATTATTGGGCTCCGAATCCGCAGCCGTCAACCAATAGGATCAATTACCGCTCACATATGAGCTGTTAGGCGAATATTTCGCTCATATATGAGCGATAAGATTTTTTGTAGATTACGCACCACATTGCGTACATATCCATGCACCCGGAGCCGGAACACCTTCATGCGGTGCTGGCCACTTCGCCGCTTTGTCGCAGCACATCTACCAGCGCGGTGACATAGTTTCTCGCCCCCAGCACATCTCGCCGCACACACAGGCTGAGCGTCCGCCTGGCCCAGGCGTCACTGAGCGCCACGACGCGCAGGCCTTCCACATTGATCGCTGCCAACGCCGAGCGCGGAACGATCGCTACCCCAACTCCCGACCGCACCATGGACGTCACCGCGGCGAATCCGGCCACCTGGATCCGCACGTCGACGCGTCTGCCCTGCTCGCTTGCCTTGGCTAGCAGGAAGGAGTGAATGGCGGAGCCGTTCTGCTGGCTGACGAAGGGAAAGGACAGGCAGTCCAGGAACGCGACGGGCTCGGTTTTTGTCCACGGCTGCGTTTCCGCCAGGAGCAGGACGATTTCGTCTTCGTGGTACGGGAAGTAAACCAGGTCCGGGTGCGGCTCGTCCTTGGTCAGGATTCCGATATCCGCGCGTCCTTCCACGACGGCGACCAGCACGTCGCGGCTGAGGTGTTCTTCCAGCGTGATTCTTGCCTTCGGATGCGACTGCAGGAAGCCCTGCAGGTCGCCGGGCAGGAACGATGCAATGGCGCTGCTGTTGGCATAGAGGACCAACTGCGCATGCACGTCTTCCGAGAACGGGGTCAGGCTTGCCTGCATCTGCTCGATCTCCGACAGGCAGCGCCGGCAATGGTCCACCATGATCTGCCCCGCCCGGGTCAGCGACACGCCGCGCGCCTCGCGCCGGAACAGGCGCGTTCCTACGATCTCCTCCAGGTGCTTGATGCGCAGGCTCGCGGTCGATGGTGCGAGGAAGCAGGCAGAGCCGCCTTTCGACATGTTTCCCGCGTCGGCCACGGCAACGAGAAGCCTCAGATCCATGATGCTGCAATGCATCAGCTTTTGCATTTCTCAAACCCTGGTGTTGGAACAACTCGTTTGTCAGAACCCCGTGATAACGCCAAAGTTCGCTCAGGCGCCATTCTGCTGGAGCCTTTGCAAAACACAAATACGGGAAGACAAGTATGAAGAAAGCCACCGAAGACCCTTCATCGCGAATCGCCACCCTCGCCAGCGCAATCGACGCGCTTCTGGCCTCCGAGGCGTGCTTTGATCCTCGCGTTATCCAGCGCATGATTCGCGACGCGTTCCCGTCGGGCAACTGGCTGCCGGAGGCCATGTGCAAGTCCAACGAACAGGGCTATGTGCGCCATGTCCTGCACAGCGACGCGGCAGACCGGTACACCATCGCGGCGCTGGTCTGGAGGCAGGGACAACACAGTCCGGTCCACGCGCATCACACGTGGTGCGCGCTCTCCGTCGTCGAAGGGGAATTGCTGGAGGAGTACTTCGACTACGACGCGCAAGGCGCGGCAGCAGTGCCTGCCGGCAGTGCTTGCCGGAAGGTCGGCGAGGGAAGCTCCGGCACGGCTGGCCTGCATCTGATCCATCGCGTCGGAAACAGCCAGGCCCGCACCGCCATCTCCGTGCACATCTATGGCGTCGCCACGTCGCAGATGTCCTACGGGATCAACCACGTGTTGCCGGTTGCCGAAGCGGCAATCGCGTAAGGGAGACACGCAATGAAACCGATGGACCATTGGCGTCGCCTTGAGGCGACCTTGCGTGGCGAGTCTAGTGACTGCGTGCCGGTTGCGCTCTGGCGCCATTTTCCCGTGGACGATATGGACGCCGGCAAGCTCACAGCCCTGACGCTGGCGTGGCAACGTAAATGGCAGTTCGACCTGCTCAAGTTCATGCCGCCCGGCACGTATGGCGTGGAAGACTGGGGCGCGAAGACTGCCTATGCCGGCGCAGCAAACGGCGCACGCGTCGTGACCGATCCCGTGGTCAGGCGAACCGAAGACTGGGAGAAGATCCGCTGGATCGATCCGCGATCCGGCGCTTACGGGCAACAGAACATCGCGCTCGGGCAGACGGCACGGAGCCTTGGCGGGACGGTGCCAATCCTGCAGACCGTTTTCAGCCCGCTGACCACCGCGCGCAAGCTTGCAACAGAACGCCTGTTTGCGGACATCCGGTGCCATCCGGCGGCGCTTCACGCAGCGTTGCGGATCATCACGGATGTCACCATCGACTTCTGCATCGAGGCGCTGAGCGTGGGCGCGCACGGCATCTTCTTCGCTACGCAACTGGCATCGCATCGTCTGCTGACGACGGTGGAGTACGAGCAATTCGGCAAGCAGTACGACCTGGAAATCCTTGATGCCATTCGTGGACGTTGCCGCGTAAACATGCTGCACGCCCATGGCGACGACATCATGTTCGACCTGCTGTCGGACTACCCCGTCGAGTTGTTCAACTGGCACGACCGGCTCACCGATCCTGACCTGAGCCGCGCGCGGCGGCATTTTCCCGGTGTGCTTGTCGGCGGGCTGAATGAACACCATACGCTGCTGCATGGGGGACGAGATGCGATCGCCGATGAAGTGCAGGATGCCGTGGTTCAGACGGATGGACGGAAACTCATCATCGGACCCGGCTGCGTGCTGCCGGTGGAGACGTCCGATGCCTCCATTCAGGCAGTACTCGACGCTGCGCGGAATATGGAAGCGCAAGCGGCTTAAGCAGTCGATGCATTGACGCCTGTATCGCCAGGCGATTTCACGGAGAAGAATATGCTGAAGCACATCTTCAGGATCGGTGCTGTTGCGGCCTTGCTCCCCGCCAGCCAGGTCAGCGCTGCCGACACATGGCCAGAGCCATCCAAACCCATCATGTTGATCGTTCCCGCGCCCGGTGGAAGCGGGACCGGCGACACGATTGCGCGCGTGCTGGCTCAGCGCCTCAAGAAAGAATTGGGTACGGCGGTGATCGTGGACAACCGCGGCGGGGCCAACGGCAATATCGGCGCCGGTGCGGCGGCGTCCTCAGCCCCGAACGGATACACGTTCCTGCTCTCGTGGGCCGGCACGCTCGCAGTCAATCCCAGCCTGTACCGGAATCTTCCATTCCATCCGCAAACGAGCTTCGAGCCTGTGGCCTTGATTGCGGACGTACCGAATATTCTGGTGGTGAACAGCACGCTGCCCGTGAAGTCGCTGCAGGACTTCATTGCCTATGCCAGGTCACACAAGGGGGAGCTGAACTACGGCAGTTCCGGCAACGGCAGTTCCATGCATCTTGCCGGCGAGCTGTTCGATCGCGAGACCGGGGCGGAGATGACGCACGTTCCCTACAGTGCGCCGGGTACGGCGACCACGAACCTGCTGGCCAATGATATCCAGGCCATGTTTCAGCTGGTCCCTGGCATCGTCGGCCAGGTGAAGTCGAACAAGGTCAGGGCACTGGCGATCATGTCCACCAAGCGATCGCCAGCGCTGCCCGAGGTACCGACCACGACTGAGCTGGGCTTTCCCTCGTTGCAGTCGTCCACCTGGTTCGCGGTCCTGGCGCCGAAAGGAACGCCGAACGACATCGTGCGCAGGATGAATGTCGCGATCAACAACGTCGTGGCGGATCCGGACACCGTGAAGATCTTCACGGAGATGGGCGCCAGCCCGCTCGGAGGGTCTCCGGAGCGGGTGGCGTCCGTACTGTCTGCGGATCTGCTGAAGTGGCGTGCGGTGGTGAAGCGCGGCAATATCCAGATGCAATGATCCGGCCGTCGCGTCGCCACATGGGCGTACTCAGTCTTCCTTCGGCAGGAACTGGTCGCCTTCCGTCAGCGGCGCGAACCGGTACGTCGCAGGCGTGCGGCTCAGCTTCACTGGGGCGCCCAGCCCCTTGTAGCCCCCTTCCATCTCGACGACCATCTCACGGTGCACGGTGTGCGGATGCTGCAGGGCATCCGGCACCGACAGCACCGGTGCACACGGCACGCCGGCCGCGACCAGCGTATCGGCCAGCACCTTGCCGTCCATCTCCCGCATCCGCGCTTCCAGCTCGGCCTTCAGCGCCACGCGATTGACCGACCGACCGCCTGCGGTGGCATAGCGCTCGTCATCCGCCAACGCCGGAACCTGCAGGTACTCGCACAAGATCCGGAACTGCCGGTCATTGCCAACGGCAAGGAAGATCGGATCTGTCCCAGTGGCAACCGTGTCATACGGATAGATATTCGGATGCGCATTGCCCGTCCGCACCGGCGTCTTGCCGCTCATGAACCAGTTCGCCGCATGCGGATGCAGCAGCGACAGACCGGAGTCATAGAGCGCCGCTTCGACGAACTGGCCGCAGCCGCTGCGCTCGCGTTCCTGCAGCGCCAGCAGCACGCCGAGCGCGGCGTTCATGCCCGTCACCATATCGACGACGGGCAAGCCGACACGCAATGCATCGCCATCGGCCTCGCCGTTGATGCTCATGAGGCCAGCCATCGCCTGCACGGCGGCGTCATAGCCGGGCAGCCCGCCGAGCGGGCCATCCGCGCCGAAGCCGGAAACCCGGCAGTGAATCAGGCGCGGGAAGCGAGCCGACAGCGTGTCAAAGCCAAGCCCCCACTTCTCCATGGTGCCGGTCTTGAAGTTCTCGACCAGCACATCAGCGTCTTCGAGCAGCGCGAGCAGCACGCTGCGGTCCGATTCGGTCGTGAGGTCCAGCTTCATCACCCGCTTGTTGCGGTTCAGCCCGAAGTAGTACGACGCGACGCCGTCCTTGAACGGAGGGCCCCACGTGCGGGTGTCGTCGCCCTGCGGCGGCTCGATCTTCAGTACGTCGGCGCCGTGGTCGCCCAGGATCTGCCCGCAGTACGGGCCGCCCAGGATGCGCGACAGGTCGACCACGCGGATGCCGGCCAGCGCGCCCGTCTTGGATTGCGTCATGACATCGCTCCTTGTCAGTCTCAGTCGAGTTGTGCGCCAGACTTCTGCACGACTGTACGCCACTTGGTCACTTCGGACTTCACGAAGCCGCCGAGCTGTTCGGGCGTGGTGGACGGGGCGAACTCAAGACCCTGGGCCAGCAGCGTCTTGCGGACCTCTGGCTTTTGCAGCGCTTCGGCGAAGGCATGGTTGAGCTTGGCGATGACCGGTGCAGGCGTGCCGGCCGGAGCGACCACGCCGAAGAACACCGACACGTCGAAGCCGTTCACGCCCTGCTCTGCCACCGTCGGCACATCGGGCAGCGCCTGCGAGCGCGCCTTGGTGGTCACGCCCAGCGCGCGCACCTTGCCACTCTTGATGAACGGCATCGCGGTCAGCACGTCGGTGAAGGTCATGCTGACCTGCCCGCCGAGCAGGTCATTGAGCGCCGGGCCGGTGCCCTTGTACGGCACGTGCTGGAAGTCGGTGCCGGCCAGGTTGTTGAACAGCACGCCAGCCAGGTGCGAAGACGCGCCATTGCCCGACGATGCGTAGCTCAGCTTGCCGGGATGGGCCTTGCCGTAGGCGATCAACTCGCTGACGTTCTTGGCGGGGATGCTGGGGTTCACCACCAGCACATTGGGAAGCTGGCCGATCTGGATCACCGGCGCGAAGCTCTTGACCGGGTCGTAGTTGATCTTGCGGTACAGGCTCACGTTGATCGCGAGCGGCGCCGAGGTGCCGAACATCAGCGTGTAGCCATCCGGCTCGGCGCGGGCCACCGCTTCGGCGCCGATATTGCCGCCGGCACCGGCGCGGTTCTCGACGATCACGGGCTGGCCGAGGCTGGTCTTGAGCGCGGCGGCAAGCGTGCGAGCCATGGCATCGGTCGGACCGCCCGGCGGGTAGGTCACGACCATCATGATCGGCTTGGACGGATAGTCCTTCTGCGCGAAGGCGGGGGTGGCGCTCACGCAGAGCGAGCAGGCGGCGATGGCCGCGACGCGGTGCCAGAGTTTCATGGCTTGTCTCCTGATGTAGGACGTCTCCCGCTCGTGGCGGGATGAGGGTACGGGGGCTGATGAGCGGAAGGTTTTCTCCCTCTCCCCTCAGCGGGAGAGGGTCGGGGAGAGGGGTGGCCTGGCAAGGCACCACGTATCTGCGGGCGCCTGCCCTCTCCCCCGGCCCCTCTCCCGCAAGCGGGAGAGGGGAGCAAAACGGTCGTTGATTTCAGGGCTTCAGAATTACGGCGTCAGAACACGTTGACTTGATCGACCGCACCGGCTGCGCGCACGGTACCGTCGGCAGGCGGGGCCACGGTTTCGGCGAGCCATTCCGGCTCGGCCTGGCCGGACAGCGGGTCTTGCGGCAACACGCGGTGGCGCAGCACGAGTTGGGCGAGCCGCATGCGGCGGACCGAGCCGATGCGCCCGGCTTCCCAGGCCATCGCCACGGCGGTGGTGACGTTGTACAGGCCGGAGGCAGCCTGGCGGGCCAGCAGGTCGCCTTCGGCACCGGCTTCGGCCGCGCTGGCGGCGAAGGCCGCAGCGCGTTCGATGGCGGATTCGAAGGTGGCGCGGGCGGTCGGATGCAGCGGCGTATCAGCCAGCAGGCCGGCCAGGTGCGCACGCAGCGCGGGCAGCGAGCCTTCGCGGCGGATCGCACGCAGCACGTCGAGCGCGACGATATTGCTGGTGCCTTCCCAGATCGAGCCGAGGTGGGCGTCGCGCACGAGACGCGGGTCGCTCCATTCCTCGATGTAGCCGCAGCCGCCGCGGATTTCCATGGCATCGCCGGTGACCTTGCGCGCGTCACGGCACGCGCGGAACTTGATCAGCGGCGTGAGGATGCGCATCAGCGGATAGGCGCCGTCCTCGCCGGCGTCGGCGCGGCGCAGCGCTTCGGCAGTCTGGAACACCATGGTGCGCGCCTGCTCGGTCGGCAGCGTCAGCTTCAGCAGCTGGCGGCGCATCAGCGGCATGTCTTCGAGGCGCTTGCCGAAGGCCTTGCGCTCGTGGGCGATGAACAGGCCCTCGGTCAGCGCGCGACGCATCAGGCCGGCGGCGCGCACGCCGTTGGACAGGCGCGAGTTGTTGATCATGTCGGCCATCTGCACGAAGCCGCGGCCGAGTTCGCCGACCAGGTACGCGCTGGCGCCTTCCAGGCGGATTTCACCGCTGGCCATCGAGCGCGTGCCGAGCTTGTCCTTGAGGCGGATGATGCGGTACTGGTTGGCGCTGCCGTCGGACAGCGTGCGCGGCAGCAGGAACAGCGACACGCCCTTGTGGCCGGGCACGGCGTTGCCGGCTTCGTCTTCCACACGCGCCAGCACCATCGCCAGCGCGGCGTCGGGGTTCGAGCAGAACCACTTGTCGCCGCTGAGGCGCCAGCCGCCTTCGGCCTGCGGATCGCGCATGGCGCGCGTGGCCGTGGCAGCCACGTCGGAGCCAGCGCCCTGCTCGGTCATGAACATCGCGCCCTGGTACAGGTCTTCGAATACCTGCGTGGTCAGGTTCGGCAGAAACTTCTCGACTAGTGCCGGATCGCCGAACTTACGCAGCGTGCGCGACAGCGAATCGGTCATCGACAGCGGGCAGCACAGGCCGAACTCGGCCTGCACCAGCATATACGTGAGTGCGTACTTGGCTGCGGGCGGCATCGGCTTGTCCCAGCCGAACACGCCGCCGCGGTGCGAGACCGCAGCCAGCCCGAACTCGGAGAACGCCACGCGCTCCAGCTCGACGTAGGCGGGATGCTTGTGGACGAGTTGCTGGTCGATGCCGCTGCGGGTGCGGTGGGTCAGCGTCGGCGGGTTCTGGTCGGCGGTCAGGGCCAGCTCGTCGAGCACTCCGCCCGCCAGTTCGCCCATGCGCTCCAGCTGCGGTTGCAGCAGGTTCAGCAGGTCTGCCGGCAGGTACAGCGGCAGGAGCGCGCGCAGATCCGGATCGGCGGTGTACAGGCTGCCGCCCTTGCGGTCGGGCACCGGGTGCTCGGCCGGCGATACAACGGGGGCTTGAGGGGCAGCATGGCGCACAGCACTGGTCATCTAGGTCTCCTGGATTGGCCTGGCCCGCCATCCGCCCGGCTGGGTTGCCGGCGCGCGGACCTGTTTGAACCATTATTGGATCCCCATGGATTCGCGTCTAATTCTAAAATTGGCTTGATCCATATAATTTTTGTATCGCCATGGAATTCCGACACCTGCGCTATTTCCTGGTCCTTGCCGAGGAACTGCACTTCGGCCGTGCAGCGAAGCGGCTGTCGATTTCCCAGCCGCCGCTGTCGCTCAATATCCAGCAACTGGAGGCTTCGGTCGGGGCAAAGCTGTTCGAGCGTGACAGCCGGGGGGTACGGCTGACGGCAGCCGGCCGGGCATTCCGCGAATCGGCCAACGCGTTGCTGGCGCAGGCCGAAGCGGCGCGCGTGCTGGCGCGCGAGATCGAAGCCGGGGCGGTCGGGCGGCTACGCGTGGGCTTTGTCGGGTCGATGCTGTACCGGGGGCTGCCGCAGCACTTACGCGACTTCCAGGCGAGCTATCCGGGCATCCAGGTGGCGCTGACCGAACTCAACTCGCAGGAGCAGATCGACGCGCTGCTGCACAACGAGCTGGATGCCGGGTTCGTCCATACGGGCCGACTGCCGGATGAACTGAGCGCCGTACTCATCCACAGCGAGCCCTTCGTCTGCTGCGTGCCGCAGGACCATGCGCTGGCAGCACAGGCCGAGGTCGCGCTGGTGGACCTGCGCGCCGAGCCGTTCGTGCTGTTCTCGCGCAAGGCGTCGCCCGATTACTACAGCCGGATCTTCGATATGTGCGCGGCGCAGGGCTTCTATCCCCAGATCCGGCACGAGGTGCGGCACTGGCTGTCGGTGGTATCGCTGGTGTCGCAGGGGATGGGGGTAGCGGTGGTGCCGGCGGCCCTTGCGCGCTCGGGCATGGCGGGGGCGGCGTTCCGGCCGCTGGCCGATGCGACGGTGCCGTCCGAAGTCTACTGCGCGTGGAAAGCCGCGCCCGACCATCCGGCACGCGATCATTTCGTGGCGATGGTCAGGGCAGCCACGGCGGCACAGCCGGCCGACGCCTGAACGGATTCCGGAACCCCAAAGAAAAGGTTCTTCGACGAATTGTGGGGTTGTCGTTCTTGGCGGGCGCTGCTGTTTCGCTGGCGTAGCCGGCGGGTTTTGGTTGAGACGGGGTTATCGTTCTTGGCGGGCGCCGCTGTTTCGCCGGCGTAGCCGGCGACCTACTCTTTTGTCCGAGCGACAAAAGAGTAGGCAGAAAAGCGCGTCGTTGCCGCTGGCCATCAATTCCACGGTGGCAGTGGTTCAAACGGCTTTGGACGCCTGCGATGGTGGTCGGCCGTTCCAACCTGCTACGCCATGTGAGTCAGAACCTGTGCCTGGCGCGGCACGGCTTTTGGACGATCCCCAAGACGGACTCGGGTACAGCGTTCCAATACCGCCAGTGGTGGGACGCCTTCGGCTGCGCTGCGCGCACGTCGTCGTCTGGGGGCAAGCTTATCAGCGTCGCTGGCGCCCAAGTCCCTCCCTCCAGATCCCGATCTCCTGTCTCTACGCGCATGCAATGCGCCCAAGGCATCGCCACCGAGGCGAGGTTCGGGTCAGACCTTCGCAGTCTTACTCTAAGCCGCGCGTAGCGCAGCCGTAGGCGTCCCCGCGATGTCCTGATTAGAAGGGACCACTCCGTAATCCGGGTTCGCTCGTACGCGCTGTCCCACCCTAATCATCTACGCGGCAGGCAGTCCAGCGGTCCTCTGATGCAACAATCGCATTGAGCTTTTGGTTGACCACGTAAACGCGCTTTTGCCTCCTTTTGTCGCTCGGACAAAAGGAGGTCGCCGGCTACGCCGGCGAAACAGCAGCGCCTGCCAAGAGCGATACCCCCGCATTTCGGCGATTGACCCAAAGAAAAAGCCACCTGCCCAAAGGCTGGTGGCTTATGAAGTACGCGTGGAACGGGGTGTTCAGCGTGAGTGCAGCTTAACTCCGCAGCCCATGTCTCACCAATAACACAAATGTAGTAATCAGCGCCCGGCCCTTCCATGGGGGTAATGACTCTACGGGAAGACAGGTAAGGCGCACTTCACAGAGGCAAGGGCGGGCGTCCACTCAGAACTTGTGCCGCAGCCCCAAACCGAAGGTGTTGCCCGGATTCAGCATGGTCACCTTGTCATAGCGCCACGCGGCGTACATGTCGGTGCGCTTGGAGAACGGATAGTCGTACGCCAGCGTCGTAGTGTCACGGCGGGCCGAGCCGATGGTCTCGTTGCCGCCCTGCCACGTGCGGACCCACGTAGCCATCAACGAACCCGGACCCAGCGGAGCGCTGGCGCCGACCTGCACGGTCTTGTCGCGCTGGCGGCTCTGGGCGTTGAAGTTGTTGTCCGACTGCGCATACTGGCCGAACAGCTTCACCACCTTGAAGTCGTACGAGGCGCCGGCCAGGTAGGCCATCTGGTAGGCGGCGCCGGACGCGGCAAACTCGGGCGCGTTCACGGCCACCCGCTGCACGGCCAGCGTGGCGCCGAAGTTGCCGTTGAAGTAGGTGGCATTGCCACCGTAGTTCTGCTTGCCCTGGTGGCCCGTGGTCTCGCCAGTCGAGTAGATCGCGTTGAAGCGCAGACCGCCGAAGCCGGGGCTCTGGTACAGCACCGAGTTGTCCCAGGCGGTGTCGCCGGCCACCGAGTTGGCGACGGGCGAGCCCGGCGGCGTGGTGTAGGTGTGCAGGAACATCGGCGAGAACGTGGCCGAGTCCGCGAGCGGGTTGAATAGC
Organism: Cupriavidus numazuensis; assembly: GCF_905397435.1. Lineage (GTDB taxonomy): Bacteria > Pseudomonadota > Gammaproteobacteria > Burkholderiales > Burkholderiaceae > Cupriavidus > Cupriavidus numazuensis. Next base: position 102,027 of record NZ_CAJPVI010000010.1, read on the forward strand.
AGCATCGACACGAACCACGGCGTGGTGTTGCGGCCGAGCTTGACCGCGCCGAAGCTGCCGTTCAGGCCGACATAAGCGTTGCGGCCGAACATGACGTCGCCGTCGAAGCGGCCGACCTTGCCGTTGTCGGTGCGAAAGAAGCTTTCCAGCGCGAACTCGGCATTCAGGCCGTTGCCGAGCGCTTCCTGGCCGCCAATGCCCCAGTAGGACGTGGTCAGGCCGGAGCTTTCCACGGCGGCGGTGCTGTGGGCGTCGCCACTCGCGCGTACGGAGCCGACGAAGGCGTCGACGGTGCCATACAGCTGCACATTGCTCTGGGCGCTTGCGGCGCCCGCGGCAAGGCTGCCGGCGGCCGCCATCACGGCCAGCATCTTGCGTTGAGACTTCATTGTTTCCTCTTTCTCTCTTTTGGTGGATGGGGGTCGGACGCTCTGACGATCAGCCGCCGATCAGCGCGAGCACGCGCAACGGGCTGCCGGAGCCGTTCTGGATCTTCAGCGGCGCAGCGACGATGACCGCGCCGGTCGGCGGCAGCTGGTCCAGGTTCGTCAGGCACTGCAGGCCGTACTTGTTGGCGCCGTGCATCAGCGTGTGGCACGGGTACGGCACCGGCCATGCGTACGACTGGCCTGCATCGGTGTTGATCGTCTCGACGCCGAAGCCGTGGACGTTGCGTTCGTGGATCAGCCACTCGACCGCTTCCTGCGTCGGGCCCGGCGTGTGGGCGCCGTCTTCGCGCAGGCCGAGGAATTCCTGCGGATCGGTCTTCTTGCTCCAGTCGGTGCGCAGCAGGACCCAGGCGCTGGCGGGGATTGGGCCGTGCTTCGCTTCCCAGGCTTGCAGGTAAGGCACGGTCAGGGTCCAGTCGGGGTCTTCGGCTACCGGGCCGCTGGCGTCGATCACGACCGCCGGGGCGATGAAGTTCTTCGCGTCGATCGTGTCGACCGAGTTCTGCGCGTGGTCCTTGCCGCTGATCCAGTGCACAGGCGCGTCGAAGTGCGTGCCGGTGTGTTCGCCACAGGAGAAGTTGTTCCAGTACCAGCCGGGGCCTTTCTCGTCGTACTGGCTGATGCGTTCCATCTTGAACGCCCAGACCTGGCCGAATTCGGGTGGCAGGACCAATGCGGGGAAGTCAGGGCTCAAGGTTTGCGTCAGATCTAGGACCTTGACTTGGCCGCTGGCGAGGTCGCCAGCCAACTGCATGAGGCTTTGGCTCATGGGGATGTCTTCCTTGTCTTTTGTGGGGTACGGAGGCGGGGGCAGCGCTGGACTTCGTGGAAGCGCTGGCCCTCTCCCCCGGCCCCTCTCCCGCAAGCGGGAGAGGGGAGAAACATTGGGGACGTGGTGAGCGCGCTGCGATTAGCAGGCGCGGGTTTCGGCGAGGCGGGTGTAGCGGCCTTGCCAGTACAGCAGCGGCGCAGGCGCTTCCTGTGCTACACGGATCTCGCGGACACGGCCGATGATCAGGTAGTGGCCGTGGCGCTCCAGCAACTCGTCCACCTCGCAGTCCATCGCCACGACTGCATCGACTAGTACCGGGGCGCCGTCTGCCAGCAGTTGCGTCCACGCGTCGCTGCCGTAGCGCTCCAACCCGGCTTCGCCACCGAACCCGGTGAAGCGCTGCGCGATCGCCTGCTGCTCTTCTCGCAGCAGGTTCACGCCAAAGCGACGGGTACGCTGCAGCAGCGCCGCCGACGAACTCGTCGCCTTCATCGACGCCACCACCATCGGCGGCGTCGCCGAGAACGACGAGACCGACGTTGCGGTGAAGCCGCTGCGTTCGGACTCGTTCAGCGGATCCGCCACCGTCACCACGCTCACCGCGCCGGCGAAGCCGCGCATCGCCTGCTTGAACGATTGCTGCAGCACTTCCAGCGCCGCCGGCATCTTGTCAGTGCCCATTCTTCGAGCCACCGGGCTTGCGCAGCCCGCGTGCCTCCAGAATCGGCAGCACCGTGTCGCGGAAGTACGGGAATTCCTTCACGTAGTCCACGAACGACAGTGTCGTGCCCTTGAAGCCGGCTTCGGCCAGTGCGCAGATGCCATCGGCCACTTGTTCCGGCGTGCCCACCAGCGGGAAGCCGCCGTGGCCCGCTGCCATGCGGTCGCGGATCAGCGCCAGCAGGTCGTGCGGGAACGACTGGGCATTGGCAAACTGCAGGGCCACCAGGTTGTCGACCGCGGCCCAGTCGGCGTTGTCCTGGGCGAAGTGGCGCAGGTAGTCGCGCGCCTCTTGCTCCGTCGGGCGGCACACCACGTGCGAGAACGTCAGCACGTTCACGGGCTTGTTCGCTTCCTTCGCCTTGGCCTTCAGTTCGGCGACTTCCACCTTCGAGCGCTCGAGGTCGATTGCCGGCGTGAACAGGAAGTTCGCGTTGTTGATCGCGAACTCGCGGCCTTCGCCCGAACCCGCTGCATTGAGGATTGGTGGGCGCTCCCCGTTCCACGGCTTGGGCAGGCCATAGATGCCCTTCAACTTGAAGTTCGCGCCTTCGTAGTTGAAGGCACCGTCGCGCTCCCAGATCTGCTTGATCACGTCGAACCATTCGCCCGCGAACGCGTAGCGCTGGTCATGGCTCACCGCCAGGTCCTGGCCCATCGCCTCGTACTCGGGGCGGTTCCAGCCCGCCACGATGTTCAGCCCCGCGCGGCCCTGCCCGATCTGGTCCAGCGTCGCGATCTGCTTCGCGACCACCGCCGGGTGGTTGCACGCCGTGTGGATCGTCGCGAACACCGTCAGGTTCTTGGTCTGTGCCAGCAGCGCCGCTGCCCACGTGATCGTCTCGAGCACCGAGCCGTGGAAGTCCGTCTCGCCGCCATAGCCGATCCAGCGCGCGATCGGCAGCATGAAATCGATCCCCGCCTCGTCCAGCATCTGTGCCAGCTTCGCGTTGTTCTCCCACGAGTTGTCCCAGCGCTCGCCGATCTTCGTCACCGACATCCCGCCCGAGCAGTTCGTCGCAAACGTCCCCAGGACGAAGTCCTTCGTGTTCAGAATTTTCCTCATGCCGTCACCATTCAAAGAGTTGGGGTTGGGGTGCAACACGGAGGCGAGTTGCACTCCGCACGTCGTGTCTGGCGCGCGATTCGTAGCCTCGCGCCGTTCTATGATTATGATTATGTTTATATCTAAACTATTCCATAATCATGGTTTACCCCCGAGACGTTTTTAGTGCGTGATGAGGTACTTGCCAGCACCTTCACGGTGCGTTCCGGGCCGCGTTCTTCGCCGGCTTGTGCCACGCGTGCGGCGGGGTCACCCTCGGTCGTGGTATGTTCTTGCCCGTCCCGCGGCCCGCAAGGCCGCTTACCGCCTGCCAATACGCATGACAGACCCGAAAAAGCCCCAAGACGAAGCCGATTTCGTCGACGACTACACCCCCGCGTTGCTGGCCCAGGCCAGCCAGCTGATCTCGGGAGAATTCCACGTTATCGTGCAAGCCAACGGCTTCACCATCTCGGACTGGCGCGTGCTGTCCTCGCTGTCGGGCGGCAAGGCCCTCAGCATCGGCGAACTCGCGCAGATCTCCGTGACCAAGCAGCCGACCGTGACGCGCCTGCTCGACCGCATGGAAGCCCAGGGCTACGTCAAGCGCATTCCGCATGACACGGATCGCCGTATCACGCTCGTGCGCATAACGCCGCGCGGGCAGAAGCTGACCTCCAGCCTGATCGAACAGGCCCGGATGCATGAGGACGAAGTGCTGGCGCCGCTCGGCAAGAAAAAGGCCGACGAGCTGCGTGCGACGCTCAAGCTGCTGATCGACCTGCACCGCCCGGCCAACTGAGGCCGGCCGTGCTCACGTCCTTACGTGGGCCGGCGCATGTGGAACAGCGTCGAGTGGCTGACCTCGAAGTAATCGCCGAGGCCGCCACCGCGCAGGATGGGGCGTGCTGCCGCCGTGTCGTAGACGCCATCCGTCACGAACGCGCGGTCGATATGCACGCCGACCACTTCCCCCAGCACCATCCACGTATCGACCAGCTCGCCGTCTGACTTGCCGAGCTGCATCACCCGCGTCACTCGGCATTCGAACGACACCGGGCTTTCCTGCACGCGCGGCGCGGCGACAAGGCGGGATGCGACGGGCGTCAGACCTGCCAGTGCGAATTCATCCTCATTCGGCCCCACGCCGGCGCTGGTCATGTTCATGCGCTCGGCCAGCGGGCGCGTGACGAGATTCCAGACAAACTCGCCAGTCGCCTCGGCATTGCGCACCGTGTCCTTGTAGCCGACGCTGGAGAACGCGACGATCGGCGGCGTGTAGTTGAACACGTTGAAGAAGGCATAAGGCGCGAGGTTCGCAACGCCTGCCTTGTCCACGGTGGAGATCCAGCCGATAGGTCGCGGGCCCACGATGGCAGCCAGTGGATCATGCCGCAGGCCATGGCCGCGCGCGGGTTCGTAGAAATGGATATCGTCCATGCGAGTCACACACAACAACACGCCGCCCTCACGCAAGCGAGGACGGCGTCGGGTCAACAAAGGCGAACGGCCGGATCAGTACTTGCCGCTCAGCAACTCACCGCAGCCCTGAACTTCCGCGCGCAGGCCCAGCTTGCGCAGCATCTGCCATGTGGTCGCCACGGCAGCCGACACGGTCGGGATACCCGACTCTTCCTGCACCTTCTGGATCGACGGCAGCGACTGCATCTGCACGCAGGCCGACAGCACGATGGCATCGACGCCGGTCGTGTCGATGCGCTTGTAGATCTCCAGCAGATTCGCCGGATCCTGCGCCGCGACCTGCAGGTTGTCGGGAATCTCCAGCGCGCAGTAGTCCTTGACCTCGATGTCTTCGCTTTCGATGTACTCGACCACCATCTTGGTCAGCGGCTTCATGTACGGGCACACCACGGACACGCGCTTGGCGCCCATCGCCTTCAGGCCGTCGACGAGCGCGCCGGCGCTGGTGACCACCGGCGCAGGGTTGCCGTTCTCGACGGTGCGTTGCGTCAGGCGCTCTTCCGATACGCGGTGATAGCCCTTGCCCATGCTCATGATGGCGACCAGGCAGGCGTAGCCAAGCACATCGACGCGCGCGTCCGACAGCTCGATCGCGCAGCGGTCGCTGTCGCGGTCCATCGCCTCGAGTTCTTCCTTGACCACCTTCTTCATGCGCATGCGGCTCGAGTGGAAGGTGAAGCGCTCGGCGAAGTCGAGTTCGCGCGCGCGGAACATCGCGGGAATCTCGGTCTCCATCGTGGTGTTGGACGACGGCACGATCTGGCCGATACGCAGCGGCTTCTGCGGGGTGAAGATTGGGGACTGCATTACTTGGTCTCGGTCAGTTCGAATGCGTTGAGTTCGGCGCCATCGATTTCCGTGGCGTCCAGGTCGATCTGCGGCGCCAGCCCGTCGAGGAATTGCGCCGGTTGCTGCGTGCGGCGGTTCACGCGCAGGTCGAAGATGTCGAAGCGGTTGTAGTGGCCGGTGATGTCGTGCATCTGTCGCGGCTGGATACAGCGCGACAGGTCGATGTCGGCGTAGACGATGCCTTCCTCGTCGATCAGCGGCTCGCCGATCACGCGTCCGTCCGGGCCCAGGAAGCCCGAGAACGCGCTGTTGCGGCGCGACATCAGCTCGCGGGCCTTCGGGTTCAGCGGTTCCATCGCGGAGATGATCTCCTCCGACACGGTCGAGCACGACACTGCCGTGAATACCTTGCCCTCGAAGCAGTGCGCAGCGGCACGCACCTTGATCGCTTCCGCCATGTCGTAGTCGGCCGGCGCGACGGGCAGCGAGATGTAGCTGGCCACGTGCATCAGCTCGCCTTGCGACAGCAGCGAGAAGCGCGCGAGCGTGTTGGTGTTCTCGCCGCACGCGAGCGAGCCCAGCGGGCCCACGCTGGTCTGGTGCACGCGCAGCGCGGATGCATCGCCATTGGCCCACGTCAGCTTCTCGGCCCACGTCGGCACAAGCTTGCGGTGGCGGCCCAGGATGCGGCCTTCCTCGCTGATGGTCACCAGCGTGTTGTACAGCGTGCCGACGCCGGTCTTGCTGCGCTCGTTCACGCCGACCACCACGTTGATGTGGTTGGCCTGCGCGGCTTGCGCGATCTTGCGGATCTCGGGGCCGGGAATTTCGATCGAGGCCTTGACCAGCTTTTCGAACCACGGGCTTGCGTCGACCGGGTTGGTCAGCCAGCTCCAGTACGGGTAGCCGGCGACGAACACTTCTGGAAAGGCGACCAGCTTCGCGCCGTTGTCGGCGGCTTCCTTGATCAGACGGCAGACCTTGTCGACGGTGGCGTCGGCGTCCAGGAACACCGGCGCGGCCTGTACGGCAGCGGCCTTGAACTTGGGCAGGTTGAGCATGGAATTCTCCGTTACGGGAATGCGCGGCTTCAGACGGCAACCACGGGGTGGCGCAGTTCGCCGATGCCTTCCACCTTGGCCACGACCACGTCGCCCGGCCACAGCCATTCCTGCGGAGTGCGGCCAGCGCCTACGCCGTCCGGCGTGCCAGTGGCAATGATGTCGCCCGGCTCCAGCGTCATGCCCTTGCTGATGTCAGCGATCAGCGCGTTGACGTTGAACAGCATGTGGCGCGTGTTGGAGCTTTGCTTGGTCACGCCGTTGACGGTCAGCGACAGGTCCAGCGCGTGCGGATCGGCGATCTCGTCAGCGGTGACGATGACCGGACCGAACGGGGCGTACGTGTCCTGGCCCTTCGAGTAGATCCACTGGCCCGCGCGGCGGCAGTCGCGCGCCGAGATGTCGATCATCACGCTGTAGCCGAACACGTAGTTGAGCGCCTCAGCTTCCTTCACGCCCTTGCCGCGCGTGCCGATGATCACAGCCAGCTCGACTTCCCAGTCCATCTGCTCGGTGATTTCCTTGTTGTGCTCGATGGCATCGCCCGGGCCGATCACGGTGGTCGGCGGCTTCGAGAAGATCACCGGCTCCTTGGGCAGCTCCTTCGAGGTGTCGAGGCTGCGGCTCGATTCGGCCACGTGCTCGACGTAGTTCAGGCCGATGCCCCAGATGTTCTTGCGCGGGCGCGGGATCGGCGCGAGCAGCTTGACGTTGGATGCAGGCACGGCCACGCCGAACGGGAAGCGGCCCTTGTACTCGTTGAGCAGCGCACTGGTCGACTTGACGGCGGCCGGACCGAGGTCGATGAACGACAGCATGTCGGACGGGATGCTCGCGCCGACGGCTTCGCCGAAACGGGCCAGGTCGACGACATAGCCGTCCACGATGGCGCCCAGGCGGGCGGCGGCGGCAACTTCAGTGCGGAAGGTAACGAGACGCATGGTTTTACTACTCCGATAGAGGCCGCGGTTAGCGGCTGCATAAACTTGGATGTGGGATCTGTTGTCTTTCTCCCCTCTCCCGCTTGCGGGAGAGGGGTCGGGGGAGAGGGCAGGAGGTGCCTCATGCGACGACGCAACAAGATGCGCCCACCCTCTCCCCCAGCCCCTCTCCCATAAATGGGAGAGGGGAGCAAACATTGGGCACTCAGCCAGTCACCGCTTGATGGCCGTCGTTCTCCGCGAGCGCTTCCTCGCGGTACAGGCCGAGCGAGTGCATCACCGGCAGGTCGTTGAAGCAGAACAGCACGGCGTCGTCGCTGGCCGATGCGTTTGCGTGTTCGTGGAACGCCCACGATGGCACGCAGAAGATGTCGCGCTCGGTCCAGTCGAAGCGCTGGCCGTTGATGACCGAATGGCCGCTGCCCTTGGCCACCTGGTAGATAAAGCTGCCGGTGTGGTGGTGCGCTTTGGTCGCCTCGCCGGGGCGCAGCAGCTGCATGCTCGCGCCGATGGTCGGCATGACCGGGCCGCCGGTGACCGGGTTGACGTAGTGCATCAGCACGCCGTCGAACGGGCTGCCGTCGGTGACCTTGCTGTAGCGTACAAGCGCCTCGTAGGTCGGCGCCCATTCGTACTTGTACAGCGGCGAGTACGGCTTGCTCCACGTGCCGCCGTGTGGCTTCAGGCCCTTGCCGCCCCAGATGGCCGGCATGTCGTCGACGGGATGCGTGACGGCCTGCTGCAGGTTCGGGTGCACCGCGTAGAAGCCGGCTTCCATCGCGTTGACGAGCGGAATGTCGAGGCCGTCCTGCCAGATGCAGGTCGTGCCATCGGCCGACACGCCGTGCTCGTGCCACGTACCGTTCGGCGTCAGCACGAAGTCATTGGCACCGAGCGTCATCTTGTGGCCGTCGACGATCGTGTACGCGCCGCTGCCTTCCATGATGAAGCGCAGCGCCGACGACGAATGCGCGTGCGCCGATGCGGCCTCGCCCGGATGCATCACCTGCAGGCCCGAGTAGAGCCAGCCCACCGCGGCCGACACGTCCTGGCGCCCCGGGTTGTTCAGGTAGATCACGCGGCGCCCGGCCTTCTCCGGCGTCACCAGATCCACCGAGCGCAGCACATGGTCGCGCAGGTCGCGGTAGCGCCACAGCACCGGCACCGATTCGGACTTCGGCTGCCACGGCTCGATCTTGTTGGCCACGGTCCACAGCGCGCCGGTCTTCAGCGTGTCGAGTTGCTTGTAGTAGGCGACCAGCTCCGGGGTGTCCTCCACATCGGCGCGGCCGGCAACGCTTTCGCGGTAGGTGTCGTAGTTCTCAGCCATCTTGTCTCCTTCTCTCAGGCGGCGGCGCGCTTGATGCTGCGCTCGAGTTGGTCCTTGGCGAACAGATACTGCCGGGGCCATTCCACGCGGCGGAAGCCCAGTTGCGCGGTTTCGCGCAGCACCCAGGCCGGGTCGGCCAGGTGCGGGCGCGACAGCGCGCACAGGTCGGCACGGCCTGAGGCGATGATCCCGTTGACCTGATCGGCCTCGGTGATCGCGCCGACGGCGATGGTCGGCACGCCGGCTTCGTTGCGCACGCGGTCGGCGAACGGGGTCTGGAACATGCGGCCGTAGACGGGCTTCTGGTCGGGCGTGACTTCGCCGGACGAGCAATCGATCATGTCGGCGCCGGCTTCCTTGAAGAGGCGAGCCATGTCCACGGCGTCGTCCGCGCTGTTGCCGCCCTCGACCCAGTCGGTCGCCGAAATGCGCACCGAGATCGGCTTGTCCTGCGGCCATGCGGCACGCACCGCGCGCAGCACTTCCAGCGGGAAGGCCATGCGGTTCTCGAGCGAGCCGCCGTATTCGTCGGTGCGCTGGTTCGTCACGGGCGAAATGAAGTTCGACAGCAGGTAGCCATGGCCGGCCTGCAGTTCGAGCCAGTCGAAGCCGGCCGCCGCGGCGCGGCGCGTGGCGGCGACGAAGTCATCGCGCACGCGGTCCATGTCTTCACGCGTCATCGCGCGCGGCGTCTGCGACACGCCCGGCAGATACGGAAGCGCCGATGCGGAAATCAGCGGCCAGTTGCCGTCCGCCAGCGGGTGGTCCATCTTCTCCCAGCCGACTTGCGTGGAGCCGCGACGGCCCGCATGGCCGATCTGCACGCCGATGCGCGCGCTGCTGTGCTCGTGAACAAAGGTCACGATGCCGGCGAAGGCCGCAGCCTGCGCGTCGTGCCAGAGGCCGGGGCAGCCCGGAGTGATGCGGCCATCGGGCGACACGGAGGTCATCTCGACCATCACCAGTCCAGCGCCGCCGAGCGCCCGGCTGCCCAGGTGAACCATGTGGAAGTTGCCCGGCACGCCGTCCTTGCACGAGTACATGGCCGTCGGCGATACCACTACGCGGTTCTTCAGTTCCACGCCGCGCACGGTGTACGGCGTGAGCATCGGCGGCACAGCAGCAGGCTTGGTGCCCGCGCGCTCGGCCAGCCACGACTCATAACCTTCGAGCCATTCCTTGTCGCGCACGCGCAGGTTCTCGTGCGAGATGCGCTGCGAACGCGTCAGGAGCGAGTAGGCAAACTGCTCGGGTTCCAGGTCTTCATAACGCTTGACGTTCTCGAACCATTCGGTCGAGTTGCGCGCTGCGTTCTGGATCTTGAGCACTTCGACCGAGCGCACGGCCTCGTAGTGCTTGAGTGCCTCTTCCAGCGAACCGTCAACGCCCTTGATCGTGCGTGCGAGTTCGATCGCGTCTTCGAGCGCAAGCTTGGTACCCGAGCCGATCGAGAAGTGCGCGGTATGCGCGGCATCGCCCATCAGCACCACGGGCACGCGCTTGCCGTCGATCTCGTTCCAGTGCACCCAGCGCTCGCAGATCACGCGCGGGAACTGGATCCAGATGGCCGAGCCGCGCAGGTGGCCGGCGTTGCTGATCAGCGGGTTGCCGTCCAGGTACGGGGCGAACAGCTTCTCGCAGTAGGCGATGCCCTCTTCCTGGCTCATCTGGTCGATGCCGGCGGCCTTCCACGTCTCTTCAGGCGTCTCGACGATGAAGGTCGAGGTGCCGTCTTCGAAGCGATACGCGTGCGCCTGGAACCAGCCGTGCTCGGTCGGCACGAAGATGAAGTTGAACGCATCGAAGACCTTCTTGGTGCCGAGCCAGACGAAGCGGCATTTGCGCGTGTCAATGTCGGGGCGGAAGGTGTCGGCATAGCGCTTGCGCACCACACTGTTCAGGCCGTCGGAAGCGATCACCAGGTCCGCACCGTACTTGCGAGCGACTTCCTGGTCGTCTTCGATGAAGGACTCAAACACGAGCTGCACGCCAACCGCTTCGCAACGCGCCTGCAGGATGTTAAGCAGCTTCTTGCGGCCGATGCCGATAAAGCCATGGCCGCCGCTGCGCACCGCGCGCTCCTTGAAGTGGACCTCTACATCGTCCCAGCGGTTGAAGGCGTCGCCGATGGTTTCAGCCGACACGGGGTCGGCTTCACGCAGGTTTCCCATGGTGGCGTCGGAGAACACCACGCCCCAGCCGAAGGTATCGTACGGGCGGTTGCGTTCCACCACCACGACGTCGTTGGCGGGATCCTGCAGCTTCATCAGCAGGCCGAAATACAGGCCGGCGGGACCACCGCCGATACATACGATCTTCATTGCAGCTTCCAGTCAAATGCTTGGGTCGGGATGTCTTGCCAGGCGCGGCGCGTTCCACCCCACGTTGGGTGAGTCGCGCCCTCAGGCCGCAGCCGCCATGCGCGCTTCGATCGCCGCATGCAGGTCATCGGGCACGGCGATGGACAGGTGCGTGTCGAGCGAGGTGATGACGATGGTCTGCGTGACCGCCATCCTCAGGTCCCCATCCTTGCCGGTGCAGCGCCAGGCGAGGGTGATCGACTTGGTGCCCAGACGCATCACATCGAGCGACAGCGTGACGTCATCGCCCATGCGGCTGATCGCGCGAAAATCCGCTTCCAGACGGACCGTCGGCATGCCGGTGCGGCGCTGCACGATCAGGCCCTCGAATCCTTCGGGCAGCATGTCGTCGATCCATGCTTCCATCAGGTTGTTGAACATCACGAAGTACTGCGGGTAGAACACGATGCCGGCGGGGTCGCACTCCGAGAAGCGGATGCGGTGCTGGCGTTCAAAGACGGTCTTGCTCATGACGGGAAATCCAACGGTCGGTTCAGGCGAGCGCGTGTTGCGCCAGCAGTGCGCGCAGCTTGTTGCCGTGCTCGTCGGCGAGCGCGGCTTCGCGCAGTTCGCGCAGCGTGGCTGGCGCCAGATGCGCGCCAGCGCGCACCACGGCGCTCATCAGCGTCTGGTAGTTGGTCAGGCCGCGCACATGCGTGTCGCTGTAGCCCTTGACCAGCCGCTGGCACTGCACCACTTCCAGCGCGAGCGCCGGGTTGATGCGCGCGGCATCGAGCACCTGGCGCAGCCAGCCTTCGATGCGCTCGGTTTCGAGCGCGTAGCGCAGCGTGCTACGGCGGATGGCGCGCAGGCGCGCAACGGTCCACAGCATCAGGTAGCCGCGCAGCGAACTCGTGGTGACCACGCGACCCGCCTTGGTGAAGCGGCGCACGAAGTGATGGACGAAATGCGGCTTGGCAAGCCATCGGCCTAGCCCTGTGGGCAGCGTCTCGCAGATTTCTTCAAGGCGCGGGTGCATGAACTCGTTGATAGCCAGCAACTGGTTGTCGGCTGCGCGTACTTCGCCACGCACGCGTTCGAAGCGCGTGCCGCGGATCTTGAGATCGGCTACGCGGATGGTGTCTTCGTACGACATCCACAGCGCCAGGTGGCGTGCGGTCTCGCGCAGCAGCATGGTGTCCGCCTGCGGCAGAGCACGGCGCACGGCAGCCAGTCGGTCCAGGTACAGGCCGGCGTAGGCCACGTCCTGGTAGTCGATCATGCGGCGCACGCCTTCGATCACGATCTGTTCGATCTCGGCAGGCTGCTCCGCGCGGACGCGGCCGAGAACCTTAGCGACTGCTGCATCCTTAGGCTGCACAAGCGGCGCGCCCTTCGGCGAATCGGCCGGCACATCGCCCGATTCGGTCTTTGTGAACGCAGCGCCGAATGCGCGCAGGCTCGGCTTGACGCCGACGCCGCCGCGTTCGATCGTGGCTTCGAACTGCGCGCGGCTGAACGGCAGCACGCCGGTCCCGGCGAGCGCGCCGAACAGCACTGCGCTGATTACGCTGCCGTTGGCTTCGGCTTCCTGCGCCATGTCGAAGCGCACGTAGCGCTTGGACGCCTTGGTTGCATGAGCGATCAGTTCTTTGCTGTCGACGCGGCCGTCGCCCATCGCCGATTTCTCGGCGATCGAGTACACGCGGTGCGTCGACGACACCAGCGTGGTGCGGTCCGGCGTGACGAGCCCGCGCTGCACGGCACGGCCGGCTTCCATCAATTCGGAAGCGAGCACCACATCGACATCGCCCGGCGTCGGCATCAGTGCGAGCACCGGCGTGCGGCCGGCACGCTCGGCGATTTCGCGCGGGAACAGCTCGACGTAGTAGATCGTGGCGCCGGTGCGCTGGGCCACGCCCGGCACCGAGGTGGTCTGGGCGATATAGCCGTTGTGCTCGCCGAGGTCGACGATCCAGTCGGCCAGCACGCCGCCGCCTTCACCGCCCATGGCGAGGATGGCGACCTTAATGGGTTTTGCGTTGATCATGTTCGGGCCTTCCAGGTTCAGAGTGCGTAGCGTGCGCGGCGGACAGCGTCGCGCTGTTGCAGGAAGCCGATAACGGCGTCGCGCAGGCGCTGGCGCAGCTTGTCCCAGCGGGTCGGGTTGCTGACGATCTGCGCGCGGTAGAACGACGGGCAAAGCACGGCGGCGTGCGAGACCTCGCCGCACAGGCCACAGCCCACGCAACTGTCGAGCACGGACGCGACCGGGTCGGTACGCAGCGCGTCGGGGTTCGGCTTGATGGAGAGCGACGGGCAGCCAGACAGTCGGATGCACGAGTGGTCGCCGGTGCAGGTATCCGAATCCACGCCAAAGCGCTCGCGCACTACGCGCTTGCCATCGGCGATAGCCTTGCGGACCTTCGGCTTTTCGCGGCGCTGCTTGTTCAGCATGCATTCGCTCTGCGCGATCAGCACCTTGGGTCCCTTGGTGCCGGTGGTCAGCGCTTCCTTGAGCGTCGCCTTCATCGACTTGAGGTCGTAAGTGCGGCGAACCGTGCGAACCCACTTGACGCCTACGCCACGCACCGCGTCCTCGATCGCGTGGCCGGTGCTGCGCGTGTCGTTTTGCGCGGTGGACGACAGGATGTCCTGCCCGCCGGTGGCCGACGTGTAGCTGTTGTCGACAACGATGGTCAGGTTGTCGCTCTTGTTGAACACGGCGTTGGCGATGCCGCTGGTCAGGCCGTTGTGCCAGAAGCCGCCATCGCCCATCACGGAAATCGCACGCTTGCCGGCCGGCGCGTTGAGCGCGGCTGCGCTGGCGCTGCCGAGGCCGTAGCCCATGGTCGTGTTGCCAAGGTTGAACGGCGGCAGGATCGAGAACAAATGGCAGCCGATGTCGGCGCTCACGTGGTGTTCGCCGATCTCGCGTTCGACCAGCTTCATCGCGGTGAAGATGGGGCGCTCCGGGCAGCCCGTGCAGAAGCCCGGCGGACGCGCATGCACGCTTTCATCGACGAGCGCCATCGGCTCCAGCACTTCGGCGGCTACCGGGTCCGGCATCGCCTGCACGAGCGGGATCACCTTGCGAACGGGCGCGGGCTGCGGCAGCGGTTCGATCTTTTCGTACTGCTCCAGGAATGCGCGCAGGCCCTTGATCACCGTAGCGGTGTTGTATTCACCGGCCAGCGGCAGCACGTCCTTGCCGTGCAGCGCGGCGGTAGTGCCTGCCATGCGCAGGATGTTGGCCGCGTTCTGCTCGATGAAGTTGGGCTGCCCTTCTTCAAGCACCAGCACGGCGCGCTTGTCCGCGCAGAAGCGTTCCCATTCGCTGTCGATGAGCGGGTACGCCACGTTCATCACGTAGAGCGGAATCTTCGATTCGCCGAACACGTCGGCCAGGCCGAGTTGTTCGAGTGCGCGGATCAGTGTGTTGTAGCTGCCGCCTTGAACAGCAATGCCGATGTCGGCGAAGTTGTCCTCACCGCCATCGAAGAACTCGTTGAGCTTGCGCGCTTCGATGAACTTCACGGCAGCAGGCCAGCGCTGCTTGATCTTCTCGTGCTCGTGCAGGAAGCTCGCCGGCGGCAGCACGATGCGGCTGACATCGCGCGTGGGGTTTTCGAGCGCGTCCTGGATCGAGAATTTGGAACGGCGGTTATCGGATGCGACGAACTGGCCATGCACATGGCATGAACGCACGCGCAACTGCAACATCACGGGCGTGTTGGAAGCCTCGGACAAGTCGAAGCCATCCTTCACGGCCTGCACGATGCAAGGCAGGTTCGGGCGCGGGTCGAGCAGCCACATCTGCGACTTCATCGCGAACGCGTGGCTGCGCTCCTGCATGATCGACGAGCCCTCGCCGTAGTCTTCGCCGACGATGATCAGCGAGCCACCGGTCACGCCGCCCGAGGCCAGGTTGGCCAGTGCGTCGGACGCGACGTTGGTGCCAACGGTGGCCTTGAAGGTCACCGCGCCGCGCAGCGGGTAGTTCACCGACGCCGCCAGCGATGCAGCGGCCGTGGCTTCGCTCGCGCTGTTTTCGAAGCGGATGCCGTTCTCGGCCAGGATGTCCTGCGCGTCGGCGAGCACGTCCATCAGGTGCGAGATGGGCGAGCCCTGGTAGCCGGCCACATAGGCCACGCCGGACTCCAGCAGTGCCTTGGTCACCGCCAGGATGCCCTCGCCGCTGAACACTTCGCCAGCGCCGAGGCGCAGCTTCTTCACTTCTTCGACAAATGACCGCTCTGCCATGGCCCTTCCTTTTGGGTCTTTCGGGGAACCGCCCGGCGCACCGCGCCGCGTCTGGCTTCCTATAGTTTAGATTTCAATATATCCAAAATCATAGATTAGGACGGACTGGGACGACAAGGATTTCGTATGGGGACTCGCGTTTACCCTAGGAAACGTGTCATCAGGCCGCGTCTGCCACGAGCGCGAGCACGCGCAACGGGCTGCCGGAGCCGTTCTGGATCTTCAGCGGCGCGGCGACGATGACCGCGCCGGTCGGCGGCAGCTGGTCCAGGTTCTTCAGGCACTGCAGACCGTACTTGTTCGCGCCGTGCATCAGCGTGTGGCACGGGTACGGCACCGGCCATGCGTACGACTGGCCTGCATCGGTGTTGATCGTCTCGACGCCAAAGCCGTGGACGTTGCGTTCGTGGATCAGCCACTCGACCGCTTCCTGCGTCGGGCCCGGCGTGTGGGCGCCGTCTTCGCGCAGGCCGAGGAATTCCTGCGGATCGGTCTTCTTGCTCCAGTCGGTGCGCAGCAGGACCCAGGCGCTGGCGGGGATTGGGCCGTGCTTCGCTTCCCAGGCTTGCAGGTAAGGCACGGTCAGGGTCCAGTCGGGGTCTTCGGCTACCGGGCCGCTGGCGTCGATCACGACCGCCGGGGCGATGAAGTTCTTGGCGTCGATCGTGTCGACCGAGTTCTGCGCGTGGTCCTTGCCGCTGATCCAGTGCACAGGCGCATCGAAGTGCGTGCCGGTGTGTTCGCCACAGGAGAAGTTGTTCCAGTACCAGCCGGGGCCTTTCTCGTCGTACTGGCTGATGCGTTCCATCTTGAACGCCCAGACCTGGCCGAATTCGGGTGGCAGGACCAGGGCCGGGAAGTCGGGGCTCAAGGTTTGCGTCAGGTCTACGACCTTGACTTGGCCGCTGGCGAGATCGCCAGCCAACTGCATGAGGCTTTGGCTCATGGGGATGTCTTCCTTGTCTTTTGTGTGGGGCGGGGGGAAGGCGTGGCCCTTTACTTCGTTGGGGCGCTGGCCCTCTTCCCCGGCCCCTCTCCCGCAAGCGGGAGAGGGGAGGAACATTGGGGATGTGGTGAGCTCGCTGCGATTAGCAGGCGCGGGTTTCGGCGAGGCGGGTGTAGCGGCCTTGCCAGTACAGCAGGGGCGCAGGCGCTTCCTGCGCGACGCGGATCTCGCGGACACGGCCGATGATCAGGTAGTGGCCGTGGCGCTCCAGCAGTTCATCGACTTCGCAGTCCATCGTCACCACTGCATCGGCTAGTACCGGGGCGCCGTCGGCCAGCAACTGCGTCCACGCGTCGCTGCCGTAACGTTCTATCCCGGCTTCGCCACCGAACCCGGTGAAGCGCTGCGCGATCGCCTGCTGCTCTTCGCGCAGCAGGTTCACGCCAAAGCGACGGGTACGCTGCAGCAGCGCCGCCGACGAACTCGTCGCCTTCATCGACGCCACCACCATCGGCGGCGTCGCCGAGAACGATGAGACCGACGTTGCGGTGAAGCCGCTGCGTTCGGACTCGTTCAGCTGATCGGCCACCGTCACCACGCTCACCGCGCCGGCGAAGCCGCGCATCGCCTGCTTGAACGATTGCTGCAGCACTTCCAGCGCCGCCGGCATCTTGTCAGTTCCCATTCTTCGAGCCACCGGGCTTGCGCAGCCCGCGTGCCTCCAGGATCGGCAGCACCGTGTCGCGGAAGTACGGGAATTCCTTCACGTAGTCCACGAACGACAGTGTCGTGCCCTTGAAGCCGGCTTCGGCCAGTGCGCAGATGCCATCGGCCACTTGTTCCGGCGTGCCCACCAGCGGGAAGCCGCCGTGGCCCGCTGCCATGCGGTCGCGGATCAGTGCCAGTAGGTCGTGCGGGAACGACTGGGCATTGGCAAACTGCAGCGCCACCAGGTTGTCCACCGCGGCCCAGTCGGCGTTGTCCTGGGCGAAGTGGCGCAGGTAGTCGCGCGCCTCTTGCTCCGTCGGGCGGCACACCACGTGCGAGAACGTCAGCACGTTCACCGGCTTGTTCGCTTCCTTCGCCTTCTGCTTCAGTTCCGCCACCTCGACCTTCGAGCGTTCCAGATCAATCGCCGGCGTGAACAGGAAGTTCGCGTTGTTGATCGCGAACTCGCGGCCCTCGCCCGAACCCGCTGCGTTGAGGATCGGCGGGCGCTCGCCGTTCCACGGCTTGGGCAGACCATAGATGCCCTTGAGCTTGAAGTTCGCGCCGTCGTAGTTGAACGCACCGTCGCGCTCCCAGATCTGCTTGATCACGTCGAACCATTCGCCCGCAAACGCGTAGCGCTGGTCGTGGCTCACTGCCAGGTCCTGGCCCATCGCCTCGTACTCGGGGCGGTTCCAGCCCGCCACGATGTTCAACCCCGCACGGCCCTGCCCGATCTGGTCCAGCGTCGCGATCTGCTTCGCGACCACCGCCGGGTGGTTGCACGCCGTGTGGATCGTCGCGAACACCGTCAGATTCTTGGTCTGTGCCAGCAGCGCCGCTGCCCACGTGATCGTCTCGAGCACCGAGCCGTGGAAGTCCGTCTCGCCGCCGTAGCCGATCCAGCGCGCGATCGGCAGCATGAAATCGATCCCCGCCTCGTCCAGCATCTGTGCCAGCTTCGCGTTGTTCTCCCACGAGTTGTCCCAGCGCTCGCCGATCTTCGTCACCGACATCCCGCCCGAGCAGTTCGTCGCAAACGTCCCCAGGACAAAGTCCTTCGTGTTCAGAATTTTTCTCATGCGTGTCTCCGGCAAAGTAAAATTTGTAAATCGCACGCCGCTTATGGAAAATAATGCGGCGGCCTACATCGCTTGAAATTCAATACGCCATATTCCGGCGCTTACCTGACAATGACCAAACCCGAGCAGGAATCCGAAAAATCCGAACGTGCCGCGCAGCAGCACCGCTGGCATCTGGCCACGGACGATTTCGGCGTCGAGATCACCGATCTCGAATATGCCGTGATGCGGGTTTATCAATCCTTCTTGCGCTGGCAATCCGAATGCCTGGCGGCCGTGACCGGCATTAACCTGAGCGGGCAGGAAAATACGCTGCTGCACATTATCCGCATGCACGATCGGCCGAAGACCATTCGCGACCTGGCGCAAATGACCAATCGCCAGGACATCCCGAATATCCAGTATGATCTGCGCAAGCTGCTCAAGGCAGGCCTGATCGACAAATACGGTACTGCCCGCACCGGGATTTATTACGTGACCACCGAACAGGGTGTCCGCGTGTGCGAGGACTTCGCAAAACTGCGCAGCGAGATATTGCTGGAATCAGCCCGACCGGAATTTGATTCCAAACCGGATGCCGGCAATATCACAAGCCGCCTGGAACAGCTGGAAAAGGTCTACGAATCCGCTACGCGCGAAATCACCACATTTCATCGACGCCGCTGACGGAAGATAACTTGTATGGACATGGGGCTGACTCCTGGCTCGTGCGCTGTCTCACGCACATCAAATAAATAATTACATTGAATTTTTATTTGATTGAATCGTAGCGCATGCGGGCGACGATCGCCAAGGCTTTTGGGGTAGGGGAAAACACCAAGCCCCGCAGGGTCAGAGCGGCGCTTGTCCGCCAAAGAGACGTTTACTGCGCCAGTTCGACCGCGTCCGCTCGGGCGGAGGCACGCGTCTGGCTGGGATACGGGTATGCCGGCGCGGCCTGCCTTGGGTAACATCACAGCTTTTCTACATTGCCTGCCGCAATGTGGACCGCAGACCTCCGCAGGCGCACGTTGCCGGCGCATCGGCGCCGACACCATGGCTGAGTTGAGATACAATGAAAACGATTTTCATTTACGTACCCTGGCGCGATCTTGCTGTCCGTGCGGCTGCAGGCACGCCTTCGGACTGGAAGCATGATGCGCTTGTCTGAACTTCCACGGCGCACGCCCGCCGTTGTGCAATCGGTGGACGATGCCGCGCCGAATGACCCCGTTGCGCGCCGCCTGCGCGAACTGGGCTTCGTTCCTGGCGAGGCGGTGCAGGTGATCGCCTTCGGCCCCTTCGGCATGGATCCGCTCGTGGCCCAGGTGGGCTTCACGCGCTTTGCCCTGCGCCGCTCGGAGGCCGCGCGCATCGGCGTCGAAGTCGTCAGCGCCACCGTGACCAGCATCGCGCCGGCCAGTGAATCCGCCGGCCAGCCTGATACCAGGGCGGCGCAACGCACCGCCTGAGTTCTCCCCCGAATATGTCTGCAGCTCCTTCTTCCACCGCCTTGCGCATTGCGCTGGTGGGCAACCCCAACTGCGGCAAGACCGCGCTGTTCAACCGCCTGACCGGTAGCCGCCAGAAGGTGGCGAACTATGCCGGCGTGACGGTGGAGCGCAAGGAAGGCTTCTTCGTCTCGCCGGCCGGCCGGCAGATCCGCATCCTCGACCTCCCGGGCGCATACAGCCTGCACGCGGCGAGCCTCGACGAAGCCATCACGCGCGACATCTGCATGGGCAAGCGCCCCGGCGAGGCGAAGCCCGACCTGCTGGTCTCCGTGGTGGATGCCACCAACCTGCGCCTGCACCTGCGCTTCGTGCTGGAGTTGCGCCGCCTGGGGCTGCCCATGGTGGTGGTGCTCAATATGAGCGATGCGGCCGCCAAGCGCGGCATCCATATCGACCGCGACAAGCTCGCGGCGGCGCTCGGCGTGCCGGTCGTGCAGACCGTGGCGATCAAGCACGAAGGCGCGGCGGCCTTGCTCAGCGTGCTCGACGGCGCCCTGCCGCCCGCTCCGCCGGCACTGCCGCCGGCCGATGACCTGGAAGTGCATGCGGAGGTCAACCGGCTGCTGCAGGCAGCAGTGATGATGCCCGCGCGCACGGCGGCGCTCGATGACCGGCTCGACAGCATCGTGCTGCATCCGGTGCTGGGCCTGCTGCTGCTGGCCGTGCTGCTGTTCCTGATGTTCCAGGCCGTGTTTTCATGGGCCGCGCCGCTGATGGACGGTATCGAGGCAGGCGTGCACTGGTTCGGCGAGATCGTCGGCACGCATATGCCCGACGGCATGCTGAAGAGCCTGCTTGTCGATGGCCTGATCGCGGGCCTGGGCAGCGTGGTGGTGTTCCTGCCGCAGATCCTGATCCTGTTCCTGTTCATCCTGACGCTCGAAGAATCCGGCTACCTGCCGCGCGCGGCGTTCCTGCTGGATCGGCTGATGATGGGCGCCGGGCTTTCCGGGCGCTCGTTCATTCCGCTGCTGTCGAGCTTCGCATGCGCGATTCCGGGCATCATGGCCACGCGTACCATCCAGGATCCGCGCGACCGGCTCACCACTATCCTGGTGGCGCCGCTGATGACCTGCTCCGCGCGGCTGCCGGTCTACGCGCTGCTGATCGGCGCATTCATCCCGCAACGCACGGTGATGGGCCTGTTCAACCTGCAGGGGCTGGTGCTGTTCGCGCTGTATGTGGCGGGCATCGTCAGCGCGCTCGCGGTGGCCTACGCGCTCAAGTACTTCCGCCGCGACCGCACCGACCATCCGCTGCTGATGGAGCTGCCGTCGTACCGTATCCCGAACCCGCGCGACGTGGCGCTGGGGCTGTGGGAGCGTGCCCGGATCTTCCTGGCGCGGGTGGGCAAGGTGATCCTGGCACTGACCGTACTGCTGTGGTTCCTGGCCACCTTCCCGGCCCCGCCGGAAGGCGCCACGGGGCCGGCCATCGACTACAGCTTCGCCGGCATGATCGGCAAGGCGCTGGAGCATGTGTTCGCGCCGGTGGGCTTCAACTGGCAGATCTGCATTGCGCTGGTGCCGGGCCTGGCCGCGCGTGAAGTGGCCGTGGGCGCGCTGGCGACGGTCTATGCGCTGTCGGGCAGCGACGACGTGGTGGCCGCGCAGTTGGCCCCGATGATCGCGCAGCAGTGGTCGCTGGCCACGGCGCTGTCGCTGCTGGCCTGGTACGTGTTCGCGCCGCAGTGCATTTCCACGCTGGCGGTGATCCGTCGCGAAACCAACTCGTGGAAGGTGATGGCCGCTTCGGCAGCCTATCTGGCGGGCCTGGGCTACCTGGCCGCGTTCATCACCTACCGTGTCGCCCTGATGTTCAGCTGACGCCATGAGCCTCTACCACGCCGTCGAAACCCTGCTGGTCCCGCTGATCGTGCTGGCATGCGCGGTGTCGGTGGCATCGCGCTACGCGCCGCGCACGCGCGAGCGCATCAAGGCCGGACTGGCCGCGCGCCTTGGCGGCCAGTCCGCCATCGGCTGGCGCGCGCGCATGGTGCGCTGGCTGGCGCCACAGGCCGCGGCCGGCTGCGCCAGCGGCTGCGACGACGGCGGCTGCAATACCTGCGCTTCCAACACCACCGGTGCTGCGGGCACGCCGGACAAACCCGCCGAACAGGTCATCCAGCTGGTGCGCAAGCGCTGATTCCCGCGCTCGGACGCCCGCTTTTCCCCTTCGAATTTCTACGCAGAAACGGGTACGCTCCGTGGCGTTGTCACGTCCGTAGCGGCCGTTCCACGCGATATGTCTTGGCCGATTGGCCGCAATTTGCACGCCCCGGCAGGCTCGCGAAGGGCACTCCCCGCATGGCGTCCATGCACGCAGAAACGGGTACGCTTTGCTATTTCGCCCAAGCTGCCACCCTTGCCTTTGGCCGCTCGGCCAAGCAAGAAACGGGCGTTGAGAAGCGTGCGGAAGTCATGTGCGGATGGTCGCCGGCGATCACGCAGAAATGGGTACGCTCGTCGTCCGCCCTTCTCCGTCACCGGCACCGCAAATGCAGAACGCCCTCCTGAGGAGGGCGTTCCTTGCTGCGGGATTATGTGGTTTTGCTTGTTACTTGTTACTTGACCGTGCCCACCAGCTTCAGCGTCATCAGCTGATTATTCGCGACGTTGGTGCAGCTCACCGTCAGCGTGAAATCGCCGGTGGCCGTCCCTGTCACGATCTGCTGGTTCGGCCCGACGCCGGAGCCGCCCAGCAGCACCGGACCGGTCGAAGTCCAGGTCCAGCCCGTGCATGCGCTCGAAGGCGTGTCATTGCCAAAGTTCTTCAGGCCCACGGTCACCGGAATGGGGATGCCGATCATCGTCAGCACGAGCGGTTGCTGGACATCCGGCATCAGCGTCCACTCGGGGTTCTCCACCACGTTGAGGGTAGCGGTCGGCTTGGCTGCCAGCTTGGTACTGGCCGCCGTCACCGTTAGCGTGCCCTGAGTCGGGCCGGCGCCCTTGGCAAGGCTGGTGCTGACGGTCACGTCATGCGTACCCGCAGCTTCGGCAGCCGACAGCGTCGGCGACGTCGCGGCATACGTCCAGGTACCGTCGAAGTCCGCGGTCACGTCCTGATCGTCGTTGCGCAGCACGCGGGCGGTGAACTTGGCCGGATAGGTGCTGAGGACCTGCAGTGCGTTGACCGGGTCGCCGTTCTGCGTCGTCACCACGCGGTACGTGGCGCTGCCGTTCTTCTGCACGGTAACGAAGATCACGCCGCCGAGCACGCGGCCATCGGGCGCCGTTACCGACACCGACACATCGGCCGTGGCCGCTGCCGTGGTCGAGCTGTTCGTGGCTTTCAGCGAAGCGCTGTTCAGGTTCGCCGTGACCTGCACCGCTGGGCCGCTGCTGGCCCAGGCCCAACCGCTGCCATTGGCGGACACGTCGTTGCCGTTGTTGTCGACCAGCGATACCTTGACCGGAAGCGTCTGGCCATCGGTCATCGACAATGAGGTGTTAGGCACCGACAGGCTGTAAGTCGTAGCCGATGCCGGGACCACCGTGATGGTCGCGGCCTGGGCAGGCAGTTGCACGGTCGAATTGTCGGCGGCCTTGACGGTGGCCACGACCTGCACCTTGGTCGTACCGGTATTGACGCCGGTGACCACCGCATTGCCGACCGTCGCGGTGCTGCCGACAACGGACGCCACGGCGTTATCCACGGACGTCCAGGCAAAGCTTGTCGATGACGTGACATCGTTGCCGTTGCTGTCGACAGCAACGGCACTGATCGTGATCGTCCGGCCAACGCCGACCTCGGCGGTGGTGATGTTCAGTTTTGCTGCGTAGTTCACGGTCGGCGCCGCGGCCGGCGTCGAGTTCGATCCCCCTCCTCCGCCTCCGCACGCCGCCACGAGGAATGTCGCCGCCGCGCATACGAGCCCGCCAAGCCAAGTTCTTGCCTTCATGATGGTTCCCCCCTGAGTCATCTGCTTTTTCCCGCGCTACCAGCCTATGCGGAACGGCGGCGGGACAGTACCGGCCAGACGGCTGAGCGCTGGCGCACATAGATGGGGAATCTCATCCTTTGGCAGAGGCTGCGCCGGCCACCGGTGTCCTTCGCACGATCAACCACCACCGGAGACGGGGGATATCCCATCCCTTTGGATCAGAGGGCAATCCCGCAGGCGATGGCCGGCGCAACAGGTCGGAAGCAGGGGGAACGGACAGGAAGGTATGCGAAGAAGCGGGAACGGGCGGTGCGCCGGCCGCGCCGTCGATGGCGCCATGAAAGAGAAAACCGGTGTGCCCCGCCCCCACGGGGCACACCCGGAAAGACGTCCTGGCGGACGCCCACGACATGCCTGGAACCGGCCGCCACGGTGGCCATGAAGCGACGATGAGGCAAAGGTTAAGGCGGCCCGTGCGGCCGCGCCACGAATAAATCCGCATGTGTTTAGAAGGCGCGGCCGCGCGTGGCCGATGCCGTCTGCGCGCGCAAGGCGGCTGTGGCGCCATCGCGACGACCCTACACGCGATAGGGTCGGCCTTGTCCGCGGTCAATGTCCTGGCATGGCTGGTCGGCCAAACTGGCGGCGATTTACTACCAGACCAAAGCAAGAAACCATGAACAAGCTCTCTCTCCTGACCCGGGTCACCTGCACTGCCATCGCCGCGTTTGCCATGTTCGGCGCCGTCTCCACGCCCGCCTTCGCCGCCGACGGCGAGACCCAGGGCAACTGGATGGTGCGGCTGCGCGCCACGTACCTCGACATGGCCGACAAGTCCGATGCCATTCCCGCGCTGGGCGTGCCGTCGGATGCCATTACGGTCAACAACAAGTGGATTCCCGAGCTCGACGTCACCTACTTCTTCACGCGCAATATCGCTGCCGAACTGGTGCTGACCGTGCCGCAGAAGCAGGACGTCTACCTGAACGGCAACCGCATCGGCACCTTCAAGCACCTGCCGCCCACGCTGCTCGTGCAGTACCACTTCCTGCCGGAAGGCACCTTCCGTCCGTACGTGGGCGCCGGCCTGAACTTCACGCGCATCTGGGGCGCCGACATCGCCAACAATACGCTGCAGCTCGACAGCTGGAGCGTGGCACCGGCGCTGCAGATCGGCATGGACTACAAGCTGACCAAGAACTGGTTCCTGAACGCCGATATCAAGAAGGTCTGGCTCAGCAGCGACGTGAAGGCCGGCGGCGAGAAGATCTCCAAGGTCAATCTGGATCCGTGGCTGTTCAGCATGGGTGTAGGCTACCGGTTCTGACCGGATCTTGCCCTGACGAAAAAGGCCAGCGCTTTGGGCGCTGGCCTTTTTCTTTTTGCGAAGCCACTGGCCGGACTGTCCGGCCAGTCATTCACCGGAACGCGGGCTCGTCGAAGCTGCGCAGCTTGCGCGAATGCAGTTGCTCGACACCGTTCTCGCGCAGGATGCGCACCGCTTCGAGGCCGATGGTCATGTGCTGGCTGACGCGCTGGCGATAGAACGCATTGGCCATGCCGCGAAGCTTGAGTTCGCCGTGCAACGGCTTGTCCGAGACGCACAGCAGCGTGCCATATGGCACGCGCAGGCGGAAGCCGTTGGCCGCCACGGTCGCGCTTTCCATGTCGATCGCAATCGCGCGCGACTGGTTGAAGCGCGCGTACAGTGCCTTGGATTTCAGCTCCCAGTTGCGGTCGTCGGTGGAGACCACCGTGCCCGTGCGCATGCGCGTCTTCATCTCGCCACCCGACAGGCCCGTCACGCGTGCCACCGCTTCCTGCAGCGCCACCTGGATTTCCGCGATCGGCGGCACGGGGACCCACGGCGGCAGGTCGTGGTCGAGCACGTGGTCGTCTCGCACATACGCATGGGCGAGCACGTAGTCGCCAAGCTGCTGCGAGCGCCGCAAGCCGCCGCAATGGCCGATCATGAGCCAGCAGTGCGGACGCAGCACGGCCAGGTGGTCGGTCATGGTCTTGGCATTGGACGGACCCACGCCGATGTTCACCAGCGTCACGCCGAGCTTGTCCTCGCGCACGAGGTGGTAGGCCGGCATCTGCGGCAGCGCGCGCGGGCGCGCGGCGTCGTCGGGCTCGGCGCCGCCAAGCTCCTGCATGACGTCGCCGGGTTCGACGAAGCGCGTGTAGCCGCCACCGTCGCTGCTGGCCATCAGCGAACGGCCAAGCGCGATGAATTCATCGACGTAACGCTGGTAGTTCGTGAACAGCACGAAGCGCTGGAAATGCTGTGGCGCGGTGCCCGTGTAGTGGTACAGGCGCTGCAGCGCGAGGTCCACGCGCTCGGCAGGGAACAGCGACAGCGGCCACGCCTCGCCGGGCACCGGTTCGTAGGTGCCGTTGGCAATGGAATCGTCGATGCGGCTCAGCTCCGGCAGCACGAAGGACACTTCGAGTTCGCGCGCCTGGGTGTAGCTGATGTCGGTCGTGGAAGCTTCGATCACGAACGGCAGCGGGATCGGCCGGCGGCTCAGGCCCACCACCACGGGCACGCGGTGATAGCGCATCAGCCGTTCGATCTGGTCGCGGTAGTAATCGGCGAGCAGGTCGGGGCGCGTCACCGTGGTGCCATAGACGCCGGGATAAGCCACCGTACCCCATGACGGCCGGCTGTCGGTCACCATGGTTTCGATGTTCACGGAAATGCCCAGGTACGGGTAGCACGCATGGGCCGCCGAGGGCAGCGGCTTGCCGCTGGCGAACGCGTCGAAGCGCGCGCGCACGGCGCTGACCGAAGCGCTGTAGATCTCCTTGATGCGCGCCAGCGCAGCGTCGGCATCGGAGAATTCGGCCAGCTGATCGGCCGGGTGGGCAGAAGAGAAGATCGGGGCGTTCATGGAAGCCATCATACCGCGCTGCAGCGCGAGCGGCGTGCTTGCTGCGTCGGCGCCGCGTATGTGCGGCGGCAAATTGACGTGTGTGCCCCTGCTCGCTAAACTCCGCCAATTGCGCGGCCGGGCTTCCCGTGCCGTACTCGACTCGCGGCACCCCCCGGCAGTGGGGCGGCGAGGGCCGTACACGCTTTTGCTAGGGGAGCCGCCGATGGAAATCCGTAATGTGTTGCCTGGAGACATCGAGGCTGCCCGGCAACTACTGATCGCCAACGGCTGGAACAACCGCGTAGGCAGCGCCGAACGCTTTGCACGCCTGGTCGCCAATTCGCAGCGCGTGGTGGTGGCCGTGGACAAGGGTGAAGTCATCGGCTTTGCACGCGCGCTGTGCGACGACGTTTCCGATGGCTTCCTGTCGATGATCGTGGTGGCCCCGAACTACCGCAGGCAGGGTATCGGCCGGGCGCTGGTGCGCCAGGTCATGGGCAACGATCCCGACATCATCTGGGTACTGCGCGCCGCGCGCTCGTCCGAAGCGGCATTCTTCGGCCAGCTCGGTTTCACGCCGTCGATGGTGGCCATGGAGCGCCGCCGGCCCTGAGCCTGCTGGCGCCCGGGCAATCAACGCCCTCACGCCGTTCTACTGCGCGCCCATCTTCCTGCGCATTTCCTCCACGCTTCCGATCTGCCGGAACAGCGGCCCGCCAGGCGCGAATCTGTCCGCGCTGGCCAGCGGCCCCACCACGACCGGTTCAAACCCCGCATCACGCACGAGCTGCTCCGCCACGCGCAACGCGGCCGCGTCGTCGCCGGCAATCGGCACGGCAACACGATCGCCCTGGCGATGGTGTTCTTTGGCGAAGTTCGTCGCCCCCATGAAGTTGAACGCGCGCACCACGCGCGCGCCAGCCAGGTACTTGCCCGTGGTAATGCCAATGCCATTGCGCTGCGCCTCGTCGGCGATGGCGCCGTCGCGCTGTGCAATCGCATTGGTCGCATCCAGCACGATCTTGCCTTTCCACGCGCCCGCGTTCTCCTCGCTCAGTTGCGGCAGCGCGTTGTAGGGCGTGGCGAGGAACAGCACGTCCGAGAACGCGATGGCATCGGCCACCGTTCCCGCGCGCGCCAGCGGCCCGAGTTCGTCGACCAGTCCTTTCAGCGACTCGGGATGCCGCGAGGAAAACAGCACCGGATGGCCCGATTTCACCCACAGGCCACCGATGGTTCCCCCGATCCGGCCCGAGCCAATCACGCCGATCTTCACCGGCTGGCCGCTGCCACGACTGCCGGTGCCGCCGCCCTGCGCGCATGCGCCAAGGCCCGGCACGGCCAGCGTCAGCATGGCAATGGCGCCGGCGCCGAGCAGGCGGCGGCGGCGGCCGGGGTCGGCGACAGGTTCGGTGATCGGCATGGGCGGCTCCTGCTGGTTCGGGATTCGGGGAATTTCGGAGTAGGCAACGCCGGGCGCAACCCCAGGGCCACTTGAAAACTCTAGGCAAAAATTGCGGATAGTGGCGGACAGGCCGCCGTTGCAGCTTGGCAGTACCGGACCGCTGGACTAGATTAGGTAGCATTTGCGCCACTCGAAGTCATCCGCGACCGTGCCTGCGCGACGCAGCGCAACAAGGGGACCCCATGGCCCGACGCCGTTGCCGCACTCGTCCTCTCCGGGTGGTGCCCTGCCTGAGCGCGCTGGCACTGTCCGCGCCCGGATCTGCGGCGGCGCAGCAGGCTGCCGGCGAAGCCGCCGCTGACCAGGTCCGCAATCTGCGCGAGGTAACGGTCGTCGCGCCTACACCGCTGCCAGGCTTCACGATCGAGCGGCAGGCTTTTGCCGGCAACGCGCAGACGGCTACGGACGGTGACCTCGAGCGCGTCAAGGCACCCAACCTGACGGCCTTCCTGGCCGAGACCATGACCGGCGTGGTGGTCAATGACGCCCAGGGCAATCCATTCACACAGGACATCCTCGAGATCCCGCGGTTGCGGGACAGCAGTACGCCTATATCGTGAAGCAGCTCGAAGACTTCCGGGCCAAGCGCCGCACCAACGATGCGGGCAACATGACCAGCGTCTCGCGCAACCTGAGCGACGACGATATCCGCAACCTGGCGAGCTACATCACGAACCTGAACTAGTTTTTCGGCGCCAGCAGATCCTCGCGGACCGGCCCGTATTCGACCGGTACCCACTCATACCCAGCCGTCTCCCGCCGCACGTGCCCAAGGCCCGGGAACGGCAGGTGCGCACCGCCCACCCACAACCTGCCCTTCGCCGCATCGGCAAAGATCCGGCTGCGCGTGATGGCCGCGGCGTGGCTGTCGACATCGAACTCCATCGACACCGACGGGCGGCGGAACTGCACGGCATGGTTGTGGACGATATCTCCCCACAACAACAGGCTGGTCTTGCCCGAGGTGAACAGGTAGCCGGTGTGGCCCGGCGTGTGGCCATAGGCTGCCACGGTACGAACCCCGGGTACGGGCTCCGCGCCGGTGACCGCATCGAAGGTGCGGAAGCGGTTGGCGGCCTGGTACGGCGCCACGGCATCGCGCGCCATGCCGAACAGCGCCTGGCTGTCTTTAGGGGCGGCAGCGGCATTGGCCTCGCTGAGCCAGTAGTTGGCATCCGACTTGTCGACGTAAACGGTGGCGTTGGGGAACACCGCCTGGCCGTTGGAGGCGAGTCCGCACGCATGGTCGCCGTGCAGGTGCGTAAGCAGCACGGTATCGACCTGTGCCGGCTCGTAGCCCGCCGCGCGCAGGTTGTTGACGACCTGGCCCAGCGTCGGGCCGAAGCAGCTAGCCGTGCCGGCATCGACGAGTACGAGGTTGCTGCCGGTGTTGACCAGATACGCGTTGACGGCGGTCTGCATGCCGGGCGTCGAGGCCACGAACATGCGCGCGAGCAACCGCTGCACTTCACGGGCGCTCGTGTACTTGAAGAGCTTCGGATCGAGGTCGATGTAGCCGTCGTACAGCGCCGTCACCTCGAACTGGCCGACCATCATGCGGTAGAAGCCGGGCGCCTGGGTCTTGACCTGCGCAGGTGGTGCCGCGTGCGCGGTGGGCACCGCTTGCGGCATTACCATGCCGGCGAGGACGGCCGCAGCCATCAGAGAGCCGGCAAGTCGAGGGGTCAATGCATTCGGCAGCTTCATGTCACGTTCCTGTTTTTCGATTCGCGTTCTGGACGCAAGCGGCTGGAATGACCGGTCTGGCGCGAAAGAGCATCGTGTCAGTCGGGCGAACGCGTATCTTAAGGCGTGACAAGGGCTAGCGGTAAGCCCGAAGGCAAAAGCGTACCTACTTCTGCGTAAGAAAAACGGGGCCGTCGGCCCCGTTGCAAGCGCAATTGCGGCTCCGGCCTATTCAGGCTGGATATTCGCGGCCTTGATGATGCGGCCCCATTTTGCCGATTCCTGCTGCTGGAAGCGGGCCAGTTCGGCGGGCGTGCTTGTAAACACTTCGGTGCCGGTGCCCTGATAGAAGCTCGCCGCCGTGTCGCTGCGCGCGGCCTTCACCAGCATGGCGTTGAGCTTGTTTACCACCGCCGGCGGCGTACCCGCCGGCGCGTATGCCGCGAACCAATAGCTCATCTCATAGCCCTTGACGCCTGCCTCGTCGATGGTCGGCACATCGGGCGCCAGCGGCGAGCGGGTCTTGCCGGACACGCCGAGCGCGCGCAGCTTGCCGCTTTTAACCTGCGGCAGGCCGGTCGCGGTGTCGGTGATCATCATCTGGATCTGGTTGCCAAGCAGGTCGGTCACGGCCAGCGGGTTGCTCTTGTAGGGCACGTGCAGCAGTTCGACATGCGCCATCTGCTGGAACAGTTCGCCCGCGATGCGCGACGACGAACTGCCGCTGCCGAAGCTGAGCTTGCCCGGCTGTTTCTTTGCCAGCGCGATGAACTCGCCCACCGTCTTCGCCGGCACCTGCGGGTTCACGACCATGATCTGGCCGCCGCGGCCGAGCGCGGTAACGGGCGTGTAGTCCTTGACCGGGTCGTACGGCAGCTTGCGGAACAGATGCTCGTTGGCGGCGTGCGTGGTGTTGGTGGTGATGAGCACGGTGTAGCCGTCGGGGCTGGCCTTGGCGACGTCGCTGGCGGCAATGAAGCCGTTTGCGCCTGGCTTGTTGTCGACCACCACGGTGACCTTGCTGTCCACGGTTACGGCCTGCCCGACCGCGCGGGCGAGCTGGTCGGTGGCGCTGCCGGCGGCAAACGGCACCACGAAACGGATCGGCTTGTCGGGGTACTCGGCGAAGGCCTGGGCCGCGGGCAGCGCGGTCAGGGCGAATACGGCGGCGGTCAGGATCCTGTGGATTCCAGGCATGGATGTCTCCTGTTGAAGGGTCTTATTGATGGTGAAACCGGCAAACGTGTGCAAATGTGTGTTTACGCGCCCGCAGCAAGCAGTCGCGGCGGCAACGGGATCGACAACTGCAGCACGCGGAACGACAGCGCCTTGCCGTGTGCGTCGAGGTTCAGCGCATCGTTGACGCCGCCGTCGAGCACGCCGTCGATCACGAAGTTCATCGCATGCAGCGACGGCACCAGGTAGCGTGCGACGGCGGTCGGCTGGCGGTCGCGGAACAGCGCGCGCACGGCGTCTTCGGTGACATGCTCGACGAGGTGCGCGAAGTCGCGCGCGTCGTAGGCGATCACGCTGATGTTGGAACGGTTGCCCTTGTCGCCGGTGCGGCCATGGGCGAACTGGTAGAGCATTGCGGTGGCGGTCATGTCGGGGCTCCGCTCAGTCGATGAAGGTATGGCCCGGCGTCACCGCATCACGCGGGACCAGGCAGGACATGGCGTTGAGGCGGGCGCGCTGCGCGGTGCGTACGCCACCGCCGCCCGCGGGCCCGCACGTGTACAGCGCGTTGACCTCGCGCAGCAGCGCCTGGGCGACTGCTGCATCCTCGTGCGACAGCGCGGCGCGCAGGCGCACGTCTTCGGCAGCGGCTTCGTGCGGTACGGGCTGCGCGAGCATCCGGCCCGCATCGTCGGCGAGCACGCTGAGCACACCGATCAGGTCGAAGCGGATTGGCACGTCATGCCCGAGCAGCGCCATGCGCTTGCGCAAGATATCGGCCGCCAGGCGCGCGCGCGCGGCGGCATTGGGGCCGGCGTAGGAGATCTCGCCTTCCGCCATCCAGCCGCCATGGAAAAAGAGGTTGGCCTTGAGCTGTTCCGGCCGCGCATGGCCGCGCACGTTGCGCACCGCCACGCGATCCGGCCCGAGCTGCGCCACGGTGACCTCGCTGATGTCGGCCACGACATCGGGCGTCAGGTACGCGGCAGGATTGTGGACCTCGTACAGCAGTTGCTCCTTGACCGTGCGGAGGTCGACACAGCCGCCCGTGCCCGCCGCCTTGAAGATCTCGATGCCGCCGGTCTCGTCGAGCTGCGCGATCGGAAAGCCGACTGCATGGACATCCGGCACGTCCTTCATGCCGGGATCAGCGAAGTAGCCGCCGGTGACTTGCGCGCCGCACTCGAGCAGATGTCCTGCCATGGTCGCCGCAGCCAGGCGGTCCCAGTCCTGCCAGGACCAGCCGAAATGCGCCATGGCCGGGCCCACGGCGAGCGCGGGATCCGCCACGCGGCCGCAGACCACGACCTGTGCGCCGGCCTGCAGCGCGTCGGCAATGCCGCGTGCGCCGATGTAGGCGTTGGCGCAGACGAAGCGCGCTTCGGGAAAGGCCGGGCCGACGATATCGCGCAGCAGCGCGCGGCCGGCGTCATGCGAGAGGTCATCGCCCTCCACCACCGCCACGCGCGGTGCCGGCAGTCCCAGCTGCTGGGCAAGCTCCCGCACACGGGCTGCCGCGCCGCGCGGGTTGGCGGCGCCGAAGTTGCCGATGATCGGAATGCCGTTGGCCAGGCAGAGGCCGAGCACGGGCGTCAGCAGCGCGTCGAGCAGCGGCTCGTAGCCGGCCGCAGGGTCGTTGCGCCGGGCCAGTTGCGCGAGCGCCAGCGTGCGTTCGGCCAGGGTCTCGAAGATCAGCGCGGCCGGCCCGCCTGCGGCGATCAGGGTGCGCACGACGGGCAGCGCGGCATCGGTGCGATCGCCGGAAAAGCCGGCGCCGGAGCCGATCAGCAAGGGAGCGGTCATGGTGTCTTGGGCGGGTTGGTCGGTGTTCCAGCTCATTCTAGGTGCGGATCAGTCAACCAAAAAACGGATTATTTAGATTAATCTAGCGAATCTCCCGATGAATTCGCCGGGCCGGCATGAACCTTTCCGTCAAACACCTGCGCGCCTTCGTGGCGCTTGCCACCCACCGCAACTTCACGCGCGCCGCGCGGGCGTGCCACCTGTCGCAGTCGGCGTTCAGCGCGCTGGTCCAGACCCTTGAGGAACAGGCCGGCAGCCGCCTGTTCGAACGCACCACGCGGCACGTCGAACTGAGCGCCGACGGCGTGCGTTTCGAGGAAACCGCGCGGCGCCTGCTCGCCGATTTCGAGGCCGCCTTCGAGGACCTGCGGGCCCACGCCGAGCGCCGCAAGGGCCGCGTCAGCATCGCGGCACTGCCTTCGATCGCGGGCGGGGACCTGCCGCCGTTGCTGGCCGCGTTCCGGCAGCGTTATCCGGGCATTGCACTGGAGTTGTTCGACCAGCTCGCCGATGGCTGCATCGACCTGGTACGGCGCGGGCGCGCCGACTTTGCGCTGGCGCCCGCGCCCGCCCAGGACGATGACCTGCGTGTCGAGCCCCTGGTGCACGACACCTTCCACCTGGTCTGCCCGACCACGCACGCACTCGCGCGCAAGCGCCGCATCACGCCGCAG
Source organism: Cupriavidus numazuensis (assembly GCF_905397435.1). Taxonomy (GTDB): domain Bacteria; phylum Pseudomonadota; class Gammaproteobacteria; order Burkholderiales; family Burkholderiaceae; genus Cupriavidus; species Cupriavidus numazuensis. The sequence continues at coordinate 134,977 of NZ_CAJPVI010000010.1, forward strand.
ATGCTGGCCGGCCAGCCGTTCATCCATCTTTCGCGGACCAGCAGCGTGCGCCAGCACCTGGACGCCGCGCTGCATCCGCTCAAGCTCAGCAGCGTGATGGAAGTGGAGCACCTGGCCACGGTCGCCGCGCTGGTGCAGGCCGGCCTGGGCGTGAGCGTGGTGCCGTCGCTGGCGCTGTTCCAGTTCCAGCGGGACGGCCTGGCGGTCCGGCCGCTGCAGATGCCGTCGCTGGTCAGGGACATCTGCCTGGTGCGGCTACGCGAGCGTGGCGACTCGGCCGCGGCGGCGGCGATGATCGATTGCCTGCATGAGCACTACGGCCGCCGGCGGGTTTGAGCGTACGCAGAATTGGGTACGCTTTGTGTGATCTGGCAGCGCGAACCGCCTTGTCCGGCGCGGCCGATACGGCAGGGCGAAGCACCACGCAGAAATGGGTACGCCCTGCCATCCGGCCCTGGGGGGGGTCAGCGGATCAGCTTGCCCGTCGACGAGACGATCGACATCTCGACGAACGATGACCCGGTGTGGCGGGTCGGGCTGTAGCTGATCAGAATGCCGCCCATGTCGTAGTCGCGCAGGTTCTCCAGCGCCGTGACCAGGCGCTCGCGGGTCAGGTCCGGCCCCGCTCGGCGCAGGCCTTCCACGAGCACCTTGGCGGACATGAAGCCTTCCATGCCGGCGTTGGTCAGCACCACGCCCTGCTGCCGCGCCAGGCTGCGGTATTCGCTGGCCAGCGTCATCTGGCTCGAGTTCGTGCCGGGAACGACCTGTGTGATGATGAGCCCGCGCGCATCTTCGCCAAGCTCCTTGATGAACGAGTCGGCGGCGTTGTTCGAGAGCGTCACGAACTGCGCCTGGCTGCCCGCCTTGCGCATGTCGCGGATCACGCGCGCCGCTTCCGAACCCGAACCGATCACCAGCACCGCCTGCGGCTCGGCCTTGTTCACTGTCGCGACCTGCTGCGTGATATCGCCCATCGGCCGCGCAAAGCTGGCCGACGCGGCCGGCTGCGTGCCACGGGCCTGCAAGGCAATGTTGAAGCCCTCGTAGACGTCCTTGCCGAAGCCATCGTTCGCGTAGACGATGGCGATGCGCGTCATGCCCGACGTCGACAGATGGTTGATGGCGCGCGCGACTTCATCCTGGTATTTGGCGCGCACGTTGAACACGTAGCGGTTGACCGGGCGGTGCAGCGTGATCGCGCCTGTCAGCGGCGCAATCAGCGGCACCTTTTCCGTCGCAATGATAGGCAGGATGCTTTCGTTCTGCGGTGTGCCGCGCACCATGAACAGTGCGAAGACCTTCTCGTCGTCGATCAGCTTGCGTACATTGTCGGGGGTTCGTTTCGCGTCAAACCCATCGTCAAGCGTCACCAGCTCGATGCGGCGCCCGGCGACGCCGCCGTTCGCGTTGACGGCGCGCAGGTACACCTGTGCACCTTCGATCTGCTCCTTGACCGATCCCGCCACCGGGCCGGACACGCCGGCCGATTGCCCGATGCGGATCGTGGTCTTGCTGACGCCCGGCTCCGCGAATGCCGCAGGCGCAGTGAACCCCAGCGTGGCGGCCAGCATGCCGCACGCAAACCATGTTGCCTTCATTGTCTTGACCCCTCCGCCTTGATGGCGTGCTGTAGTTGTAGCGTGGCTGCCGTCAACGCTCCCGCATACGATCATGCGGAATACGCCGAAGCAACGCTTCGCAAATTACCCGAACGAGGGTAATGGGGCAAACGGCGAGTGGGGTGAGTGTTGCTGCGACATCACACCGGAACCGGGTGCCGGCACCGGTGTGAGTCAGGGACGCGCGCGCCGCTCAGGCGCGCGGCAAAGGCACGGCGTAGCGCTTCAGGGGAACGCCGGTATGGCCGGATCCAGGCCCGCGAACGCGGCTTCCGGATGGACCTTCTGCAGCATCATTTCGATTTCCTCGACGCGGCCGCGGGGCACATCGACCATCAGCAGGATCTTGCCTGCCTCGATGTCCTTCTCGAAGGCGCGCAGGCGGCTGTTGGGCGCCGAACTGCCGATCATGCTCGCGGCCCACGCACCGAATACCGCGCCGAGCACGGCCAGCACGCCGACCAGGCCCCACTGCGGGGTGTCGCTGACGATCGGGAACATGGCCACCACCGCACCGGCCACCACGCCCACGCCGCCACCCACCATCAGGCCCATTTCAGCGGCATGGATGATGTCGGACGTCTGGAACAGGTTGGCTTCGTGCAGGCCCGTCATATCGGAACCGTCGCGCGCCACGAAATGGATATGACTGTTCTCCACGCGGGCCAACAGGAGGTCGTCCATGGTGCGTCGGGCACTGACCAGATCGGGCAATAACCAGAAGATGCGTTTGCGCATGTCTGTCTCCTCTATCAGGCCGTCCCGGAAGTGGGGATACCGTCTGTGGGACGGGGGTTATTTCTTTGTACGCCGTTCATGCAGCGAGTGCAAGACAGCGTTCCCACAGGCCCGGTGATGTGACGCGCGCGTCGGTTGCGCGCGTCACACTCGCCGTCGTTGCGCGTCAGAATGTGATCGGCAGACGCACATTGACCTGCAGGTCAGGCGTATCGCGCGTGAGGCCTGCACCCACCGACAGGTTCAGCGTGTAGCGGTTGTTGAAGCGGTAGGAGTAGCCCACCAGCAGCGTGCCCTGCGTCACGCGCACCGAGCCCGGTACCGTCTGTCCGTTCTGCTTGGTCGGCCAGATGATGGCCTGGTCGTAGCCGATCGAGAACGACGCATGCTCGTTGAGCGCGAGGCCCATGCCGAAGCTGAACTCGAAGATGTCCCCCGGGGCGATCTTGCCCAGTTCCTCCTTCTCGCCATTGAGCACGGTGCGGCTGACGTTGTTGCGCGCGAAGTTGTGCAGGTAGCTGAAGGTGCCGAAGAATACCGCCGGGTCGGTCGGCAGCAGCCAGGTAATACCCGGCTGGAGAGCCTGGAAGCCCGTGCCGGTAGGCAGGCCGAGTGGCAAGCCGGTGCCGGTGGTATTGCCGACGCAGCGTGTCACGCAATCTGTCACGACTTCAAACGGGTCCTTGCCGGTGTTCGACTTGTAGCGCAGCCAGCCGATGAAATACGGCAACTTTTCGCTGCCGTAGTTGATCTGGTAGCGCAGCGTGGCTTCCACATCGCCAAGGCCGCTGCCGCTGGAGTTGAACACGTTGTCGACCGCCGTGCCGGTGAATACCTCGCGGCTGACGGTAGAGCCCGAGCTGTGCACGTATGGCACCTTGGCTTCGATCTCCAGGCGCTTGGTAATGCCATAGCGCAGCGCGACCGACGCGAGGTACGTGGTCGTCTTGACCTCGCGCACATCGACCAGGCCGATCAGGATGGCTGGAATCACCGTATACCCAACCAGCGCAACGCGGTTGTTGGACGAGTAACCGTATTGGAAGCCAGGCTCGACTACCAGTTTGCCTTCGCCCGTGAGCACACCAGGCTGGTCGGTAATTGGTGCAATTTCAGGCGGACGGGTGTCGCGTTCTGGCGGACGTCCGACGGGCTCGTCAGCCGCCACCGTCTGGTCGGACGATTCGCCCTGCTGCGGTTGGCCGGACTGTGGCTGGGCCATCATTTGCGGCGGCTGGTCGCCCTGCTGCGGCTGCGGATTGGCCACGGCGTTTGGCACGCCTTGTGTGGCACTGGCCGCCGCAGCAGCCGTGGCCGCATTGGTAGCGTTGTCCGTCGGGGCCACCCCCGGCCCCGCGCCACCGCGCTTGCGCGCCAGCACGTCGTTGCCGATCACACTGCGCAGCTCGCGAATGACAGCTTCCTGCTCAGCCATGGCGCGCTTCATCGCCTCGAGCTGGCCGGCCTGTTCGGTGATCTGGTTTTGCAACGATTCGAGTCCGGACGCGGGCGTTCCCGCATCCGGTGGTGTCTGCGCATGCGCAAGTCCACCAAGCAATAGCAAGGTCGAGCATCCGGCGCTGCGGATGCCCTGCATCGACCGCTTCTTCATGACGTCTTCCTCCCCCGGGACGGCAGACTGGTTTTGCAGGCGCTCGCTTCCTCCTGCGCGCTTTTCCTCTCGCTACGGTTACCGCATGCTGGCAGCTCGCATCAGCACGTTGTTCAGTGTTGCGTTGGTGACTTGCGCCCGGAAAGCCTGTAGCGTATTCACGCTCGCGTCGATTGTCATCAGGCTCTGGATGCTCTGGTTGTTCAGTGTATTCTGGATGACCGTCAATGGTGTGCCCGCTTGCGTGCCCACGGCCGCCGCGTTGCCCGGCCCGTTCTGGATCACGCTGAGCAGCCCATTGGTCACCACCTGCCCGGTGGCTGTCGTGATGACGGTAGACGGCATGCCGGGTGCACCCGTATTACCGGTCACCGAGCTGGCGGATCCCGCACTGCTCGCCGAACTGCCCGCCGCCGCGCTGCTTGCGCTGCTGCTGGAGCCGTTGCCGCCGCTCGCACCGTTGCTGCCGAGCTGCACCCCCGCGGTCGTCGGGTTGCCGGCCAGCGCGCTGTTCACATCGGCCTGGGTGCTGCTGACGATGGCGGGACCCAGCGTTGCAGCGAGCTTCGCTGCCTGTTCCGAGGTGATTCGCGCAACGTCCGGAATGGTGATGCTGGTGGCCACCGCCAGGGCCCCGTTGACGAACACCGCTCGTTCAATACCGAACGACACCTGCAGGCCTCCAACGTCAAACCCACCACGCATTTCGTCCAGGCGGTCTTCAGTTACCGGTTTCCAGCCGGCCATGCTACCGCGCGTGACCGCGGCCAGTGGTTTGTCTTCCTTGGCCTCCTGCGCCGACAGTGCCGCCTGGGCAGGCACCGCGGCCGCATCGAGTGCATCGGGCAACGGCTGTTCGTTGGCGTGGGCGCCGCTGGCATATGCCATGCCCATCCCCAGCAATACAACCGCCGTGGCAGACCCTGCCCGGTTCAGGCAGGGTGCCGTTGTCTTGACGGATGTCTGGACCATGATGCGTTCCTCAGAAATCGCTTGGGCCATGCTTTGGCATGACGGTGAAGAACAGACTGTCCCGGTTGACTCCCATCCAGTAAGGTCCCATCGGCGCCACACGCCAGTCGGACGCAAGGTTGAAGCGCGCGGTTTCGGTGCGGTTATGGATCACGAACAGCAACTGGCTGTCCCAGATGCTTTCGAAGTGCTCGCGCGAAATCGAGCGCGTGCCCCGTGCGGGGTCGCCGATCAGGACCCGGTTCCCCCGCACACCCTTCACCACCACGAAATGGTGATACCCGTTCTCCACCACAAGCACGATGGCCGGTATCTGCGTTTCTTCAAGCTTGGAAAGCGGCAACTCGTAGCCGTCGGCCAAATAGCCCAGCGCGGCAAGGAAGCGCTTCATGTCCAGCAACGAAAACCCTTCGGCCCGGATCTTGGCCTGGTCGCCGTTGATGTACATATTCTGGAAAACCGTCGCCTCGTTGACCGGATGGCCATACTGAAACGTCAGCAGCGTCGCGATCGCGGCGGAGCCGCAACTGAAGTCGTATTGCTGCCGAATGGTGCTCTTGAAGCGCGCTTCGCGCACGCTTGTCACGGGAACGTTGTAGGCCTCGCCTACCGGGCCGTAGAACAGCGCGTAGTCGGCCAGGGCCGGCCGGCTACCCGCGCCAAGAGCCAGCGCAAACGGTACGGCCAGCAGCAATCGTCGCAGCAGCTTCATCACTTGAACTGAACGTTGACGATGGTTGCGTTCTGGATCAGCACATTCGACCCGGAATTCTGGATAGCAGTGGGAATGCCCGCCGCATTCGAGAATGCCCCTTCGGCAATGCTGTTGTAGCCCGAACGCACATTGACCGCGGCGTTGTCGGCCACGGTGCCGTGCAGGCGCATATCGTTGACTGTGACCTCAGCGCCTCCCCGGATGTTGTCCAGTGTAGTCGTTGGTACAGCTTTCGCCACCCCGCCAAAGAGACTAGTCCCCGGCGATGCTGCCTCCGGGACAAGGTCCGGGGCTCGCGCCGTGGGGGCGGGCGCGTCCGACAGTTGCGCCGGCGGTGGTTCTGCCTGGGCCTGGAATATCGGGCAAGCCAGGAGTACTGCCGTGCATGCCGCGACAGTGGTACGGACCGGTTGCATGGTGACGTCTCCCCGTGTTGCCCGGCATTTGCCGCCCGCTTTCGGGGCGGCAAGCGCCGGGCGATTACGTCTTCAGGCTGAAAAACCGGCACCGGACGGAGCGCCGCGAGGCGCCCCACCGATGCCGTGCACTGCCTTACCGGCTGCCGCCGACTTGCAGGTTGGCCTGAACGTTGACGCTTTGCTGCACCAGGGCTGCTACGCCGCTGTTCTGGGTCGCCATCATGATGCCCGCTGCCGTCTGACCAACGCTGGTCATGGTGTTGGACATGTCGAAGGTACCTGCCGTGACGTAGTTGTAGCCGCCATTGCCGCCAGTACCACCAGCGCCGCCGTTGCCTACACCACCAACACCGCCAGCACCGCCGGTGCCGGAACCGCCGGAACCACCGTTGCCGCCGTTACCAGCCGTCGCGCTGCCATTGGTAGCGCTACCGTTTGCCGCACCCGAAGTTGCGGCTGCCCCGGCACCACCGGCGCCACCCACGCTAGCCTGCGTGCCACCCGTGCCGCTCGTGGCGGAGCCGGCGCCACCGCTTGCCGTGGAGGTCGCAGCACCACCGGCGCCACCGACGCCACCCGTGCCAGTACCGGCACCACCGCTACCCGAGCCATTGCCGCCGGTCGAGGTTGCCGACGATGCACCCAAGCCACCGGCGCCGCCGCCCGCTGCCGGCGAACCCGCCGTTGCAGTCACGCCACCACCCGTGCCATTGGAGCTCGCGGCACCGCTGGTGCCACCAGCCGCGCCCGCTGCGCCAGCGCCGCCAGCACCGCCAGCGCCAAGGCCGAGGCCGTTGCCGCCATTGCCGCCGTTACCGCCACCGCCGCCGTTGCCACCAGACGAACCTGCACCACCGCCAACGCCGCCGCTGGCACCCAGGGCTCCGCCACCGAGCGCACCGGCGCTGCCGCCGCGGCCACCCGCACCAAGCGAAGCGCTCAGCGAGCCGCCACCCTTGCCAACGCCATTGCCGCCCGCGACCGACGCGTCACCGCCGCCACCGCCCTTGCTGCCTGCGGCGCTCCATGCGCTGCCGCCCGTGCCAGTCGCATCACCGCTGCCACCGGCCAGGCCTGCTGCCAGACCGCCCTTGCCGCCGTCACCACCGCTTGCGCGGCCGCTCGTGGCATCAGCGGCATTGGCGCTGCCATTGCTCGCATAGGCTTGCCCGCCAACTGCGCCGACTGCACCAGTGCCGGCAGCACCGTTGCCACCGTTACCGCCCGTACCGCCCTTGCCACCCAGACCGGTACCGCCATTGGCGCTGCCGAAGTTCTTGGCCACGTTGCCAATGTTCGAGACCGTGTTGCCGGTTACCGAGCCGTTCAGCTTGCTGATGGCCAGTGCCTTGCTGGTGTTGAAGGCGTTGCTGATGCTCGACGATGCGGCACCGCCGTTGGAGCCGGCATTACCGATGCCATGGTCGAACGAGTTCTGGCTGGTATTGTCGGAATTGGTCTTGGTCTTGCTGATGCCGACCGTGGTGTTCTTGGTGCTGGTGCGGCTGCGGTTGCTGCTGTCAGTGCTGTTGTCGTTCTTCTGAACCGCAACAGAGTTTTCGTTTGCAGCCGCGCCACTGCCACTTTGTGTGGAATTCGCCGTCGCAGTCTGGGTGTTGTCGCCAGCCCAAACCTTGTCGTTGTTGTTGGTCGGATTTGCCCATGCCTGCCCTGCGAACGCGAGGGCGATGGCAGACGCAAGAAGTGTCTTTTTCATACAATGCTCCCAGGAGAATTTCACACAGCGGCTCAGCCTCCGCCCATCGCTCCGCGGAACGATGGCTGGAGGTTCAGGTCCGGCACCGTGCCAAACCAGACCCCCACTGCGCATAATCGGTGCCAGCTTCGTCACCCCAAACCGCAATCCCTTGCGGCATAAGGCATTCGCAGACATTTCCGGGGAACTTTCGAATGCCAGGGGCGATCTCACCCCACCCTCCCCGCAGTGCATCACAAGCGACATGTCACACCGCTGTGACACGGACTTCGGCCTGCCTGCTGAGGGCCGTTACGCAGGCGTCGGGAACCCTTTAATTTTCAGTGACTTAGCGCGGGGCTCGGGGAATGCCCGATGCGACTGGGTGCGTATCGCTACTGAAACAGGGTGCCCGGCGATGCACAGGCCGCCAGAACCTTCCGCACGCGCCGGACAGCAGATATTGCCTTGGGGTCGCATGCCGCGAACCCAGCCGGCAGCGGCGCCGGGCAGACATTGCGCTCTCCCGCGGCTGCCCCGCGGGGCGCCATTCCGGACGAGATGCATCGCTGCAACAGATCGTCCCCGGCAGCATGCCGAAATCGGCTCATCGCACGGTCCCGCTAGGACTTATGTCTGATCTACAGTACATTAGAGGCATTACAGACTTGTCATGTCTCCGCAAGCGAAACCATGAGCGAAGCCGTCGTTCCCCTGTATCACCAGATTTACGTGGTACTGCGCCAGCAGATCGTCGAAGGCCGCTTTGGCCAGGGACCCCTGCCGGGCGAAATTGACCTGGCCAAACAGTTCCACGCATCGCGCGTGACCATGCGGCGCGTGTTCGACCGGCTGGTCCAGGAAGGACTCGTGCGCCGCCACCGCGGACTGGGCACCTTCGTCAACCCGCACCCGGTCAAGCCGGCGGCATCTGCCGAAGAGCGTGGCGCCAGCCTGCTCGACAACATCATCGACATGGGCCAGAAGACGGCCGTGAAGGTGATTTCGATCGACGAGGTCCACGCCACGCCGGAAGTCGCCGAGGCGCTGGATCTCTCGCCCGGCGATCCGGTGGTGAAGATCGTGCGCGTGCGCCACTACCGCAACCGGCCGCTGTCGCACATCACGGTCTACCTGCCCGCGGAACTGGGCCGCCCGATCACGCGCAAGGCGCTCGAGGAACAGCCGGTGCTGCGCCTGCTGGAAAGCGGCGGCGTGCGCCTTGGCCGCGCCAGCCAGACGCTGTCCGCGCGCCTGGCCGACGTGGTGGTCGCTCCGCTGCTCGACGTGCCGGTCGGCGGCGCCCTGCTGGCGGTGCGCCGCGTGGTCAAGGACAGCGACGGCCGCCCGGTCCAGTTCCTGCTCGGCCAGTACCGGCCAGACCGCTACGAGTACCGCATGGAGCTATCCCCCGCCGGGGTCGACAGCGCCAACGTCTGGGTGGAGAACGAAACCCGCCCTGGCCTGCGCGACTGAACTGGCCCGGCCGGCGCAGGGCGCCCAACAGCTCGACAGCCCTGCCTGCCCAGCGGGATCGCCCCATGCCGCGCGATCCCCGGCGATACTGCGCAATCGTGATCACTTCCCGCAAGGAGTTGCTGTCATGCCGTTGTTTCGTCCACGCTCGCCGATCCGGCCACGCGCGCTGAGCGCCGGGCTGCGCCATGCTGCCCGCGCCTGCGTGCTGGCGTTGTGTGCGGTGCCGTTCGCCGCGCACGCTCAGATCGCGGGCGGCAAGGCCGTCCGCATTCTCGTGGGCGCGCCGGCCGGTGGCACCACGGACACGCTGGCCCGCACCATCGCGCAGGAAATGTCCCAGCAACTCGGGCAGCCCGTGGTGGTGGAGAACCGGCCGGGCGCCGGCGGCAACATCGCCGCCGATCTGGTCGCCAAGAGCGCGCCCGACGGGGCCACGCTGCTGATGAGCTTCACCAGCCATACCATCAACGCCACGCTCTACAAGAAGCTGCCGTTCGATCCGGTGCACGACTTCACGCCGATCACGCTGGTGGCAACCGTGCCCAGCGTGCTGGTGGCAAACCCGCGGCTACCCGCCAGCAACGTGCCGGAACTGATCCGCCTGGCACGCGCGCAGCCCGGCAAGCTGAACTTCGCCATCGGCTCGGTCGGTTCGTCGGTGCACCTGGCCGGCGACATGTTCAAGATGATGACCCACACCTACATCGTGAACATTCCGTACAAGGGCACTGCGCCGGCCATCACCGACCTGCTCGCGGGACAATGCGACCTGATGTTCGCGAGCACGCTCAATGTCCTGCCGCATGTGCGGGCCGGCAAGCTCAAGGTACTGGGCGTGACCAGCCCCACGCCGTTGCCGCAGTTTCCGGGTGCGGCGCCGATCGGCGCCACCGTCAAGGGTTTCGAGTCGAGCGCGTGGTTTGGCCTGTTCGGGCCGGCCGGGCTGCCGGCGGACGTGACGCAGGCCCTTTACCAGGCGGCCCGCAAGGGGCTGGAAGCGCCGGCCGTGCGCAAGCGCCTGGAAGCCGATGGCGCACAGCCGCTCGGCACCTCGCCGGAATCGTTCGCCGCGTTCGTGCGGCAGGACGTCAAGCGCTGGGCCGAGGTCGTGAAATATTCGGGCGCCACGCCGGAATGAGCGTGGCCGCAGCATCCGGGCTCATCCCTCCCGCCACGCTGGCCCAGAAGCTGGTCGCGCGTGCCGCCGGGCTCGCGCACGCCGAACCCGGTTCGCTGGCGATATGCCGCGTCGACCTGGCGATGTCGCACGATTCCAGCGGACCGCGCCGCGTCGCGCCGTTGCTGGAGGCACTCGGCACGACCGTGTGGGATCCATCGCGCTACGTGGTCGTGACCGACCATTTCGTGCCGGCCTCCGATCCCGCTGCTGAAGCCATCCTGCGCTTCACGCGCGACTGGACGCGCAGCAGCGGCGCACACCTGATCGACGGCGAAGGCATCTGCCACGTGGTACTGCCCGAGCATGGCCACGTGCTGCCCGGCCGCCTGATCGTCGGCGGCGACAGCCACAGCCCGACCGGCGGCGCGTTCGGCGCGTATATGTTCGGCGTGGGCGCCACGGAGATGGCCGGCGTGCTGGCCACGGGCGAAATCTGGCTGCGCGTGCCGCAGACCATCCGGCTGCAGTGGGACGGCGCGCTGGCCCCCGGTGTCTGCGCCAAGGACATGATGCTGTTCCTGTGCGCGCGGCTGGGACTGGGCGGCGGCCGCTACGAGGCGGTCGAGTATGCCGGCAGCGCCGTGGCGGCACTGCCGATGCAGGAACGCATGACGCTGGCCAATATGAGCGCGGAGCTTGGCGCGCAGACCGGACTGGTCGCGCCCGATGCCGTCACGCTGGACTGGCTTGCCGCGGCCGGCGTGCCGGCGCCGACGCTGGCGGAGATCGACCTCGCACACTGGCGCAGCGATGCCGATGCGCCGCTGCTGGCGAACCATGTCTTCGATGCCCGCGCGCTGACACCGCAGGTGGCCGCCCCCCATTCGCCCGCCAACAGCGCACCGGTGGATCAGGCCGCAGGCGAGTCCGTGCAGATCGCCTACCTTGGCGCCTGCACCGGCGCCAAGCTCGAGGATCTGCGCATGGCCGCCAGCGTGCTTCGCGGACGCCGCGTGGCGCCAGGCGTCAGCCTGCAGGTAGCGCCCGCTTCCGCGCGCGACCAGCAGCAGGCGCGGCGCGAAGGCACGCTGGCTGTGCTGGCCGACGCGGGCGCCGAACTGCTGGCCAATGCCTGCGGAGCCTGCGCCGGCTATGGCGCGGCACGCTTTCCCGCCGGCAGCCGGGCGATTGCCTCGACTGCGCGCAACTTCTCCGGGCGCATGGGCGATGCCGGCAGCGCGGTATGGCTTGCGTCCCCGCTGACTGTGGCGGCCAGCGCCGTGACCGGACGCATCACCGATCCACGTACCCTGCTCTGAAGCCGTATTTCCATTTCCGCATGACCGAGCCTTCCGTTCCCGCGACCGCCGGCCGCATCTGGCGCTTTGGCGACAACATCGACACCGACGCCATGGCGCCCGCGGTACTGATGAAGGCTGCGCCGGAAGTCCTTGCCGCGCATTGCCTGAAAAGCCTGCGCCCCGAGTTCCCGGACCGGGTGCATCCGGGCGACGTGGTGGTAGCGGGCGCCAACTTCGGCATCGGCTCCTCGCGCGAGCAGGCGCCGCAGGCGCTGCACCAGCTGGGGGTGCGCGCCGTGGTGGCGCCGTCGTTCGGCGGGCTGTTCTACCGCAACGCCATCAACCTCGGCCTGCCGGTGCTGGTATGCCCCGACACCAGCCGCCTGGCGGATGGCATGCTCGCGACGCTGGATCTGGACCATGCCGTGCTGCAGCTTGGCGACGGGACAACCGTGGCTTGCGAACCCGTGCCGGTATTCCTGCGCGAGATCCTGCACGCAGGCGGCCTGATCCCCCACCTGAAGACGAAGCTGGCACGCCGTTGACGGGTTAGCCGGCGCTTACACCGGGCCACATTGCAGCCTCGCGCAGCAATGCCAGCGCCTCGTCATCGCTGGTCTGGGTGAAATCCAGATAGAAGGCACCCACGGCGCCGAAGTTCGCCGGTGTGTTCAGGCAGATGACCCGGTCCGCGGCAGCCTCCAGGCTGGCCAGGCCATCGGCGGCCCCCACGGGCACGGCGGCGATCACCTCGGCCGCGCCGGCCATGCGCACGCCTTCGAGCGCGGCGCGCATCGTGGCGCCGGTTGCCACGCCATCATCGACGACGATCACCGTGCGGCCGGCCAGGCGCGGCAGCGGTGCGCCGCCACGGTACCGCTGCTGGCGCCGCACGATCTCGTCGAGCTGGCGTCCGCGCTCGGCGTCGAAGCTTCCGCTTTCCACGGCGCGGCGCACCCACGGATCGTCGTTGATCACGGTATGCGGGTCGCGTCCGGCGTCGCCCTCGACCACCGCGCCGAGCGCCAGCTCCGGGTAGCCCGGCGCGCCAATCTTGCGCACGAGCAGCACGTCGAGCCGCGCCCCGATTGCGCGTGCGACTTCATACGCCACCGGCACGCCGCCGCGCGGCAGTGCCAGCACCAGCGCGGGAGTGCCCTCGCGCGGCTGGCCGACACCGAGTTCGGCCAGGTGGCGCCCCAGGTACTGGCCGGCCTCACGTCGGTCGGCAAAGCACGGCGGCATGGACATGGCGCGCTCCTGCAGGATGGTCGGCGTGGTCGGCACATGGAGTGGGTCGGAGACCCCTCAGCCACTATAGTCTGTCCCCGGCGTCCCGCCCCGCTGGTATCGCCCGGCCACACATTGAACGCAATGCGGCAACACTGTGTTGCACTGCGGCAGGCTGATCGCCGGAGCGAGGCCCGTTAGCATGTCTCTCAGGCGGCAACACCGCCAGTGTGATGAAGCGGCCCCTGCGGCCGCACCAACCGTGAGCCTGACATGACTTCGCAGCACCCCGCCAGCAACGAACAAGACGTCTCCCGCCGCGACCACGAGCTCGACATTCCGTTCGGCTCGCTGGACGCCGCCGCCATGGCTGAACTGCCGTACACCTTCCGCCAGTCCGGCACCTGCACGCAGTACTTCCGCGATTTCTTCAGCTGAGCGGCGTCGCGCTCAGTCCGTTCACGCCATTCGTGCCCATCGCCTGGTCGCAAAGCGCGACCAGGCGTTCCATCATGTCGCGCGCAGCGGCGGAAGGCTCGGGCTGCGCGTGCAGGGTCAGTTCGATGGCCGGTACGGCGCCGAGCCAGGGTTCGTCATCGAGCAGCCGGTGTGCCGCCGACGCCAGCCGGCGCGGCAGCAGGCTGATGCCAAGCCCGTCCGCCACGGCGGCGCTGATGCTGGCGAGGCTTGCACTGACGAAGCCGATACGCCAGCGGCGTCCGCTCGCATCGAGCGCATGCGTCATCTCGCCGCGGTAGAGGCCGCCGCTCGGGAAGGCCACCAGCGGCACCGGGTCGCGCGCCACGGCCGGGCGCGTGCGGCTGTCGATCCACGCCAGCGGCTCGGGCCAGCAGGCCACGCCGGCGGCGTGGCCGACGCGCTGCTTGACCAGCGCCAGGTCCAGTTCGCCGTCCTGGAAGCGCTGCCATAGCTCATGGCTCAGCCCGCTGGTCACTTCCAGCCGGATACCGGGCCAGGTATCGGCAAACCCCGCCAGTACCGCCGTCAGCGGCTGCGCCGCGAAATCCTCGGGCACCCCCAGCCGGATCTCGCCCTGGCCTGACGTCTGACGCACCTGCTCCACCGCCTCGGCCATCAACTGCTGCAGGCGCCGCGCGTAGCCGAGCAGACGCTCGCCCTCGGGCGTGGTGGTGACGTAGCGGCCGCCCCGGTCGAGCAGTTCGCAGCCCAGCTGTTCTTCCAGCCGCCGCACTTGCTGGCTCACCGTCGATTGGGTCAGGTGCACGCGTTGCGCCGCGCGGGTAAAGCTGCCGCTTTCCGCAACGGCGATAAAGCTCTGGAGCAACGCAGGATCGAGGCGGGCGTCATGCACGGCAGTCAGATATTTGGTTTTCCACTGCTGACGATTTCATCATTTAATTTCCCAATTGCAAAGGCCGGGCGTAGATTGGCGACTCTCCCTGTCACGCCCCTTGCCGCATGGCACGTGCGCTGCACGTCATGCCGTGAGCCGGCACTTACTTTAGCTACGCAATGGCAACCCACGAACAACTGATGCGCGAGGCGGTCGAACTCGCCCAGACCAATCTGCGGCGCGGCGGCCGGCCCTTCGGCGCGGTGCTGGCCATCGACGGCGAAGCCGTGGCCACGGGCGTGAATGACATCGTCCACAGCCACGACCCCACCACGCATGCCGAGATGGAGGCCGTGCGTGCGGCGGCCCGCAAGCTGGGCCGGCCCGACCTGAGCGGCAGCGTGGTCTACGCCAGCGGCCATCCGTGCCCGATGTGCCTGGCGGCGATGACCATGGCCGGCGTGCAGGCGGTGTACTACGCGTTCGACAACGACGACGCCGCACCCTATGGCCTGTCGAGCGAAGCCGCCTACCAGGCGCTGCGCCTGCCGCTGGTGCCGCCACCGCTGCCACTGCAGCGCGTGCCCGTCGATATCTCCGCCGCGCAGCTCTACGGCACGCGCCAGCCCCGTGGCTGAGCGCATGGCGGTCGGCACGCAGGGTGCGGATCGGGCCCCGCCACGCTGGCTGGTCCTGGCCGCCATCGTGGCGATCGGCCTGAACCTGCGTCCATTTCTGACGGCGGTCGGTCCGCTTGCCGCCACCATCCGCGCCGGCACGGGGCTGGACTACGAAGGCATGGCGTGGCTCACGCTGCTGCCGATGCTGCTGATGGGCGTCGGCGCCTTTGCCGCGCCGGCCATCCGCCAGCGGCTTGGCGCGCGCCGGGCGGTACTGGGCGCGCTGGCCATGCTTGGCGCGGGATCGGCCTTGCGCGCGCTGGCGACGGACGGAGCCTTGCTGGTGACGACCGCAGCCGTGTGCGGCCTTGGGGTTGCCGTGGTGCAGGCAGCCTGCCCGGGCCTCATCAAGCAGGAATTCCCGCGGCGCGTCGCACCGGTCATGGGCTTGTATTCGGCCGCGCTGATGGGCGGCGGCGCGCTGGGCGCGCAGATCGCCCCGGTCATCGCGAACCTGTCCGGCTCATGGCAGCAGGGCCTGGCCTGGTGGGCGCTGCCGGTCATGGCGGCGCTGGGCCTCGCATGGCGGGCGCTGCCGGCGCCTGCCGGCCCGGCACCGACCACACGTGCCGCGCACCGGCCCGCAGGGCAGCTTCTGCGCCGACGCCGGACGTGGATGCTGATGGTGTGTTTCGGCGTGATGAACGGCGGCTATGCCTCGCTCGTTGCGTGGCTGGCGCCGTTCTACCAGCAGCACGGCTGGAGCGTCGCACGCAGCGCCAGCCTGGTGGCCGTGATGGCGATCGCCCAGGCCGCGGCCGCGCTGCTGTTGCCGACGCTGGCAGCGGCCCGCCAGGATCGCCGCGCATGGATGGCGGCCGCGCTCGCCATGCAGGCCGCGGGCTTCGCCGGCCTGGCCCTGTGGCCGGAATGGTCGCCGTATGCCTGGGCTGCGATCGGCGGTGCCGGGCTCGGCGGCTGCTTTGCGCTGTATCTGGTGGTGGCGCTGGACCATCTGCCTGATCCGGAAAGCGCCGGCGCACTGGGCGCATTGATGCAGGGTGGCGGCTTCCTGCTGGCGTCGCTGGCGCCGTGGATCACCGCCGCGCTGCATTCGCGCACTGGCGATTTCATGGCGGGCTGGTGGTATCACCTGGGCTGCGTGGCGTTCGTGGCTGCGCTCACCCTGCGCCTGAACCCGGCGCGCTATGCCGTGTCGATGACCGGCACCCGGTCGATGGCTTGATAGGTCTTGCCGGGCAGGAACGGCATCGCGCCGGCCGGTCCCCGCGTCAGCGCGGCGTAGCGCGCTCGATGATCGCGCTGACGTCCGCGGAATCGGGGTCGGCGGCCACCGGCAGTGCAAACAGCGCGCCCGCCGCGGGCGTCAGGCCCTGCACGATATGAAGGGCGATCAGGATGAGCATGACCGGCATGGCGCCTCCCTGCATGGTTGCCCGGGACTGCCGCACGTAGCGCAACCTTCGTGCCATGGCCCTGACGCCTTGCGGGCCATTTGCGGCACCAGCGCGGCATCAGGGCGGCACCACTCCGGCACCGGCGCCGGGAAAATGCTGCGCCATCGTGAGGCAGTAATGCCCCAAGCGTACCCAATTCTGCGTACCACGGTACAGCCCCAGACGGCATGTCCTGGGGCGGCCGGGCGAATGCGCCACGCCAAATCCTTTGCGAGATCTATTTCCGATGTAACGCCACATTACCTTCGGCCGACGAAGGCGGGCGGCCTCTGCCGGCCTGGCGCGCAGCCCGCAAACCCTTGTGTGGCAAGGGTTTGACGGCAACGGGGCGAAGCCGCGCAGGACCCCGAGCCTCGCATGCGTCATGTGAGACAGCCTTACAAGTGCAACCACGCAGCGCGGGGCCGCGTCGCTACATTGAAGCCGTGTTCAACGCGAACGTCCGGAGCCTCACATGAAACGCGCCCTCTGCCTGGCCGTGCTGCTGTCCACCACCGCAGCGCTGCTTTCCGCCTGCATCGTGGTACCGCCTCGCGGCGGCCCGCCGCCCCGCTATCACTACTACCACGACCGCTACTGATACCGCCGGGCCCGTCAACCAGACCCCAGGAGAACCAACATGAAACGCCAGATCCTTCTCGCCGCAGCCGTTCTCGCCGCCGGAGGTACCTTCGGCCTGCTCAGCCCCGCACAGGCCCACGATGGCCCGCCCGCCTACAGCTACGGCCACCCGCCGCCCCCGCCACGCTACGAGCCGCGCCCGCCGGCACGCCCGGGCCAGGCGTGGGTGCCGGGCCACTGGGTTGCCGGTGGCGGCCGCTACGACTGGCGCGGCGGCTACTGGCAGGCACAGCGCCCGGGATACCGCTACGTGCCCGACCGCTGGGTACAGAGTCCCCGTGGCTGGGTCATGCGGCCGGGACACTGGGCGCGCTGACCGGACACCAGGATGACCGCCTGGTTGGTGGCAAGACCCCGGAGCGGCAGTGCAGCACGCTGCTCCGGCCTCATCCCGAGGGGGGAATCCCCCCTCCTCCAGAAGCACTAGATCGCGTGTCCGCACAAGCGCTTCAAGCGCCGCTGGTATTGAGAAACACTGTCAACAAATGCCGTTTCATAATTGCGCCACCTAATGATTGCGGGATTTTCTTCTACCCCCCGAAGGGGTTATAAAATACGCACGCCACGGCACTAAATAATCGAATCGGTTTCAACTCTGAAACCATCCGGCAAACCCGTGTCTCAGTTGTGATACGGTTCCGAACCCTCCCGAAAATGACGTTCTCACGACAATACCCCGCGGTATGGAGGGATTTTCGGAGGGTATTATGAAGGCTGGTTCATTCCCCCCTTGTCCAATGCCGTATTAGCCCCGCTTGCAATCCATACCACCACCCCATAAGATGGTTTTAAGCCGATTTAGGAGCGAGAAACTTTCGGGTTCGGGTTCGGGTCATCTTCCAGCCGCCGACAAGTTCCGAGCAGAAGAACGGGACAGGCCGGACATGGAAGCACGGGGGTCAGGGCAGTCAGTGGACCGCAGCAGCGCGTCCGCTTGCCGTGCAATGCCTTCCCATACGCAAAGCGCCCGCATTCCCTCCCGAGTAACGGGGAGTGAAACAATGAACGCCTTGCTGATCGAGGAGCATCCGCTGCTCCGGCTCGGGCTGCTGCAGATGCTCGAGAACATCCAGGATTCGGGTCACGTCGCGGCGCTTGCGCCTGACGAACTCGGGCGAAACGATAACGTGCCGCACAATGCCGACCTGCTGGTGTTCGGCATGCCGGCGGACACGCGCATCGGCTGGGCGCAACTGCAGGTCGCACGCGAACTGCTGTCGCCGCAGCGCATCCTGATCCTGGCCGACCAATTGCCACTGCACATGCCCGATGCGGACAGTGCACGCAGCGTCTGCGGCTGCCTGCCCAAGTCGGCTTCGCTGGCAGTGATCGAGGCCGCCATCCGGCTCGCAGTATCAGCAGTGCAAGGGCTGCTGTTCAGCGCCGAGATCGGCACCATGCCGTCGGCATCGCGCCCGGCGCTGCCCGTTACGCAATCTCTCGCTTCCGCCACGCCGCTGCCGCCGGCGGCAGCCCAGGCCGACCCGCTGTCCCTGGCAAGCTGCGCCGGCGCCCCGCGCAGCGCGCTGCGCGCCAGCGTTGCCGTGCGCGACCTGACCGGTCTCCGGCCCGGCCAGCCGCTGTCCGGCAGTTCGCGTCCGAGCGAGCCGCCTGTCGAGGCCGAGCCGAGCTATGACGAAGCGGAGATGCTCAAGATCACGCCGCGCCAGTACGAGGTACTGGTGCTGCTGGCACGCGGCTATCCGATCAAGACCGTCAGCCGCATGCTGAACATCTCCGTGGCCACGGTGAAGAGCCATGCCTGCACGCTCTACCAGCGGCTCAAGGTCCGCAACAAGGGCGAGGCCGTCTATGCGGCCCTGCAGCGCGGCGCCACGCTGGAATGGGTCAGCGGCGACGAGCGCGTGACGCGGGACAGCAGCATGCGCCCGGTGGTTGCACGCCACAGCGAAGCGGCCGTCTACGAGGCCGCCAGCCCGACGATCTGAACGTCAGCACCAGCGCCGCGCCCGCGTGACAAGACGGGCCGGCGCTGCCCCGGGCATCCCGGGACCGAGGGGTCAGCCATGCCAGCCAGCACTTTCCTGCCCACGTTTTCCGTGTGCGTCTGCACGCGCGACAATCCGGACGGCCTGCGGCAAACGCTGCAGTCGATCTTCGAATCCACCATGCCGCCGCACGAGATCCTCGTGTCGGACGACAGCAGCAATTACGAGACGCGGCAGATGATGCGCGAGTCGTACGCCGCAATCCCGTATCTGGAGGGGCCACGGCGCTCGCAGGCCGCGAACCGCAACCGGCTCGTGCGCGCGGCGACCGGCTCGCACGTACTGTTCCTCGACGACAGGACCCTGCTTGGCACGACGTTCCTGCAGCAGATGGCGGAGCGGTTCGCGGACGACTATATCCATCGGGCGCAGGTGGAAGACGTGGTCGCGCCCTTGATCCTGACGGGGATGGTGTTGCAGCGCGGGCGGCGCAGCCGGCCGCGCAAGACCACCTTTCTCGGCTACCCGTCCCAGGAATATCGCTGCGGAGAACGGTTGCTGGCGGTGGAATTGCCTAGCGCGGTGTTTCCGCGGGAACTGTTCGAACATGCGGGCTTCGACGAAGCCCTGGCCAACGGCTACGACGTCACCGAGCTGACCGATCGCGCCGTCTATGCCTACGCGCACCGCATTGAACTGATGCCGAGCGCCGTCAACCTGCATGCCGATGCGGACGGCGACGAAGCCAGGCCATCGCCGGAGCGCGAAGCCGCGCGCCTGTATGTGACGCTGCGACGCTACTGGCATGGCCAGCACCGGCCGGTCAAGGCCGCGGCCTGCCTGGCGGCGGGGCTAGGGCACTGCCTCGCGGTCCAGGTGCTGCATGCAGGCGGACCTGGCGGCGCCCGGTTCTGGCCCACGGCAACCATGTTGCACCGCCTGCTGCGCAGCCATGCCGCCGATGACGACACCAGCCTGGCCCGGCACGCGCGCATCTGAGCGCGCATCTGTCAAAGGGAGCGCGCCGTTCAGCGCGACAGCGCGTCGAGCGAGGCGCTGGCGCGATTGATCGTGATGACCGTCTTGCCGGTCAGCGGATCTTGCTGGATGCGCCGCGAGTAGAAGGTCCTGTCGCCGAAGACATCCGTACTGTGGGCCAGCGCCGACTTCTTCAGGTCCACGAACGCGTGCCGGACACCGCCGACCAGCACGAGGACCAGTCCCACGGCAAGCGCCGCGAGCACGCGAGAGTCCAGCCGCACCATCGGCTGTCGCAGGTTGACCCACGCCACCGGCAAGCCGATGGCGGCGCCTGCAAGCGTCTCGGAGATCGTGTGATAGCGACCGATCACGAGCGCAAGCGCCACCACCACCACCAGGACCAGTGCCGCCACCAGCCCGAACCGCGCCGCGCGCGGCCCGGCTACCGTGCCCGCCATGACGAACAGCACGGGATAGACCGCCGACGTCAGCATCGCATGGCCGCTGATGCTGTAGAGCCTCAGGCCCGGCAGCGACCAGCCCGCGAGTTCGAATGCGAGCTTGCCCGCCAGCATCAGGCAGAAGCCAATGCCGAACGTGACCAGCCAGAGCACGGCGCGCTTCCAGTGCCCGCAGCACGCCAGGCAGATCGCGATGCAGCCCACCAGCGGCAGGATCCAGGAGCTTTCCCCGGCGTGGACTATCGGCACCGCGCCCACCCCGTGCATCGAACGTCGTGGCGATGACGGTATGCGCAACGCCCGGATTCCACGGACATCATGATTCCAGCGTCGCGCATCGCAGCACCTGGCGGACCGTATCCGCGGTCTTGCTGATCTCCGCATCGGTCAGCGTCGGGTGCACCAGGAACATCAGGCTGGTTTCCCCGAGTTCCCTGGCCACCGGAAGACGCTCGGCGGGGCGCCATCCGGTGCCGTCGAAAGCCTTCTCGAGATAGACCTCGGAACATCCGCCGGCGTAACAGGGCACGCCCGCGGCGCTGACCTCCGCCATGATGCGGTCGCGCGTCCAGCCCGGCTGCAGAAGCTCCGGACGCACATAGGCATAGAACTTGTACCAGGCGTGCGTGATGTCCGGATCCGGAAGCGGGATGCGCAAGGCCCGGCTCGACCCGAGCCGCTCGGCCAGCGCCATGGCATGCTGCGTGCGGCGCTGCGTCCAGGCGTCGAGCTTGCCAAGCTGTATGCGGCCGATCGCGGCCTGCATCTCGATCATGCGCCAGTTGGTGCCGAACGACTCGTGCAGCCAGCGGAAGCCCGCCGGATGGGACCGCTCGTAGACCGCCTCCCAGCTCTTGCCATGGTCCTTGAAGGACCACATCCGCGACCAGAGCGTGGCATCGCTGGTGGTCACCATGCCGCCTTCCCCGCCCGTGGTCATGATCTTGTCCTGGCAGAAGGACCAGGCGCCGATATCGCCGATGGTGCCGACCGCGCGTGACTTGTAGCGCGCGCCGTGCGCCTGCGCGCAGTCTTCGATCACGCGAATTCCGCGCGAGCGCGCCAGCGCCATGATTGGATCCATGTCGCACGGATAGCCCGCAAGGTGCACGCAGATGACCGCGCGGGTGCGCTCGGTCAGCACCGCTTCGATCGTGCGCGCGCTCAGGTTGCCGCTGTCGGGCTCCACGTCGGCAAACACCGGGACGGCGCCCGCATTCACCACGCACGAAATGCTCGCAATGAACGTCCGCGGCGTCACAACCACTTCATCCCCGGGGCCGATTTCCAGCGCCTTGAGCGCGAGGTCCAGCGCCAGCGTGCCGTTGGCGAGCGCCACCGCATGGCTGGCCCCGCACCACTGCGCAAACTCGCGCTCGAAGGCCCGGCATTCATTGCCGGTCCAGTAGTTGACGCGGTTCGACAGCAGGACCTTGTGGACGGCGTCGGCCTCTTCCGCCGTGAAGCTGGGCCATGGGGAAAATGCGGTATCTAGCATGGGATGAGCGCGGTAAGTGCAAACTGACTGCAGTCTGCTAGCCGTGAGGAAATGCCGTCCGGTCACCGGACCGGGCCGGCCATCAGTTGCTGCCGTTGAACACCGTGGCCGACACCTCGCCCTCGGCGCTGATGTCCTTGCGCCGCAGTACCGTGCCGACCGTGAGCCACATGATGCGCAGGTCCAGCCAGACCGACGCATGGTCGACATACCAGACGTCGAGTGAGAACTTCTGCTGCCAGCTCAGCGAGTTTCTGCCGTTGACCTGCGCCCAGCCCGTGATGCCGGGCCTCACGTCATGGCGGCGCGCCTGCTCCGCCGAATAGAGCGGCAGGTACGCCAGCAGCAAGGGCCGCGGGCCGACAATGCTCATGTCGCCCTTCAGCACGCACCAGAGTTCGGGCAACTCGTCGAGGCTCGTCCGGCGCAGGAACCAGCCAAATTCCGTGATGCGTTCCTCGTCGCTCAGCAGTTGGCCCCGCGCATCGCGCGCATCGGTCATGGTGCGGAACTTGATGACCTCGAACGTCTTGCCGTGCAGCCCTGCACGCTTTTGCCGGAACAGCACCGGACCGCCGAGCTTCCATCGCACCAGTCCCGCGACGACCAGCATCGGCACACCAAGCAGCAGCAACGCCAGCGTGGCACACGCGACGTCCAGTACCCGTTTCATCATTGTTTTTTCCTTCCAGGCAGACCCGGGAGCGCTCGCATGGCGGCAGGGCGCGCCATGGGGCGTATGAACCATCAAAACAGAGTTGGCGAAGGAAAGGAAGGCGCCGGTGTGCGCCACCCCACGCAAGGCGCCGCGAGCGCCGCGCGCCTGCGTACGCGAGCGAACGCTGGCGCATTGCATGTGATCTGTGACCACCAATAATTGTGACTAGCGATGCGGGACTGCGTCCTGCATCTACCTACGCTAAGGCCGGGCTTTCCGGCCACCGGCGGACAGGCGTTGTCGACTTTCGCAAGCAGTCGCTGCACTAGCCTGCCACAGCCGGGATTGAACGGGGCTCACGGGGAGGCAAATGAGTGTGCATCAGCAGTCTGGATCGGGCCGCAGCAGGCCGATCGCATCGAGCACGACGTTATTCTCCGCCGGGGAGACACGCATGCAACGCGCGTCCCGCCGCCAACGCCTGCCGGGAGCGCTGACATGACAGACGCGCTTTCGCTCGGGCTTCTCAGGCTGTCGCGCCGCCAGAAGGTGGCGCTGATGATCGCCGCCGACCTCCTGGCCCTGCCGCTGTGCTTTGCGTGCGCATTGTTCCTGCGGTCCGGGAACCTGGAACTGGTCACGCGGTACGGGCCGACGCCGGCGCTGGTGATCGCAGCCTGCACGATTCCCGTCTTCTCGCTGAGCGGACTGTATCGCACGGTCGTGCGCTACTTCGACCTGAAGGTGCTGTGGATCTCGGGCCTTAGCCTGGCGTGCCTGGTGGGCCTGACCTATACGCTGTCGTTCCTTGTCAACGACAGCAGCCTGCCGCGCACGGGCCTGCTGATCTACTGGTTCATCGCCTTCTCGTACGTAGTCTTCTCGCGCTTCATCGCCCGGGCACTGCTGCATCGTTCGCAGCAGCGGCGCAACGGGCTCGAAGAACGCAATATCCGCCGCGTCGCGATCTTCGGCGCCGGCGAAGCCGGCTTCCAGCTCGCCGTGGCCATGCGTTCGAGCGCGGAGTACCGTGCCGTCTGCTTCTTCGACGACGACGCGGCGCTGGACAAGAAGATCTTTGCCGACCTGCCGGTCCACCACACCAGGACCTTGCACGAACAGCTTCAGCAGCGTGCCATCCATGAAGTCGTGCTTGCCATTCCGACCCTGTCCTCGGGCAAGCGGCGCCATATCATCGACCTGCTGCACCGCCACGGCGTCAGTGTCCGCACGCTGCCGACGCTGCTCGAACTGGTGGACCGCAAGATCACCGTACAGTCGATCCGCGACGTCAAGGTGGAAGACCTGCTGGGCCGCGATGCCGTCCCCCCGCGTGAAGACCTGTTCGCGAAGTGCACGTTCCGCAAGGTGGTGATGGTCACCGGCGCCGGCGGCTCCATCGGCAGCGAGCTGTGCCGGCAGATTGCCACGTGCGAGCCGCAGCGGCTGATCCTGTTCGACCATTCCGAGTATGCGCTGTACGCGATCGAGCAGGAACTGCGCCAGCGCTATCCGGACCTGCTCATTGCGCCGCACATCGGCTCGGTGTGCGATGCCACCGCGGTGTCCGCGGCGCTGCGGGGCCAGGGCGTGGATACGATCTATCACGCTGCCGCCTACAAGCATGTGCCGCTCGTGGAAGGCAATATGTCCGAGGGGATCCGCAACAACGTGCTCGGTTCCTGGACCATCGCCAACATGGCCGACCATTTCGGCGTGCAGACCTGCGTGCTCATCTCGACGGACAAGGCCGTGCGCCCCACCAACGTCATGGGCGCCAGCAAGCGCATTGCCGAGCTGGCATTCCAGGCCGCTGCCGCGCGCCCGAATACGCGCACCACGTTCTCCATGGTGCGCTTCGGCAACGTGCTGGGCTCGTCGGGTTCGGTCGTACCGCTGTTTCGCAAGCAGATCCGCGCGGGCGGCCCGATCACGATCACCCACCCTGACGTGATCCGCTTCTTCATGCTGATCCCCGAAGCGGCGCAGCTCGTGATCCAGGCTGGCGCCATGGCCAAGGGCGGCGAGGTGTTCGTGCTCGACATGGGCAAGCCGGTACGCATCATCGACCTCGCACGTACCATGATCGAAATGTCGGGACTGGTGGAAAAGAGCCGCAAGAACCCGGCCGGCGATATCGAGATCAAGGTGGTTGGCCTGCGCCCCGGCGAAAAGCTCTACGAAGAACTGCTGATCGGCGGCGAGGTCACGCCCAGCGAGCACGCACGCATCATGTGCTCCCATGAGCCGCGCCTTGACGAAGCCGAGCTGCAGGAACGGCTCGACCGCCTGTTCCTTGCGTGCGAGTCCCGCGACGAACTGGAGATCCAGATCGCCGTGCAAGGCCTGGTGCCGGAATACGCGCCTTATTGTTCGATGGATTCGCCGCGCCGCAAGCCGACGCCCGATCCGCAGGAAGCGAGTCCGACGCTGCAGCTGGCGTTCCTGCGCATCGGATCGCGCAAGCGCGCGGTGGCCGACGGCGGCGCGGACATCGAACACGCAAGTATGCCGAGATCGAACGAAGTCACCTGACGTTTCGGCGTGCGCGCCGCGCGAAGAGAGCCATGCGCGGCGTGCACCAGCGAACGGACTGTGGGTGGCGGCTTGAGTAGTCTGGAACGCAGGGACCGTGCATGGGCGCGATGTGGCGCCAGACGGCTTCGCGCTCCTCAACCAGCTCGCTTGCCATGGAAAACGTGCGTAATCTTCGCCAGGTCTTTGCCAGCCCCGTTCCGATTCGCCGCGACCGGGTCGCGGATGTGCCCGACGAGCGGCAACTTCAACGCTCTGCCAGGCATGGCGGGGTCCGGGCAGCCCGCATGCAGGAACCGATACTGTCCTGGTTGCGGCAGATCCTGGCGGAGCGGTTCGGACACCGCTTCCTGCTGCGCGACGACGGCAACGGATATGTCAGCCTCGGCATCGCGGACGACCCGCGCGTGATCGAAATTGCGAGCACGCCGGGCCAGTTCATCGATGGCGATGGCGGCAGCGACCTGTGCCATGGCACCTGGGACGCCGCGCTCGAAGGCTGGCAGCCCGCAATTGCAGGCGTGCTGCCCGCGCCCGGCCTGGCGGGCGTATCCGGTCCGCTGATCGAGCGCACAGCGGGTGGGTATCGCGTGCACTACGACATTCTGGGCTTCGCCTACTGGATGCTGACCCGGCAGGAGGAAGTCGGACGCAGCGACCTGGACGAGCATGGCCGCTTTCCCGCCACGGCATCGCACGCGTTCCGGCATGGCTATCTCGAGCGCCCGGTCGTCGACGAATGGCTGCACGTGCTGGGCCAGGTGATGGGCAGGCTTTGGCCAACGCTGCCGCTGGCCAGGCATCACTACCGCCTGTGCGTGTCGCACGATGTCGACATGCCCAGCCGCTACGGCTTCGTGCGCGCGAAGACCATGCTGCGGCGCATGGCCGCCGACGTGCTGAAGCACCGCGACTTTCATTCGGCGCTAACCGCCCCGCGCTTCTGGCGCGGCACACGCAGCACCCTGCACCCCGACGATCCGGCCAACACCTTCGACTGGATCATGAGCTTGTCCGAGTTCCAGGGCATCTCGAGTGCTTTCTATTTCATCTGCGGGCGCACGCATCCCGACCGCGATGCCGACTACGAGCCCGAGCATCCCGCCATCCGGCATCTCATGCGCCGCATCCACCTGCGCGGCCATGAAATCGGCCTGCATCCGAGCTACAACACCTATCTCGCGCCGGCGTCCCTGCAGCGCGAGGCCACACGCCTCAAGCGCGTCTGCGCCGAAGAAGGCATCGAGCAGCCAGCGTGGGGCGGCCGCATGCATTTCCTTCGCTGGGAGCAGCCGACGACGCTGCGCTACTGGGAAGACGCGGGCATGGACTATGACAGCACGCTCGGATATGCGGACCGGCCGGGCTTCCGCTGCGGCACGTGCTTCGAGTATCCGGCCTTCGATCCGGTGGCGCGCCATGCGCTGAAGATTCGGGTACGGCCGCTGATCGCGATGGAATGCACCATCATCGCCCAGCGCTACATGAACCTCGGCCTGGGCGATACCGCGCGTGCGAAGTTCACCGAACTGGTCGGCCGCTGCAAGGCCGTCAACGGCACCTTCACGCTGCTGTGGCACAACGCGGAACTGTGCACGCCGGCGCACCGCGCGCTGTACCGCGACGTGCTCGCGCAATTCTGAGACAACCGTGAGACGACCGTTAGACTACCGCGAGCCCCCCGCGCCGCGCGCGCGGCGGGCCGCCAGTGGATCAGGCCACTAGATGCCGAAGCGCATGCGCTTGGCGACGCGATCAAGACACCAGTCGATATTGGTACGCAGGCGGTACAGGTACCCCGGATCTTCGCCACCATGCGCGGCGACCAGGTGGTCCAGCAGCGTGCTCACCGGCACGAACCAGCCATCCTTGCCCGCAAGGTATTCGATGCGCTCCCGGAATGTCGGATCGACTTCCCCGTTCTTCACGAAGCCGTAGGCAAAGTGCGTGTAAACGATGCACACGCCGCCGCTTGCCTCGAGCGCATCGACATTTTCCTTGCGGATGAGGTTGTTGAACAGCGCCAGGTCATGCCCGTCCGACGAGCTGAACCAGTACTTGACCATTGGCTTGCTGGCGATGTGGTACGGCATGCGCCGGTCTTTCTCCAGCGTGTTGATGTGGTTGACCGTGATGTTGCGCACGTAGGTAATGCGGTCGCGGCAATAGTCGCCCCAGAAGTGCCGTGCGCGGGGATTGTCGCCGCCCGCCGGCGGCATCCTGCGCGTACGCGCGTAGTAGGCGAGCGTGTACAGCAGGTTGAACGGGAACTCGAAGCGCTTGGCCCACCAGTACACATTGTCGGGGTTCGACACATGGTTGACATGGACCTTGGGATAGCTGCCGAAGGTGCGCCGGAATTCCTCCAGTCCCGCGGCGATCTCCTCGCGCGTGAAAGCACCGTCGCCGACATTGTGCAGGCCGATCTCGAACCCGGTTCGCGCCAGCTGCAGCAGCCATTCGCGGTAGTCCGCGTCGGCCAGCGACTGCCCCGCGTACTCGCCGCGCGACGGATAGACCCATGTCGATTTCGTGGTGCGCAGGCCGCAGTCGGCCAGGAAGTCATAGACGGGCCTGGTGTTGGCCACCGTACCCATATCTGCGTCGTCGAAGACCGTGAATGCAAACCGCTTGCCGTCTGGAAGTTTCATGTCGTCGCCAATCCGGAACATGCTGTCTGATAGAGAGATAGGAAAACTGGACGTCGCTGCCGTGGTCAGACAGCCGCGATGAAGTCCAGGATTCGCGAGTACGTGTGGCCGCGATCGAACAGCCGGGCGGTCTCGTCGTCCACCGGTGGCAGGCTGGCCCTGCCGATCTCTCTCGCGGCACGGACAAAGTCGTCCACATTGCCGTCCTGGTAGTTCCGGTGCCCGACGCGGCGAATGATGGACATGGCCTCGTCGTCGGTCTGGGAATTCAGGATGGGCTTGCCCGCCAGGACGTAGTCGGCAAGCTTGTTGGTGATGGTCCCGCGCGAGGTGGACTTGATCGGGTTGATGGCGACGTCCATGCCCTTGACCAGCCCCACCATATCCTCCACCGCCAGGTAACCGTGGAAATGGGTGTTGCCGGCGGCCAGCGCACGTACGGCCTCCATGCTCGGCCCCCCGCCGATCACGTGAAGTTCGAAGTCCGGGTCGGTCGACGCGAGCGCGGCGAAGCCGCGCACCACGGTTTCCATGTCGTAGCTGTGGCTGACGGTGCCAAGGTAGAAGAACCTGACCTTGCCCTTGTCGAATACGCGGGCCTCGACGCTGCGCCACAAGTTCTCGTCCGCGCCGATATAGCACACCATGCCCGCGGCCTTCGCGTTCGCACGCCTGGCGCGCTGCAGGTAGGTCTGCGACACCGACACGAGCGCATCGGCACCGGCATAGGCCCGGTCCGCGCGCAGGGAAAACGGGTGCATCAGCGCCTGCATGCGATCGACCATGGGCAGCACGGCCAGCGACTCCGGCCACACGTCCTGGACGTCGATCACGAGCTTGAAGCCGAGTTCGCGCTTTGCCTGGCCAAGGAAGAGGTTGGTGGCGATCAGCGGGAACGCGGAGTAGACCAGGTCCACCTTGCTGGTACGGCAATACGCCTGCAGCCACTGGCGGAAGCTGCGCGCGAAGCAGCGGTGGCTCCAGAGCCGCGCGAGCGACACGTTACGGCGGTAGCCGGGCTCGTCCAGCAGCACGATCTCGTAGCCCTCGTCGCAGTCGATGTCGCTGCGCACGGTCTTGTCGAAATGCCGGAAGCGGCTGGTGACCAGCACCACCTCATGGTGCTGCGCCGCCAGCCTCGCGAGGTAGCGAAAGCGGTTGAAGTTGGCTTCCCCGGGAAGCGAACAGAACGGAGCCAGGATGATGATCTTCATGGTCGCATCTCGCGGCTGAATGAATCGCTGATTAGCGTGCTGAATCGACACATCAGGCGAGCATGCGCCGGTAGAAATCGACCAGCACCCGCCCTTCGGTGTTCCAGTTGAAGCGCTCCTCGACCGCCTTGCGCCCGTTCTCCCCCATCTGCTTGGCGCGCGCCGGGTTCTGAAGGATATAGGCGATGGCCTTTCCGATCTCTGCCGGGTTGTCGGGGTCCACCATCAGGCCCGCGTCCACTTCCGCCACGAAGCGCTTCCACGCGGGGAAGTTCGATGCAATCACCGGAATCCCGGCCGACATGTACTCGAAGAGCTTGTTCGGCTGCGATTCGTCATAGTTGGGCCGCGCCTTGAACAGCACCAGGCCGGCGCGCGAGTTCTCGAGGATCTCGGCCATTGCGGTCCGGTCCACCCAGCCGAAGTAGCGGACCTTGTCATACGACGGCATCGCCTGCAGTTCCGTTTCGAGCGCAGGCGGCGAAAACTTGCCGCCGAGCAGCAGCGTCGCCTCGGTACCGGCCAGCGCCTGCACCATCTCGTTCGAGCAGCGGATCTCCGCGATCACGCCGACGTACGCGACGCTGTTGGGTCGGTCCAGGTACTCGTTGCCCGATGCCGGCCGCAGCTCGCCGAGGATCGGGAAGTTCTGGACGCAGACCGTCTTGCGTGCCGGAAACCGGCGCGCAATGACCGGCGTCGCCGCCACAATGCCGGACAGCAGCCGGCCGCCCACCCACTCCACGACCTCGGCCACGCGCGACACCACCTGCCGCAGCGGGCGCGCCAGGTACTCCTTGGTCATGATGTCGCGCGGCACGTCCTCGTGCACGTCATAGACGACGCGATAGCCGAGCATGCGCAACACCAGGCCAAGCGGCAGCAGTTCGGGGTCATGGAAATGCACGACCTGGGGCCTGAGTGCCCGGACCTTGCGCAGGATGCCGAGATTGCCCGCAATGCCGCGCTTGAGCCGGCTCGCCGGCAGCTTGCCGATATCGTGGATCTGCACGCCTTCGTGGCCGGCATCGCCCTTGCCATCGGCCACCACCAGGCAGATTTCGAAGCCCGCCATCTGTTCGGCGAGCGTGCAGCATTCCTTGACCAGTATCCTGGTATCCGACCTCACGTGAACGGACGTCACGTGGCAAATCCTGGTGCTCATGCGCGGCTCCCCGTGTCCAGATACGTCGCTCGTCTCTTCACAGCAGACGGGCGATGCACTCGCCCGCGTCGCCATTGCCGTACAGGTTGCGGTGCGTGCCCATGTCGGCGGACTGCAGCGCCTGGTACGCGGACAGGATGCGTTGCGCGTCCGCGCCTGCGAGCCGGTTGACGCCGGCCTCCACAAGCTCGGTCCACTCGGTCTCTTCGCGCAGCGTCACGCACGGCTTGCCGTGGAAGTAAGCTTCCTTCTGCACGCCACCGGAATCCGTCAGCACGATGCGGCAGTTCATTTCCAGCCACAGCATTTCCATGTAGCCGACCGGGTCGCACACAATGACGCGGTCCGGCGCGACAATGCCGGCCGACTGCATGCGAGCGCGCGTGCGCGGATGCAGCGGCAGCACGACATGCAGCGGCAAGGCGGCCAGGCCGTCGAGAATGGCGCGCAGCCGCTCGTGGTTGTCCGTGTTCTCGGCGCGATGAATCGTGCACAGGGCGAAGCCGGCATCTTCCAGGTAGCGGCTCTGCGCGACCCCGGGCTGCCGTGCGCGTTCCCGGTAATGCATGGCAGCGTCGAACATCACATCGCCGACCAGGATGGTGCGCGCCGGGTCGACTCCCTCGCGCGACAGGTTGGCCATTGCCGTCTGCGTGGGCGCGAAGAGCCGCTCGCTGACGTGATCCGTGAGCACGCGGTTGATTTCCTCGGGCATGGCGCGATTGAACGAGCGCAGGCCCGCTTCCACGTGCCCCACAGGGATATGAAGCTTGACGGCGGCCAGCGCGCCGGCGAGCGTGCTGTCGGTATCGCCGTAGACCAGCACCTGCTCGGGGCGCTCCTCCAGCAGCAGCGCCTCGATGGCCTCGATCATGCGGCCCGTGTTCTGCCCATGCGTGCCGCCGCCGATGCCGAGGTTGAACCGTGGCCGCGGAATGTCGAGTTCTTCGAAGAACACGTCGGACATGTTCGCATCGTAGTGCTGGCCCGTATGGACGATCACTTCGTTGATGTCCGGCCGCACCTGCGCCAGCGCCCGCGATGTCACGGCCGCCTTCACGAACTGCGGTCGCGCGCCGATGATGGTAAGTAGCTTCATGATTTCCCCGGTAATGAAATCTGCTGCCTAATCTGCTGCTTCACTTCTTGTCAGTCACGACGGAAATCCCGGCCATCGGTCAATGGCGGCCGTGCCGTTGCAATGCAGGTCCCGCCTGGCGCCGAAGGCTGGCCGCATTTGCCGCGGCGCGCTCGCGCTGCGACAGTGCGCAGGCCACCGCGCCCCAGGCCACCGCAAAGACGGGATCGTTCACGGTCTTTGCCGTGATCGCCAGGAACACCGCGTACAGGCTGAAGATCATTGCCGTCGCGATGCATGGGTTGCGCGCACCGCCATGCAGCGCCATCAGGAACGACCGGATGGCCGCGTAGCCCAGCAGGAACACGAAGCCCGCGAACCCCAGCAGGCCATAGCTGACCCACGCGGAAAGCGCGTTGTGCGCGTAGTCGCCGATATCGCCCTGGTAGAGCTGCGACGCATAGTCGCCGAGCACCGGGTGTGTCGTGATGGTGTCGAGCGCGCGCCACAGCAGCTCGCCGCGTGCCTGGTAGGAGCTGTCCTGCGAAACCCTCAACAGCTCCAGGATGCGAGAGTCTCCGCCCAGCACATTGAATGACACCGCCAGGTACCCGATCGTCAGGACGCCTGCCGGCAGCCACAGCAGCGTCAACGGCGAAATCCCTTCACGCATGACGATGAACAGCATGGCGATGAGGATGAACCCGACGAACTCCGAGCGCGCGCCCAGCAGGAACAACAGCGGAACGGTCACGGCGACCACGGCCGCGGTGCGCATGCCGCGCGTGAGCGTCAGCAGCAGGAATGCCACCAGCGTCGCGGAGCGGGCAAAGCCCTGGTAATCCGACACCGGCACCCCGTCGCCGGCAAGCGTTTCCGTGTCGAAGAACATTCCGTCGGAGCCGTACACGGCAATCGCAAGGAACACGGGCAGCGACACGGCAAGCACGATGCGCAGCCACCTGTGATCCAGGTTCAGGTTGCGCATGCCGAGATAGATGGCCTGCCAGAGGAAGATGGCCGCGATGTTGTAGTAGTAGTACGCGTAGGACGTCTGCACGCCGTCGCCGAACGAAAAGTGGGCCTGCGTCCAGCAGATCAGGAACAACGAGTACAGGAACACGGCCTTGTCGATGAACAGCAGCGGTTCGCGCCGCGTCACCACATTGATGAAGTTCAGCAGCAGCACGGGCACGCCGAAGGCTACGGCCACCTGGCCGATATAGCCGCCCAGCACAGGAGGAATGACACCGAGCGCAAGGCCGGAGTGATACAGGAAGTAGCCCGGGAAAAGCAGCACGACCAGGACGCCGGAGGCGAGCGACAGCCATTCACGCCGGTCGGGAAGCCGACTCGACCATGAGCGTGGCCTGGCGCGGCGCGATGTCAGTCTTGATAGCGTGGCCATCTCCGTTCCTCCTACCATGTGCCGGTCCTGCGTTCACGGTAGAGCCACCCCGCCGAGAGGATCATGAAATAGCAGGCGGCAAGCCCGGTACGCACGTCGACACTGCCATCGAACAGGTACAGCGCCGGCGCCGCGCAGAGCAGGAACAGCAGGATCTTGCGAATGTCATGCATGAGCATGGCCGGCAAGCCCACCCCGACGCGGGACATGAACAACGTGAGCATGGCCAGGTAGGCGACCGCACTGACCACGCAGAATGCCTGCACGCTGGTGTTCCCCGGCACGCTCCACACATAGCAGACGGCGAGCGTGACAGCGCGCATCGAGAAGGTAATGAAGTTGGCCGCGAGCTCCATCTTCTGGGCCTCGAGAATCTGCGCGAGCGGCGAGATCGGCGAGACCTGGAACTGCAGGTAGATCCACGGCGCCATCCAGCGCGCATAGACACCGGCCTGGCGCCACTTTTCGCCGAAGACGGCGGCAAACAAGTCGGGCCCCGACACGGTCAGCAGCACCAGTGCGGGGATACCGACCACTGCAAGCTTGCGGCGCATCTCTTCGACGACTGCGGCCAGCCGGCCTTCGCGCAGTGCGGCCGGCGCGTGTGCAATGAACACGTTGCAGAGTGCCGCGCCGATCAGCGTGGTCGGCCCCTGTACCAGCCGCAGGGCAAACGCAAAATAGCCCACCACGATCGTGCCGAACAACGCGGAGAACACCAGCGGCACCAGCTGCACCCCTGCCACGTTGAACATGACCCCCCACGTGGAGAAGAGCGGGAAGTTCCGGTAACGGCTCGCGACAGCGGCGATACCCGCCCACGAGACCCCGCCTCCGCGTTGGCGGATTTCGCGGACGATGTACTGCCCGGCGCCCAGGCTCTGCCCGACGATGGCGCCCGCGATCAGGCTCAGCACGCCAAAGCTGTATCCGCCGAGCTGGATGCCGTTGCTGGTGGCCGACTGCAGCAGCTTGGTCTTGGCCAGGCGGCTGAAATGGTGGCTGCGCACCATCCATTTCTCGGTGACCGCAAAGATTCCCGCGGCGAAGATTCCCACCGGCAGCAGCCAGATGTAGCCGCTCGCATGCTCCCAGTTCAGCACATCGGCGATTTCATCGCCGAAGCACAGAATCACCAGCGTGCAGAGCAAGCTGGTGACGGTCAGGCACACGACGGACAGCGCGACCACGTTCTCGGCTTCGGCATCGCTGGCGGGCAGCGCGATGGCCAGCTCGTAGCGCAGGCAGGCCAGCACGCTGACGCATACGAGCATTGCCGTGAATACGGCGAGCGTGCCGAAGTCGTGCGGGTCGTAGAGGCGCGTCAGGATCGGCGAAACCGCCAGCGTGAGCAACTGGGCCCCGGCCGAGCCACCGATCAGCATGCCGACGCTGCGGCCGACTGGCTGGCGCCCGTGCGCTTCAACTGCCACCGCAACCGGCTGCTTGCTCACGTTGGCCCCCGCATTCAGAAGGCCCCCATTACCGTGCGCTGCTGCTCGGCAGTCAGGTACGGATGCATGGGAATGCTGATGACTTGCCCGGCCAGTGCATCGCCCACTGGCAACGCGCGCGAAGCATCCGCGACGGCCGGCTGCCGGTTCAGCGGCACGGGATAGTGGATGGCGGTGGGGATGCCCGCCGCCTCGAGCCGGCCCTGCAGCGCATCGCGGTCCGGCACGCACACCGTGTATTGCGCGTACACGCTGCGGTTGTGCGGCTCCACATGCGGGCCCTGGCAATCCGGATGGCCGGCGAGCAGTGCGTCATAGCGCCCCGCCACTTCCTGGCGCAGCGCCAGCTCTTCCTCCAGGATCTCCAGCTTGGGCAACAGGATCGCGGCCTGCAGCGTGTCCAGGCGGCTGTTGACGCCTACCCTCACGTGGTAATACCGCCGTTGCTGCCCGTGCCGCGCAATCTGCCGGATCGCCGTGGCCAGCGCTTCATCGCTGGTGAAGAGCGCACCACCATCGCCGTAGCAGCCCAGCGGCTTGCTCGGGAAGAAACTGGTACAGGCGATCGTCGATACGTTGCAGCTGCGGCGGCCCTTGTAGGTAGCCCCGAAGCTCTGCGCGGCGTCCTCGATCACGGCAATGCCATGCCGCGCGGCCACCGCGTTGATCGCATCGAAATCCGCGCACTGTCCGTACAGGCTCACGGGCACGATTGCGCGCGTGCGCGGCGTGATCGCGCCCTCCAGCGCCTGCGGGTCCAGGTTGAACGTGCGCGCATCCACGTCCGCGTAGACGGGCTTCGCGCCCAGCAGTGCCGCGGCCTCGGCCACAGCGATGTAGGAGAAGCCCGGCGTGACCACTTCATCGCCGGGGCCGACGCCCAGCGCCATCAGCGCGATCTGCAGCGCGTCCGTGCCGTTGGCGCAGGTGATGCAGTAGCGCGCGCCCGTGTAGGCAGCGAGCTTCTCTTCGAGCTCACCCACCTCGGGGCCGAGGATGTACTTGCCGTGGGCCAGCACGCGCTGGATGCCCGCGTCGATCTGCGACTTGATGCGCGCCTGCTGTTCGCGGAGGTCAATGAGTTCCATCATGGCCGCCTCACCGTACAGAAGCGACGGCTGCCGCCGGCTCGGTTTCGACAGCGACTTTGCGCACGGTCGCCCCATCCAGTACATAGCGCTGCCCGCTGTGCGGACACAATGCCTGTGCGTGGCCATGCAGCGGCAGGTCGAGCTGCTCGCCGAACTCGCTCATCCATCCCGCGTGGCGCGCCGGCACGCCCAGCATCAGCGCATAAGCGGGGACATCGCGGTTGACCACCGCACCGGCGCCGACGAAGGCAAACTCGCCGATCGTCACGCCGCAGACGATGGTGCAGTTCGCGCCAAGCGTGGCACCGCGGCGGACCACCGTGTTGCGGTACTCGGCCTTGCGGTTCACTGCCGAGCGCGGGTTGTAGACGTTGGTGAAGACCATGCTCGGCCCGCAGAACACGTCGTCTTCGAGCGTGACGTTGTCGTAGACCGAGACGTTGTTCTGCACCTTGACGCCATCGCCGATGCGGACGGCATTCCCGACGAACACGTTCTGGCCGAACGAGCAGTCGCGGCCGATGCGCGCCCCCGCGCAGATGTGGACAAAATGCCAGACGCGCGAGCCGTCGCCGATCTGCGCGCCATCGTCCACAATGGCCGACGGATGTATCTGAACAGACATGTCCGGCTCCTTACACGTGCAGGTGACGCAGGAATGGATGCCCCTCGTTGTCGCGCGCGGGAACGGCACGCGCGGTCCGGATCTCGTTCACGGTTTCCACGCAGTGCCTCGCGTCTTCCAGGCCAAAGCCGCGGCCGGCCAGGATTTCGCGGTAGCTGACCGTGTGCAGTTCCGTGAAGCCATCCGAGAACTCGACCTCGGCGCCATCCATCGTGATGCTGCGATAGGTGGACTTCTTGCCGCGCACAGTCTCGGGAAGGTCGCCCGCATCGATCGAGAGAAACCAGCGCACCCGAGCGCGCTCGTACTCGAGATAACCCGCCGCTTTCTCTGTGGCGCTGTGGTGGATCGTGCTGCGCTGCAGGCGGCCGAAGACAAAATGCAGCATGTCGAAGAAATGCACGCCGATGTTGGTCGCCAGGCCGAAGGACTTGCGCGGGTCGCCTTTCCAGCTCTCCATGTACCACTTGCCACGCGACGTGATGTACGTCAGGTCCACCTCGTGCTTGCTGGTGCGCGTGTCGGCCGCCACCTTCTCGCGCAAGCCGACGATGGCATCGTGGTGGCGCAGCTGCAGGATGTTGAACACGCGCCGGCCCGTCTCCTTCTCCACCGTGGCCAGCTCGTCGAGATGCTCGGGCGTGGGCACCAGCGGCTTTTCGCAGATCACATCGCACCCGAGCCGCATGCCGGTGCTGGCATGCGGCTGGTGCAGATAGTTCGGCGAACAGATTGCAACGTAGTCCAGCGCCGTTTCCGGTTGCCTGCCCAGGCGGCACGCGTGGTCGTGGAAGCGCTCGAATTCCGTGAAGAATTCGCTCTGCGGCGAGATGCTGTCGATAATGCCGACCGAATCATTGATGTCGTAGGCCGACACCAGCGTATTGCCGGTGTCCCGGATGGCCATCATGTGGCGAGGCGCAATGTAGCCAGCGGCGCCGATCAGTGCAAAGCGTTTCAAGATGCCTCCCCCGTCGCTCAGGCTTTCACGATGTTCGGTGCCGGCATGCGGTACTTGCCGCGGCTGTCCACCAGCAGCTGTGCGCGCTGGCGGATCAGCAGGTAATCGAACGCGTCATGGTCGGTGGCCAGCACCACGGCGTCGTATTCCGCGACCGTGTCGCCATCGAGCGCCACGCTGGACAAGTCAAAATGGTGCTCGCGCATCCGTGGGAACACGGGAACATGCGGATCGCTGTACTCGACGTTCCCGCCGCGCGCGCGGATCAGTTCCATGATGTCCACCGCCGGCGATTCGCGCATGTCGTCCACGTTCTTCTTGTAGGCAATGCCAAGCACCAGCACGCGCGATCCCTTGAGCGGCTTGCCACGCTGGTTCAGGCCTTCCACGAGCCGGCCGACCACGTATTCGGGCATCGCCTTGTTGACCTCGCCGGACAGTTCGATGAAGCGCGTATGCAGGCCGTATTCGCGTGCCTTCCACGTGAGGTAGAAGGGATCGATCGGGATGCAATGGCCGCCCAGGCCGGGGCCCGGATAGTACGGCGTGAACCCGAACGGCTTGGTGGACGCGGCGTCGACCACTTCGAAGATGTCGATGCCCATGCGGGTCGCGACGATCTTCATCTCGTTGACCAGGCCGATATTCACGGCGCGGTGGATGTTCTCGAGCAGCTTGGTCATTTCCGCCGCCTTGGTCGAGCTCACCGGCACCACGCGGTCGATCGCCGCTTCATAGAGCGCAACCCCCACGTCGCGGCACACCAGCGTATGGCCGCCGACCACCTTGGGAATGCTGCGCGTCTCGAACTTGCCGTTGCCCGGATCTTCGCGCTCGGGCGAATAGACCAGGAAAATTTCGCTGCCGACTTCCAGACCGGATTCCTGCATGCGCGGCAGCAGTTCTTCTTCCGTCGTGCCGGGATAGGTCGTGCTCTCCAGCGACACCACCTGGCCGGCGCGCAGGTATGGCTTGATGGCGTCGGTGGTGTTGATGACGAAGCTCATGTCGGGCTCGCGGTGCCGGTTGAGCGGTGTCGGCACGCACAGGATGACGGCGTCGCATTCGCTGACGCGTTCGAAATCCGTCGTCGCCTCGAAGCCGGCCTCGCGCGCCCGGCCGATGCTCTTCGCCGTGATGTGTTCGATATAGCTCTGCCCAGCATTGAGCTTGCGAACCTTTTCCTCGTCGATGTCGATACCCAGCACCCGGAAGCCGATCGCGCTGTAACGCAGCATCAGCGGCAGCCCGACATAGCCCAGGCCAACGATGCCAATAATGGATTCCCGATCCCGGATCCGCTCGATAAGCGATGCTGCTGTAGGACTCGACATGGCTGGATTTACCTCGAGTTGTTGTTGTGCTGCGGAACGAACCGCCCCCTCCCCGCGGAGCCCGGTGCCGGCGGTGCATGCGCACCCAGCGCAAGTGCGGATGTCTCTTTTCCGCGCGGCGCGCAGGCGCCTTTCCGGCAGGCAGAACTCCGCCTTGATTCTAGGTTTGCCATCCGTTGCAGAGAGGCGTGCACTGTTGGCGGCCGCACAATGCTTGCGGCGTCGGCCACGTCATGCTTGCGACATCCGCAAAAACGACGGCGAAAACGGCGGCAAACACAGGCTATTGGAATCGGTGATCGGCAGGCATCGTCCGAAAGGGCTGGGCCGACAGGCGGAGACGTATTGCCGGAATGCCGTACGGGATCCGAAAGGACTAACAAGTCGCTCGCGGCGCATGTGCCCCCTTGCATCCGGACAGCCGCATGCAGCAGGGCGCTCAGCCATTGGTATGAAGGCGCCGCGCATCCCTGCTTGCGCGGCTCATGCAAAAGGTGCAAGCGGTGCCTGCGGGCCCTGCCGCTGTGGCTTTTCCGGCCTTTGGCCAATGTGCGAGAACGCACCGATGGTCGTGGACCAGCTTTCTACGATCTGATCGTCGCCGCGCGATGTCGTGTTGGCATTTGAAGGAGACTTCCGTGAGCTCTAGCCCCGACAGAACCGCTGTCCCGCTACGCCATCCGCGTCGCTGGACCGCACTTACGATGATGGCCTGTGCGGCGTTGCTGTCCGCATGCGCTGCTTCACCAGGCATGTACTTCGACAGCAAGGCCGCGGTCACGGCGGTGGGTCCTGACGCCGCGCCGAAGGTCACGCCCATCACCATGGACCTGGTCAACGAACTGAAAAAGAAGTCCCGCAACGAGAACCAGGGCGTGGAGGAGTTGTTTGCCAAGCCCACCCCGTATCTGATCGGCCCGGGCGACATCATCTCCGTGGTGGTGTGGGACCACCCCGAGCTGGTCTTCCCGACCCAGACCTATAGCATCGGCGCGGCGTTCGAAATCCCGCAGTCGAGCGGCGGGGCCAACGTTCCAGGCTATGTCGTCAGCGCACAAGGGGATATCCAGTTCCCGTATGCCGGCGTCATGAAGGTGGCGGGCCGTACCGCCAATGACGTGCGCGACCAGATGGCGCGCATCCTGGCGCGCGTGGTGCGGGATCCGCAGATGACCGTGCGCGTGCTCGGCTTCCGCAGCCAGCGCATCTATGTCGACGGCGAGGTGCGTACGCCCGGCATGCAGGCGATCGACGACGCGCCCATGACGCTCGTCGAAGCGCTCAACCGCGCGGGCGGCGTGCTGAACCAGACCGGCGACAACAGCCGTGTGCGCGTGACGCGCGGCGAACGCAGCTGGTACGTCAACATTCCGGCGCTGCTGGCCAAGGGCGTCGACCCGGCCCAGATCATGCTGCGCTCGGGCGATATCGTGCGGGTCGAGCAGCGCGAGGACAACAAGATCTTCGTCACCGGCGAAGTCGTGCGACCCAGTTCGCTGCTGATGCGCAATGGCCGCATGACACTCAACGAGGCACTGGGCGACGCCGGCGGCGTCAATCCCCAATCGGCCAACGCGGAGCAGATATTCGTGATCCGCAGGGCCGCTGACGGCGAGCCCAAGGTGTACCACCTCGACAGCAATTCGCCCGTGGCACTGGCGATCGCCGAAGGTTTCGAGCTGGAGCCGAAGGACGTGGTGTACGTCGATGCCCGCGAACTGGTGCGATGGAGCCGTGTGATCAACCTGTTGCTGCCAGCAACACAGCCGGTGATCAGCACCGCCACCGGCTTCCGCTAGCCATACCACCGACAGCCATGATCCATTCCATCCTGGTGATCTGCACTGGCAATATCTGCCGCAGCCCGATGGCAGCCGGCCTGCTTCAGCGGGCGCTGCCGGGCTACGCGGTATCGTCCGCCGGGCTGGCCCCGCCGGTCGGCGCACCGGCGGATCCGCGCGCGGCGCTGCTGCTTGCGCGCGAGGGTTGCGATCTGGCCGGGCACCGCGCACGCGCGGTCGACAACTCGCTCGTCAATGCGGCGGACCTGGTCCTGGTCATGGACTACGACCAGCGTACGGAAATGGCGCGCCAGTTTCCGCATGCGCGCGGAAAGATCTATCGCATCGGCGAATTCATTCAGGTGGATGTGCCGGATCCATACGGCTGTTCGCAGAACATGTTCAGCATCGTACTGGAGCTAATCAAACTGGGAATCGCTTCTTGGCTGACTCAGCTCGAAACCACTGAGGCGGCCACTAGCCACGGGGACGCATCATGAATACAGTCGACACACGATTGAGCCATTCGGGTGACCAGGAGCAGGCGG
Source organism: Cupriavidus numazuensis (assembly GCF_905397435.1). Lineage (GTDB taxonomy): Bacteria > Pseudomonadota > Gammaproteobacteria > Burkholderiales > Burkholderiaceae > Cupriavidus > Cupriavidus numazuensis. The sequence continues at coordinate 175,307 of NZ_CAJPVI010000010.1, forward strand.
GACAAGGCGGAGGCGACATGACCGCGGTCTTCGACGTGCTGGTGCGCTACCGCAAGACCTTTGCGGTGGTCGTCGGCGGTATCGTGACCTCGGGCCTGCTCTACTCGCTGCTCGCCAGCCCGGTCTACCGCACGGACATCATGGTGCAGGTGGAAGAGCCTGGCGGCACGGCCATGCCGAGCCGGCTGATCGCCGGCGTCTCGCCGATCTTCGACGTCAAGCCCGCGCCCACCGCCGAAATGGAACTGCTGCGCTCGCGCCTGGTGGTAGGCAAGGCGGTCGAGGACCTGCACCTGTACATCGACGCAACGCCACGCTATCTGCCGCTGATCGGTCCGGCCATCGCCGGCTTCAACAAGGGGCTTTCGACGCCGGGGCTGTTCGGGTGGGGCGGCTTCGCCTGGGGCCGCGAGGCCATCGATGTCCAGGAGCTCGACGTGCCTCCCGAGCTGGAAGACAAGAAGATCATGCTGACCGCGCTCGGCGAGAACCGCTACCGGGTCGAGATCCCTGACGAAAAGCCGGCCACCGGCACTGTCGGCGCGCCGCTGCTGGTTGCAGGCACGCACGGCAACGTCAAGCTGCTGGTCAACCGCATCGACGGCAGGGCCGGCAGCCAGTTCGTGCTGTGCCGCTCCTCGTACGCGGAGACGGTCGAACGCCTGCAGGAAAAGCTGATGATCGGCGAACGCGGCAAGCAGAGCGGGATGATCGGCGTCGCCCTGGAGGGCAAGTCGCCATCGCTGACCGTGGCCATCCTCAACGAGATCGGGAACGCCTACGTGCAGCAGAACCTGCAACGCAAGGCGGCGGAGGCCGAGAAATCGCTGTCCTTCCTCGAACAGCAGCTGCCGCAGCTCCGGCAACAGGTTGAAACGGCGGAATCGCGCTACAACGCCATGCGCAACCAGCGCGGCACGGTCGACCTCAGCGAGGAATCGAAGCTGATGCTGGCGCAGTCGGTCCAGATCCAGACCCGGCTGCAGGAACTGCGTCAGCGCCGGCAGGAGCTCGCCGCGCGGTTCATGCCGAATCACCCCGCGATCGAAATGGTGGACAACCAGATCGCCGGCCTGTCGGGTCAGCTTGGCGGTGTCACGGGCAAGATCCAGAAGCTGCCTGACGTCGAGCAGAACGTCCTGCGGCTGATGCGCGACGTCAAGGTCAGCACCGAGATGCTGCAATCGCTGCTGAACGACGTCCAGCAACTGAAGCTGATGAAGGCGAGCAAGGTCGGTACCGCGCGCATGGTGGATCCCGCAGACCTGCCGACCGAGCCGGTGCGTCCGAACCGCAAGCTGATTGCCGCGCTGTCGGTGCTGCTGGGCCTGTTCTCAGGGATCATGGCGGTGCTGGCCCGGCATGTGCTCGAAGGCGGCATCTCCGATGCCGACGAAATCGAGCGCAAGACCGGCATGACGGTCTACGCGACCATTCCCTACAGCGAACAGCAGGCGAAGTCGCAGTTGGGCAATGAAGCCGACGGGCTGCTGGCACGCGACCAGCCCGACGACCCGGCCGTGGAAAGCCTGCGCAGCTTCCGTACCGCATTGCAGTTTGCGCTGGGCGGAAGCGGCAATCGCGTGGTGGTGCTTGCCGGCCCTGCGCCCGGCGTGGGCAAGTCCTTTGTCTGCGCGAACTTCGCGACCGTTGCCGCGACTGGCCGGCGCGTGGTGCTGATCGACGCCGACCTGCGGCGCGGCGGGCTGCACAATCGCTTCGACGTCAAGCGCAGCCCGGGTCTGACCGACCTGCTGATGGGCGCGCCGCTGGATCGCGTGGTGCATCGCCAGGTAGCGCCAGGACTGGACTTCATTCCCACGGGTACGGAGCCCCCGCACGCCGCAGACGTGCTGCTGAGCCCGGGTATGGATTCATTGCTAGCCGAACTGCGGTCGCGCTATGACCTGATCCTGATCGATACACCACCGGTGCTGGCGGCATCGGATGCCGGCATCCTGGCCGGCAAGGCCGGCGCGGTGTTCATGGTGGCGCGTGCGGAGACCACCACGATCGGAGAGCTCGTCGCTTCGCAACGCGCGCTGGAGCAGGCGGGTGCGCAGGTCAAGGGGGTGCTGTTCAATGGCCTCAAGGTGGAAGGGCGGTGGTATCGGTCGCACTATGCGTTTGGGAAGTATCGGTATTTGAGTGAGTATGGGAAGTATGGGGCGGAGTCTAAGCGGGCTTGATGGGAAGTGAGAGGTGGAATGGCTGCGCCGCTGGTTGGGGGCGCAGCTGTTTTTTTTGGTTTTCGTTTTTGGCGGGCGCCGCTGTTTCGCCGGCGTAGCCGGCGGGAGTTTTGTGGTCGGGATCGGGTTGTCGCTCTTGGCAGGCGCCGCTGTTTCGCCGGCGTAGCCGGCGACCTACTCTTTTGTCCGAGCGACAAAAGAGTAGGCAGAAAAGCGCGTCGTTGCCGCTGGCCATCAATTCCACGGCGGCAGGGGTTCAAACGGCTTTGGACGCCTGCTACGGTGGTCAGCCGTTCGACCCTGCTACGCCATGTGAGTCAGAACCTGTGCCTGGCGCGGCACGGCGTTTGGACGATCCCCAAGACGGACTCGGGTACAGCGTTTCAATCAGGTCAGTGGTGGGACGCCTTCGGCTGCGCTGCGCGCACGGCGTCGTCGGGAGGCGAGCTCATCAACGTCGCTGGCGCTCAGGTTCGTCCAAGGCCCTTTCTCTACTTCGGCATGCCATGCGCGGGCATGTCCCCGAGGCGTGGTTTGCCTTGGGCCTGCGTGCTCAGACTAGGGCTCTGCGCGCAGCGCAGCCGAAGGCGATCACACGATATCGGTAGCAGCAGGGGCCACAGACGCTTGCAGGGCTCGTTCAATCAGCGCCATATTCCTGACCACGGTGGTGCCCCACGCGGCAGGCAGCGTAACGCACTCTGAAGCCCATACCCGTACAACACCCTTGGCACACTACGATAAAAATTCGCCCCTTTGGGGCAAGCCTGACGCGCTTTTGCCTACTTTTGTCGCTCCCCTCCATGTCAGGATAGTTGTCGCCTCGCCGCCTTTCGATGAAGGACAATGGGGGGCGGAAGCGGTTTGGAGATGAAACGCTATCCGGCGGAGTTCAAGGAGTGGATGGT
>NZ_CAJPVI010000011.1 GCF_905397435.1 Cupriavidus numazuensis
CCATCCACTCCTTGAACTCCGCCGGATAGCGTTTCATCTCCAAACCGCTTCCGCCCCCCATTGTCCTTCATCGAAAGGCGGCGAGGCGACAACTATCCTGACATGGAGGGCTCGGACAAAAAGTAACTCGCCGGCTACGCCGGCGAAACAGCGGCGCCCGCCAAGAACCACAACCCCACAATTCGTCGAAGAACCAAATTTAAGGCGGGCGAGGTTGGTTATCACCCTTGCCGGAGTGACATGGTGGTGACCGGGTGTTGTCCGAAATGATCTCATTCCGGACAAACTACCGAGGTAGCTTTCCCAGTACATTTTGAGCACTCGGCTTCCCTCCGGACAGCCTGAGTATTTCCCTTGCATGAGTCGGCGCCCGCTCCTCCCCAGGAGCGGGCATTTTTTTATTCTTCAGGGAACAGGTGGGATGAGGGGGCGGATAGCGCCGGGGCGTTGTGCCTGGCCTGGCGCCATTGAGTCGCCGGCTTGGCCGGCGAGCGCGGTGTGCGGGTGGCGCGCGTCTTTACGCAGCCTTGAGAAACCTCACCACTGCATCGGCGAACGCTTGCGGCAGCTCCCAGTTCGACAGGTGTGCTGCGTCGAGCGACAGGTACTCCGCACCCGGCACGGCCTGCGCGACTTCACGGCCTTGTGCGGGCGTGGTAGCGGCATCCTGCTCGCCGGCGATGACGAGCACGCTGGCGTCGATCTGCGGCAGGATGGCGCGCAGGTCGGCATCGCGCACGGCGGCGCAGTTGGCCGTATAGCCCGCGGGATCGCAGCCGAGCAGCATGTCGCGCACCGGCTCCATGGCCTGCGCGTGCGACGCGCGGTAGGACGGCGTGAACCAGCGCTCCAGCACGCCGGGAACAATGGCCGCCATGCCGTCGCGAAGCACGGTCGCGATGCGGTTGTCCCACACCGAGGCGGGGCCGATCAGCGCCGCGGTATTGGCCAGCACGAAGCGATCGAAGCGGTCGGCATGATGCCGCGCCAACCACATGCCGGTCATGCCGCCCATCGATAGCCCACAGAACTGTGCGCGTTCGACGCCGGCATCGTCCATCACCGCGATCACGTCCGAACCAAGCTCCGCCATGCCGAACGCTTGCGGCGGCACCGACGAGCGGCCATGGCCGCGCGTGTCGTAGCGCAGCACGCGGAAATGCTTGAGCAGCGCCGGCATCTGCGGGTCCCACATCTGCAGCGTGGTGCCCAGCGAGTTGGACATGACCAGCACCGGCGCGCCGACGGCGCCTTCGATCGTGTAGTGGATGGAAACGCCGGCGTTGTTGGCCGTGCCGGTGCGGACAGGATGAGCGGATTGGGTCATGTCAGGCTGCCCGCCGCAGCGGGCAAGGTTGGATCAGTCGGCGTGGATGCCGCGCTGGCGGATCAGCGCGCCCCACTTCTCGGTTTCCTTTGCCAGGTGGTCGCGCAGCACGGCCGGCGAGCTGCCGATGGGCTCGGCGCCAATCAGCGCAAGGCGCTTCTGCACGGCCGGCTTGCGCAGCGCTTCGAGCATCGCGCGGTTCAGCGTGTCGATCACGGGCTGCGGCGTCTTCGCCGGCACGAACGTCGCGAACCACGGCGACAGTTCATAGCCGGGCAGTCCGGCCTCGGCCACGGTCGGCACGTTGGGCAGTGCGCTGGAGCGCTTGGCGGTCGTCACGGCAATCGGCGTCAGCTTGCCCGAATCGATCTGCGGCTTGGCCGACGTGATGCTGTCGAACATGTAGTCGACCTGTCCGCCCAGCAGGTCGGTCATGGCCGGGCCGCTGCCCTTGTACGGGATGTGCAGCATGTCCACGCCGGCCATCGACGCGAACAGTTCCCCCGCCAGGTGGATCGACGTGCCATTGCCGGCCGACGCATAGGTGTACTTGCCCGGCGATGCTTTTGCGTGGGCGATCACGTCCTTGACGGTGGTCTCCTGACGGCGCGCCTTGTTGGCGACGAGCACGTTCGGCACGACGGCCAGCAGCGATACCGGCGCGAAATCCTTGATCGGGTCATACGACAGCTTGCCGTAAAGCGCCGGATTCACGGCCATGCCATTGGCGACGATGATCAGCGTATAGCCGTCGGCCGGCGAACGCGCCACCAGTTCGGCGCCGATGTTGCCGCCCGCGCCGGGGCGGTTCTCGACCACGATCGACTGGCCCAGCGTGCGCGACATGTCTTCGCCCAGCGTGCGCGCGATGTTGTCCATCGCGCCGCCCGACGGGAACGGCACGATCCAGCGGATCGGGTGGTCAGGATAGGCCGCGTGCGCGGCCGGTGCGGCGAAAGAAAGGCCTGCGGCCAGCGCAAGCGCGCCTGTGCGGCTGACACCTGCCAGCCGCTGGAACAACGTCTTCATAGTCTCCTCTCTGCTTTCCCGCGCGCTGCGGGCTGTTTTTGTCGCGTGCCGCGCTTCAGCGGATCGACGACGGATGCTTTGCCAGCGGGGTCACGTGGATCTTCATGTACGGGAACAACGGCAGTCCCGACAGCAGCGTGTGCAGCTCGTCGTGCGAACCCACGTCGAAGATGCTGTAGTTGGCGTACTCGCCCACCACGCGGTAAAGCTGCTGCCACTTGCCTTCGTGCTGAAGCTGCTGGGCATACGCCTTCTCGCGTGCCTTGATGTCATCGGCTTGCGCAGCGGGCATATCGTGCGGCAGGTTCACATCCATCCGGACCAGGTAAAGCATGGTGTTCCTCTTGGCTAATCAGATCAGTTCTTTAAGCGCGGTCGCGACGGTAGTGCGCGAGCTTGTCTTCGTCGAGCGCGAGGCCCAGCCCCGGGCCTTCGGGCAGGTGCAGGCTGAAATCGCGATATTCGGGCCGCTGCACGACTACATCGTCCTTGAGCAGCAGCGGACCGAACAACTCCGTGCCCCACGCAAGCTGCGGCAGTGTGCAAAAGCCGTGCGCGGCAGCGATGGTCCCTACGCTGCCTTCCAGCATCGTGCCGCCGTACAGCGCGATACCAGCAGCATCGCCAACCGCTGCCGTGCGCAGCATGCCGAAGATGCCGCCCGATTTCGCGATCTTCAGCGCGAACACATCGGCACCGCCGATGCGCGCGAGTTCCATGGCATCTTCGGGGCCGCATACCGCTTCATCCGCCATGATCGGCACGACGAAGCGCGCCGCCAGACGGGCCAGCGCCGTACGTTGCTCGCGCGGCGTGGGTTGCTCGATCAGGTCGATGCCAGCGGCTTCGAGCATGGCGATGCCACCCGCGGCATCGGCCTCGTTCCACGCCTGATTGATATCGACCGTCACGCGTGCGCGGTCACCCAGTGCGCGCTTGATCGCCGATACATGGGCCACGTCATCGCGCACACTGCGCCGGCCGATCTTGAGCTTGAATGTGTTGTGACGACGCTCCGCCAGCAGGCGCTCGGCTTCGTCAATGTCCTTCGCGGTATCGCCGCTGGCCAGCGTCCACAGTACCGGCAGCGTGTTGCGCACGGCGCCGCCGAGCAGCGTCGCGAGCGGCACGCCGAGGCGCTTGCCCTGCGCATCGAGCAGCGCGGTTTCTAGCGCCGACTTGGCGAAGCGATTGCCGCGCGCGATCTTGTTCAGTCGCGCCATGGCGGCGTGGACATTGGTAGCGTCTTCACCAGCCAGTGCAGGCGCGAGGTAGGTGTCGATCGTCAGCTTGATGCCTTCGGGGCTTTCATCGCCATATGACAGGCCGCCGATGGTGGTGGCCTCGCCAATGCCCTCGATGCCGTCGCTGCAGCGCAGCCGCACGATCACCAGCGTCTGCTGCTGCATGGTGGCCATGGCCAGTTGATGGGCCCGGATGGTGGGCAGGTCGACCAGAATGGCTTCGACTGAAGTAATCGTGGCTGTCATACCTTTGTGCTGCGGAGAAGGATTGTTGGCGAAGTATGAATCTTGACGCGAGCCGCGTCCAAGACCGATCATGTCTCAATCAATACCCTACAGGTATGCCAATGGAACTCCGACACCTGCGCTATTTCCAGGTTGTGGCCCAGGAACTCAATGTCACGCGTGCCGCCGAGCGGCTGCATATGGCGCAACCGCCGCTTTCACGCCAGATCCGGCAGTTGGAGGATGAAGTCGGCGTGGCCTTGTTCGACCGCGTGGGACGCGGGTTGCGGCTGACCGAAGCGGGCCGTTTCCTGCTGGAACAGACGACGCAGCTCACGCAGCGGCTAGAGGAAACCATCGAAAGCACGCGCCGCATCGGCCGGCAGGACAAGCGCTGGTTCGGCATCGGCTTCGTGCCGTCGGTGCTGTATGGGGTGCTGCCGGAGCTGATCCGCGAACTGCGCGGCTCGGAGCAGCAGGTAGAGGTCGGGCTGGCCGAGATGATTACTGTCGAGCAGGTCGAGGCACTGAAATCCGGTCGTATCGACCTGGGTTTTGGCCGCATTGCGATCAACGACCCCGCCATCCGCCAGGAGGTGGTGATGGCCGAACCGCTGGTGGCCGCGCTGCCGGCCAGCCAGCCGGTGCCAGCGCTTGCCGCGCTGACACCGCAGGGGCTGGCCACGCGCCCGTTCATTCTGTACCCGGCGCGTCCTCGGCCGAGCTATGCCGACCACCTGCTGTCGCTGTTCCGCGCGCAGGGTCTGCAGCTGCGTGTGGCGCAGGAAGCCAACGAACTGCAGACCGCGCTGGGGCTGGTGGCGGCTGGCGTGGGAATCACGCTGGTGCCGGCGTCGATACAACGCCTGCATCGCGATGATGTCCGCTACTGCCCGATCGATGCGCCGGGGTTCGTGTCCCCGGTCATCATGAGCTATCGGGTTGGTGACAGCTCTCAGTTCCTGGCCCAGGCGGTAGCCTGGGTCATGCGTCAAGGGCAGTAGGGATTGACTGGACCAGAATCAGGGAGTCAGGCCTGTGAGCGGCGCTGGCGCACGAGGCGGTTCGCCACGCTGATCACCGCCTGCACTGACGCTTCGACGATGTTGTGGCTCATGCCGACACCGAAGCTGGCGCCGGGCACGCCTTCCAGCGCGGCTTCGACGATGGCCATTGCCTGCGCATCGGCACCGGCGCCGGTGGCGCGCTCTTCGTAGGCGTCAATGCGCATGCGCAGGTCGAGCGCATGAACTGCGGCTGCGATGGGGCCATTGCCCTTGCCGTGCAGTGTCTTGCGCACGCCGTCGACCGTCACGTCGAGCGCAATGCCCTCCCCGCTCTCGTCGAGCTTGTAGGCGTGGTAGACGATGCCCTGGCCCGATGCATCGGCCGAGAGATACGTCTCCCCGAACAGCTTCCAGAGTTCCGGCCCGCTGATCTCGGTTTCGCTCGCGTCGGTAGCCCTTTGCACGACCGCGCTGAACTCCACCTGCATGCGGCGCGGCATCACCACGCCGTGCTCGCGTTCGAGCATGAATGCAATGCCGCCCTTGCCCGACTGGCTGTTCACGCGGATCACGCTGTCATACGTGCGGCCGAGGTCGGCCGGGTCGATGGGCAAGTAAGGCACTTCCCACACACCGTTCGGATCCTGCGCGGCGAAGCCCTTCTTGATCGCATCCTGGTGCGAGCCCGAGAACGCCGTGAAGACGAGGTCGCCCGCATACGGGTGGCGCGGATGCACGGGGATCGACGTCGCTTCTTCGGCAATCCGGGCCACGGCGTTGATGTCGGAGAAATCGAGGCCCGGATGCACGCCCTGCGTGTACATATTCATGGCGAGCGTGACGATGTCCACGTTGCCGCAGCGCTCGCCATTGCCAAACAAACAGCCTTCGACGCGGTCGGCGCCAGCCATCATGGCAAGCTCTGCGGCGGCCACGCCAGTGCCGCGGTCGTTATGCGGGTGCACGGACAGCACAATATGCTCGCGCGGCACGAGACGGCGGTGCATCCACTCGATCTGGTCGGCGAAGATGTTGGGCGTCGCGTTTTCGACGGTCGTCGGCAGGTTGATGATCACGCGGCGGTCCGCACTCGCTCCCCAGGCCTCGATGGCCGTATGGCAAGCCTCCAGCGACACCTCGAGCTCGGCCGCGCTGAACGTCTCAGGGGAATACTGCAACGTCCACTTGGTTTCAGGGTGCTGGTCGGTCAGCGTCTTCAGGTAGTCGATGTGATGGTGCACGAGCGACATCACTTCGGGCACGCTCATGTCGAACACGATGCGGCGCCAGGCCGGCGCCACCGCGTTGTAGACGTGGACGATGGCCTTGCTCGCGCCCTTCAACGCTTCAACGGTGCGGTCGATCAGTTCCTCGCGCGACTGCGTGATGACCATGATGGTCACGTCGTCGGGAATGAGGTTTTCATCGATCAGCTTGCGGATGAAGTCGAAATCGGTCTGCGACGCCGACGGGAAGCCGACTTCGATTTCCTTGAAGCCGATACGCACGAGTTCCTGGAACAGACGCATCTTGCGCTCGCCGTTCATCGGCTCGAACAACGCCTGGTTGCCGTCACGCAGGTCAGTCGAAAGCCACACGGGCGCAGTGGTAATCGCGCGGTTTGGCCAGGTGCGATCGGTGAGGCCGACGGGCGGGAACGGTTGGTACTTGGCGGAGGGCTGGGCAATCATCATGGTCCACGAATCCGGGTGCCGGACGGACCGCTCAGGGGCCGTGCCGGTAGTCAATCAGGCAAATGCAATGTGACTTCCCCTGCAGCCCCTCGCAATTGCGAAGGCTGGTTCGTGGGCCGGGATCAGGGGGAAATCAGGAGGCGCGCTGCGAATCGTTCGATTCAGGCGCCGGAGAGCTTAGGCAAGCAGATCCCGGCCGAGCACTAGGGCTAGGCGGCGCAGGGATAGGGAGGTGAGGCGCTTGCAAGACATGCGGACGATTCTAGCAGAGGCTTTGCGAAAACGTGAACGAAAATTTGCAGTGCCGCGAATCTGCCGGCACTGCGTCAACCCCCGTCAGCGCCGGTCAACGCCAGCCGATAGCCCCCGCCGTCTCGACACGGAACGTGCCCGCATCCGCGACCAGCCGCGACGCCTGTTCCTGCAGGCTCTGGGCTGCCGCGGCAGCCTGCTCGACCAAGGCCGCATTCTGCTGCGTGGCCTGGTCCATCTGCGCGACTGCCTGGTTGACCTGCTCGATGCCGGTGGACTGCTCGTCGCTGGCCTCGGCGATTTCCTCGATCAGCGTGGTCACCTGACGTACCGCCGTGACGATGCTGTCCATCGCCTCGCCAGCCTGCGCCACGCGCCCGGTACCGGCTTCCACCTGCTGCAGCGACGACGAGATCAGTTCGCGGATCTCCTTGGCCGCACCGGACGAGCGCTGCGCAAGCGTGCGCACCTCCCCCGCCACGACCGCAAATCCGCGTCCCTGTTCGCCGGCACGCGCCGCTTCCACAGCGGCGTTCAGCGCAAGGATATTGGTCTGGAACGCGATGCCTTCCACTGCGCCGATGATGTCGGCCATGCGCGTCGCCGCGGTCGAGATGCCCTGCATGACCTCCACCACGCCGCGCACCGTCGCCGCGCCGTTGTCGGCCACGCCCATCGCGTCCTGCGCCTGCTTGCGCGCGGCGCGTGCATTGCCCGCGTTCTGCGTGACGGTCGACGTCAGTTCCTCCATCGAGGCCGCGGTCTCCTGCAGCGAAGCGGCCTGCTGCTCGGTGCGCTGGGACAGGTCGGTATTGCCCTGTGCGATTTCGTGCGCGGCGCTGTCGACAGAGCCCGACGCGACCTGGATGTTCACGACCAGCGTGCGCAGTTGCGCGAACGCGCGTTCCAGCGCCTGCATCATCTCGCCGATCTCGTCGTTGCTGGTCGCCGTGACGGGATAGGACAAATCGCCCTGCGCGAGTGCCTGGGCCGCCTTCACGGCATCAGCCACCGGCCGCGTGACCGAGCGCGTGATGCGCACCGCCGACACCACGGCTGCAAGCACCGCGATCGCCAGCACGCTGAGCAGCCACACCTTCGCCGAACGGTAGGCCTCGTTCGCCTCCGCGGATTCCTTCGCGCTGACGGTCTTGCCCACTTCCATCAGTGCATCCAGCGGTGCGAAGTAGCTCGCTTGCGCGGCGGACAGTTCGCCGTTGAGTTCCGCGCGCGCCTTCTCCGCATCGCCGGCACGCACGCCGTCGATCACGATCGCCACGCGCGACCAGTAGCGCGTATCGGCCGCCGCCAGGTCCTTGTAGAGCGCCTTGCCCTTGTCGGTGTAGAAGATGTTCGCCATGCCGCGAATCTTCTCTTCGTTGACGGCTCGCAGCTCTGCGATCCTGGCCGCGCCCTTTTCCACCTTGGTCGCGTCCGGCGCCAGCGCCAGGTCGCGAAGGATGATGGCCGTATGGGCCGCGCGATCCTTCAGTCCATGGAACTCGAGAATCTTGTTGTTCAGGTCCGATACGATGAGTTGCGTATTGGCGTCCATGGTGGCCATTTTCTGCAAGGCCACCACAGCAATCACCAGCAACATGATCACACTGAGCGAAAACGCCGCCGCCAGCCGCGTGCCAATGCGCACGCGCTTGAACGAATTCAACATACTGAAAATCCCTCCACATCAACCGTATCTGCATCTGTCGCGGCGGATGCCGGAGGCATCCGCCCGCCCGTGACTTCAGACCACGGCAGCCGCATCGCACCCGGATAGGGTGCTGGCATTCAGGCGGCTCTCATTCGTGGACACCAGGGTGTTGGCCTTCGCGTTATCGTCAGGTGTCAGGCGTTCTGAAGCACGACGATGAGCGACAAGGATGAAAGTGATGTATGGGTTGCGCGAGATGGCAATCCGGCGCTTTCATTCAAGCCCGCTTCATCACGGCTGCCCTCCTCGCAGCGCATCCATCTGCTGATAGAAGGCATTCACCTGAGCCTGCGCCGATTCGCGCATCCCACGGTTGCGCGCGCTCAGCATGGCGTCGTCCTCGCTCGCACCGGCCTCGCCGACCTTGCGCGAGGCGTCTTGCACGAACTTGCACAATGGATACCGGCGCTGCCCGAAGGCTTGCAATGTGTGATCGAGCTCGCCCGGCGTCGCGAGCATGTCGGCCAGCAGCACGGCATCCTCGAGTGCCATCGCGCCGCCCTGCCCCATGAACGGCGTCGACGCGTGCGCCGCATCGCCGATGATGAGCACGCGGCCCTTGTGCCACGGCAGTGGTGCAGCGACCTCTTCCACGGCGGTGTAGAGCACTTCCGAATCATCGCCCAGCGCTTCGAGGAACTGGCGCGCGGGGCCGCCGAATTCGGCGAAGCGCTCCTGCATCATGCGCGGCCAGTTTTCGCGCGGATACCAGCTTCCCGCCGGTTCCGCGACAGTGCCGAACAGGTACAGGCTGTCATCGCTGATCGGCATGATGCCGAGGCGTTTGCCCTTGCCCATCATCATGATCTTCGCGTCGAGTTCCGCTGGTCTCGCATGCACGCTGCGCCAGACCCCAAGGCCCGTGTACCGCGGCGCAAGTGCCCCGGCCACCAGGCCGCGGAGATCGGAACGGATGCCGTCGGCTCCCACGACCAAGCCGTAGCGCGCCTGCGTCCCGTCCGACAGTGCAACCGTTACCGCTGCGGAATCGCCTTCGTCGATATGGTGCACAGTCGTGCCGAGCCGCACGTCGACATCGAGCGCTCGGATGCGTGCCGCCAGCACCTGATGCATGGCCGCGCGGCGGATACCCACGATCGGTGGAATGCACGCGTGGCGCGACGGATAGAATGTATCGACAATGCCGGCGCCAGCCTGGTCCAGATAGACGTTGCGGCCATCGGCAATGGAATACCCTGCATCGAGAATGCCGTCCAGGACGCCGAGGCGTTCCAGCGCCGCCAGGCCATTGTGGTAAATGAAGATGCCGGAACTCTGGAAACGCCAGGCCTCCTGCTTCTCGACCAGCGTGACGCCGATACCCTGTTGTGCCAGTGCAATCGCCGTTGCGCAACCGGCGATGCCGCCGCCGACGACCAGTACGCTTTCCACCTGCTTCATCGTGATGTTTCCCCTGCGCGGCGACATGCCGCGTTCATGCGCCGATTGTTGTGCGGCGCAGGGGACGCGCTCAACCTCCGAAACACCGGATTGCAGAACCGTTCGTCCGGAATTTCCGCAAGGGGATCAAATCTCGCTCAGGCCGCTGGCATAGCCCCGTCGCGGCACTGGCGCTGGTACTGGCTGGCCGACACGCCCATCCAGCGCCGGAAGCTGCGGTCGAAGGCCTTGTCGGAGCCATAACCGGTGGCGGCTGCCACATCGGCGATCCTCGCATGCGGCTGACGCAGCAGTTCTGCAGCCAGGTTCATGCGATGCGCGGCCAGGTATTGCATCGGCGCCATGCCGACCAGGTGGCGGAAGCGCTCGCAGAACACCGTACGCGACATCAGCGCCACGCTGGCGAGCGCGGCCACGGTCCAGGCCTGTTGCGGCGCCTCGTGCATGCGCGCCATTGCCCGTGCGATGCCGGGGTCGTCGAGCCCGCTGGGCCCGGGGCGTTGCGCGGGCGGCACCGTGTCGAGGTACTGGCCGAGGATATGCACGAGCAGCAGGTCCCCAAGCCGAGACGCCGACAGGCGCCAGCCAGGGCGCTGGGCGAGCGAATCGCGGACGATCGACTCCATTGCCGCCGCGAGCGACATTGCCACCGGCGACTCATCGGCACGCAGGACGATCAGCGGCGGCAGTTCGCCGGGCATTGTCGCCGCGTCTGACAGCGGCAACCACAGGTGCAGCGCGTACAGCAACGTGGCTGGCTGCGCGTCCTCCGGACCATAGGCCAGTTCGATCGGGTGGTCGCCGTGGCGGCCGACCATATGGTCCGCGACCAACTCGCCAAGCGGCCGCACCGTGACACGCGGCCACGCTTGCGCGGACAGCGTATGCGGCGTCCCGCGCGGCAGCATGGCGATGTCGTTTTCCCGGACCTCAACCGGCTCCGCGCCGTCGGTACGGATCCAGTACGGATCGCCCTTGCACAGGCGGATCAGCGCGCCTTCGGTGCCGGCCGAGCGTAGCGCCCAGTCGCCGCGCAACGTGAAGGCGGCCGTGACGGCACGGTCGGCCTTGCAGGTTGCGAGCACCTGGCTGACCACATCTTGATGTCCGGCGTTCATGGGTGGCACGGCTGCTTGCATGGGCGGCGGACGGGGGCACCAGTATTCCGCGCCATATTGCGTCAGCCCAGCGCGGACAGCGCAATACGCGCCGCGCTGGCGATGGTTTCATTGCTCCACTTCGCATCCGGCGCGGCTTGCGTGAAGTAGATGGCAACCACGACCGGCGCCCCCGCCGGTGGCCACAACACGGCGATGTCGTTGGTGGTGCCATAGTCGCCGCTGCCGGTCTTGTCGCCGATCTGCCAACCTGCGGGCATTCCTGCCTGGATGCGCGCTGCGCCGGTCGTATTGCCGCGCAGCCACGCCTGCAATTGGTTGCGCTGTACAGCGGGCAAGGCGCTGTCGAGCGCGAGCGCCTGCAGGCTGGCCGCCATGGCGGCAGGCGTCGACGTATCGCGCGGATCGCCGGGAATGGCGGTATTCAGTTCGGTTTCCCAGCGGTCGAGCCGGAAGGTCTGGTCGCCGATGGCGCGGGCGAACGCAGTCACGGCTGCGGGGCCGCCGAGACGGTGCATCAACAGGTTCGCGGCGCCGTTGTCGCTGTACTGGATTGCAGCGGCGCACAACTGGGCAACTGTCATGCCGTCCGCGACATGCTTCTCTGAAATGGGGGAATAGGCCACCAGGTCCTGTCGCGTGTAGCGGACATGCTGATCGAGCAAGCCAGGCGTGCTGCCGCTGCGCTGCAGGACAGCGCCGGCGAGTATCACCTTGAACGTGCTGCAGAACGGGAACCGTTCTTCTGCACGATGCCTCACCTGGCGGCCGTCGCCGGTGTGGCGTGCGAACACGCCAAGGCGGCCGCCGGCACTGCGCTCCAGCGCGGCCAGTCTCGCTTCGGCGTCGGGCGTGCTGGAGCGCGCAGAGCTGGCGCAAGCAGAGGCAAACGGCGCCGCGGCGGCGGCCAGGAGCAAGGTACGGCGGGTTCTTGATGGGAGCATGGGTAGCGACGGTGAATGTCAGCCGGACATTCTAACTGTCTGCCTGCTCGCCAGCTTCTACGTTCGCCGCTTGCATGTCGGCCGCCTCATCTCGCCCCACGGCGGCCCATGGGCCACCCCGTGTGCGCGGATCCACCGGCAATTGCCGCTGGATGGCTGCCTTGGCCAGCATGTGCGCGCTGATCGGTGCGGTCAGGAACAGGAAGGCCGTCACCAGCAGTTCGTGCACGCTGCCCCCCTCCCCCTGGCAACTGAAATAGACCACCGATGCCACCACCACGCCGCCCACGCCCAGCGTGGTCGATTTGGTCGGCCCGTGCAACCGCATGAAGACGTCCGGCAGCCGGAACAGGCCGATGGCACCGACCAGCGTGAACAGGCTGCCTGTCAGCAGCAGTACGCAGACGGCTAGTTCGGCGATAGCGCTCATCGGAACATCGACGCTCGCGGGCATGGCTAGTACTCGATGATGTCGCCGCGCTGCAGGTACTTGGTCAGCGCGACGGTGCCGACGAAGCCCGTCACCGCGATCAGCAGCGCCGCCTCGAAGAACATCGCCGAACGCAGGCTGATGCCGAGCACGACGATCACTGCGATGGCATTGATATTGAGCGTGTCCAGCGCGACGATGCGGTCCACGAGCGCGGGGCCGCGCACCAGGCGCACGAAAGTCAGCAGGAACGCCAGGCCCAGGATTGCCAGGCAGACCGGTATCACGATGGCAAGCACAGGAAGATCTCCTTCAATGGCACTTCATAGCGTGATTTGATGCGTTCGACCAGAGCGGCTTCATCGTCGAGGTCCAGCACGTGCACCAGCAGGCTGCGGCGATCGTCACTGAGTTCCGCGCACAGCGTGCCGGGACTCAGCGAGACGATGCTGATCAGCGCCGTGGTGGCGAGTTCATGCTCGACATCGAGCGGCACGACGATGAACGCGGGCCGCAGCCGTGCCGTGCGTCCAAGCACGAGGATCGCGACTTCCACATTGGCGACCACGATGTCGATCAGCACATGAACGGCCAACCGCAGCATCCTGTCGGGGCGCGAGAGCCGGAATGGCCCGAGCACCAGCCACAGGTCCGCGAGCCGTCCCAGCCCCCAGCCAAGGAATGCGCCGAGCAGCCAGTGTGCCGGCGCCACGCTGTTGGACAGCATCAGCCACATCAGCAACAGGATCAGGCTTAGCCATGGATGCGGAAACTGGCGCGCAAGCATTGCGTTACCTCTCCGATTCTGCCGGAACGCCTGCCGGCAGCACGGCGCGAAAGTAAGCGGCACGATCCTGGAGTTGCGTTGCCGCCTGTCCGACATAGGCGCTTACCGGCGCGGCGAATGCCGTCAGCAGGACGTTGCAGGCCAGCAGGAACGCGCTGCAGGCAAGCTTGCGGCCTTCAGGACGTGACCGGACGCGCGCTGGCACGGCCGCATCCTGCGACGGGTGGCTGCCATCGTGCGGCAGGCGCCACAGCAGCCGCGTGCCGGTGCGCGACGCTGCGACCAGCAACACCAGTCCGGATACCAGGATGGCAGGCCAGTAGACGATGACACTGTCGGTCGGTACCGCGCGCAGGATCATGACCTTGCCGAGGAAGCCCGACAGCGGCGGCAGACCCACCGCCACCACCGCGCCGGTCAGATAAAGCAGACCAGCAAGCCGCGTGCCGGCCACCATCGACGCCTGCCCGTTCGCATGCGCGGGCTCCAGCGCGTCGGCCAGCAGGAACAGCGCCGCCGTGCATAGTGTCGTGCTAAGCAGGTAGTACAGGGCAGCGGCCCAGGCAGCCGGCGTCTGCATGGCCACGGCAATGCCGAGCAGTCCAACGGAGGCGAGCACAAGGTAGCTGGTGAGCGCACGCAGGCCGGTGGCTGCCAGTGCGCCGATGGCCCCCACCGCCAGCGTCGCCAGCGCCAGCACTGGCAACCATGTCTGCATGAATGGCGCGAGTATTCCTTGCCCGGCGCCGAAGACCAGTGCGTCACAGCGCAGGATCGCGTACAGGCCGACTTTTGTCATCACCGCGAACAGCGCGGCCACCGGCCCCGCGGTCTCCGCATAAGCACGCGGCAGCCAGAAGTACAACGGAAAGAAGGCAGCCTTGAGTCCGAACACCAGCATCAGCATGACACCCGCCGTCACCGCCAGCGGCAGATCTGCGGCCGGCAGGCCCTGCAAACGCAAGCCCATATGCGCCAGGTTCAGGGTTCCGGTCAGCCCGTACAGCATGCCGATGGCGACGAGAAAGAACGACGATGCCACCAGGTTCAGCAGCACGTAGTGCAGCCCCGCACCGATCCGTTCGCGCCCTGCGCCGTGGATCAGCAGCGCATACGAGGCGATCAGCAGGATCTCGAAGAACACGAAGAGATTGAACAGGTCGCCGGCCAGGAACGCACCGTTCAGTCCCATGAGCTGGAACTGGAACAAGGCGTGGAAATGGCGGCCCGCGCGCACGAGTTCCGGACCTGCTGCCGCGAGGGCCGCCGGTGCCAGCAGCGCGGTCAGCGCCAGCATCATCGCGCCAAGACGGTCGAGCTGCACGACAATGCCGAACGGTGCCTGCCAGTTGCCGAGCGCGTAGACGGCAATGTTGCCTCCTGCGGCTTGATCCACCAGCAGCGCGGCAACCGGCACCAGCAGCAGCGTGGCCGCCATGCACACCAAGCGCTGCGCGCGCAGCCGGTGCATCGGCATGGCGGTCAGCAGCGCACCGGCGAACATTGGCACAAGGATGGGAAGCAGCAGGACGTGAGTCACGGACGATCCTCCGTCGCTTGCGCATCGCGCTCGCCTGCGGCATCGACATGGTCGCTGCCTGTCAGGCCCAGCGAGCGCAGCGACAGCACCACGGCGAATGCCGTCATGCCGAACGCGATGACGATTGCGGTCAGCACCAGTGCCTGCGGCAGCGGGTCGGCATAACTGGCGCCCGACGCGATGACCGGTGGCTTGCCAATCGAAAGCCGGCCCATGCCGAGCAGGAACAGGCTGACCGCATACGACAGCAGCGTGAGACCGAGCACGACGGTGAACGTACGCGCCCGCAGCAGCAGGTAGATGCCGCTAGCGCCGAGCACGCCGATCGCGCCGGCATAGAGCGCCGCCATCATGCGCCCCCCTTGCCCTGCCGCGGCCGCCCGAATGCCGCCGGCGTGTTGCGCACGCCCAGGTGCGAGACGATCAGCAGCGTGGTGCCCGTCACCGTGCCGTACACGCCAAGGTCGAAGATCATCGCCGTCGCGAGTTCGATTTCGCCGAGTCCGGGCACGTGGTAATGCCCGAATGCGGTGGTCAGGAACGGAAAGCCGAACGCGAGGCTGCCAAGGCCGGTGAGCCCGGCAATCAGGATGCCGATACCGGCCAACGCACGGTAGTCCGGGGCGATGCGCGCCTCGGTCCAGCGCACGCCGCTGGCCACGTACTGGAGCAGCAGCGCGACCGATGTGATCAGTGCCGCAATAAAGCCGCCGCCCGGCAGGTTGTGCCCGCGCAGCAGCAGGAACACGGACACCAGCAGCGTTAGCGGAAGCATCAACCGCGCGAGCATGGCCAGCAGCAGCGGATGCCGCTGTGCCGACCATGCCTTCCCGTCGGGACCGGCCTCCGGCATCGGCAGGCGCATGCCGCGCAATAGCGCCTGCACAGCCAGTCCGGCAATCAGCAGCACGCAGATTTCGCCCATGGTGTCGAAGCCGCGAAAATCCACGAGCAGCACGTTGACCACGTTGTGGCCGCCGCCGCCCGGCACGGCGTTTTCGACGTAGAAGCCCGATACCGGATCATAAGGCCGCGTCATCACCGCGTAGGCGCAAGCGGCGAGCATGCCGCCGCCGCCCAGTGCCAGCAAGATGTCTCGCACCTGCCGTGCCGGCGCTGCGGGCATGGTTGGCTCCGGCGGCAGGTAGAACAGCGCCAGCACCAGCAGCAGCACGGTGACCACCTCGACCGAAATCTGCGTGAGGGCCAGGTCGGGCGCGGAAAAGCGCGTGAACAGCAGCGATACCAGCAGGCCGCAGGTGCTCAGGAACACCAGCGCCGCCACACGCTGGCGCCGGGCTACGACTACCGCCACAGCGCACAACGCCAGCAAGCCGAGGTAAGCCGCGCCCATCGGGTCGATCGTTCCATCGGAGGTCGTCCCGGCAAGCGCGTCCAGATCAGCGAGGAATACCGCTGGCACGGCCAGCAGCGCGGCCAGCATCCACGCCATGTAGCGCTGGAGCGAACCGTTCTCCATGCGCTGCGTCAGCGCGCGGGCCAGCCGCTCCAGCGCGGCAATGCCCGCTTCGAACGAACGTCGCGCACTCAGCGGTTCGATTGCCTGCTGCCAGCGTCGCAAGGCATCGCGCCGCAGGAAGAACAGCGCCGCGCCGCCAGCCATTGAAACCAGGCTCATGAGCAGCGGCAGGTTGAAGCCGTGCCACAGGTGCAGGCTGTAGTCGGGCAGCGGCGCGCGCAGCGTGGCCAGCGCGGTGGTTGCAAGCAGGTCGCCGACCGTATAGCCCGGCGCCAGGCCCACCACCAGGCAGATCACCACCAGCAGTTCGACCGGCAGCTTCATGAAGCGCGGCGGTTCGTGCGGCGGATAGTTCGGTATATCGGGGCGCGCGCCGCCAAAGAACACGCCGTAGATGAAGCGCAGCGAATAGGCCATGGTCATGGCACCGGCCACCGTGGCGGCTGCCGGAATCACCCAGTTGAAATCCCCGAGCAGGCCCTGCGCCAGCGTCTCGCCAAAGAACATCTCCTTGCTCAGGAAGCCGTTGAACAGCGGCACGCCGGCCATGGACAGCGAGGCCACCACGGCCAGCAGCGCGGTATGCGGCATGTAGCGCGCCAGCCCGTGCAGGCGGTCCAGGTCGCGCGTGCCGGTTTCATGGTCGATGATGCCGGCGGCCATGAACAGCGACGCCTTGAACACGGCGTGGTTGATGATGTGGAACAGCGCGGCGACGGTACTCAGTTGCGTGTCGAGGCCGAACAGCAGCGTGATCAGGCCGAGATGGCTGATGGTCGAATACGCGAGCAGGCCCTTCAGGTCGCGTTGCAGCAGCGCCATTGCCGCGCCCATGATCAGCGTGACGAGGCCTGTCATGCTGACGAGGTAGAACCAGGCGTTGGTGCCGTCCAGCACCGGATACAGCCGCGCCAGCAGGAACACGCCTGCCTTCACCATCGTGGCCGAGTGCAGGTAGGCCGAAACTGGCGTCGGCGCCGCCATGGCGTGTGGCAGCCAGAAGCTGAACGGAAACTGGGCGGATTTGGTGAACACGGCCAGCAGCACCAGCACCAGCATCGGCAGGTACAACGGATGGCGCTGCACGCTGCCGGCCTGCGCCAGCACGTCGCTCAACTCCAGGCTGCCGCAGATGCGCCCGAGCAGCAACACCGCCACCAGCAGCGCGAGCCCGCCGCCACCCGTGACCGTGAGCGCCATGCGCGCGCCCTGTCGCGCATCCTCGCGCCAGGACCAGAAGCCGATCAGCAGGAAGGACAGAATGCTGGTCAGTTCCCACGAGATCACCAACAGCAACAGATTGTCGGCGAGCACCACGCCAAGCATGGCGGCCATGAACAGCAACAGCAGGCAAAAGAAGCGCACGGCCGACGCATTACGCGGCAGGTAGTAGCGTGCATACAGCACCACGAGCAGGCCCACGCCGATGACCAGCAGCGCGAACAGGAAAGACAGCCCGTCCAGCCGCAGGCTGAGGTTCAGGCCGATCTCGGGCAGCCAGTTGACGCGCCAGGCGAGCGCCTGGTCGGGGTGGTCGAACACCGCTTCGCGTGCACTGAACAGCAGTACAAGCGCCGCCAGCGGAAAGCCGATGATGATCGGTGCAACGAGCTGTTCGGCACGCTTGCCCGCCAGCCATGTCAGGACAGCGGCAATCAGTGGCAGCGCGATCAGCAGGACCATCACTACAGTCATAGCCTGACACCTGTTGACCCGAACGGGTCACGAATCCGGTCACGAATGGGCAGCTCCGCCACCGGTGTGTGAGCCATACTGCCCTCGCCCAGCCTGAATTGTGCCCGCGTGGGCCGGCAAACGGCCCCCATCCGCGCACGACGCGAAAAAATTCACTACCACGCAAAAGATTCTGAATACGCAATGTCTGCAACGGGGCCGAAGGTGCGTAGTAATCTTGCGTAACCATTACAAAACGGCCTTCTGGCACGCGGATGAATCGTCCCATGTTCCTGCTGATGTCGGTGGCGCTGGCAAGCGTCGCGGCGCTGGTCCCGGTTGTGGTCAGCGTTCGCGTCGCCGAGCAGGAGGCGGACCGGCGCGAACAGGAACACCTGCTGGCCTTTGCGCGGGCCGCGGTGCAGCGCATCGAGCGCGTCATGACGGACGCCATCGAGGGCATCCAGGAAATGGAAGCGCAGACCGATCCGCCGTGTTCGCCGGGAAACCTGCTCGCCCTGCGGCGCGTTGCTTTTACCCACCGCTATGTCAAGGATGCCGGCCGGCGCGTCGGCAACACGCGGCTGTGTTCGGCTTTGCTCGGCGATGCCTATGGCCGCGGACTGACGCTGCCCGAGCCGGACTGGCAGGGCCTGGACGGTCTGGAATACTGGTTCTCGGTGCGCAACCCGTTCGCGGCGCCCCGCCCCGAACTGCTGGTCGGCCGCAGCGGCCACTACGTCTCGCTGGACCCGCAGTCCATGGTGGATGTGGTCGACCTCGAGCGGCGCGACCTGGCGGCCGTGAGCCTCGGCACAGGACGTCTGGTGGCGGCCAAAGCCGGCACAGACCCGGTGGAGATGGAGCGCCAGTACGCCAATCCCTCGGCCCGGGACGGCAGCCACTACTACGCCGTGGTTCGCTCGGCGAGCATGCCGTTCGCGGTGGTCACCCGGGCACCGCGGGGCCGACTGGTTTCCAACTGGCCGCTGCTGCTGGGCCTGTGCATCTTGACGGGGCTTGCGATCGGCACCGCGGCCGGCGCGCTGACGCTGCGCCTGGTTTCACACAGGTTCTCGCTGGAATGGGCGCTGCGCAATGCAGTCAAGCGCCGCCAGATCAGCGTCCATTACCAGCCGATCATCGCGCTGGCAGACCAACGCTGCGTCGGCGCGGAGGCCTTGCTGCGCTGGCAGCATAACGGCGAGATGGTATCTCCGGAACTGCTGCTGTCGGTGGCCGGGCGTGCGGGACTGATGGCACAGATTACGGACCAGGTGCTGGACAACGTCCTGCAGGATATCGGCGACTGGCTGCGCAGCCATCCCGACTTCTATGTTTCCGTCAACGTCGACGTGCAGGACCTGAAGACGCGCCGCTTTTTCGACGTGCTGGAGGCGCGCCTTCCTGGCACGGGCATTGGCGCACGGCAGATCCGTATCGAGATCACCGAGCACGCCTTCCTCGAGGCCGAAGCCGCCCGGGGCATCATCCAGGCCTTCCGCGATGCCGGCCACCCTGTCTATATCGACGACTTCGGCACGGGGTACTCGAGCTTGTCCTACCTGCAGAACTTCAAGGTCGACGCGCTGAAGATCGACAAGTCGTTTACCGACACGATCGGGCGCGATGCGGCGTCGAGCACGGTGGCGCCGCACATCATCAACATGGCGCATGAACTCGGTTTTGAAGTCGTGGCCGAAGGCGTCGAACATGAAGCGCAGGCGCGCTACCTGAAAGAACGCGGCGCGCAGTACGCGCAGGGCTGGCTGTATTCGCGCGCCTTGCCGGCCGATGCGCTGGTGCGCTTCCTCGAAGCATGGCATCCCGTCCCGGAAGCGGCATGAACACGTGCCGGCCGTGGCATGTCCCACTGTTCCATCTTTGGGACATTCTTAACGGCGATTTGAAAACTTTAACTTCGTGGGTGGACGCGCCACGGCGACAATGCCGGGGAAACTGGAAAACTAAATTAAGTACTATCCAGAAGCCCGTATTGCCCAGCATCCGGCCCTTCGCGACCGGCAACGAGGACCGAACATGCAAAAAGCGCCAGCCCGATTGATTCGTCGCTTCCCATCGCCCCGGCCGCTCGTTGCCGGGCTGGCCGTAGCAGCCGCGTCCATGGGCACCGCCCACGCGACCGAAGGCGGCCTGGGCCGTCCGGTCACCGGCACCAGCGTGCTGCCCAATGCCGGCATCGTGGCGCCCGAGCCGATCACCGTGGTCAACGTCGGCGAGATCTACCTGAACGGATCGATCGGCGGCGGCCGGCAGGTGCCGGTTGTCGGCCAGACCTCGATTGGCATCGACGCGGAGATCGCCTTCACGCTGGCCACGATCATGAAGGTCTGGGACACGGGCCCGGGTGCCTGGAATTTCGCATCCAGCTTCACGCTGCCCTATGTGTGGACACAGGTCGGCGCCACGTTTTCAGCCGGCCGGCTGCAGGGACGTACGGAAGACCGCGCCTCGAACCTGTTCGACATCACGTTCACGCCGGTGATCGCCGGCTATCACTTTTCCCAGACGGCCCATATGGCGCTGAGCCTGAACATCTGGGCACCGACCGGGCAGTATGACAAGAACGCGCTGGCCAACCCGAGCCTGAACAACTGGACTTTCATCCCGCAGGTGGCCTTCACCAAGCTGATGCCCGAACACGGCCTCGAATTCGATGCGGTGGCCGGCATCCAGTTCTATACGCGCAACAACGCCACCGACTACCAGAACGCGCCGCTCTTCACCCTCGACGCCATGGTGCTCAAGCGCTTCGCCAATGGCTTCGGCGCCGGCATTGTCGCCGGCACCACGCAGCAGCTCGGCGACGACAGCGGTCCGACCGCCGACCGGCTCAACGGCTTCCGCGGGCACGACTGGGCCCTGGGCCCGATCGTCACCTACGACACCAAGGTGGGCGCCAAGAGCAAGCTGTCGCTGGGCCTGCGCTGGGTGCCGACCGTGGCCAGCAAGAACCGCATCGACAGCACGAAGACCTTCATGGGGACGGCAACGCTGGTCTTCTGAGATCGGGGCGAAGATCGGCCGAGCCGGCCCGAAGGCGCCCTGCTCCTGTGTATCCTTGAGGTCTGGCGGGCCGGCGTATCCGCGCCGGCCCGCCGGCCATTTGAGGATCCGAGGAGACACCGATGAGCGACGCGCTTTGCTTACTGTCCGCCGTCGAACTACAGGGCCGTATCCGGCGCAAGGAAGTATCGCCGGTGGAAGTGGTCCAGGCCGTGCTGAAACGTGCCGACCGGCTGCAGCCCGAGCTGAACTGCATGATCACCGTGTGCGCCGACGAGGCGCTGGCAGCCGCCCGTGCCGCCGAGCAGGCGGTGATGGACGGCGGACCGCTGGGTCCATTACACGGCATTCCCTTCACCGCGAAGGACATCGTCAATACCCGCGGCGTCCGCACGACGTTTGGCACCGTGCCGATGCGCGACAACGTGCCCACCGAGGACGCCGTGGCCGTCAGCCGCCTGCGTGGACAAGGCGCCATCCTCATCGGCAAGACCACCACGCCCGAATTCGGCTCCAAGTGCCTGACCGACTCGCCGCTGTTCGGGCGCACCCGCAATGCGTGGAGCGCAGAACGTACCAGTGGCGGTTCGAGCGGCGGCGCCGCGGTGGCCGTGGCTGCCGGCATCGCGCCACTGGCGGTCGCCACCGATGGCGGCGGCTCGACGCGCATCCCGGCCGCGTGCAATGGCGTGGTCGGCATCAAGCAGACGCAGGGCGTGATCCCGCACAGCCAGGCGCAGGACCTGTTCGGCAACCAGACCTATGTGACACCGACCACGCGTACCGTGGCGGACACCGGGCTGATGATGCAGGCCATGGCCGGCGAGCACCCGTGCGACCCGTGGTCGATCGGCATCGCACGTCCCGACTATGTCGAAGCCGCACTGCCGCGCGGCGACCTGCGTGGCCAGCGCATTCTCTATTGCCTGGCACCGCCGGGACGGCCGGTTGCCGCTGACGTGGCCAGTGCGTTCGAAGCGAGCCTGCAGAAGCTGGCCGGGCTTGGCGCGGAACTGGAGCCGTTTTCCGGCGAGGGCTTCGACGTGGAGCCGATCTGGCGCGCGATCAACCACACCGTCTGGCGCTCGCGCTTTGCCGACATCGTCGCCAGGCATGGCGGCGACCTCAGTCCGACCTTCGTCCGCCAGGTCGAGTCGGCCGCGCAGTTCAGCGGTGTCGAGTACCAGCAGGCCATGTTCGAGCGATCCAGACTGTTCCTGCGCGTGCAGGCGCTGCTGCAGCGCGGCCACCTGCTCGCGATGCCGACGCTGACGCGCACCGCCCTGCCGATCGGCCAGGACCTGTTCGGCACGATCGACATCGATGGTACGCCCTACGAGAACGTCCGCGCGCACTGGTTCCCGTGGACCATGCCGTTCAACATGACGGGGCATCCCGCCATCAGCCTGCCCTGCGGTTTTGGCCAGGACGGATTGCCGATCGGGTTCCAGCTCGTGGGCCAGTTCCGCGGCGATGCGGAACTGCTGCGCGTGGCGGCGCTGTTCGAAGCCGCACATGGGTTGACCGGCCAGTGGCCGGCGCTGTCCTGACCGTCCCTCCCCTACTCTTCGCAAGCAAGCCTTAGCCATGACCCAAGTCTCACGCCGCAAGTTCTCGCTGTCCCTGCTCGCGATGTCCGCCGTGACGATCGCCACGGCCGTTCCGTCAGGCCTCGCCATGGCCGCCGACACCGGGGAGCCCATGCACATCATCGTCGGCTATGCGCCGGGCGGCGCCGCCGACAGTCTCGCCCGCCTCTATGCCGAACAGTTGCGTCAGGACGGCCACGGCACCGTGATTGTCGAAAACCGCCCGGGCGCGTCGGCACGGCTCGCGCTCGACTATGTCAAGCGCGCCAAACCCGACGGCAAGACCGTATTCATTGGCCCGTCGCCGCTGTTCACGATCTTTCCGCTGACGTACAAGAAGCTCTCGTACGACGCCGACAAGGATCTCGTCCCGGCCGCCGTGCTCACCGACGTGCCGACCGTGGTCGCCGCCGGCGTGCAGCAGCCGTACAAGACCATGAAGGAATACATGGACTGGGCGCGCCGCAATCCGGACAAGGCCAGCCTTGGGCTGGCCACGATCGGCAGCGCCGGTCATCTCGGCACGGTCGCGCTGGGCAAGGCCGCGGGGGTCCCGATTACGCCGGCGGCCTATCGCGGCGCATCGCCGATGCTCGTCGATGTGATCAGCGGCAATGTGTCGATCGGCTGGGATGCCGTGGCTAGCATGATGCCGCTCTACAAGGGCGGCAAACTGCAGTTCCTGGGCGTGAGCGGCACGCGGCGCGCGAAGGCATTGCCGGAAGTGCCCACCATGAAGGAACAGGGCTTCAGCCAGTATGACTACGCCACAAGCTGGTACGGCGTGTTCCTGCCGGCGGGCACGCAGCCCGATGTACTGGCGAAGGTCGAGAAAATGTTCCTTGCCGCTTCGGCAAACCCGTCCACCGCCGCCAAGCTCGAAGCCTTGGGCCTCGAAGTGGTAGCGCGGCCCGGGCAGGAGGCGCGGCACCGCATCCAGATGGAACGCGCCGCGTGGCGGCCCATCGTGGAGGCGACCGGCTTCGTTGCCGAGGATTGAATCGAGCGGGAACGCACGCCCTGTGCGTTCCCGCCTTGTGCTCAGGGCTTGGGCCGGATGGCGCCCGCCCCTGCGGCTCAGTCCGCTTTAACCCCAAGCGTCTTCGCCAGCGGGATCCACCGCGCACGCTCGTCGCGCACGAACTGGCCGAATGCCTCCGCCGAGCCCGGCATCGGCTGCGCGCCGATGGCATGCAGCTTGTCCTGCAGGTCCGGTTGCTGCAGCGCGTCGTTGATGGCGCGGTTCAGCCCGGCAATGGCCGCGTCAGGCGTGCGCGCGGGTGCGACGACGCCGAACCACGCACTCGCTTCCAGGCCGGGATAACCGAGTTCCTGCATGGTCGGCACATCGGGCAGCAATGGAAAGCGGCTGCGGTCGAGGATGGCCAGCGCCTGCAGCTTGCCGCTCTTTGCCTGCTGCATGGACGACGGCAAGGCATCGAACATGATGTCGACGTTCTTGCCCATCAGGCTGATGATGGCCGGCGCACTACCCGCGAACGGTACGTGCGTGACCTTGAAGCCGAGCGATGACGCCGCGTACTCGCCGGCCAGGTGCGTGATATTGCCGCTACTGGCCGAACCCATGGTCAGCTTGCCGGGCGATTGCTTGCCCAGCGCCACCAGATCCTTCAACGACTTCACCTGCAGGTCCTGCCGCGTGACCAGCAGCAGCGGCGACTTGCCCATGCCGGCCACAGGCTTGAAGTCCTTGACCGGGTCATACGGCAACGTAGTGTAGAGCGCGCTGTTGATGACCAGCGGCGCGTTGGAACCCACCAGGAAGGTCTTGCCATCGGGTTCGGCCCGCGCCACGGTCTCGGCGGCGATGATGCCCCCCGCCCCGCCCTTGTTGTCCACCACGATGGGCGTACCGAGCTTGACGCTGGCCTGCTGTGCCACGAGCCGCGTGATCTGGTCCGCCGCCCCGCCTGGCGGATATGGCACGACAAAGCGGATCGGCTGCGCACGGGACTGGGCGCCTGCTGGCACGGCCATGATGCCAAGCACGGCGGCGGTCATCACGGCAGCCAGGCGCAACGGGAATCGGGTCTTCACTGCGGTCTCCTCTGGTTGGTATGTGTTCATGCAGCGATGCCGTCGATGGGGCCTGCAGCACGCCCTCCTTGCGCAAGGCGGCGATGCGCGCGGCGTCGTAGCCGAGCCTTCCCTGTACGTCGTCGAATTGAGTCCCAGCTTAGGAGTGCGTGAGTGTCAGTGTCCAATATTCATTTGTTTGACAGTGATATCTCTGGGATATCGCTTGGCAACAAATGAATATTGGACGAACGCATGCCGCTCCCCTTAGCCTTGGCGGCACAGACCCATCGAACGGGCAACCGAACACGAGGAGACAACATGCAGGCAATCACAAGGCGCGCGGCAGCCATCGCGGGCGTAACGGTCCTTGCCACGCTGGCGTTCTGGGTAGCCCCGGCGCGCGCGGAGTATCCCGACCGGCCGGTCAAGCTGGTGGTGTCGTTCCCGCCGGGCAGCGGCACCGACACCAACGCACGCTACGTCGCACGCAAGCTCGAAGAGAAGCTCGGCAAGCCGGTGGTGGTGGAGAACCGCCCTGGCGGCAACAGCTTCATTGCCGCGCAGGCGGTGGTCAGCGCCGAGCCGGATGGCTACACGCTGCTGCTGGCCAGCAACTCTCCCGTCGCCACCAATGTGGCCATGTTCCGCAAGCTGCCCTATGACCCGGTGGCCGACCTCGCCCCCATAGCGCGGCTCGGCGTTGGCGCCATGGCGCTCGTGGTGCCGGCCTCATCGTCCTACCGCGATGTGGCAAGCCTGGTCGACGCGGCGCGCCGCAATCCCGGCAAGCTCAACTATGGCGGCGGCAGCGCGTCGTACCAGATCGCCACCGAACTGTTCCTGACACGTGCGGGGGTCAAGGCCAACCATGTGCCCTACAAGGGCGCAGCGCCGGCACTGACCGACGTGGCCGCTGGCCAGATCGACTTCGCATTTGCCGACTACGGCGCCACCCTGCCGCTGCTGCAGGCCGGCAAGCTGCGCATCCTTGCCGTCACGGGCGACAAGCGCCTGGCCAGCCGCCCCGACACGCCGACGCTGCAGGAAAGCGGCTTTCCCGGCTATTTCATGGTCAACTGGACCGCCGCATTCGCGCCGGCCCGCACGCCCAAGCCGGTGCTGCATAAACTGGAGCAGGCCATCGTCGAGATCTACAGCACGCGGGAATCGGCCGAATTCCTCGCGCGCACCAACTGGGATGTCTTTGTCGCCGGCGCGGACGAACTGCGCCGCTTCCGGCTCGCGGATATCCGCCGCTGGTCCGAGGCGGCCGAGCAGGCCGGCATCCCCAAGCAATAACGAGTATTCAGATCCAGAAACGGAGAGACCACACCATGGCTGACTTCCTTCGCTACGAGCAGCAGGGCCACATCGTGACCCTGACCATGAACGAGCCCGACCGCCGCAACCCGCTGACCGGCAATACCGCCGTCGACGAGTTCCTGGCCGCCATCGACCGTATCCACGGCGACCGCAGCGTGCGCGCCGTCATCATCACCGGCGCGGGCACCGCGTTCTCGTCAGGCGGCAATATCCATGACATGGAACGCCAGGCCTCTGGCGAAGTGAGCGGCATGGAGATCCGCCAGGATTACCGCTGCGGCATCCAGCGCCTGCCGCTGGCGCTGTTCAACCTCGAAGTGCCGGTGATCGCCGCCGTCAATGGCGCGGCCATGGGTGCCGGCCTGGATCTGACCTGCATGTGCGATATCCGCATTGCGTCCGAACGCGCGCAGTTCGCGGAATCGTTCGTGCGGCTGGGCATCATCCCTGGCGATGGCGGCGCATGGCTGCTGCCGCGCGTGATCGGATTGTCGCGTGCGGCCGAGATGATCTTCACCGGCGAGGCCATCAGCGCGCAGCAGGCGCTGGAATGGAACCTGGTATCACGTGTGGTGCCGCCGGAAGAACTCCTGCCCGCCGCAAACGCCATGGCCGAGCGCATCGCCGCCAATCCGCCGCACGCCGTGCGGCTGGCCAAGCGTCTGATGCGCGAAGGCATGCACACGCGGCTGGACACGCTGCTGGAACTTTCCGCGGGCTTCCAGGCGCTGTCGCACCAGACTGCCGATCATCGTGAAGCGGTGCAGGCCTTCCTGGAAAAGCGCAAGCCGGTGTTTTCGGGCAACTGAGAACTGAGGCGCGGGTATCAGGATCAGGCGGCCGCGGAATTGCCCTTGCGTGCCGCCTCTGCAATCGCACGACTCCGCCACGGAATTTCGGTGTGCGCCTGGGCGAAGTCGAGGTAGCTGTCCATCACCTTGGTAGCGGCTTCACCGATGATGATGAGGCTCATGATCACAGCTTGCTGGGTGCGCATGCATCCGCTGCTGCCGCGCCCATGTGTTCAAGGTAATCAGATAGCCGGTTCTCCGTCATACGGGCCGTGCCTCCGCGAGTACCTTGGCCCGGAACTTCAGCGGCAGGTCATCGGGGGTCAGCAGCTCAACCCGGATGCCGAGCAACGTTTCCAGCTCGTCTTGCAGGCCACCAAGGTCAAACAGCGTTGCTCCCGGCAAGGCATCAACAAGCAGGTCGAGGTCACTGCCATCCGCGTCGGTGCCATGCAGCACGGACCCGAAGACGCGCGGGTTCGCAGCGTGGAAGCGGTTAGTCGCTTCGCGTACGGCGCTTCGCTTCAGCTCGAGTGCAACGGACGGTCGCATAGGCATCCTTCTTATCGAAACTCTCTGGGATGGTAAGAAAACAAGTATTGAAATACAAGACGGCTTGCCGGCGCGGCGAGGTGAGCGCCATGCCTGAAGAAGCGCCTGGCACGCCGCGTCAGAACCGTCCGGGTGACCGCATCGCACTACCCCGCCGCCCCCAGTGAACCCTCCACGTTGCGGACCAGGCTGACCAGCCGCGGCCCGACGTCTTCGAACAGTTGCTTGCTCTGCTGGCTGAATACAGGCACGGAGGCTGCGACCAGCCACGCTTCGCCATCGCGCCGGGCGCGCATGGGCACGGCAATCGCCTCGATTTCCCGATGCAGATCGCGGTGGCCGCGGCAGAAGCCGTGCTCGTCAAGGTCGTGCACGGCCTCTTCCAGCCGGCCCTGCAGCCAGGTCGCGCGCTGCGGATCGGTGGCGCGAAGCTGCTCCAGATAAGCGTTTCGTTCCGTCTCACCCATCATCGACAAGTAGGCGCGGCCGGACGCCGTTCGCGACATCGACACACGGGTGCCGACTTCCGGCCGGAATACGCGGCTGCGCACGCCTTGCGCGATCTCCACGTAGGTCAGCGTGTGTCCGTAGCCGACCATCAGTTCGACCTGTCCCTCGATATGGTCGGCCAGCTCTTGCATCAACGGGCGCGCGAGTTGCCGCACCGTCATGCGCGCGAGCGCGGGCGCGGCCATGTTCACCAGTCCGACGCCGGGCACGTAGCGCGACAAGCGTTCCGAATAATGCAGCAGGCCCAGCTCGCACAGGGTATCGAGCAGCCGGAACAGGGTCGGTTTGGCCAGGCCCGTCCGCTCCATGAGCTCACGGCTGCTGAGCTCCTGCACGGTAGGCGAAAAGCAGTTGAGGATCGAAATGCCACGCGCAAGCGCGCTGACAAGGCGGGCCTCGCCTTCGGCGTCAGCGCCCGCAGCGGTCGGCAAGGTCATTGTGGAATGTGTCTCATTAGGCATATAAACGGCTGAGTCTCGAGTTTTTCGATACCAGCGTCTCAAAACCTGGATGGTGCCCTTCGTTTTTCCCGAAGTCAAATCGAGCGTCTTTAGATTTACAGGAGGCTTTTCCGGCGCCAGAATGCCAATTCATCGTATCCGACGATCATTTTTTGGTACTGAGGTCTCACTATCTGCCTCTGCCTGCCAACTTCAATCTGCTGCCCTCTTTCAGGAGACCCTCCATGCAACAAGCCGTTATCGTTGACGCCATCCGCAGCCCAATGGGCCGCTCCAAGCCTGGTTCGGCCTTCACCGAACTGCATGCCACCGAACTGCTGGCCCAGGTGCTCAAGGGCCTGGTGGAGCGCAACAAGCTGGATCCCGGTCTCGTCGACGACGTCATCACCGGCTGCGTCACGCAGGCCGGCGAACAGTCCGCGGGCCCGGGCCGCGTGGCTTGGCTGGCGGCTGGCTTCCCCGATCACGTGCCCGCCACCACGATCGACCGCAAGTGCGGCTCGAGCCAGCAAGCCGTGCATTTCGCCGCGCAGGGCATCATGGCCGGCGCCTATGACATCGTCATCGCCTGCGGCATCGAATCGATGAGCCGCGTGCCGATGGGCTCGGCCCGTATCGGCCAGAACCCGTATGGTCCGTCGATGGAAGCGCGTTATGCGCCGGGTTTGGTCTCGCAGGGCGTGGCAGCGGAACTGGTCGCCGCGAAGTACGAACTGTCGCGCGAGCAGATGGACGGCTACTCGGCCCGTTCGCACGAGCTGGCTGCCGCCGCACGCGAAGCCGGTGCGTTCCGCCGCGAGATCCTGCCGATCGTGACGCCGAATGGCGTGATCGAGCACGACGAAACCATCCGCCCGGGCACTTCGGTCGAAAAGCTCGGCACGCTGCAGGCCTCGTTCCGCAATGACGAGCTGAGCGCGCGTTTCCCGCAGATCGGCTGGAACGTCACGGCCGGCAATGCTTCGCAGATCAGTGACGGCGCATCGGCCATGCTCCTGATGAGCGAATCCATGGCACAGCGCCTGGGCCTGAAGCCACGAGCGCGCTTCGTGGCCTTCGACGTGTGTGGCGACGATCCGGTGATGATGCTGACCGCACCAATCCCGGCCAGCCAGCGCGCCATCAAGAAAAGCGGTCTCAAGCTGGACCAGATCGACCACTACGAGATCAACGAAGCGTTCGCCTGCGTGCCGCTGGCCTGGCAGAAGGCGCTGGGCGCGGACGCGGCGCGCCTGAACCCGCGCGGCGGCGCGATTGCACTGGGTCACCCGCTCGGCGCGTCGGGCGTGCGCCTGATGACCACCATGCTGCACGCACTGGAGGACAGCGGCGGCCGCTACGGCCTGCAATCGATGTGCGAAGCCGGCGGCATGGCCAACGCCACGATCATCGAACGCCTGTAAGGCCTGGACGGACCGGCCTGTGAGCCGGTCCGTGCCGCATTTCCAAATATCCGTACTTCCGAATCCCCGAATCAGAACTGGAGACACAAGATGAAACTGACCGCAGATATGTCCGCAGTGGTGACCGGCGGCGCTTCCGGCCTGGGCCTGGCTACCGCACGCCGCCTGATCGAGCGTGGCGTGAGCGTGGTGATCGCCGACCTGTCCGAAGAGCGCGGCAACGCCGCCCTGGACGAACTCGGCCCCAAGGCGCGTTTCGTCAAGGCCGATGTCTGCGACACCGACCAGATGAACGCCGTCTATGACGCTGCCGAAGCACTCGCCCCGCTGCGCGCGCTGGTGCACTGCGCGGGTCTCGGCGGTCCGGTGCGCGTGGTCGAGAAGGACGGCTCGCCGGGTTCGCTGGAAAAGTACGAGTCGATCGTGCGCATCAACCTGATCGGCACGTTCAACGCGCTGCGCCTTGGCGCGGCACGCATGGCCAAGAACGAAATGATCGATGGCGAGCGCGGTGCCTGCGTGCTGACCGCTTCGGTCGCTGCCTACGAAGGCCAGATCGGCCAGATTCCGTATTCGTCGGCCAAGGCCGGCATCGTCGGCATGACGCTGGTGGCCGCGCGCGACCTGGCGCAGCGCGCGATCCGTGTCTGCACGATTGCCCCGGGCCTGTTCGACACGCCGCTGCTGGCCAAGCTGCCGGAAAACGTGCGTGCCTCGCTGGGCGCCATGGTGCCGCACCCGGCACGCCTGGGCGCGCCCGACGAGTATGCGTCGACCGCTTTGCACATCCTCGAAAACATCATGCTCAACGGTGAAACCATCCGTCTGGATGGCGCCATCCGCATGGCTCCGCGCTGAGCCTCCGGTCTCTCCTCAACACCGATTGCAAGGAACACAAGGACAAGCATGAGCGACACGCTGCAACTAGAAACGCGCGGCAACATCCTGCTGATCACGATGAACCGGCCCGAGGCGCGCAACGCCATGGACTTCGAGACCGCGACGGCACTGGCCGCCGCGCTCGACCAGCTCGAGTCGCGCGATGACCTGAGCGTGGCCATCCTGACTGGCGCGGGCGGTACCTTCTGCTCCGGCATGGACCTGAAGGGCTTCCTGGCCGGCAAGCGCCCCAGCCTGCCGGGCCGCGGTTTTGGCGGCCTGACCGAAGCGCAGCCGCGCAAGGTGCTGATTGCCGCAGTGGAAGGCTATGCCCTGGCCGGCGGGTTTGAAATGGCGCTGGCGTGCGACCTGATCGTGGCCTCGAAGGCGGCCAAGTTCGGCCTGCCCGAAGTCAAGCGCGGCCTGGTGGCTGCCGCTGGCGGCCTGATGCGCCTGCCGAGCCGGATCCCGTACCACATCGCCATGGAATACGCGCTGACCGGCAATATGCTCGGCGCCGAACAGGCGCACACGTACGGGCTGGTCAATCGCCTGACCGAGCCGGGCCAGGCACTGGAAGCCGCGTTCGCGCTGGCCGAGGAAGTCGGCGCCAATGGCCCGCTGGCCGTAGCGGTCAGCAAGCAGATCGTCAGCGAGTCCGCCGACTGGTCGGCCGCCGAGATGTTCGAACGCCAGCGTCCACTGGTCGCACCGGTGTTCTCGTCGGCCGATGCCCGCGAAGGCGCCGCCGCGTTTGCCGAGAAGCGCAAGCCCGTGTGGACCGGCAAGTAAGCCACTGAAACGGCAAGCCCTTGCCCATGCGGCCGGCCCTTGCGCCGGCCGCATTACCATCCACGGTCACCCGAAAAGAGCCCGCCTATGGGCGTACGGTGCCGCGCGCGGCGCGGCTTTCCTTGGGGCTGCAGCCAAACTGCGCGTGATACCAGCGCGAAAACCCGCTCGGCGCCGAGAACCCGAGCAAGGTGGCGACCTCGGTCAACGGACGGTCGGTCTCGATGACATGGCGCGCCGCGAGTTCCGTGCGAATGTCGTTGACGACCGCCGAAAAGGGCTGCCCCTCTTCCGCCAGCCGGCGTTGCACCGTGCGGCACCCGATACCCAGATGCTCGGAGACCTGCTCGATGCTGCAGCGGCCGCTGGGCAGCAGCAACAGCACGATGCGCCGGACGTCCTCAAGCATGGTTGCCTGCTTCGACATGGCCGTTGCGTCGATCAACTGCTGCACATAGCGCGCCATGGCCGGATCGGCATACGGGTTGCGCGCGTCGAGGTCGGCCTTCGAGCAGATGATGCAGTTGAAGTCGTAGTTGAACTCGACGTTCGGGCCAAAAAAGCGCTGGTGCACACTGAGGTCGCGCGGCGCCGGGTGCTCGAAGCATACGCGCGCCGGCTCCCAGTCGTACCGGTGGAGTTGGCGTATCAACCGCACCATCACCCCCAGCGCCAGCTCCACCCGCTGCCGCGTGGGCTCATGGGCTTGGCCGGCCATGACCACTTCCCGGATGATGACCAGATCGCCGCACTCCTCGATCGCCAGCGACAGCGAACCGTTGAGCAAGGACTGATAGCGCATCAGCATCCGCAGCGAGTCACGCAGCGTCGGCTGGTCGCGGATCAGCAGCCCTACCGGACCGAGATTCGACAACAGGCGCGACTCGGCCATGCACAGCCCGAAACTCTCATTGCCTGACTGGGTGGCGCACGCCTGAAGCAGGCGTCCAAGACGCTCCACGGGAAT
This sequence comes from Cupriavidus numazuensis, assembly GCF_905397435.1. Taxonomy (GTDB): domain Bacteria; phylum Pseudomonadota; class Gammaproteobacteria; order Burkholderiales; family Burkholderiaceae; genus Cupriavidus; species Cupriavidus numazuensis. The sequence goes on from NZ_CAJPVI010000011.1 coordinate 32,198, forward strand.
CATGACGTCCGGCTCGCGCAGCGCGCTCGGGCTCAGTCCCGCATCAAGCAGCATCCGCACCGGATCCAGGCCGCCGGCACGAGCGACCTCGTTGAAGTTCGTGAGGGCTGCGGCGCGGACAAGTGACGACATCGGAGGGGCGGAGTGGGACTTTGACAGCTAAGGATAAATGCCTGTCACGTAGTGTCAAGCGGGAAACCCCTGCAGCGCCCAAACTGACAGGATCCGATCGGCCTGATCGATTGAGCGATCACAGGAGACAACGTCCATGACCCAATCCCCAGACGCGGCACCCGCAGTAGTCCGCGCAACCTCCCTGAGCAGTTCGATTCGGGTCGAGCCTCTCACCTGCACGATCGGTGCGGAGCTGAGCAACGTCAATCTGGGCGCGGCTGCCGAGGATGACGAGCAGATGGCGGAGATCCGCGCATTGCTCCTCAAGCATCGCGTGCTGTTCTTCCGCGACCAGGACATCACGCGCGCGCAGCACGTGGCGTTTGCGAGCCGCTTCGGCCAGCTCGAAGACCACCCGGTGGTGGGCAGCCACCCCGATTACCCGGGACTGGTCCAGATCTACAAGACCCCGGACAGTCCGCCCGACCGCAACGAGAACTCCTGGCATACGGATGCCACCTGGCGCGAAAAGCCGCCGCTGGGCTGCGTGCTGCGCTGTATCGAATGCCCGCCTGTGGGCGGCGACACCATGTGGGTCAACATGGTCGAGGCCTATAACCAGTTGCCCGAGGAGATCAAGACGAAGATCGCCTCATTGCGCGCGCGCCACAGCATCGAGGCGAGCTTCGGTGCCGCGATGCCGATCGAAAAGCGTCTTGCGCTGAAGGCCCAGTACCCCGACGCCGAGCACCCGGTGGTTCGTATCCATCCGGAAACCGGAGAGAAGGTGCTGTTCGTCAACGGAAGCTTTACGACGCACTTCACCAACTACAACGTGCCGGCCAACGTGCGCTTCGGGCTGGACAAGTCACCAGGCGCCAGCAACCTGCTGAACTACCTGACCAGCCAGGCCATGATCCCCGAATACCAGGTGCGTTTTCGCTGGAAGAAGAACAGTGTCGCGTTCTGGGACAACCGCTCGACGCAGCATTACGCAGTGATGGACTACCCGCCGTGTCACCGGAAGATGGAGCGCACCGCCATCGTCGGTGATGCGACTTTTTGAAAATTGCCCCTGAAAGTCAGTCATGGTTTCTACGTCACCCACCATTCTCATCGTCCCCGGCCTGCGCGACCATGTGCCGGAACACTGGCAGACGCTGCTTGCGGCCAAGCTGCCTCGCGTCGTTTCCGTCGCGCCGCTTGAGCAAGACAAACTGAGCTGCGCCGCCCGCGTCGATGCGATCGATCGCGCCCTGTCCACCATCGAGGGGGATGTCATCATCGTGGCGCACAGCGCGGGCGCGATGATGATCGCCCATTGGGCGGCGGTCCGAGCCACCGCACGCAAGATCCGCGGCGCACTGCTTGCCGCGCCCGCGGATCTCGAGACGCCCATGCCGGCGGGCTACCCGACTACCGACACACTGCGCGACAACGGCTGGCTGCCGATTCCGCGCGGCAAATTGCCGTTTCCGAGCATCGTGGCGGCGAGCAGCAACGATCCCCTGACGCGTCTCGATCGCGCCCGCGAACTGGCGCAGGCGTGGGGCAGCCGCTTCGTCGAACTCGGCGAGGTCGGGCACCTGAATCCCGCTTCGGGTTATGGCGAGTGGCCGCAGGCCGAAGCATTCATTCGCGACCTCTGCTGATCGCCTCCCCTTCCCTTGCCACGATGAGCTCGCCAGGTCGGCGCTGGCTGATGGTTGCGCCATCAGCCGAAGCGCCGTCGCGAGTTCAGTCGAAAACCCTTCCAATCATTCCGGCTGGTAGTTGATGGACTTGAGCAGCGCGGCCTGTTGCTGGTAGGCCTGCTTCAGGTCCGCCATCATCTCGTCCGAGGTGACGGCATCCCCCTGCTCCATGCCCATTTCCTTGATGCGGTTCTGCACTGAGGGTTGCTTGAAGTACGCCAGCGTTGCCTCGCGGACTTTCTGCTGGACTGCCGGAGCGACACCCGGGCGCGACCACACGGCGAACCAGCCTGCTTGCGACAGCTGCGGGTAGCCGAGTTCCTTGAACGTGGGGACATCCGCCAGTCCGGAAATCGGGGTCGGATAGGCCACCGCAATCGCCTTGATCTTGCCCGCCTTGATCAGCGGCAATGAGGTCGTCACGCCATCGAACATCAGCGGCACATGGCCGCCCATGAGGTCGTTCAAGGCCGGCGGCGAGCCCTTGTAGCCCACATGCCGCATGGGTACGTGGGCGAGTTGGCCAAACAGCATGCCCGATGTGTGGCCCTTCAATCCCGGGGCGTAAGACGCGAAGACGAGCCCGTCCTTTTGCGATCTGCCGTAGTCCACCAGCTGCTTCAGGTTGGAGACCGGCACATCCTTGTTGGCCACCAGCACCAATCCCGTCCGGCTGACCTGGGCCAGCGGTTTCAGGTCGTCGAATGGCTTGTAATGGACCTTGTTGGCCAAAGGCGCCTCGCTCACGACGCCGCCCTGGATGACCAGAAGCGTATGGCCATCCTTGCCGTTGGACTGCAAGTCGGCGATTGCGAGCGCACCGGCAGCGCCAGCCTTGTTTTCCACGATCACCGGCTTGCCCCATGTCTTCTGCAGGCCTTCCGCCAGCAGTCGCGCCAGGGCGTCAGCCGTGCCGCCGGCCGGGCCGCCCACCACCAGTCGGATCGTCTTCGTGGGCCATTCGTCCTGGGCGTGAGCCGTAGGGATCCAGGCCGCGATGCCAACACCGATCGCGAGGGCGCATCCGGTCCACCAGTCGTTATTGTTGTGCTGTTTCATGTCCATACCTCGTGATTGCTACGCTTCGCGCGTCCGAAAAGCCTTGTCCATGACGGCCATTCTCGGATTGCGGGGCGTCGGCCGGCTTGGCCGAGCGCGACAAGTTTTTGCCAATTCGTGCAAGCAGAGGGTAAACCCTTGGGGTGTGGCAAGCCGGAATTGCCAGATGCGGCAGGCCTACGAAGCGCTGACCTTGAATGTCTCCGTACCGAGCTTCACGAATGCCCGTACCGCCGGCGAGACTTCCCGGCGTCGGTAAGCCAGCGCCAGGTTCACCGAGAGCCGGAAGTCGCTGATCGGCCTGTAGATGACACCCGGCTGGGAGAAGTTCTGCATCGACTCCGGCACGATGGCCATGCCGTATCCCGCCGAGGCCAGGCAAATTGCAGAGATGAAATCCTGGACGCGATATTCCAGGTGAGGCGTGAATCCTCCGGCTTTGCCCAGGGCGGATAGCGCGGACCCGAATCCTTCCTCCTCTGCAAACTGCGGGACGATGAACGATTGATCCGCCAGCGCGCGCGCGGAAACCGTCGCGCGCCTGGCAAGGGGATGGCTTTCCGCCATGGCGGCCAGGAGACGTTCCGTCTGCAAGACTTTACTGATCACGCCAGCCGGATAGAGCCGCCTCGGCCTGACGATTCCCACATCGATCTGCCCATCGCCAAGCGCTTCGAGCTGCCTTGGCGTTTCCATGGGCACGATTTCGAGCCGGACCATCTCATGGGATTTCCGGAACTCGCTCAGCAACCTGGACAGCAGGCCGCTGCTGACGCCAGACGCCACATAACCAACGCGGATCACGCCAGCCAGCCCTCTGGCCGCCAGGCGTCCGACCTGGTCGGCGCGCTCGATGTGCCGCAACGCAGCGACCGCCTCGGCCTGAAACAAACGCCCCGCATCGGTCAGTGAAACGGGCTTCCTCTTGTTCCGATTCAGGAGCGTGACGCCCAGGTCCTGTTCCAGACGCTGGATCTGGGTGCTGAGCCCTGATTGTGCGAGTCCCAGTCGATCCGCCGCCTTCGCAAAGTGAAGTTCTTCCGCCACGGCTAGGAAGCACTGCAACTGACGTACGTCGATCATCGTTTTAATCAGAAAAGCGGAACAAAGATTACAGATTTTCATCTGGATCATATCAAAGAATCCGGATGAAATAGCGCCATACCCCATCTCGGAGAATGATCGATGTACGCTGGTCCTGACGGTGGATATTCCGGTCTGGGCCAACCGGGAGAACAATGTTCGTACTGGCTTCTCGCTGCCCTTGCGGCCATCTGTACGCCTGGCATTCGACGGCGTGTCCCGGCCGCGCTGGCTGGCGGGAACGTTCGCCAGAACGCTGCTCACGACCGGGATGCCGCATTTTGAGAATTCCTTTGCCACACGCGGCGCACCGATCTTGTCGGCCTCGGCGATTCGCGACACAACGGGACGCGATCACCTGAACTGGACCGACATCGAACGCATCCGGCAAAGATGGCCCGGCAATCTGGTCATCAAGGGCATCCTGCACAAGTCCGACGCAGAACGCGCTGTCGCCCTGGGTGCCGACGGCATCATCGTCTCGAATCACGGCGGCCGCCAACTGGACGGTGCCGTGGAACCGCTTGCCGTGTTGCCGGAAATCTGTGAAAGCGTCGCGCACAAGACCACCGTCATGATGGACAGTGGTATCCGGCGCGGCGGTGATGTTCTGAAAGCACTGGCGCTGGGAGCGCGCTTTGTCTTCCTGGGCCGGCCCTTCGTCTACGCTGCGTCGGTGGGAGGCGCCGAAGGCATTCGCCACGCCATCACGCTCCTGCGCGACGAGGTCGATCGAAATATGGCTATGCTTGGGGCGAACACCGTCGCTGACGTGAACCGTTCCGTCATTGTCTAGCTCCATGCGCCATTGAAGCCGCACCGGGCGGTATCGCGCCGGTCCACAAAAAAAGGGAATGCCATGACTCAGGCAAAAGCCATTTATCTCGATCCGCCGGCAGGCTTCGAGCACATCATCGTCGGCACGGCCGCCGTTGCGCCGCCGGGGCCGGGCGAGATCACCGTCCGCATACGTGCCAGTTCGCTCAACTATCACGACTACGCCGTGGTTTCCGGCCGCAGGAGCCTGACGGAAAGGCGCATTCCGATGGCGGACGGCGCCGGAGAAGTCACAGCCGTCGGCCCGGACGTCAAGGCGTTCTCGGTCGGCGATCATGTCGTCAGTACCTTCTTCCCCACATGGCATGAAGGAGAGCCGCGACTGAGCGATTTCGCTACCGTTCCCGGGGATGGCGTCGACGGCTTTGCGCGGGAAGCCGTGACGATGCCGCAAGACTGCTTCACGCTCGCCCCGCGCGGCTACAGCCATGCCGAGGCCGCGACGCTGACCACCGCAGGTCTGACAGCCTGGCGGGCACTGTTTGTCGACGGCGCCTTGAAACCCGGTGAAACCGTGCTGGTACTCGGCAGCGGCGGCGTATCGGTATTTGCCCTGCAGTTCGCCAAAGCGGCCGGCGCGCGCGTAATCGCCACCTCATCGTCGGACGATAAGCTCGACAGGCTTCAGGCGCTTGGCGCGGATTGCCTGATCAACTATCGCAAGACGGTGCAGTGGGGTGAGGCCGTGCGCGAGATGACGGATGGCGCCGGCGCCGAACATGTGATCGAGGTTGGCGGCGCCGCGACGCTGGATCAATCGATGACGGCAGCCCGTGTCGGCGGCCATATCGCCGTGATCGGCTCGCTGGGGAACGCGACCGCGCCAATCACCGTCACGCAACTGCTGCGCAAGCATCTGCGCTTGACTGGCCTGCTCGTCGGCAGCCGCCGACACCAGCTTGACATGGTGCGCGCGCTCGATGCCACCGGCATCCGCCCGGTCATTGACCGGCACTTCCCGCTGGAAGCCATGGCTGACGCGTTTCGCTACCAGGCATCGAATCAGCACGTTGGGAAGATCGTGCTGGACATCTGAGCGGCCGCTGACTCCTGTTGCATCAGTCCAGCCTGCCCTGAACATCGCCTAGTCCGATAAGACGATGAATGGCGACCCGCGGTCAAAGTAATGTCGACGCGGGTTGCCGCAAGGCAACGTGGTGAAGCATCAACAAGCCCGGACCGACCCCTGTCTGTGCTCTTCTCACGAGGCTGATTCATGTCATTGGAGTTCTCCGTCACACGCCCCTGTCGTCTTGGGAACGTCCCGCAGTGGGACATGGAAGCCGACGTGATCGTCGTCGGCTTCGGCGCTGCGGGCGCGTGTGCCGCTATCGAAGCTGCGCAAGCTGGTGCAGCGGTCACGCTGTTCGAGGTCGCTTCCGGCAGTGGCGGCACGAGCGCCTTGTCCGGGGGTGAAATCTACCTGGGCGGCGGTGGAGGTACGCCCGCTCAACAGCAGGCAGGTTTTGTCGACGATACCGAGGACCTGTACCGCTACCTGCTCATGGCAGGCGGCCCTGATGCCGACGAGCCAAAAGTTCGCGCCTACGCCGACGGCAGCCGCGCTCACCATGACTGGCTGGTTGAACAGGGGCTGACCTACAAGAACACCTATCTGCCAGAGCGCATGCTGGAGCCGGAGACGGACGACTGCCTGATCTGGTCAGGCAGTGAGGAGGCGTGGCCGTTTTCCGCCAACGCCAAGCCTTGTCCTCGCGGACATACGCCACAGTGGGCCGGCTGGGGCGGCGGGCGCATGCTGATGGACGTGCTGGCCGCGCGCGTCGTCAAGCTGGGCGTGGATGTGCGCTATGACAGCCGGGTGCTCGCATTGATTGCCGATGAGGCGGACCACGTGCACGGCGTTGTCGTGCGCATCAACGGCCAGACGCGCTACGCGCGCGCACGAAGCGGCGTCGTGCTTTGCGCCGGCGGATTCGTGATGAATCGCGACATGGTCCGGCGGCACGCGCCCAGCCTGTTGCGCGCGAACGAGCCGATTGGCAGCCCGGGAGACGACGGTTCGGGCATTTTGATGGGGATGAGTGTGGGCGGCGCCGCGATACACATGGATCAGGGCTTCGTGAGCTTGCCTTTCTACGCGCCCGAATCGCTGATCAACGGCGTGTTCGTCAACGAACGCGGCCAGCGCTTCATCAACGAGGACTGCTATCACGGCCGAATCGGCCACCACATCATGCAGCAACTCGGCGACCGCATATATCTGCTGGTCGACAGCGCCACGTATCAGCAGCCTGCAGAATTCACGCGCATCGGCATCGCCGCCGCTGGCGACACCTGGGAGGAAGTCGAGCACGATCTGGGCATGCCGCCGGGAGCGCTGACCGCCACGGTATCGAACTACAACCGGCACGCTGCCGAAGGCGCCGATCCGCTATTCCACAAAGCGGCGAAGTGGCTGAAGCCGCTTGATGAACCGCCCTTTGTCGCACTCGATTGCCGCGTCGACTATGCGTTCTATCCGCACTTCACGCTGGGGGGATTGGACACATTGCCCACTGGCCAGGTGCTCAGCGAGAAGCGTGTACCGATCCACGGTCTCTATGCTGCCGGGCGGACGTCATGCGGGTTGCCACGCTGGGGCGGCGGGTACAGCTCCGGGATGTCGCTCGCGGACGCCACGTTCTTCGGCCGGCAGGCCGGGCGGCACGCTGCCGGCTCGGCGTGCCGCTCCTGAGATCAGATGGCAGCGGGCGGGGAATCCGGGGCGGAGGCTCAGACCGCGGATACGCCGCCTGACTGCGTTGATCCGCCAAAGGTGGGCGGCGCCGTTACGATAGAGCGAAGCGCGGGCACGGCCGGCACGATGGCATCGAGATCGGGAATGGGCCGGCACAAGGTTGGCGAGTCGGCAAAGGCCGTCTCCATCGCTTGCGCCACGCCGAGCGTCATGGCATCGCCGCGGAAGCGTCCGGTCACCTGCAGTCCGAATGGCATGCCCTGCTCATCCACGCCGCACGGCAATGAAATGGCCGGGTGCGTGGTCAGGGTGACCACATAGGTCAGTGCCAGCCAGCGGTAGTAGTTCTCCTGTTTCTCGCCATTGATAGTTTCCGCGTACAGGCGGGTCCACGGAAATGGCGAGACTGGCGTCGTTGGCGACAGGATGACGTCATAGTCGCGGAATGCCTGCTGGAAGCGTTGCAGGATTCGTGTCTGCTCGGCCTGGGCCCAGGCACTGTCGCCGAGCGACATCCTGGCGCCAAGCTCATAGTTGGCGCGCGTGTTGGGCCCGAGGCTGGCGGGATCGCGCTGGTAGGCGTCGCGCAAGCTTGCGACGAAGCTCTCTGCGCGCAACACGTCGAAGCAGCGGTGCACATCGCCCAGGTCGAACCTGACCTCATCGCAGGACTTGAAGAGGTGCCGCATCTCGGCGATCTTTGCGCGAAAGACGCGGCGGATGCCGTCGTCGACGCTGCAACTGCCGAAATCCTCAGTCCAGCCTACGCGCAGATCGGACAGATCGACGTGCTGCGGGGTGAGGAACGAGCCAGGGTCAAGTTCGTAGCTGAGCGGATCGGAGACCGATGCGCCCGCCGAAGCTGCCAGCTGCAGGCAGGTGTCCGCGACCGTGCGGCCCATCGGGCCGACCACCGATATCGGGGTCCAGCCCAGCAGCTTGCGCGAGTTCGGCACGACGCCCGGCGAAGGCCGGAAACCGACCACGCCACACTTGGCCGCAGGGATACGCAGCGATCCTCCGGTATCGGAGCCCGTGCAAACCGGCAAGAAGCCTGCGGCCAGCGCCGCGGCTGAACCGCCCGATGAGCCCCCGGCGTTCAGGTTCGGATTAAACGGGTTGCCGGTGGCGCCCCACACCGCATTGCGAGAATTCGCGCCGGCACCCATCTCCGGAATATTGGTCTTGCCAACCACGATGGCGCCAGCCGCCCGCAGGCGCGCCACCAGAACATTGTCCTGGCTGGGCACGTTGTCACGGTATAGCGGCGAGCCATAAGTGGTAAGGAGCCCGGCGGTTGCCTCCAGATCCTTGACGCCCAGGGGCAGCCCGTGCAGGAGCCCAAGCGGCTCGCCGCGCAGGACGGCCTGCTCGGCCGCCCTCGCCTCCGCGCGCGCCCGCTCGTAGCAAGTCGCCGTGATCGCGTTGATGGCCGGATTGTAGGTCTCGATGCGGGCGATGCAGGCGTCCAGCAGTTCCACAGGAGAGATTTCCCGGGTGCCGATCAGCCGGCGAAGCTCGACGGCGGATGCCGAGGTCAGTTGGTCCTGCGAGTACATGGGACGATAGGTTCCTTGAGCGGCCCCTTGCTTTCGCCAGCGGACCGGAGTGGATCGGTGGGATTCGTGCGGGCTCAGTCGAGCTTGATGTTGGAGCGCCGCGCTACCTCGCGCATTTGAGGCATCTCTTTCGCGATCAGGTCGCTGACTTGCTTGCCCGGCGCATAGTGCGGCTCGATGCCGTTATCGGTGAGCTTTTTTTGCGTATCCGGGTCGGCGAGGACGTCGGCCAGCGCTTTCTCCAGCCTGGCGTGGACCTCCGGCGGCAAACCCCGCGGGGCGACCAGCGCGATCCAGGTACTGGCGTCCAAGCCGGGATAGCCGCTCTCGGCCACTGTCGGCACATCGGGCAACAGCGCCGAGCGCTTCGCCGTGGTGACGGCGATGGCCTTGACCTTGCCGCCCTTGACCTGTGGCAGGGCCGCGGCCACGGTGTCGATGCTGAACGGGACCTGGCCGCCGATCAGGTCGGTCATGGCTGGCGAGCTGCCCTTGTAAGGCACGTGCAGCAGCTTGGTCCCGGTCAGGCTCAACAGTGCTTCGCCGGCAAAATGCGCGGTAGTTCCCGCACCGAACGAACCATAGGAATACTTGCCGGGATGCGCCTTGGCTGCGGCAACGAACTCCTTCAGGTTGTTGACCGGCACGTCGCGGTTGGCCAGCAGGATCAGGCCGGTGGATCCGATCAGCCCTATCGGCTCGAAGTTCTTTTGCGGGTCATAAGGCAAGCGCGGATAGATGGCCGGGTTGACCGTGAATGTCGTGCCGGACGTCGCCAGCAGCGTGTAGCCGTCCGCCGCGGACTTGGCGACATAGCTGGCGCCGACAATCGTGCCGGCGCCAGGGCGGTTGTCGACCACCACGGTCTGACCGAGCTTCTCGCCAAGCTTCTGGCCGATGATTCGGCCGACCACGTCGGTGGCGCCGCCCGGCGGAAACGGCAGCACCAGCTGGATCGACTTGGCGGGGTAGTTGCCTTGCGCGCCCGCCACGGCAGGCGCCAGGCCAGCGCCGGCGGCGAGTCCGCAGGCAGTCAGCACACAAAGAGCGTGGTGGAGAGGGAGGCGCATCTCGAAGCTCCGGCAGGGATTGGGATCGACGTACGGCATGTGGTGCAACGGTGCCGTGTGTCACTATCCTACGATTTCGCCAGCCTGAATTCGTGGCAATGTTTCGAACAATTGATTGCCGTTTCGGCAATTTGTAGAATTGACCGGTGTCCTAACCGCTCACTAGAGTCAGGCCTCCATGTCTTCTTATCGGATCCTTCAGGAAACCGCCGTTCGCTACTTCCTCGAAGTGGTACGTACCGGCTCGGTCAAGGACGCGGCGCTCAAGCTGAACGTGGCGCCATCCGCGGTCAGCAGGCAGATCGCCAAGATCGAGAGCGAGCTGGATACCCTGCTGTTCGACCGGCGTGCGCGGGGCCTGGTCCCCAATGCCGCGGGCGAGTTGCTGGCGGCGTTCGCCAAGCGGTCGCTGCAGGACATCGAACGGGTCACCGGCGACATTCAGGCGCTGCGCGGCCTGCGTGCGGGACGCGTGCGGCTAGCCAGCGTCGAGGGCACCGCGCACGAGTTCCTTCCGACCCTGGCTGCAAAGTTCAGGGAGCAGCACACTGGCATTCGATTCGATCTGGATGTCTGCCCGCAGGGTGATGTCGCCCGGCGAATCCGCGACGGCGAGGCCGATATCGGGATCACGCTGAGCGGGCTGCCCGAACGGGAGATCGAAGTGGAACTTCGCCACCCTGCGCCGGTACTGGCGATCATGGCACCCGATCACCCGCTGGCGGGACAACGCCAGGTTTCCCTGTCGCAAGTCATTGCCTATCCGCTCGCGCTGCCGCCGAAGGGCAGCTCGCTGCGGCAGCTGCTTGACACGAGTTGCAGCCGCCAGGACCTGCACTACCAGACGGTATTCTCGAGCAATCATCTGGACGCGCTCGTGAGCTTCGTGGTGGCCGGCGGCGGCGCCATCGCCTTCTACGGGGAGCTGTCGGTACGCGCGCGGCTGGAGGCTGGCGCTATCGCCGCCGTGCCGTTGCGCGACCGGGAAATGAACGAGCGCTACATCGAGATCCAGACCCTGGCCAAGCGCAGCCTGCCCCCGGCCGCGCGTGCGTTTGTCCAGCAGCTGGTGCAAAGCATTACGGGTGTCGGCACCGGTTGATTGCCGAAATTGCAATCCATCGTTCCGTTAAATGCTGCGCAGGCATATTTCCTTCAGATCGCGCGACATGGAGAATCTGAAGCGGATCTGATCACGCACGACCCGAAACCAGTGCAGGCAACCCTACGAGAGACAGCACGGAAGGCATGACAAAGGACATTGTGGTACTCGGCGCCGGCATGGTCGGTGTATGCACGGCGCTGGCGCTGCGCCAGCGCGGCCATTCGGTCGTGCTGGTGGATCGCCAGGCCCCCGGCAAGGAAACCTCTTATGGCAACGCCGGCATCATTCAGCGAGAGGCGGTGCAGCCTTATGCCTTTCCGCGCGAGTGGCAGGCCATCCTGCGCGTTGCCCTGCGCCAGGGTAACGATGTGCACTACCATCCGGGAGCGCTGGCTCACCTGTCTCCGACGCTGGTGCGCTACTGGCGCGAGTCGGCGCCCGGTCGCTATGCGTCCATCGTGACCGCCTACAGTGCGCTGATCCGCCACTGCCTGAGCGAGCACGAGCGGCTGATCACGCTCGCTGGCGCGCAAGACCTTGTGCGCAAATCGGGTTGGCTACAGGGTTACCGCACGGCGCAGGCCTTTGATCGGGCGGCGAGCGAAGCCACCGCAATCGCGCGCGGCCATGAACTGGATTGCCAGGTGCTCGACCAGGCTGGCGTAGCTGCCACGGAGCCTGCCATCAGCGGGAAACTCGCTGGCGCGGTCCACTGGCGCGATCCATGGACTATCGCCGACCCCGGCGAGCTGGTCACGCGCTATGCCGCGCTGTTCGAGCGCGAAGGCGGTGAGTTCCGCCGCGGTGACGCTACCACTTTGAGCCAGACCGGCGCAGGCTGGACGGTCACCACGGAAGATGGTCCGCTGAGCGCAGCCAATGTCGTGATCGCCCTCGGGCCATGGGCTTCGAATCTGATCCAGACTCTCGGCTATCGCTTCCCGCTGTTCGTCAAACGCGGCTATCACCGCCACTATGCGGCCGAGCCGATGCCCCGGCTGCCCCTGCTCGATGTCGAGCGAGGCGTCATGCTGGCGCCGATGCAGCGCGGCCTGCGCCTGACGACAGGCGCCGAATTCGCCCTGCGCGATGCACCGCCGACGCCGGTCCAGTTGGGACGGGCCGAAGGCTATGCGCGGGAACTGGTGAATCTCGGGGCACCCGTCGAAGCGCAGCCATGGCTCGGCGCGCGCCCCTGCGTGGCCGACATGAAGCCTATCGTCGGCAGAGCCCCGCGCCATCAAGGTCTCTGGTTCCACTTCGGGCACGGCCACCAGGGCTTTACGCTGGGACCGGTGACGGCTCGCCTGCTCGCTGAACTGATCAACGGGGAGCAGCCCTACGTAGATCCCCGGCCTTACGACCCGATTCGCTTCGCCGCGATGTAACGCAACCCCGTCCGCCTCCATGTGACGAATCTGCCTTGCGGGTTTTCCCGTGGTTGAGTTCTGCCCGTCCGTGCTATTTAATTCAACGTGAATTAATTAATAGCGCTCCTCTGATGGAGCCAACCGGACGGAGACAAGATGACCGCATCCAAGGCAGGCCGTGGCGTGAACTCCGCCAGCCTGCGTCTTTACAACGAACGGGCCCTGCTGCTCGCGCTGCGCCGCGCAGGCGAAGCGTCCAAGGCAGATCTGGCTCGCATGGCCCAGCTGACCAATACGGCGGTCGGCAGCATCGTGCAAACGCTGACCGACGAAGGCCTGATCCAGCTGGCCGGACGTCGCGTGGATGGCCAGCGCGGGCAGCCGGCCAGCCTGATCCGCCTTCAGCCCAAGGGTGCCTTCGGCATCGGCGTGCGGCTTGACCGGGGCAGCATCGAGTGTGTGATGGTGGACTTTGCCGGGCATATCCTGACCAGCCGGGCACACCAGCTGGTCTTGCCCCACCCCGATCAGGCGCTGGAGCTGGTGCGTCGCGACATCGATGAAATGCGTGCCCTGCTCTCCCCGGCCGAGCAGAAACGCCTGCTTGGCATCGGCGTAGCCCACCCCTACAACCTCGGCGCGTGGCTGCGGGAACTCGATCTGCAGGGCGAGGCCTTCCAGGCCACATTCCGCGCCTGGGACGAGGTGGATTTCCCCTCGATGCTGGCCGAAGCAACGAGGCTGCCGGTATTCAGCGAGAACGACGGCACGGCAGCCGCGGTCGCCGAGCTCTTCTACGGCCGGCACCACGCCCAGCATTTCCTCTATGTCTTTCTCGGTCCGGCGATCGGCGGCGGCGTGGTGCTCAACGGCGACTGCGTGCGCGGCGTCTCCGGCAATGCGGGCGATATCGCGATGATGCCGGTGCCGCCCAGCACGCTGGCTTCTGCCGCGACGGTGCCCGGCCGGCGGCGGGACATCCTGATCTCCCGCGCCTCGCTCAACGCCCTGACGCGCCATTTGCGCCATCACGGCGTGACCGTGCATGGCCATGCCGACCTGCAGCGCGAGGTGGAACTGAAGCACCCGGCCGTGGCGGAATGGGTCGATGACTGTGTCGATGCACTGGCGCCATCGCTGCAATCCGCGCTGGCTGTGCTGGACGTGCCGCTGGTGATCTTTGACGCCGATATCGATGGTGGCCTGGTAGCCACGTTGATCGAGCGCTTGCAGCAAGAGCTGGACGCCAATGCTCCCGAGGCGCGCCCGGCCGCACGCATTGTGCGCGGCTGTTTTGGCGCCAATGCCGGCGCGGTCGGCGCCGCCTCGCTGCCGATGTTCATGAACTTCTCGCCGCGCGCCGAATTGCTCAAGGGCGCGTCCGCCATCGTTCCGGAGGCCAGCCATGCCACTGTCTGAAGCCACTGCCGCCGCGGCTCCACTGCTGGAAATGCGCAACATTTCCAAGACTTTCCCGGGGGTGAAGGCACTCAGCAATGTCCAGCTCACGATCTTCCCCGGCGAAGTCCATGCCCTGATGGGCGAGAACGGCGCGGGCAAATCCACGCTGATGAAGATCCTCTCCGGCGCCTATATCGCCGACGATGGCGCCGAATGCCGCATCGCCAGCCAGCCGGTGGTCATCGACGGCCCGCTCGCCGCCCGCGCGCACGGCGTGGCGGTGATCTACCAGGAACTGAGCCTGGCGCCCAACCTGAGCGTGGCCGAGAACATCTATCTCGGGCGCCACCTGCACCGCCACGGCATGGTGGACCGTGCCGCCATGGCGCGCGCCTGCGAAGGCACGCTTGCCCGGCCCGGCGCTGATTTCACGCCGCAGACGCTGGTCGAGCGCCTGTCGATCGCCCAGCGCCAGCTCGTGGAAATCGCGCGCGCGGTGCATTTCGAAACCCGCATCCTGGTGATGGATGAACCCACCACCCCGCTGTCCACGCGCGAAACCGACCGCCTGTTCGCGCTGATCCGCCAGTTGCGGGCCGATGGCATGGCCATCATCTACATCAGCCACCGCATGGCCGAGATCGACGAACTGGCGGATCGCGTCACTGTGTTGCGCGACGGCTGCTACGTCGGCACGCTGGAGAAGGCCGAGCTGACCCAGGCGGCGCTGGTCAAGATGATGGTCGGCCGTGACCTGTCGGGCTTCTACACCAAGACGCACGGTAAGACGCAAGCTGGCGACATGGTGCTGTCGGTGCGCAATATGTCGGACGGCCGCCGCGTGCGCGATTGCAGCTTCGACCTGCATGCCGGCGAGGTCCTTGGCCTGGCTGGCCTGGTCGGCGCGGGCCGCACGGAACTGGCACGGTTGGTGTTTGGCGCGGATGCGCGCAGCAGCGGCGCGGTGTTCCTCGCCGGCTCGCCACTGACGATCAGCCAACCGCGCCAGGCCATCGATGCGGGCATTGCCTACCTGACGGAAGACCGCAAGCTGCAAGGCCTGTTCCTTGACCAGAGCGTGCACGAGAACATCAACCTGATCGTTGCCGCGCGCGATGCGCTGCGCGGCGGCCGGCTCAACCGTGCCAGCGCACGCCGGCGCACGGCCGACGCCGTCAGTTCGCTGGGCATTCGCGTGGCGCATCCGCGCGTCAATGTCGGCGCGCTGTCGGGCGGCAACCAGCAGAAGGTAATGCTGTCGCGCCTGCTGGAAACCAAGCCGCGCGTGCTGATTCTGGACGAGCCCACGCGCGGCGTGGACATCGGCGCCAAGGCAGAGATCTACCGCCTCATCGACGCCCTCGCCCGCTCCGGCGTGGCCGTCCTGCTGATCTCCAGCGAACTGCCGGAAGTGGTAGGCCTGTGCGACCGCGTGCTGGTGATGCGTGAAGGCCGACTGGTTGGCGAGGTGCAAGCCAGCCCGGATGCCGCTGCCACGCAGGAACGCATTATCGCGCTGGCTACCGGCGCAGATGGCCCCGCACAGCCCACCGTGCTGCACTGAACCGACCTTCCGACATTCCCCGAGACCGCGCAGACGGTCGACGGCAAGCGCCGTCCCACAGACTCAGGAGACACCATGCGCAATTCCATCCATCCCGCGGCGCACGCCGTTTCTTCACAAGGCGCGGCGCGTACGCTTGGCCGCCCCGCCGGCGCCACCACGCAGGAACGCCTGCGAGCCCTGGGCATGCTGCCGGTGCTGGTGCTGTTGTGCGCTGGCTTCACGGTGCTGACCGACAATTTCGCCAGCCTGCAGAACCTTTCGATCATCGCGCAGCAGGCGTCGATCAACCTGGTGCTGGCGGCAGGCATGACCTTCGTCATCCTGACGGGCGGGATCGACCTGTCGGTGGGCTCCATCCTGTCGATCTCGGCCGTCGCGGCGATGCTGACGTCGCTGACGCCAGAGCTCGGCGCGCTCAGCGTGCCTGCCGCCCTGCTTTGCGGCCTGCTGTTCGGGCTGGTGAACGGCGCGCTGATCGCCTTCATGAAGCTGCCGCCGTTCATCGTCACGCTTGGGAGCCTGACCGCGGTGCGCGGGCTGGCGCGGCTCGTCGGGCATGACAGTACGCTCTACAACCCCGACATCGGCTTTGCCTTCATCGGCAATGGCGACGTGCTGGGCGTGCCGTGGCTGGTGATCATCGCCGGTGCCGTGATCGCGGTGTCCTGGGCCGTGCTGCGCCGGACCGTGCTGGGACTGCAGATCTACGCCGTGGGCGGCAATGCCGAGGCAGCGCGGTTGTCGGGCATCAAGGTGTGGGCGGTGCTGCTGTTCGTCTATGCCGTCTCTGGGCTGCTGGCGGGGCTTGGCGGCGTGATGTCTGCCTCGCGCCTGTACGCGGCCAACGGCCTGCAGCTTGGCCAGTCTTATGAGCTCGACGCGATCGCCGCGGTGATCCTGGGTGGTACGAGCTTTGTGGGCGGCGTCGGCTCCATCGGCGGCACGCTGATCGGTGCGCTGATCATTGCCGCGCTGTCCAACGGACTGGTGCTGCTGGGCGTGTCGGACATCTGGCAGTACATCATCAAGGGGCTGGTCATCATTGGTGCGGTGGCGCTGGACCGCTATCGCCAGAAGGGCTCGGCCCGGACCTGAAACCGTACAGGAGACGGAAGTGATCAAGCAATTCCTGATGACAGTTGCGCTTGGCGCATGCTGCATGGCCGGGGCCATGGCACAGACGCCGGCCAAGGACAGCGCCACGGCCGCCGCGCCGCGCCAGCTGAAGAAGGTGGGCGTCACGCTGGGCTCCCTCGGCAACCCCTACTTCGTCGCGCTGGCCCGCGGCGCCGAAGCCGCCGCGAAGCAGGTCAATCCGCAGGCCAAGGTCACTGTGCTGTCGGCTGACTATGACCTCAACAAGCAGTTCTCGCACATCGACAGCTTCATCGTCGCCGGCGTGGACCTGATCCTGATCAACGCGGCGGACGCGCGCGCCATCGGACCGGCCGTGCGCAAGGCGAAAAAAGCCGGCATCGTCGTGGTGGCAGTAGATGTGGCCGCAGCCGGCGCCGACGCCACCGTGCAGACCGACAACGTCCAGGCCGGCGAGCTGGCCTGCGGTTTCATTGCCGAACAACTCAAGGGCCACGGCAACGTCATCATCCAGAACGGTCCGCCGGTGTCGGCAGTCCTGGATCGCGTCAAAGGCTGCAAGACGGTGCTGGCGAAGCACCAGGACCTTCATATCCTGTCGGACGACCAGGACGGCAAGGGGTCGCGCGAAGGCGGGCTCAACGTCATGCAGCTCTATCTGACTCGCTTTCCCAAGGTGGATGCGGTGTTTACCATCAACGACCCGCAGGCTCTCGGGGCCGACCTGGCCGCGCGGCAACTCAACCGCCGCGGCATCCTGATCGCATCGGTCGACGGCGCGCCCGACATCGAAGCCGCGCTGAAATCCGACACGCTGGTGCAGGCCTCCGCCAGCCAGGATCCGTGGGCCATTGCCCGCACCGCGGTGCAGCTGGGCGTCGGCATGATGAACGGCCAGCGGCCCGCCAAACCGGTGGTGCTGCTGCCCTCCACGCTGGTCACACGCGCCAATGTCAGCGACTACAAGGGCTGGTCGGCGCCGAGATAGCGCGCGCCCTGCCATACCCGAACACCCTTATGACCGTCCCAGGTGACATGATGGATAGCTCCAAGACCGGCGCGCAGGCCCCGGATTTCGATTTCGTATTGTTCGGTGCCACGGGCGACCTCGCCCGCCGCAAGCTCCTGCCCGCCTTGTTCGATGCGCATGCGGCAGGCGCGCTGCATCCGCGCGGACGGATCCTCGCGCTGGGCAGCCAGCCGCTCTCCCACGAGGCCTACCTTGCCATGCTCGACGACGAGGTACTGCCCGCGCTGGCCGGCAACGCCGTAGCCGCGTCCTGGCCGAGTTTCGTGGAACGCATCGTCTACCTGCAGGTGGACGCCAACGCCGAGCCGGGATTCGATGCTTTGGCGGAGCTCGTGAATGCCCGGGCCGCGCCGGTGGTCGTGTACTACCTGGCCACCGCCCCTCACCTCTTCGTCAGGATCTGCGAGCAGCTGTCGCGTGTCGGCCTGACCGATCAACGCAGCCGCATCGTCCTGGAAAAGCCACTGGGCCATGACCTGGAGTCGTCCGAGGAAATCAATTCGGCCGTGGCGAGATTCTTCGCCGAAGACCAGATCTATCGGATCGATCACTACCTGGGCAAGGAGTCCGTGCAGAACCTGATGGCAGTGCGTTTCGGCAACGTACTGTTCGAACCCTTGTGGCGGCGCGAGTGGGTGAAGGAGGTACAGATCACGATCGCCGAGGAACTGGGCGTGGAACGGCGCGGCAACTTCTACGACGGCATCGGCGCCCTGCGCGACATGGTGCAGAACCACTTGCTGCAGCTGCTGTGCATGGTGGCCATGGAGCCGCCCACCAGCCTGTCCGAAGACGCCATCCGCGACGAGAAGCTGAAGATCCTCAAGGCGCTCAAGCCGATCCAGCCCGAGGCCGTCGCGGAGAAAGTCGTGCGCGGCCAATACTGCCGCGGCGCAGCCGGTGGCGACCCTGTGCCGGGATACGTGAGTGAGCCAGGCATCCCGGCCGACAGCCGGACCGAGACCTTCGTCGCCATCAAGGCGGAGATCGCCAACTGGCGTTGGGCCGGCGTGCCCTTCTACCTGCGCACGGGCAAGCGCATGCAGTCGCGCGTGGCCGAGATTGTTATCCATTTCCACGATGTGCCCTGTGCGCTGTTCGAGCGCCCGCTGGGCACGCCGGCAGGGAACCGGCTGGTCATCACGCTGCAGCCGGAAGAGAGCATCCGGCTCTATTTCCTGACCAAGCAACCCGGCGACACACAGGCTCTGGTGCCGGCCTCGCTGGACCTCCAGCGCCCGGGAACAGGCACGCGCGTGCGCCGCATGGGCGCGTACGAGCGCCTGCTGCTCGATGTCATCCGCGGCAGGCTCGGCCTCTTCGTGCGGCGCGACGAGCAGGTCCAGGCCTGGCGCTGGGTCGCGCCCATTCTCAAGACGTGGCAGACCACCAACACGCCGCCCAAGCTGTACACCGCCGGCACATGGGGGCCGGCGGCCTCCAGCGCCCTGCTGTCACGCGACGGCATGGCCTGGCATGAAGAGATGTAGTCCAGTAGTCCAGTAGTCCAGTAGTCCAGTAGTCCAGTAGTCCAGTAGTCCTGTGGTCCGAATTTTCGTTGGAGCAGCCCCCGATGTCGACGTCCCTCCCCGCCTGGCAGTCCTTGCGCGAGCATGCCGCTAAGATTCGCCATACCCATATGCGTGACTGGTTCACGGGCCCGCACGGCCAGGCCCGCTCCGAGCGCCTGATGGTTGAGGCCTGCGGCCTGACCCTCGACTACGCCAAGAACCGCGTCACCGAGGACACCCTGGCGCTGCTGTTCGCGCTTGTCCGCCAGGCGCGCGTGTGCGAGCGGCGCGATGCCATGTTTGCCGGCGAACCGGTCAACACCACCGAGCGCCGCGCAGCGCTCCACATGGCGCTTCGCGCTCGCCCCGGCGATGGCTACCGCGCACTGGGCGTGCCGGTGGAGGCCGATGTATCCGCGGTGCTGGCGCAGATGGAACGGTTCGCGGATGCGGTGCGCAGCGGCGGCTGGACCGGCTTCGATGGCCGCGCCATCACGGATGTGGTCAACATCGGCATCGGCGGTTCCGACCTCGGGCCCCGCATGGTGTGCCGAGCCCTCGTGCAGGAGTCGAACCCGGGACCCCGCCTGCATTTCGTCGCCAACGTGGACGGCTACGACCTGGCCCGCACGCTGGCCCGCCTCGATGCCGCCACCACGCTGGTGATCGTCTGCTCCAAGACCTTCACCACGCTGGAAACGATGGCCAACGCCCACACCGCGCGCGACTGGTTCCTGCGCCATGGCGCCACGCAGTCAGACCTGGCCCGCCACTTTGTTGCGGTGTCGACCAACCGCGACGCCGTGGCGGCATTCGGCATCGACCCCGCCAACATGTTCCCGTTCTGGGACTGGGTGGGCGGGCGTTTCTCGCTTTGGTCGGCGGTGGGCCTGTCGATCGCAGTGGCGATCGGCTTTGACCGATTCCGACAGTTGCTGGATGGCGCTCGCGCGATGGACCGGCATTTCGCCGACGCCCAGCCCGAACAGAACCTGCCGATGATCCTGGGCCTGCTGGATGTCTGGTACCGAAGCTTCCTTGGCACGGGCAGCCGCTGCGTCGCGCCGTATTGCGAGCCGCTGGAACTGCTGCCGGCCTTCCTGCAGCAGCTCGAGATGGAGAGCAACGGGAAATCGGTGCAGCACGACGGCGCGGCGCTGGAGGCCGGCTCGGCAGCGATCGTATGGGGCACCACCGGTACCAACGGCCAGCATGCCTATTTCCAGATGGTGCACCAGGGCTCGCAACTGGTGCCCGTGGACTTCATTGCCTGCTTGCAACCGCACAGCGATCTGCCCGGCCACCATACCAAGCTGCTGGCAAATTGCTTTGCCCAGGGCGAAGCGCTGCTGCGCGGACGCACCGCCGCCGAAATACGTGCCGAGGGGCAGTCTGACGAGGCGCTGGTGCCGCATCTGGTGTTCGAAGGAAACCGGCCCAGCAACACGTTGCTGCTGCAGCGGCTGGATGCGTTCCACCTGGGGGCGTTGCTGGCGATGTCGGAACATCGCACCTTTGTGCAAGGCGCGCTTTGGAACATCAACCCCTTCGATCAATGGGGTGTGGAACTTGGCAAGATGCTGGCCCGTCCCATCGAGCGCGAACTGGAAGGAGCGCCCCCGCAGCCGCATGACGCGTCGACGGCCGCGTTGATCCGTCGCGCCTGTCATGCCAGAGCCATGGCGCCGGGCTGACTCCGTCATGCAAGGCGCCAGATAGAACTTGATCTCAACCGACCCATCCAGGAGTCATCGATGTCCAAACCCCTGCCCCGCTACGTCGTGTTCGGCGAGGCGCTCACCGACATGGTTCTCCAGGCCGACGGAAGCTGGCTCAGCCTGCCGGGCGGTTCCTGCTGGAACGTGGCCCGCGTCGGGGCGCGCCTGGGCATCGACACGGCCTTTGCCGGCGCTGTCAGCCAGGACCTGTTCGGCGATGCACTGGCCCGGGCCACCGAGGAAGCCGGGCTCGACATGCGTTTCCTGCAACGTGTCGAGCGTTCGCCGTTCCTGGCCTTTATCGCTTCACGCCATCCACCGCAGTACTTCTTCGTGGGCGACGACAGTGCCGACCTGCATTTCGAGCCGGCCCGTTTGCCGCAAGGGTGGCGCCAGGCGGCGGAAGTCATTCACTTCGGCTCCATCAGCCTGGTACGGCAGCCGCTGGCCGCGCGCCTGTGCGAGGAAGCCACGCAGGCAGCTGCGGCCGGCAAGCGCATTGCCTTCGACCCCAATTACCGCGAACTCATGAGCGCACAGGGCTATGGCGAAACGCTCGCGCACATGCTGAGGCTGGCGTCCTACGTCAAGATCTCGGATGAAGACCTGGCGGGCCTCTTTCCGGCGCTGCCACTGGACGCCGCGCTCACGCAGGTGCGGGCCATGGCGCCGAACGCCACCATCATGCTCACGCGCGGCGCCGATGGCCTGACGCTGCTCCAGTCGGACAACGTGGTGGAGCAGCCGGCGTTCCAGGTGAACGTTGCCGACACTGTAGGTTGCGGGGATGCGGCCATGGGCGGCTGGATAGCCGCGGTGCTGAGCGAGCCGCGAGCGGACCTTGCGGGCCAGGCGCAACTAGCGGCGGCGGCAGCGGCAGTCGCGGCCAGCCATGCGGGGGCCTATGCGCCGTTGCGGCGAGAGCTGGAGGGTTTGGTGGCAATGCCCCGGAGATCGGCGTGATTGCCGATGAGCCAGAGAATCGTCAGGCGAAGTACTCTTCGTCGATTTGAAGCAGTTGCTCTTCCACGAGATGAGCGCCCTGTTCGGTGCCGGCCAGTTCCAGTGGAGACCTGTCAGCCATGCGCTGCTGCTTTTTGCGCAACCAATGCAAAGCGCGTTCCGGTTGCCCGAAGATGCCGGCAGCGTGGGCAAGGATCCTGGCCAGCCGGATGGCCTTGTCGGATTCATCCACGGTCAGGGCCTCACCTTTGACTTTACGGTGGCTGAGCGTTCGACGCGGAATGATGAACGCCAGTTCGTCCCATACCAGCCCCGCGTGAAGCAGGCGGTCGAGCGTTTCGACGGGCAACCGGCGGGCAGCCAACGTGGCTAAATCGGCACCTGATTGGACGTCCGAGCCCAGGAGCTCGCTCAGTTCATGCAAGTAGCGGTCGTGTCGCGGCCATGTCCCGGACGGGACAAACTCGATCGTATGCATGTGGTCTCCGGAAACATGCCCATATCATGGCGGCATTTTGCCAAACCGGCCATTGCAAGTGTTTCGCTACCGTGTGGCTTCAACAATGATGCTTTCAATCACCCGTATCTGCGGCGCCTTTCTGGTCAGGTAACGCTTGGCCTGCGGCGTCTCATCGTCCAGATAGCCCCACCAGTCCCAGCATGCGTTGGGGTTCGGCTTCACCCAGCTGGAATCGGCAATCGGTAACGCCGCGGGCATGGCGCAAACCTCCCCATCAATGGACGTCTGATGATCGAGCGCGGGATAGATGACGATGACCTTGTAGTAATCCGCCCAGTTGTTGTAGCCCGCGGTGACGGCAAACTCTTTCGCCGTCTGCTTGCAGCCATGCAGGGCAATATGTACCCGGCAACGGCTGCCGCTACTTCGGCAGGACGGCGGCACGTAGAGATACCCGGTATCCGCCATATCGAAGTTCTTGCGCCGCGCGGTGCTGAAGGGTAGCCACCAGATGCCGTCCGCGGCGACCTTGCCGTCGCTCTTTTTTATCTTGTCGATGAGCGGCTGTTGTTTGAACGCCCAGACCTCCGTTGCCGGAATGTCCCTGACACGCCGGGTCGGATCGTAGGTCGTGGCCGGGCCATACAGGGCGTGGAAAAGCTTTCCCGCATTGTCTTCCGCGCCACAGCGGCGAACGTAGGTCTTTTCCTTGCCATCGGACTGGCACGCATCGGTCCCGTCGGGGGAGATAAAGCCGTGGCCGGCCCGGTTGCTTCCGTCTGCGGCATTCCCTCTGTCTACGACGGGCGCCTTCCCGATGAACGCAGTCAGGAAGTCAATGCTCGCCTGACCCGACTGCTTGACCACGGTATGGTCTTCCGGGCTCTGGAAGACATAGGCGCGCTGAAGTGCCACCGGCTTGCCCGCGACCAGTTGGTCGATCGACCCGCTCGCCGCTTGCGCGCGGGCGCCGGCAACCTGGGGAGCGGGAGGCTGCCGTCCACACATGCAGTCATTGATCGCCACGGATAGTCGGCCGTCTGCGCAGCCCCATCCCGGGCCGGCAATGGAGCCTACCCCGACGATGGAACTGGAATGGGCGACAGCGTACTGAATGGCCATGGCAGCGCCGGATGAAACGCCTGAAATGGAAACCTCATTGGGATTACCACCGCGAGCCAAACCTCGCCCATCGTCGGCGTGGGCCGGACTGAGCGCAGTGAGAATCACGAAAGCGAAGATTTCGAATTGACGCCGCACGTTATGTCTCTCCTCCAGGACACGCAGGCTGGCGCAAGCCAGTCGTTTGCCGAGGCTGCCGCTCACCGACGGAACCAGAGCATCGACAGCACGCACGCCGCCACGAGCAAAACAACCGAGCCTGCCGCGAACAAGGCACCGATCTCGACTTCCCTGCGCTCGAGTGCGAAGCGGCCGCTCAGTTGGCGATACACGCGCGTCAGGTCGGCGGCCGAGCCGGCCTGGAAGTATTCGCCGTCCGTGAGCGTCGCGATCTGGCGCAAGGTCGGTTCATCCACCTGCATTTCGTAAGACAGGCTCGAGCCCTCTGCACCTGCGTCCTGCACCGCACCGAAGCCCACGGTATAGACGCGAAGGCCTCGCTGGGCGGCCATGCGCGCGGCGTCCAGGGGATCCGGGCCGGTCGTGCGCCGACCATCACTGAGCAGGATCACCGCACCGTGCCGGTAAGAGCCGGGCGCCGCCCCGGGCTGTTCCAGATCGCGCTTGCGGACGGCATTTGCCGCGGCGGCCTCTGTCAGCGATCGGCCGCCAGTGCCCGGCGCAAGCGACTCGCCGCCAAAGAGGATCCCTTCCAGGTCGATGCCGTCATTGGGAAACAGCACCGCCAGCGACTGGATCAGCCCGCTGCCTGTCGCTGTGCCGTTCTGAAGCTCGAAGCGGTCGATCGCGTCGAGCATGCGAAGCCGGTTGTCGGTGGGCGGTAGCACCACGATCGCCGTGGCAGCAAAGGAAACAATGCCCAGGCGCACACCAGGCGGCAACCCGACGATCAGATCGCGCGCAGCCTGCTGGGCGGCGCTGATGCGGGTGGGCGCGACATCGCTCGCCGCCATGCTGCGCGAGACGTCCATCGCGAGCACCAGGGTGACGGTGTCAGACGGCAGCGTGAGGGTGGCGGTGGGACGTGCGCACGCCAGCAGGGCCGCGGTCAACGCAAACACGAACAGCAGCGGCGGGATGTGACGCCGCAGCCGCTGCCTGCGACCCAGCGCGGCGCGCGGCAGCGCAAGGCTGGCATACAACACGGCAGATTTCTTGCGCCGCGCAAGCAGGTACAGGTAAGTGGCCGCCAGCAGGGGAAGCGAAAGCAGCAGCCAGAGCATCTGCGGCCAGAGAAACTGCATGCCCTGCTCCTTGGCGCGTAAGTAGGACGATGGTACCGGTATTTCCCGGGTTGACGGTACCTCGCAGGGCAATCGAAGGACTATGATCTACGCATGGGTCTCGAACCCCGGCAAACGACCATGCCAGCTGGCATGCGAAATGCGTATGCCCGGGCTGTTAGAGGCCTTAGGCCCGGCGGGAGCGCCCCGCCGGCCCGCAGCCTTGTCAAAACGACACGGTCATGGCAACGCGCAGCGGCAATCTGTGGAAGCGGTTCCTTGATATCGCCAGGCCATACTGGGTATCACGGGAAAAGGGAAAGGCTTGGGCGCTGTTGCTGGTCCTCGTCGGCTTGCTGCTAGGCCAGACCTGGACCAATGTGCGCTTCAACGAGCAGACAGGCGAATTTGCCTCGGCGCTCGCGGCCGGCGACGCTGACCGCTTCTGGTATGCCATCCGGATCTTCGTCTACGTGCTGCTGGCGGCCGTTCCCGTGTACGCCTTTTACTACTACACGCGCAACCGGCTGTTCATGCAGTGGCGATGCTGGATGACGCAGCAGTACCTGGAAAAGTACTTCGGCAGCTGCGCCTTCTACGCGCTGAACAACAACACGACCATCGACAACCCGGACCAGCGCATCTCTGAGGACATCAGCACGTTCACGCAGCAATCGTTGTACTTTCTGCTGCTGATGCTGGGCTCGGTGCTGCAGCTGGTTGCGTTCAGCGGGGTGCTGTGGTCGATCTCGCGCGAGCTCGTGGTGTTCCTGGTGCTCTATGCCGTCTGCGGCACGGTGGTTTCGGTGCTGTGCTTCGGCAAGGTGCTGATCGGGCTGAACTTCTACCAGATCCGGCGCGAGGCCGACTTTCGCTTCAGCCTGATCCGGGTGCGCGAGCATGCGGAGTCGATTACGTTCCATCGCGGCGAGCAGCATGAGTTCCATCACGTGCGTGGCCGCTTCCAGCATGTGTTCGCCAACTACAACCGCCTGAACCGCTGGCAGCTCAACCTCTACCTGTTCCAGTATGCCTATGCGTTCCTGACACTGATGCTGCCGAGCGTCATCGTCGCCAACCGCGTGCTCGACGGCGAACTGGAAGTCGGCAGTGCGATCCAGGCTGCGGGAGCGTTCACGGCGGTGCTGGCGGCCGTGACGGTCATTGTCGACAACTTTGAAAGCCTGAGCCGCTTCGTGGCGGGCCTGGACCGGCTTGCCACATTCGCTTCGTCGCTCGCGCATACGCGCGTGATGCGGCGCAAGCCCGGTAGCCGGATCGATCATCAGCGCGGTGACACGCTGTCACTGGAACACCTGACCCTGCACACGCCCGACTATGACCGTACCCTGCTGAAGGATCTGAACGTGACAGTCGGAAAGGGCCAGAGCCTGCTGATCGTCGGTCCCAGCGGTGGGGGCAAGAGTTCGCTGATGCGGGCCATCAGCGGGCTGTGGAACTGCGGCAGCGGCCGCATCGTGCATCCGGAGCCCGGGCAGATGCTGATCTTGCCGCAACATCCGTACATGGCGGTCGGCAACCTGCGCTGCCAGCTGCTGTATCCCGACCAGGACCGCCGCATACCGGATTCCGAACTGCTGAAGTTGCTCGACCAGGTCAACCTGCCCGACCTGGCAGAGCGCGTCGGCGGCCTGGACGCGGAGCTGGACTGGTGCAAGGTCCTGTCGCTCGGCGAGCAGCAGCGGCTGGCCTTCGCGCGCCTGTTGCGGGCTCGTCCGCGTTACGCGCTGCTCGATGAAGCCACCAGCGCACTCGATGGCGGCAACGAGGCCGCACTCTACAGCCAGCTTGTCGCCGGCCATACCACGATTGTCAGCGTCAGCCACCGCCCCACCCTGCTCAAATATCACGTCCAGGTGCTGGAATTGTGCGGCAACGGCGATTGGCAACTCCGCACGCCGTCGGACTGCAGTTTTGCGTGGTAGCGGCAGTGGAGCCCGCAGCGTGAGCTAAGGGACAGCGGTGCCCGCGATTCTGGCGAGGTGGGTCGTCTCGTACGTTATGCCGTCGCGTACAACGGCGTCACCACCTTGCTGTAGAACTTTTCCCCCAGGGCCGTCAGGCACGGCCGACGCTGCGTGATGCCGCGCCGCACCCATTCGATCATGCCTTTATTCGCCAGCCCCTCCAGTTCCAGGACGTCGGTCGCATGGTATGGCGCGTTCCGCACAAGAATCAGTGCCGAGATTTCATGGTGACTGAGCATTGCGTCTCCGATCTAGCTTTCGGGCGGCACAACCGGGTATGTGCGGCCAGAGGTCAAATCATCTCGCAGCAGGACCTGCATTGCCCGTTGAAACTGCGTATCCGGGTAACCAGTTTCGACGCTTTGTGCGTGATGGTCAGTGCCGGACTCGGCATCGGCATACTGCCGGAGGCGATCGCACAGCGTAACTGCGCCACGATGCCGCTATGCATCGTACCGCTCAGCGATGCGCTGGCGAGGCGCGAGTTCCTGCTGGCCGTGCGCTCCATGGATGCCTTACCCGTGGCGTCGCAGATGCTGGTGCGACATTTCCTGGAAACGGAGGATGGCACGGAAGGAGTCTGAGCCCGCGAGGATTGTCTGTGCCACTGACCCTGCCAATCCAAGGAATCATCATGAATTTCATCACCAGTGCCGGCCCGCTTATTTCTCTGATCGCGGGAATCCTGATTCTTGTCATGCCTCGTCTGCTTAACTACATCGTCGCCATTTACCTGATCGTCATTGGCATACTCGGACTGTTCGGTGGACATTTGCGATGACATGAGCACACCGGTCGGCAGATAAGCAGAATCGAGTTGATACCTTCAACCGCCCTTTCGCGATGTTGAGCCTTTGGTCGCAGCTCTTTCGCCGCGCCGATTCTCCGCGCGATCGGACAGCCAATTGACAACTTGCACGCCGAAGCTGGCCGGCGTCTTGTCGACGACGCGCCGAGAAAGATCAGCCAAGGTATGCTGCTTCAGCTCCGCTCGCATGACTTTCTCTGCAGCCTGCATGACAGCGTGAATCGCACATACGCCACGCGTTGCCCAATTCGGTGCATGATCATCGAAGACTGCACAGCGCCCCCGGATCTCGAGGCAGTCGAACAGCGCCTTCTCGCCGTCGATCGCAACCACGACATCCAGAACGGTAATCTGGTTGGCGGGCCGCGCGAGCCGGAATCCGCCCTTGATGCCCTCCGTCGCGATCACCAGCTCAGCTTTGGCCAGCTTGGTGAACAGCTTCGCCAGGAAGTCTTGTGGCACCCCCTGAAGCTCGGCGAGATCACGGACGCTAGCCTCTTCCACTGCCGCGTGCGAGCGGGTCAGGTAGAGCAGGCAGTGCAGGCTATATTCAACGCCAGTGCTGATGTGGGACATGACATACTAGGACTTCAACTATCGTAGTTGAGATGCTATACAACTTCCTCGTCCAACGCAAGCGAGCGCGCCCCCTGGGATCACAGCGCCGATCCCGCTCTCGCGAAGACTGACTAGCTTTATCCCAGGTTGTCGACCTGCGGCGGGCGGCGAAAGCTGACTGCGGCGATTGAATGCACTCATCAGGCCGACCGCCATGGTCAGTTCGGCGAACTCCTTTTCGCTGAATGCGGCTGCGGCAGCACGGAAGGCCTCGTCAGGAACGTGCGTGACAGAAACGCGAGTCACGGACTCGGCCCACGCGAGTGCCGACTTTTCTCGCTCACTGAAGCATGCATCTGCCTCTTGCCAGACTTGCAGGCGCGCGAACTTTCCGATCGTCACACGTTTCTTCGCCAGGTCGCGCGTGCGCATGTCCAGGCAGTACGCGCAGTCGTTGATCTGGCTTACTCGCACCGAGATCAGACATGGGAACTACAAAATCGCTTGCCGTTCTTAACGGCGACTAATATGATCGTAGTTATGGTCAGCGTTCACCGCCCATTGATCGGTTCGACGCCGTAGCGGAGTTGGCCTGTTACATGAAACTGAGGTTTGAATCAGGAGCACAAAAGATGTCGAAACGCATTCTTGTCATCGGCGCCGGCTTTGCCGGCATGTGGAGCGCGCTGGCTTCGGCCCGTTTGCTTGACCAGGTTGGGCGCGCCGATGTGGAGATCGCGCTAGTTGCACCGGAGCCGGAACTGCACATCCGTCCCCGCCTCTACGAGCAGAATCCGAACGGGATGAAGGCGCCCTTGCAGGAAATCTTCAAGGCCGTTGGCGTCAGGTTCATCCAGGGAAAGGTGGAGCACATCGATGCTGCAAACCAGACGGTGAGCATTGCAGGCGTTGGTGCGGATACATCAAGCCAGCGCGTGGACTATGACCGCCTGGTACTCGCTGCAGGGAGCCGCCTGTTCCGTCCAAAGATTTCAGGGCTGGACCAGCACGCCTTCAACGTCGACCAGGTGGCGGATGCCGCGGAACTTGAAGCGCATATCCATAGGCTGGCTACGCGCCCGGAGAGCGAAGGACGCAATACGGTAGTGATCGCTGGCGCTGGCTTCACCGGCATCGAGACAGCTGCCGAAATGCCGGCTCGCTTGCGCGAAGTCCTCGGCGAGGACGCTGCCGTGAACGTGATCATGGTCGAGCGCAGTGCCGCAATCGGCCCTGACCTCGGGGAAGGTCCACGCCCGGTCATCACGCAGGCGCTTACCGAACTCGGCGTGACATGGCGGCTCGGCTCGGGTGTGGCGGCGGTTGATGCGAAAGGCGTCATGCTCGAGAACGGGGAGCGCATCGAGGCAGACACCGTAATATGGACGGCGGGTGCCCGGGCCAGCGAACTCACCGCACAGATTCCGGCAGAGCGAGACAATTTCGGCCGGCTTCATGTGGACCGCAACCTGAAGGTCAAAGGGGTAGACGCGGTGTTCGCCACAGGCGACTGCGCCTATGCTGCCACCGATGACGAAGGGAACTTCGCCATGATGTCTTGCCAGCACGCGATGAATCTCGGCCGCTCCGCAGGCCACAACGTTGCCGCGGACCTGGTGGGCGAGGCGCAGATTCCCTATAGCCAACCGAAGTATGTGACCTGCCTGGACCTGGGGCCTTGGGGCGCTGTCTACACCGAAGGTTGGGACCGCCAGGTCACGATGACGGGCGGTGTCGCGAAGTCGCTCAAGACCCGCATCAATACCCAGTGGATCTATCCGCCGAGCGCCGATCGCGCTGAGGCGCTTGCATTGGCTGACCCACTGCGCATCGTTGTGGCCTGACGGCGCAAGGCAGGAGGAAAAGAGTGGTGATCCACACGGATCGCCGCTCACCTCCTCGCCGCAAGTGCTCTTGCACAGACGCTGCCGGCGATTCTTCCGCTCGACTCCGAGTCAGCGCCAGGAGGCATGCGGCCGGGTGCGGCATGTTTGAGCATCAGGGACTATTCTTGCAGGAGCAGCGGCCCACGGTATGCGGCATGCTGCGCCCCCCCGATCACTTGGCAAGCGCACTCGGACGGGTTTCTTAATCGTGTCCCAACAGGCGAGGCTATCATGAGCAAAACCCTTCTATCCGGCCTGATTCTTGCAACAGCGGTCGTGGCTACGGTGCCGCTTGCATATGCGCAATCCAAGCCGGATCCCTACACGCAAGGGGCGAAGGCCGGCAAAGCCGATCCGTTCACCGACGGCGCCAAGACCGGCAAGTTTGATACCTATACCGACGGTGCCAAGCAGTCGACGCGCTCAGACCTCGCGCCGGGTGCGAAGCCGGACCCATACACCGATGGCGCGCGCACAGGCAAGCCCGACCCGTACACTGACGGCGCCCGCACCGGCAAGCCCGACCCGTACACTGACGGCGCAAAGACCTCCAAGTAGCCCGTCCTGCAGTCCTTCGAATGCAGGGATATTGGCATACAACCCCGCGCGCGTTTGCCCGCTCGCGGGGTTTTTGCATTTGGCCGGCGAGGATGTTTACGCCCTCACGCCCTCCTCCGCTTCACCATCGACGCGAACTCGCAAATCGCCCTTGCTGACCTCAAAGAGCGCGCTGCCGAACTGCTGGCGTACGCCCCGGCGCTCGCCGCCTTGACGGCGCCCATACCGCGTGGCCGTCGCCGATGCGCCCGAGAGTAAACTGCGCAGAACAATCGGTGCATTGCCATCCGGACAATAAGAATGAATCTCGCAAGGATCGACCTCAACCTGCTGCGCGTCTTCGATGCGGTGTACGAAGATCGCAACCTGCTGGCCGCTGGCAAGCGCCTGCATCTCAGTCAATCAGCCATCAGCCACGCACTGGGCCGTCTTCGCGACGTGCTCCAGGACGATCTCTTCGTCCGCACAGCCAAGGGCATGGAGCCGACCGCCCGCGCAGTGACAATGGCGACGCCCATCCGGAACGCGTTGCGGCAGATCCAGACCGCGCTTGGTGATGAACCCTTCGATCCGGCCAGCGCGCGCCGGGAGTTCGTGGTGGCCGCCAACGACTACATTACATTGCTTCTGCTCAGCCGGCTGAGCCAGCGCCTGCGCGCGGAAGCGCCGATGGTCGACCTTGTGGTGCGCCCTTCGACAAGACTCGATCTGGCCGGGCAGATCGACATCGGCCGCATCGATATCGCTATCGGCATCTTCGCGGAGGTGCCGACGCGGTTCCAGTCGATGCTGGTCTGGAAGCAAACCGAGGTAATGGTCGCGCATCGCGATCATCCGATCGGCGACCGTCCGCTGACTCATGATGACCTGCTGACCTATCCACTGGTCGCCGTGTCACTGGGCGGGCAGGAGGAAGGCGCGGTCAGCGGCTTTATCGTCGAACGCGGCCTTGCACGGCAATCGGAAATGTTCGACCGGCAGGCGCTGGAAGATGCGTTCACGGGTTCAGCAACGCTGCCGCGTATCCGCGTCGCCGTGGCGCATTCGCTGGCGATACCCTCTCTGGTTCGCCACAGCGACATGCTGGCGCTCGTGCCTTCGCCGTTGGGTCGCGAGTTCGAGCGTCATGGTGAACTGCGCATTCATCCGTTGCCCTACCCCGCGCCCGTGACGTCGGTACGGGCAGTGTGGCACGGCCGCAATGACGAAGATCCGGCCTTGCAATGGCTGCGCAAGCAGATTGCCGATGTGGCGAGCCAGGTGAGAACTTAACAACTCCCGTTTGCTGCAAGGTTACCTCGCACGCATTTCACCGCAGTCGGCGAAACTCGGCATGCTGGTGATTCCGCAGGGATTCTCGCTGGGAACCGCGCATCAGGCATTCGACGCGCATGGCCACCTTTTCCAGGAGCCGGTGGCTCGCCGATGACGACGAGCCGCCCTTCATCCCGCGAGTCAGTGAGCGTCGGGTGCCTTGACGTTGTAGGCAATGCGGCCTGCCGGCAGGAAGAAGAGCGCGATCACTGCGCCGCCCTTGGCCTCGGGATAATGATGACTGCCAGGTGCAGGCGCAGTCCATCCGCCGTAGCACCAGCCATTCGGCCCCGCCAGCGCCGCGCCTTCATTGAGCGATACCACCATATTGAACTCGCCATAGGGGTGGGAATGATAGTCGCCGCGGAAAGCATCTTCCGGGTTGTGCTGATCGTTGCCCGAGCTGTCCATATAGACCGCGGTAATGCTGAAGCCGAAGGTCGTCTCCGACGGATCGACAAGGCGCGATCGCCGGTACTTGCGGCCCGCGATTTCCGCGTTGGCGGCCCAGCCTTCCTCTTCGACACCAATCGTGATCAGTCGGGCGAGATCCCGATACAACACGCTTTCGCGACCGTATTTGGTGTTCAGCCATTGCTCGACTTCGCTTCCGGTGGTCATGTCCTTGACCTCTTCAAGAAACGGAATGCAGCGAGCGATCAATTGCTCCTTGTGGCTGGTTGCTTCGGTGTTCGACATAAGGTCCTCATGGTCTCGGTTCGGCGTCGGCTCGCATCGCCAGCGATGCTGACGATGTGCCCGCGTAGCGGCGTTTCTGCCTGCAGGCACGATGCCATACGGTGCACAACCGCGGAAGCGACAACCGTTCAAGGTGACATTGCATGCCGTGCAAGAGGCGCCATGTGTGACGCAGGTTTCGCCGTTCAATATCCATATGCATAGATTTCAATGGCTCGTACATGTCGAACATGCGATCAATAAATTAGCGCTTATGCGAGGCAAAAACGTTCCGGCACGATCAATTCACGCTGGCTTTCCTGCATGTTCGAAGCATTAATGTCCCTGACCAGGAATTCTGTTTCGCGAACGGCCTGCCCTTGTCGGGGTTGACCCTGTTGCCGCTCGCCATTGGCAAACCTATGCTCCGCCCCGATAGCGCTCGTCGCCCGTCGAGAGCCCTGATCAATAGTCATCCCCACAGGAGTTGCCATGAGTCACCACCAGAGCGCGACATCGAAAGTCATCGATGTCCAGCAGTTCATTGATGAACATTCTTTTTCCCCATATCAATGGCTGATCCTGTTCATCTGCTTTCTGATCGTCGCGGCGGACGGATTCGACACGGCAGCGATCGGCTTTGTCGCGCCGGCCGTCGCCAGGGAATGGTCCATTCCCGTCAGTGCATTGGGGCCGGTGCTCAGTGCTGCGCTGGTCGGCCTGGCGCTGGGTGCGCTGCTGGCAGGACCGATCGCCGACCGGATTGGCCGGCGCAGGGTCTTGATCGGTTCGGTCTTCTTCTTCGGCCTCTGGACGGCGGCGTGCGTTGCCGCGACGGACATCTGGCAACTGACCGTGTTCCGCTTCCTGACCGGCATCGGTCTCGGCGCGGCCTTGCCCAACGCGACCACGCTGCTGTCGGAATACGTGCCGGCGAAACGACGCGCATTGCTACTGAACATCATGTTCTGTGGCTTTACGCTGGGTGCCTCGGCAGGAGGACTTGCGGCGGCCGCATTGATTCCCGACTTCGGATGGCGATCGGTCTTCGTGGTCGGCGGCGCTGTACCGGTCCTGTTGGCGATCGGCCTGATCCGGCTCCCCGAATCGATCCGCTTCATGGTGATCAGGGACTGGCCAATCGAGCGG
The DNA here is from genome assembly GCF_905397435.1 of Cupriavidus numazuensis. GTDB lineage: Bacteria > Pseudomonadota > Gammaproteobacteria > Burkholderiales > Burkholderiaceae > Cupriavidus > Cupriavidus numazuensis. The sequence goes on from NZ_CAJPVI010000011.1 coordinate 65,840, forward strand.
ATCCGTCACGTTCTGCGGCGGATTGCCAATGACCCTGCTATCGCCACGTCGCGCTTTACCGTCTGGGAAAACCAGGGGGATTCGCAACGCACACCGATCGGCGCGATGCTCGCCAGGCCGTACCGGTTCGGCACGCTGACGCTATGGCTGGCCTATTACATGGGGCTGCTCGTCTATTACACACTCACGAGCTGGATGCCAACGCTGATCCGCGAGGCAGGCTTCAGCTTGCGCGAGGCAGCGCTCGTTACAGCGCTGTTTCCGGCGGGTGGCGTGCTTGGCGCGCTGATTTTCGGCTGGTTGATGGATCGCTGGAATCCCAGCCGAACCGTTGCACTGGCCTTCCTGCTTCTCGGCGTCGCGGTCTGTGCGATGGGACAAGGAGCGGCCAGCACCGGGTCGCTCGCGGTTCTGACGTTTGTGGCAGGCGTTTGCATGACCGGCGCGCAGATGTCGATGCTTGCATTGGCCGCGCTGTTCTATCCCACCCACAGCCGCGCGACCGGCGTGGCCTGGATGCTCGGTGTGGGGCGCTTCGGTGGCATTCTCGGTGCCATGGGCGGCGGCACGCTGCTCGCGGCGGGCTACAGCATGATCTACATCTTCACGCTGATGGCCGCGCCGGCATTCGTTGCCGCATTGGCCCTGTTCGCGATGGCATGGGACCGCGCGCGACCGGCACTCGCCGTTCATTGAACCGCCGCAGCTGTGCAGCGGGTGCAATCGGCCCTTGCACATGTTTCACCGTGCGCTTCCCGTATGCCATGCCATGATGAGGAAGCCTCCTTTCTTGTTTTCAGCTCATGACCATTACCCGAGACTCTCATCCAACTGCCACGATCGTCGACGGCATCATCCGCGCCCGTCGAGCCGTGAGGTATTTCCGGCCTGATCCGGTACCGCAACGCATGGTCGAGGACATCCTCGACGTGGCGAGATTTGCGCCCAGCAACTCGAATATCCAGCCGTGGCATGTTTACGCGTTGGCCGGGCAGGAGAAAGCTGCGCTGAGCGAAGCGTTGAGTCAGGCGCATAGGGAGGATCGACATCCGCCATTGCGGCATATCCCCGACCCGCTTCCCGAAGCGATGCGAGTTCGCCAGGAGGCATTCGGATCGGTGTACTACGGCGCGCTGGGCATACCCAAACAGGATCTGCAGCAACGCACGAAGGTAACGGCGCGAAACTTCGACTTCTTCGGCGCGCCGGTCGGCTTGATCTTTGCGATCGATCCATCTCTTACCAAATTCAGCTGGCTGGACTATGGGCTGTTTATCCAGACGATCATGATTGCCGCCAGCGCCATCGGCCTTGCCACATGCCCTCAGGTGTCGTTCGTGCGCTATCAGGACATCATTTCCAGACACCTCGATTTTCCCGACGGTTTCCAGGTCGTGTGCGGAATGAGCCTCGGTTTCCCCGATGACGAGTCGACTGTCAATCGCCTTGATATGGCGCGTGAGCCGGTTGATGGCTTTACGCGTTTCCTGGGGTTCGGTGATTGAGTGTGCCGTCGTGTACGCGGCGCACGCCAACACCAACGTCGGCCAGCAACCGCTCCGCGACGGTGCGCACGCGCCGGCCGTCTCGCTGCCGGGCAGGCATCTGCCCTGGATCCCTGCGCCTGGACAACGAGGCGGCCGCGAAGGGCCGCCCTGTTGCCTTGGCTTAGGAGAGTCAGGCCCCGCTGCCGCGCGCATCGCTGTGCCCGCCGTCGGTGAAGCCATCACGCGAACCGATGCGCGCGCCATCAGTAAAGGGATCGCGCGAACCGATGCGCGCCCCATCGGTATAGGGATCGCGCGGGCCGTTGTGGCTCGGGGCGGCCACGATCAGTGCATCAGCATAGCCGCCGGCATGGGCGGTTGGGCTGAAGCCGGCAACCAGCGCAGCGGTGGCAAGAAGGGTCCTGGCAAGATTCTTGTGCATGGCAATCTCCAACATGGGTGTCGGCGGCGCTGCCGCGGCGGCACTCCTCGTGCAGGCGATCAATCGAAACGACACGTGCCACACGGGATCGCCTCTGCCGTGCAAGCCGTTGCCTGGCGTGGGCCGGCCGCAGGTCGTGGCTGCGGCGTAGGCCCGGACTCCTGGATCAGTGGGGGCGCATGGGGAAAGGACCGCCCTGCCCTAGCGCAACAGGTAGAGCGAATGCTGGTCTCCATTTGCCAGTGCGCCGGTGCCCGCGATCGCGGTCATGGCGTGATCGCTGGGATAATCCGCGTCGGCCCCGGTGTCGCGGCAACCGGCGCAAGCCAGCATCAACGCTGCAAATCCGATGCACAACAAGCTGTTCATGGAAATCTCCTTCCGCGGGGCGCGCGGGGTACTTGCGCCCCATGTCGCAATCGTGTTGCTTCAGGCTGGCCTGATGTTCTGATTCACGCGGAACAGGTTGGCCGGGTCGTACTTGCGCTTGATCTCCGCCAGCCGCGCGTAGTTGTCGCGATAGGACGCCTTCACGTTGTCATTCCCTTCGTCCATCATCATGTTGATGTAGCCGCCGCCCGCAGAGTGCGGATGCAGGGCCAGCCAGTAGTCTTTCGCCCACTGCACGATGCGGTCGTTGTTGGCCGGATCGGGATCCACGCCAACAATCACGCTCGCAAAATTGGCATCGCGGTAGCTGAAGGCCGTGTCGTCGCAACCGGCACGATGCGCTGCGCCATTGATCGGATACAGGTGCATGGTCGAGTGCATCGACGGCAACTGCTGCGCGTACTTGATGTGCAGATCGATCGCCTTGTCGCTGAGCTCGCTGACGAAGTCGGCTTTCCAGTACCACTGCAGGCCAGCCGGATACAGTCCGTCGAACAGGCTCTGCAGGACCGGCCAGGGGATCGGCCCGGCAAAGTCCACCGCGGGCGGCATGGCCTGGCGAATCGGACGGAAATGCGCGTCGGCCTCATCGAGCGGCCCGGTGTAGCACCACACGACGGCGCACATCTTCTGCAGGTGGACTTCCTCCGGGAACGGCGGCGCAGGCGGCACGGTCACGAAGCCGAACCAGCCATTGATCTGCTGCGGCGCGTGCAGGATAAAGTCGCGCCACCAGGCCATCAGTTCGCGTGCCTGCTCCATCGGCCACAGCATCGGGCCGCCATAAACTGTGGCAACGGGATGCGCCTTGAACTCGAACGACGTCACCACGCCGAAGTTGCCACCGCCGCCGCGCAATGCCCAGAACAGGTCGGCGTTTTCCTTGTCGCTTGCGGTGACGATGCGCCCGTCGGCCAGCACGACCTCGGCGCTGAGCAGGTTGTCGATCGTCAGGCCGTAGGCGCGGCTGAGGTAACCGATGCCGCCGCCGAGCGTCAGCCCGCCCACGCCGGTTGTCGAGATGAAGCCACTTGGCGTTGCCAGCCCGTAGGCACTGGCGGCGTGATCCACGTCGCCCCAGGTGCAGCCACCGCCCACCCGCAGCGTCTTGCGTCCGGCATCGACAAACACGCCCTTCATTGGCGACAGGTCGATGACCAGCCCACCGTCGCAGGTGCCGAGCCCGGCACCATTGTGCGCACCGCCGCGCACGGCCAGCAGCATCCCGCTGTCGCGCGCAGCGTTCACCGCGGCAACGACGTCCGCCACATCGACGCAGCGCGCGATGATCGCGGGGCGCTTGTCGATCATGCCGTTGTACACGGCACGCGCCTGATCGTAAGCCGTGTCACCGGGCTGAATCAGTTGTCCGCGAACATTCGCCTTGAGGGCGGTTGCGACGGCTTCGCTCATCGACGTTTCCATGATTGCCTCCTGTCCGGCTGGTATGCAGGAGTTTTAGCAACCTCGGCGTTTCGAAAGCGTTAGGTGTGCCGTTACATGGGGGTTCTGTCGCCCGACCGGAGTGTGTCGGTCGCGCGGAGACTAACGCGCGAGTAACGCTCGCGCCGTGATGATGTCGGGCTGATCGAAGCCCTCGGTGAATCGCGCAAGCGGCGCTTCGACCACCGCATGCGCAGCGGCGCGTCCTTGCCCGGTACGCAGTGCCGCCCATGACAGGGTGGCACGCAGTTCAAGCGGGAGCGCGCGCTGGGCCGTGGCGATCTCGATCGCCTTGGTCAACGATGACTCGGCTTCGGCAAGGTTGGCGCTGCTGCGCAGCAGCAATTCGCCGCGCAGACGGTACAACTCTGCGTCCATCCAGTGCTCGCCAGTGCGCCCGGCACATTCGAACGCCTGGTCCAAAGCTGCCAGCGCTGTCTCGACCTCTCCCACGTCGCCGAGGCATTCAGCCAGCATGCCCAGATAAAGCGGAAGACGCAGGCGTGCGCCCGTCGCGTGAAAGCCCTCGAGAGCCGCCTGCATCGCCACTACCGCGTCGGCGCCGGGCGACCGTTTCGCGTTGGCCCAGGCGAGCAGCATGTCTGCCCAGGCGAGGTAGTAGCCGACGTGGTATTGCTCGGCGATCTCGCGCGCCTGGCGGGCATAGTCCTGCGTGAGACCGTGCTCGCCTCGTAGCGCATGCTGTGTCGCGAGATAGGACAGCGCAAGCGCCCGGGAGAACGGGTGCGCTACCCGGTTCGCTATCTCCAGTGCTTCGTGGCCACGCTGAAGCGCCTGATCGGCAAGCCCGCGGAACCACAGTGCGTGCGCCGACCACGCGGCAGCCAGCACGCCGAAGTTGCCGCCCATCAGGGACGCATGCTCGGCGTGCTGGGCTTCGTCATAGTCGGCGTGCGCGCGTTGATACGCCGGCTCGGCAGCGAGCCAGTCGCCTTGCTGGACCAGGCTGCCCATGATGCTGGTCCATGCCATCACCGAGTAGGTCCCCGAACCCGGCCTGCCCAATCCCGCAAGCAGCTCCTCGCTCAGGCTGCGCGCCTGTGCAAGTTCCGCCCGCACCGCCAGGAAGAATGACAGGCTGACCTGGGCGCGGGCTTGCTGATTGCTGTCCCCCACCAGCCGGCTCAGTTCCACCGCGCGCCGCAGCGGCGCGTCCAGTTCAGGGGCGGCCCAACCCCGGGCGATGCGAATCGGTGGCGCAAGGTCGAGGTGCAGGGCCAGCGACTGACTGGCGCGCTCCTGCGGATCGGCAATCTGCTCCGCTTGCACCAGCCCTCGCGTCAGCAATGCCATGGCGTCGTCATAGGCATACACACGCTGCGCAACACTGGCCGCGCGCCGATAGAATGCCGCCGCCTGGGCTGGCTGGCCCGCCTGCTCATAGTGCCAGGCGATCTGCGCGCTTGCCGCATCGGGCGCATCGCCTGGCGCCCGCTCGAGCGCTCGCGCCACGCGCAAATGCAGGCGGCGGCGCTGCAGCGGACTGACTTCCGCGTAGGCAACGTCGCGGATCTTGTCATGGCTGAAGTCGAAGGCCAGGCCACCACTGTCGGTCTGGCGCACGATGCGCCGCTGCCACAACTCGTCCAGCGCGCCAGTCAGGGCATCCTCGTCGAGGTCGCTGGCCTGGGCGAGGATGTCGGTCGTGAATGCCCGGCCAATGATTGCAGCCACCCCGACCATATCGCGGGCTTCCGGCGGAAGCTGCGCCAGCCGGTTCGAGATGATGGTGTAGACCTTGGGCGGCAACTTCGACGCCATGCCGCCCTGTGTGTTGCCGACCGGCACGGTGTCGGAGCGGGCCCGCGTCATCTCGACCGCAAACAGCGGGTTGCCCTCGCTCTCTTCAAACAGCCGGGTGGCTTCCGTGTCGGCCAGCGGCCGGTCCAGGATCTGGGCCGCAATCTTTGCCGTCTCGGCGGCATCCAGTGTCGCCAATGGGATCTCGATGAACTGGTCGTCGCGGCGCAGTGCGTCCAGCAACCGGTTCGCAGCATGTCGCGGCATGATTTCCTCGGGCCGCGCCGTTGCGACCACCATCACCCTTGCCGTCGCGTCAAAGCGCATCAGGAATCGCAGCCATTCGAGTGTCTCGCCGTCGCACCATTGCAGGTCGTCGAGCAGCAACAGCAGCGGCCCGCCTTGTGCAAGCACGGCTCGCGCCAGCGCCTCGAAGAACCGCTGGCGTTGCCAGTACTCGGTAAGCGGCGACGGCGGCGATAGTCCGGCTTGCTGCGTGAGGAGTTCGGGCAACAGTCGCGTGACCTCGCTCAGCCACAGTCTGTCGAGCTTGCCGATTGCGCCGCTCAGGGCAGCGCTGCGCAGCCAGCCGGTCACCGGCGCAAACGCGAGCTGACCCTCGGCCGCATAGGCGCGCGAATGCGCGACGGTGATGCCTTGCTCGGCCAGATGGACCAGCAGTTCCTCTGCCAGGCGCGACTTGCCGATACCGGCCTCGCCCAGGATCAGGACAAACTGCTTGTCGCCCAGTTGGGTACGCTGCCAGACCTCAAGAAGCCGGCGCCATTCGCCATGCCGGCCAATCATGGGCAGCATTGCCTCCCGCGGGCGTTGGCGCTGCATGGACGCGCCCTGTCCTGCCAGCCGCGCATAGGCCTCGCGCATGGGTTCGCCGGGCAGGACGCCCAATTCGCGCGCGAGCGTTTCCACGCACGTTTGATAGGCGCGCATGGCCGATGCGTGATCGTGGTTCAGGGCATGCAGGCGCATCAGCGCCATGCAGGTCGGCTCGCGGCACGGGTCGAGCCGCTGCAACTGCTGTGTGTACTTCAGCGCCTTGGCATAGTCTCGCCGGTCCTCGCCCAGTTGACCGAGGCGTGCAAGCGCCGCGATGCACTGTTCGCGCAGCCTTTCGCGTTCGGGGTGAATCCACTCGTCGTAGCAGTTGGCCAGCAGGTCACCGCGATAGAGATCCGCGGCATGCGTCAGCGATTCTTCTTCAGCGCCTGGGTCGCCGTGCCTTGCGGCCCTGGCCGCAGCCGCAAGCGCCGACTGGAACTGGGCGACATCGAGGTCGAGCGCTGAATCGGGCAGCCATCGCACCGTTTGGGCATCGGCATGGACGAACTGATCTGCCTCCGGCCAGGCCTTGCGCAGCTGGAACAGCAGCTGACGCAGGGCATTGCGCGCCTGTGCCTGCGAGGAATCCGGCCAGAACAGGACCGCAAGCTGCTGCCGTGTCTGCGGTGCGTCGCGATGCAGGACAAGACAGGCGAGCAGCGCCTGCAAACGGGGCGAGTTTGCGTTGAACCTGGGCGCGTCGGCGCCGTCGAGCTGGAACTCTCCAAACAGACTGACGGAGTAGCGGGTCTGGGAAGTCATGCTGGCGCGCAATACGGCACAAGGCGACGGGGAACTCCTGATCGGCCGCGTGCGATGCGCACTGCGGAAGCGTTCGTGCGGGTGCTGTCTGTCTCACAACCACGCCCGCGCGAGCGGCATTCGTGACTATATCTCCAGTTTCGGGTATTTCGTCTCTTTATTCCGACCTCCAATTCCGACAGCGGCGCAGCGAATGATGCCCTTTCGCAACGCGGTGCTGGCGCCCCCTGCGGGAGCGCCAGCACCAGCTTGCTGCCGGGTTGTCACACTGGTTTGGAGGTAAGCGCCCGTCGTCCGTTTCACGCGCCGAGCAGATCGTAGCGATCGAGATTCATGACCTTGTTCCACGCCGCCACGAAGTCGCGCACGAATCTTTCCTTGCCGTCGTCGCACGCGTAGACCTCGGCCAGCGCGCGCAATTGGGAATGCGCTCCGAAGACGAGGTCGGCAGCCGTCGCGGTCCACCGGGTCTTGCCCGAAGTGCGATCAATGCCCTCGTACACGCTCTTGTCCGCGACAGAAGGTCTCCACGCTGTGCCGATGTCGAGCAAGTTCACGAAGAAGTCGTTGCTCAACGTGCCCGGCTTGTCGGTGAACACGCCGTGCCTGGATTGGCCGTGATTTGCATCGAGCATTCGCATGCCGCCGACGAGCACTGTCATCTGCGGGGCGGTCAGCTTCAGCAGGTTGGCCCGGTCCAGCAGACGGGTCTCCGGCGACAGAGGGTCTTCTGCCCGGAAATAGTTCCGGAACCCGTCGCCCATGGGTTCGAGCACGTCAAAGATGTTCTCATCCGTCTGTTCCTGCGACGCATCGGTGCGGCCCGGCGCGAACGGGACGCTAATGTTGAATCCCGCCTTTCTGGCCGCGTCCTCCACGGCCGCGCATCCGCCAAGGACAATCAGGTCGGCAAGCGAAACCTTCTTGCCGCCGGACTGCGCGCCGTTGAAGTCGTTCTGGATCCGCTCGAGGGCTGCCAGGACCTTTGCCAGCCGCGGTGGCTCGTTGGACTCCCAGTCCTTTTGCGGCGCCAGGCGAATCCGCGCGCCATTCGCGCCACCACGCTTATCGGTGCCACGGAAGCTGGCGGCAGCGCCCCACGCTGTCGAAACCAGCTCAGGGACGGACAAACCAGAATCGAGGATCGTGCGCTTGAGGGCGTCGATATCCTGTTCGCTGATCAGTTCATGGTCGACGGGTGGGATGGGGTCCTGCCAAAGCTGTGCCTCGGGGATCCATGGGCCCAGATAGCGTGAGCGGGGACCCATGTCACGGTGAAGCAACTTGAACCAGGCTCTGGCAAACGCGTCCTCGAGCTGGTCAGGGTTGTCGTGAAAGCGCTTGGCAATCGGTCCGTAGATGGGATCCATGCGCAGCGACAGGTCTGTCGTCAGCATCGTCGGCGAATGTCGCCTGGACGCCCCATGTGCATCGGGCACCGTGTCGTTCGCTTCGGGATTCTTCGGCTTCCACTGCTTGGCGCCCGCCGGGCTTGTCGTCAGCTCCCACTCGTACTTGAACAGGTTCTCCAGAAACCCGTTGTCCCATTTGGTCGGATTGTTCGTCCATGCGCCTTCAAGCCCGCTGGTAATCGCGTCGGAACCCTTGCCGGTGCCGAACTTGTTCTTCCAGCCGAGGCCTTGCTCCTCGATCGAGGCGCCTTCCGGTTCCACACCGACATTCCCTGCCGCCTGCGCAGCACCATGCGTCTTGCCGACCGTGTGGCCGCCGACGATAAGGGCAACGGTTTCTTCATCGTTCATCGCCATGCGGGCGAAAGTTTCGCGGATGTCCTTCGCCGCAGCGAGCGGATCGGGGTTGCCCCCTGGCCCCTCGGGATTGACGTAAATCAGTCCCATCTGCACGTTGGCCAGTGGCTTGGCGAGTTCGCGGTCACCGCTGTAGCGCTCGTCCCCCAGCCAGGTGTCCTCCGGACCCCAGAATATGTCTTCAGGCTCCCAGACATCGGGCCGGCCAAAGCCGAAGCCGAAAGTCTTGAACCCCATCGATTCATAGGCCACATTGCCGGCAAAGATCAGCAGATCGGCCCATGAAACCTTCTGGCCGTACTTCTTCTTGAGGGGCCAGAGCAGCCGGCGCGCCTTGTCGAGATTGGCGTTGTCCGGCCAACTATTGAGCGGCGCGAACCGCTGCTGGCCCTCGCCGCCGCCGCCGCGACCATCGGCGATGCGGTACGTGCCGGCAGCATGCCAGGACATGCGAATGAACAACGGCCCATAGTGGCCGTAGTCGGCCGGCCACCAGTCCTGCGATGTCGTCATCAACTGGATGAGGTCTTGCTTCAGCGCGTCGACATCAAGACCCTTGAACTGTTTGGCATAGTCGAATTCTTCTTCCAGCGGGCAGGACAGGTGCGAGTGCGTGTGAAGCACCGAAAGATCCAGTTGATTCGGCCACCAGTCCTTGTTCCGCCTGGGGTGGCTGACCTTAGGAGTCGGTGAAGGAATGGCGGGGTTTTCGCTCTCGCTAACACTTCTGGTGTGTTGCTTGTCAGTCATATCATCCTCCAGGACGGGGAGCACCATATTCGAGGTGGCCTTCCGTTGGAGTAGTACTTGCCGGCACAAAATCAAGGCCAAGGCGTTGAAATTTAATAATCAACGCGATAGGGAAAGGCAATCGGGAAATCTGCCTCGGCCACGTCGCACTGCATCCGAGCAGAAATGCGCAATTGCTCAGTTGCCTTGACCATTGCTTCTGTCACGCCTGGGCGACTAGCTGGATGCTGATGCAGCTTGAAAGTGATCCCGGTGCGCCCTAGTTTGGATGCATCGGCGCGACAAGCCGGCTTGAGTGAAACGGGAGTATGAAATGCCAAGTCCTAAGGAAGTCGTTCAAGCGTCATACGAGGCGTATAGAAAGGGGCAGATCGATACCGTCATGAGTTTCATGGCTCAAGAGGTTGACTGGAAGTTCGTCGGGCCGCCGGCCATGCGGTACGCAGGCCCGCGCGGGACCCTGGCGGAGATTCGCAAGGTCTTCGAGCAGATGGCCCAGGATGATGTGATCGAGGTCTTCGAAGCCCGCGAATATATCGAAGCCGGCGACGATCTGGTGGTGCTGGGCTTCGTGAAGGGCACCACAGTGCCGGAAGGCAAGCCGTTCGAATCCGACTGGGCGCATGTGTTCACTGTGCGCGACGGCAAGATTACGCGCTGGCGCGGCTTCTACGATACCGCTGCGCGTTGTGCCTGAGGCTCTGCAGGCTCAAGAGAAAGGACGAAGCGCTAGTTCGAGCCCCAGGATGATGAGGAAGATGAGAAAGCCGCGACGGAAGGTTTGGGGACTGATCTTCTGCCGCACAATCGAGCCCAACCACATTCCTGCGAGAGCGGGGATGACAGCCAGAAGGGACAAGCCGAGCTGATCGAGTCGAAACGCGTCTTGAGCCAGGAGCCCTCCTGCGAGTGCGACCGTGGAGACGGTAAACGAAAGGCCCAGGGCCTGCACGAGCTCGTCCTTCTGAAGACCCAGCGACTGCACATAGGGCACGGCAGGAATCGTGAAGATGCCAGTGACGCCAGTCAGCACCCCGGTAACCATGCCGATGACCGGCGAAAGCCAGGACTCGAGCCGTTCCGGGACCGAGAGCGCCGGCAAGAACAGAGCATAGGCAGCATAGGCGATCAGGGCCAGCCCCAGCACACGTCCCGCCCAAACGGGGTCAACGATTACCAGTAGTCGCGTCCCCATAAGGGTACCGAGCACGATGCAGAGCATCATTGCCCAGAGCCGTCGCATGAGACGGAGTGTGCCCCGCCCCGCCAGCATTTGCCACACGTTGGTCACGAACGACGGCACTATCAGGATCGCCGCGGCCGTGAGCGGTGACATGATCGCCCCAAGCACGCCCATGGCAACCGTGGGTAACCCCATTCCGGTCACGCCTTTAACCATACCGGCTCCGATAAACGTGGCTGAGAGCAGGCAGATCGAATCAATGGTCAGAGTATTCATGCGATGGTCAGCGTAGTCATAGCGGCCATTACATATCTAGCCCGGTGCTGGCACAATGCGGTTTTTCCGATCCCACCTTCGGATTTACCGAAGGCACGCTGTCTTGGAGGCGTATGAGATTCGATCTTGCGGATCTGCGCTTGTTCATTTGCGTCGTCGATGCCGGCAGCATTACGGCCGGGGCCAGGCAAGCAAACCTCGCGTTGGCGTCGGCAAGCGAGCGTCTCAGCAATATCGAGGCGGATGCCGGCGTCGTCCTGCTTGAAAGAAGCCGTAGAGGCGTAGTAACCACCGAGGCAGGAGAGTCGCTGGCGCACCATGCCCGCCTGATTCTCCGACAGCACAGCCTGTTGCAGGGGGAGCTACGCGACTTTGGTGCGGGTGCACGGGGTACGTTGCTGCTGTACGCAAATACGGCGGCGCTGACGGGCCTCTTGCCGGAGAGGCTTGCCCCATGGCTTGCACAGCGTCCGCGTCTGAATATTGATCTGAGAGAACGTACAAGCGCCGAGATTGTGAAGATGATCAGCGCGGGACTGGCCGAAGCGGGTGTGGTATCCGATGCTGTCAACCCCACTGGCCTCACAATCCAGCCCGTTGGCAGCGACCATCTTGTCCTGATTGTGCCTGTGGCACACAGACTCGCAGAATCGAAGGAAGTTTGCTTTGCCGAAGTTACGGGCGAGCAGTTCGTAGGCCTGGAGGCGGGGAGCGCGCTTCAAGATCACATCGACGAACACGCTGCCGGTCTGCGCAAGACGTTGTCACTTCGTATTCGCATGAAGACCTTCGAGGGATCGTGCCAGATGGTGTCGCAGGGAGTGGGAGTCGCGATCATTCCATTGGCGGCCGCAAAGCGCTATCGACGCAGATACGCATTCAAAACCGTCATGCTCAGAGATGATTGGGCGCGCAGACAGCTCTGCCTGTGCTTTCAGCAATGGCAAACTCTATCTACGCCAATGCAAAGTCTGCTGGCGCATCTCGGTGGCACACCGCAGACCCGATAGCTGGATGCGAATTCCTCCAGCCTGCACTTACTGCAGCGTCTTCAAGCGGCTGTTCGCCGCACGCGCGCCTTCGGTACCGGGATACTTGGCCACCACCTGTTCCAGCGTTTTGCGCGCGGCCGCCTTCTGGCCGGACTCGATCTGATTATTGGCCACCGCGATCATCGCGTCCGGCACCTTGGGATGCGTCGGGTTGGCATCGATCATTTTGTGCAGCACCCAGGTGGACCCCTTATAGTCGCGCTGCGCGTAGAGCGAGTTGCCGAGCCAGTACTGCGCCAGCGGCAGGTACGGGCTCTGCGGATACTTCTTGATAAACGACGAGAAGGAATTCCCGGCGCTCTTGAAATCGCCCGCCTGGAAATGCTTGAGCGCGGCGTCGTACTCGGGCTTCTCGCCCGGCGCCGATGTGCCTTGGCGGTCTTCGACGGAACCCTGCTGCGGCTCGCGATTCTTCAGGCGCGTATCCAGGTCGGCGTAGTAGTCCTTCTGCTGCTTCTGCAGCGTTGCCACCGTGTTCTGCAGCACTTCGTTCTGGCCGCGCAGCCGCGCCACTTCCTGGCGCAGGCCTTCGAGCTGGTTCTGAAGGTCGAGCGTGGTACGGCTGTTCTGCTCGATGCGCTGGGTCGCAGTCGCCTGGAAACTGTTGAACTGATCGCGCAGGTTGATGACCGTTTTGCGTGCCTGGTCATCATCGAACGCTCCGGCATGCGCCGGCGCGGTTGGCAGCATGCCGCCGCTAGCCATGGCGGCGAGCCACAACAAGGTAGAAACGCGTACTTTCATAAACGGATCGTGGTTGGTTGTGTCGGTTAGCCTGTCACATCGGCGTTGGGCAAAGGCCCGAATTCATCTGCGGCCTGTCCGGCCCGGTAAAACGCCACGCCCTGCCCCTGGATCCAGCGAATCGCCGCCGTCCGCTTAGTGTTCGTGGTCCTCGCTGCTGCTATCGGTACGATCGCTGCCGTCGGGGGACGCTGCCGGTACGCCCGGATCTGGTTGCTGTGGGGGCTGGGCCTCGTTCCCTGCCGGCGCCTGCCCGCGGCCCTTACCCCGCCGCCGAGCACCGCCGTCCCGCTCCTGCAGCGCCCCGCGTAATTCTGCCAGCAGCTGAGGCACGAGCGCCGCCTCGGCTTCGGCGCGCTCGGCGCGTCGCTGCGCCGCCGCCAGCTCGGTGCCCATCCGCTCCTGCTCGAGCGCCTGCCGGCCCTGCGCCTGCTCGGCGGCCGCAAGCCGGTCCGTGAGCGCTCCGGCCTGGGCTTCGAGCCGGGCACGGACCTCGGCCTGCGCCACCGCGGCGTCGCGGGCCTCGCTGCGCGCGGCCGCCAGTTCGCCGCGCAATTCTTCCGCGGTGCGCTCGCTCTTCTGGCGGGCCGTGCGTTCCTGGTCGAGCTCGCGCAGCGCGCGGCGCTCGCTGGCCTCGGCCCGCTCCTGGGCGATGGCCACCTGCTCGCGAGCGCGCTCGAGCTCCGTCGAGAATTGGGAGCGCAGTTCCGCCAGCTGGCGGCCCGCCGCCTCCAATTCGCCCCGCCCCGCTTCCCATCGCGCCCGCGTGGCGGCGTGCGCCTGGCGCTCGGCCGCCAGTTCGGCCTGGACCGCTTCATGCGCCTGCCGGGCCTCGCCCAGCTGCGCCGAGATCGCCAGTGCGTCTTCGCGCGCCGCTGCCGTCTCGGCGCGCGCGGCATCGCGCTCGGATTCGGCGGCGGTCGCCAGGTCGCGCGCTTCGGCGCGTAGCGCGGCCAGCTCGCCGCTTGCGGCTTCGTTGGCGGCCTGCCAGATCGTCTTGATGGCGTCGGCGGCGACTTCCTTCAACGCATCGGGCAGGTCCGGGTGATCGATTGTGACGCGCGTGCGCCCGCGCAATTCCTGCCAGAACTGCTGCAGCACTTCAGCGGGCGTGCCCATGCTGCCCTTGCGCACCAGGCTGTAGAGCTTGTTGGCGGTGGGTGTCACGCCATAGCGGAAAAACAGCAGGCCGCAGACCTCGCGGTACAGCGCGCGGGTTTCCGGGAAGCGGCCGCGGAGTTCAGCGAGGTCGGCTTGTAAAGCGGTATCGGTCAAATCCAGGTCGGCAGCAGGCATGAGAAGATCAAATCGGGTCGATTTTAGTATTTTACTACGTAATACGTTGTTTATTTTGATTGATGTGCATTATCTTAGACATAACGCGTCTTATGTCTATAATTGCGTCGAGATCACATCTTTACCCTGCCTTCGCCCATGAATTCCGCCCTGGATGTTCCATCCCCGGTCGCCCGCGCCCTCGCCGCCACCGTGCCTGTGCCGATCGAGCGCTTGCACCTGCCCGCTGAGCTGTCTGGCGCCCAAGGCACGAATCGCGCGCCGGCGCGCGGGTCGCAGATTTCAGCGTCGGATGATTTGGCTGCTGTTGCCGCCTGGCTCGCGCGCTATGCGAACAGTCCGGCCACGTTTCAGGCCTATCGACGCGAAGTCGAGCGGCTCTTGCTGTGGGCCACGCTGCAGCGCGGCAAGCCGCTGTCGTCGCTGACGCATGAAGATTTGCTGGCCTACGAGCACTTCCTCAGCGACCCCCAACCGGCCGTGCGGTGGGTGCTGGGGGCGGGCAAGAAACTCGCACGCAGCCACCCCGACTGGCGTCCTTTTGCCGGCCCGCTGTCGCCGGCGAGCACGCGCCAGGCCATGGTCATCCTCAATGCCTGTTTTGCATGGCTCACCGAAGCCGGCTACCTGTCTGGCAATCCGCTCTCGCTGGCGCGGCGTCGGCGCGGGCCGACCCAGGCGCGGATCACGCGCTACCTCAGCCACACGTTGTGGGATGCGGTCAAAGAAGCCATCGAAGCGATGCCGACCGGTACCGAGCGCGAATGCCTGCACGCGGCGCGCTGCCGCTGGCTTTGCACGGTGCTGTATCTGGCGGGCCTGCGCGCCTCGGAAGTCGCCGGCACGACCATGGGAGCCTTCTTCTACCGGCGCGACGCCCAGGGGATCGAGCGCTGGTGGCTGGAGGTCGTCGGCAAGGGCAACAAGCCGCGACTGGTCCCGGCGACCGACGAACTGATTGCCGAACTCGCCCGCTACCGGCGCGCGAATGGCTTGCCGCCGATGCCGCAGCCCGCGGAGGACCGTCCGCTGGTACTGCCGGTGATCGGCCGCGCGAAGCACGAGAAGGCGATGTCGCGCGGCGCCCTGCACCTGGTCATCAAGGAAGTGTTCAGCATGGCGGCCGAGCGCCTGCGCGCGCGCGGGCCGGAATGGGCGGCGCAGGCTGATGTGCTGGCCAGCGCGTCAGCACACTGGCTGCGGCATACGGCGGGCTCGCACATGAGCGACCGCCAGGTGGACCTGCGCCATGTCCGCGACAACTTTGGCCACGCGTCGATCTCCACCACCAGCATCTACCTGCATACCGAAGACGATGCGCGGCATGAGGCGACGCAGGAGCGGCATCGGATTGGCTGGACCAGCAAGGCATGAGCAGTGTCCGCCTCTACCCGGGCGCATCGAAGCTGCCTTGCGCGCCTTGTGACGATGCAACATTTAATGCAAAATCCCCTGAATTCTGACGCAGCGGCACCGCCGGGCTGTTGCAGCCTGCCACGCAGGCGCGCCTTGCAAGTCTCGCTGCTGCCATCCGCGTTGATTACACCAAGGGGTGTGGCGCACCGGCCCAAGCTTCACTAGAGACCTCGCTGCGTTTCACACGCTAATGCAATGACGCCGGACACCTCTCTCGAAAAGACCTCCCAAAGCACGGACGGGGGCGACGACTGCCCCTTGCGCTGGTTCGACGCGGATCTCGGTGCGTTCGAATCGCTCGAGCGACTGATCGCCGAGCATCCGGCGGATTTCTTCGCCGGCAAGAGCTTTGAACCGGTCGGCGCTTGCCACACACGCGAGGCAGTGTTCGCGTCGGTAGACCTGCCAGAGACGCCGACGTCGCCGCAAGCGCATGCCGATCACCTGCTTCATGACGTGTTTCGGCACGTGATGCCCGTGGCATCGCCGACCTTCGTGGGACACATGACGTCGTCGCTGCCGTCGTTCATGCCGTCCCTGGCCAAGGTGGTCGCTGCGCTGAACCAGAACGTCGTGAAGCTGGAGACGTCGGGCGCGCTGACCGGGCTCGAGCGCCAGGTCGTCGGCATGCTGCACAAGCTGGTGTTTGGCCAGGACAGCGCGTTCTATGGCAGATGGTTGCACGATGCCGACCACGCGCTCGGCGCCATCTGTTCTGGCGGCACGGTCGCCAACCTCACTGCGTTATGGGCGAGCCGCAACAAGCTGCTGGGCGCGCGTGATGGCTTCGCCGGCATCCATCGTGCCGGCATGGTGGCTGCGCTGCGCCATTACGGCTATGACGGCCTCGCGATCGTTGTCTCCGAGCGCGGCCACTACTCCTTGGGCAAGGCAGCCGATGTGCTCGGCATCGGGCGCGACAATCTCGTGCCTGTCGCGGTCGATGCAGACGGCCGCATGCGCATCGACCTGCTGCGCGACACCCTGCGTGACCTGCAGCAGCGCAACATCCGTCCGATGGCGATCGTCGGCATAGCGGGGACGACCGAGACGGGCTCGGTCGATCCTCTGGATGCGATTGCGGATATTGCTCAGGAAGCCGGTTGCCATTTCCACGTGGATGCGGCATGGGGCGGCGCCACGCTGCTTTCGGAGCGCGAGCGCTGGCGCTTCGCGGGCATCGAGCGTGCAGATTCCGTCGTCATCGACGCGCACAAGCAGTTCTACGTGCCGATGGGCGCCGGCATGGTGCTGTTCCGGAACCCGGCGTGGACGCAGGAAATCATCCAGCATGCGAACTACATCGTGCGCAAGGGCTCGGTGGACCTGGGACGCCATACGCTCGAAGGCTCGCGTGGCGCGGCGGCTGTCATGCTTTACGCGAACCTGCACCTGCTCGGTCGCAAGGGGTTGGCGCAGTTGATCGACCGTAGCATCGACAACGCCCACTACTTTGCATCGCTGATTGCGCAGCAGCCGGATTTGGAGCTCGTCAGCCATCCGCAGCTTTGCCTGCTGACCTATCGCTACTTGCCTGAAACCGTGCGTGCAGCACTGGCAACGGCTTCGGAGGACAAGCGCGAGAAGATCCTGGATGCGCTCGATGCGTTGACCATCAGCATTCAGGAAATGCAGCGCGATGCCGGCCGCTCGTTCGTATCGCGCACGCAGTTGACGTCGACACAGTTCGCTGGACGCCCGATTGCCGTTTTCCGCGTGGTGCTGGCCAATCCGGACACGACGCATGCCATCCTGCAGGAGATCCTGGACGAGCAGCGCGCGCTGGCGGCGGTCAGCCCATGCATGACTGCGCTGATGGCGCTGGTGTAGCCAGCGGCGGGCTTCAGCGCTGACAGTGGCTACCAACGCCTGCGCGGCTCGCGCCAACGACTGGCGCGCCGCGTCTGTCAAAAGAAGCGCGCATCAGGAGCGTTCCTTCGGCCCAGGCACCAGAGCCACGAAACGAGCCGCCAGCCATTGAGAGAACACTCGCACGCGCGCCGATAGCTGCCGGTTCTGCGGATATAGCACGGAGACAGGCATCCGTGGCGGCGGGCTGTCAGGCAAGACGATGTGTAGCCGGCCTTCGGCCAGTTCTTTCTCGATCCGGTACCGAGGCACTTGCACGAGCCCAAGTCCCGAGATCGCGGCACCCGTATAGAGATCCGCCCCGGTTACCGAGATCTTCGACCTGAGTTGCAGATCGACGGTTTCCTCGCCAGCCTGGAAATCCAGGCCGCTTGCCCGCCCTGTCGCGCTGGAAACGTAGTTCACCGCGTAGTGGTCCTTCAGATCATCCAGCGTGTTCGGCACGCCATGCCGCTCAAGGTACGCAGGGCTTGCCACGGTGACCTGTTCCAGCAACGCGATCTGCCGCCCGATCAGGGACGAGTCCTGCAGGACGCCGGCGCGCAGTACGCAGTCCACGCCTTCCCGAACCAGGTCCACCAGCCGGTCGTCCTCGCCGACATGCAGAGTGATGTCCGGATACTGTGCCAGGAACTCACCCAGGGCCGGCATGACGAAATGCCTGGCCAGGGTGCCCTGCAGGTTCACGCGCAGCAGGCCCTTGGGCGGCGCGTCGCGAAACGAGCTCTCTGCCTCTTCCAGGTCGGTCAGAAGGCGCAAGCAACGATGGTAATAGGCCTCGCCGTCATGCGTCATGCGAACCTGCCGGGTGGTGCGCTCCAGCAGCCTGACGCCGAGACGCTGCTCCAGCCGCTTGATGAGATTGGTCACCGTCGCGCGCGGAATCTGGAGATCCTCGGCCGCCAACGAAAAGCTGCGCCGATCCGCGATTCGTACGAAAACCTGCATTTCCTGGAAACGATCCATCAGCGGCCATTGTTGATTTGAACGAAACAGGGCCGGTCGAGAGACGTATGCGCCTCTCCCGACCCGGGCGCCGACGCCTGGCGGATCGAGCGCTTTGCCAAAAGACGGCCTATGGACGGCAGGATAGATCAGGTTCTCCGGAAAGTTAAAGCAAATGGAATTGTGATCGCAATTTGCGCGTAATTATCTTTGGAGGTGAACAGTCCAGAATCCTTCTCACCACCTCAACCGAAGGATTCAGACAATGACCACCACTTCCAAAGTTGCCCTGATCACCGGCGCGTCGCGCGGCATCGGTGCCACCATCGCCCGCCGGCTGGCCCGTGACGATTTCGCCGTCGCCATCAACTACGCCTCCAATGCGGCCGAAGCCGACGCCCTGGTGGCCGAGCTGGCGCAGGCTGGCGCCTCGGCCATCGCGGTCCAGGCCGACGTCTCCAGGGCTGAACAGGTGCATGCCATGTTCGCCACGGTCGAAGAAAAGCTCGGCAAGATCGACGTGCTGGTCAACAACGCCGGCATCCTCAAGACGGCTCCCCTGGCGCAGACCAGCAACGAGCTGTACGCGCAGAATTTCGCGATCAATACCCAGGGGGTGTTCAACACCCTGCGCGAAGCTGGTACGCGACTGAACGACGGCGGCCGCATC
Source organism: Cupriavidus numazuensis (assembly GCF_905397435.1). Taxonomy (GTDB): domain Bacteria; phylum Pseudomonadota; class Gammaproteobacteria; order Burkholderiales; family Burkholderiaceae; genus Cupriavidus; species Cupriavidus numazuensis. The sequence goes on from NZ_CAJPVI010000011.1 coordinate 84,935, forward strand.
ATCAACCTGTCGAGCACCACCCTGGCGCTGAACCTGCCCGGCTACGCGATCTACAACGGCACCAAGGCTGCGGTGGAAGCTTTCACCCGCGTTTTCGCCAAGGAATTGCGCGGCCGCCGCATCACGGTCAACGCCGTGGCGCCCGGCCCGGTGGCCACGGACCTGTTCCTCAATGGCAAGACAGAGGAGCAGATCGAGACCTTCGCCAAGATGCCGCCGCTGGAACGACTGGGCCAGCCGGAGGACATCGCCGGCGTCGTGGCCTTCCTGGCTGGCAAGGACGGTGCCTGGGTCAATGGTCAGGTGCTGCGCGCCAACGGTGGCGTAGCCTGATCCGGATACATCCTGCGTGGCGTGACAGCCGTATCACGCCACGGTATCCAACGCATCCGGAGGTCAACCGTGTCCAACGCTCGCAAGCCGCTCGCCGCCTTGCTCATCCTGATCGCGATCGGGGCCACTACAGCCTGTGGATTTCGCGCATCACAGAAAGATCTACCCATGAAGCCCACCGTTACCTATCTCTATCTGCTTCGCCATACGCCCTTCTTCACCGCGCTGAACACGGACCAGCTGCGCTGGGTCATTCAGCATTCGCGTGAATGGGAAGTCCAGGCTGGACAATCCATTGTCAGCAGCGACGGCCCCGGCGACGGCACCGGCTATTGGGTGCTCCTCGATGGCAGCTGGGACCTGGAGCTTGAGGGCCAGCATCATGCCAGCGGCCATGCCGACCCGGGCAAGTGGTTCAATCGGGCGCTGATTCCAACGGGCGCGTTCAGGCTTGCCGCCACAGAACATAGTTTCGTCATGAACATCTCTGCCCGGGACATGGACGAAATGCTGGCCTGGGGATTCCGCTTCGACCACCACCTCAGCTCGGGTAATGCCTTCTACCGCGAGCTATCCACGTCACCGCAGGTCGTCACCGCACCATAGCTTGTCCCTCCGGCACGACTGCGATTCATCCACCCTATTCCGATTCCCACCATCATGTCCCATATCGTTCTTGTTACCGGCGCATCGTCCGGCTTCGGACTCATGACCGCCAAGGCCCTGGCTCAGGCCGGCCACACCGTCTATGCATCCATGCGCGAGACTGCGGGGCGCAATGCGCCCCGCGTCGCAGAGATTGCCCAATGGGCCGCCGAGCATGCCGCGGACCTGCGTACTGTCGAACTCGATGTCCAGGTCGACGCTTCCGTCGCCTCCGCCATCCACCACGTGCTGGCTGACGCGGGTGGCCTGGATGTCGTCGTTCACAACGCCGGCCACATGGTCTTTGGCCCGGCTGAAGCCTTTACCCCGGAGCAACTGATCCAGCAGTACGACGTCAATGTGCTCGGCGCCCAGCGGCTCAACCGAGTCGCGCTGCCGTTCTTGCGCAAGCAGCGGAAGGGGTTGCTGGTCTGGGTCGGTTCGTCCTCCACGCGTGGCGGCACACCGCCTTTCCTGGCGCCCTACTTTGCCGCCAAGGCGGCAATGGATGCACTGGCGGTCTCGTACTCGGCGGAACTCGCGCGCTGGGGCATTGAAACCACGATCATGGTGCCCGGCGCCTTCACCAAGGGCACGAATCACTTTGCCCATTCTGGCAAGGCCGCGGACAGCCATGTTGTGGCCGAATATGAAAACGGCCCCTACGCGGGTGTGGCGGAACATGCGCTCGAAGGACTGGCGAACCTTGAGCCAAGCGATGCCGATCCCGCGGAGGTCGCCCGAGAAATTGTCCGGGTAGTCGGCCTGCCGCATGGCAAGCGCCCTTTCCGGGTGCATGTCGATCCGGCTCAGGATGGGGCCGAGGTGGTCAATGCCGTCGCCGATCGCGTGCGCACGGAACTGTTCACGAAGATCGGATTGGCAGACCTTCTGTCGCCACATGCGCAGCTCCGGTAAGGTCCAATGCCGGTGAAGATATCCATCTTTGGAGATCCGCGCCGGCTTGCCGCCACTCCGGATCATTCGATGCGGATGCCATTGCGCTTGATGAACGCCGCCCACTGCTCACGCTCCTCGCGGATCGACGTCTTGAACGCGGACGGCGTGTCGAACACGGGAACGAGCGCGTTGGTCTCGAGCGCGCGCCAGCTCGGGCGACTTCATGGCGGCATTGATTTCCTCGCTCAGCTTCCTGACGATCGGTGCCGGCACGCCGATCGGTGCGAACACGCTGAATGACGTGGTCACATCGATCCGCGCGGGCCCCGGTTCGGCCAGCGACGGCACATCGGGCAGCAACGTAGTCTTGCGGTTCACGGCCAGTGGCTTGAGCTTGCCGGCCTTGATATAGGCCTGCACTGAACTCAGGTCCGTAAACATGAACTGCAGGCGGCCACTTAACAGGTCCTGATACGCGGCCCCCACGCCCTTGTACGGCACATGAAGAAAGCGGGCGCCCGCGGCCTCCTCGATCATGCGCACGCTCAGGTATGGCGGGCTTGCCTCTCCGGCGGAGCCGTAGGGAATCTGGCCGGGCTTCTCCTTGCCGAGCCGGATCAGATCGCTGAAGCTCCTGATGCCCGACGACGCGTTCGTGACCAGGACCATTGGCGCGACCACGCCGCGCGCCACAGGCGCGAGATCCTTGTCGACATCAAAAGGCAGCTTGCTGTAGAGCGCCGGGCTGATCGCCACGGCCGCGTTTGAGGCGATGAGGAACGTATAGCCATCGGCGGGCGAGTGCGCAACGGCCTGGGTACCGATCTGTCCGCTCGCGCCCGGCCGGTTGTCGACCACGAACGACTGCTTCATCGACTTCGACAACTGCGTGGCGATGAGCCGCGCGTAGACATCCGTCCCGCCACCGGGCGCCGACGGTACGACCAGCCGCACCGGGTGCGACGGCCAGGCGTCCTGCGCCAGCAGAGGCGGTGCCATGCCTGCAAGCAGACACAGCGGCCCAAGGATAAGGATGCGGCGGCACAGGGATGCCAGGGTTCGCGAAACATGCATGGAGATCTCCTGAACAAGTGTTGGGTGAGCTGCGGGCGTGGTCACGAGCGGAATGCCGCCGTGGCGTCCTCGGCCGCCCGGCGCCAGAGTTCCCAGGCGCGGCCGATCTGTCCGTCATTGGCCGCTTCGGCGGCAAGTCCTTCCTCGCGCGACAGGTAGTGGATATCGCCGCCCAGCCGCGCGGCATCCAGCACGAGCCGCGCGTTGAGTTGCGCGTACACCGCGCAGTACACGGCCTTGCGCAGCGACCCGGCCGCGACGGTGACGCCGTGCCCGCGCATCAGCACTACCGTGGCGTTGCCGAGACTGCGGACCAGTGCGTCGGCCAGCGCGTTGTCGCGGATCAGCATGTCAGTGGCATCACCCGCGGCATCGGCGATGTCGAACACCGGCGCGCCACGCGCCAGGAATCCGCTCATGTGGCAGATCGGCCGCAGTGTCGCGCCGCGCACCACGCCGAACGGGATCAATGCGGGCGAGTGGCTGTGCACCACGGCCTGCACCTCTGGCCTCGCACGATAGATTGCGGCATGGATATAGCGTTCGAGGAAGACCTTCCGCCCGCCCGCATCGAAGGGTTCGCCGTCGAGGCCGAAGGTGAGGATGTCGCTCGCCGTCGCCTGGGCAGGGGCCATGCTGCGCGACAGCAGGAAGCGGTCGCCATCCGGATGGCGCGTGCTGACGTGGCCGAACGCATCGAGCACGCCTTCGTTGAACAGGATATGGCCGGCATCCACCAGATCCGCGATCAGGTTCGTGTCCATGCGTCCTCCCTAGAAGATATGCTTCATGCCGATCATCGCGCCGATCTGGTTGTTGCCCGGCGCCGGAACAGCTCCCGCTGCGCCTGAACTGATCGATAGTGCAAGGTTGCCCCGGTTGTCCAGGAAACCGGCCGTCGCATACAGCGACGTGCGCTTGCTGAAGGCGTAAGTGGTTCGCGCCGCATAAAGCCAAGCCTTGTTCGGGCTGTTGTGGAAGCGCAGGTAGTACGCCTCGGCATCCACGGTGAACGCCGGCGTGAACGCGTACGACATGCCGAGGAACCACATGTCGCTGCGCGGCGTGGTGCTGCCGTCGTTGTCGCGCCGCAGCAGGCCGCCGCCCACCTTGGCCTTGCCGATGTTCGCGTAGCCGTTGAGGCCAAGCCGGTCGTCTTTCAGCCCGCTGTTGCTCAGGCCGCCGAACGCACCGGGGCCGCCGCGCAGCGAGTCGTACACCGCGCTGACGCCCCACGTGCCGCTTTCGTACATCAGCAGCGCGGACCATTCTCGGCACGCCCGGTGGTCCGCGGGGTTCTCTCCCGCGCAGTTCGTGCCAGAGGGACTGTTCGCGTTGACAGTGTCGCGGCCGAGACTGTAGGTCCCACCGATGGTGAAGCCGCCGAACTTGCCCTTGTACGACACCGCGTTGTCGGCGCGCGCACTTGGCAGATAGCTGTCGAGTGAAGACGAGCCGAAGGTGTTGGGACCGAGCATGTCGGGCTCGAGCATCGACCAGAACAGCATGGTGTACTGCCTGCCGAATGCCACCTGCCCCCACTTGCCTGACAGTCCTACCCAGGCTTGCCGCCCGAACAGCCGCCCGCCCTGGTTCGACACCCCGGAATCGGGCGCGAAGCCGGATTCGAGCACGAACTGGCTCTTGAGTCCGCCGCCCAGGTCTTCGGTCCCGCGCAGGCCCCAGCGCGACGGCACGGTGCCGGAAAGGCCCGGCATGCGCACGACGCTGTCCTTGCTCGCGCCGACATTGGTCACAAGCTCCACGCCCGTATCCAACACGCCATATACGGTCACCGACGACTGCGCATGGGCGAAACCCGCCCCGGCCATCGACGCGCACAGCGTCATGGCCACTGCCAATTGCTTCAATTGAAGTCTCCTCAGGAGTTTCTTGTTGTCGAGCGGTCCCGAACCGGGACCGCGTCGCTTATTTCGATCGGTTGGCTGCCACGGCGACCGCGGCGATCATGGCGGGCACGATGCCCGCCATGAAGATGGCGCCCGGGCTCCAGTTCCAGGCCAGCAGCATGCCGCCCAGCACCGGTCCGCTGATGGAGCCGATACGGCCGATGCCAACCGCGCAGCCCACGCCGGTGGCGCGCATGTGCGTGGGATAGAACTCCGCCGCCAGTGCGTTGAAGCCGGCCTGCGCGCCCTGCACCACCGCGCCGATCGCGAAGCTAGCCGCTACGACCAGCGCGTAGTCTTCCGGCCAGGTGCCGAGCACCAGCATCAGCGCCGCGCAGGCCAGCAATTCGCACAACAGCACACGGCGCGCGCCGAGCCGGTTCATCAGTGCGCCCTGCACCACGGAGCTGAGCACGCCGCCCACGCTGAAGGCGGAGATCGCGGCAATCCCGGCGGAGGCAGGCTGGTGCGCGCCGAGCAGCACGGCCGGCATCCAGCTCACGATGAAATACAGCACCACCAGATTGAGGAAGTACGGAATCCAGAGCAGCACCGTGCCGAGCGCGCGCCCTTCGGTGAACAGCAGCCGAATCGGTACGCCGGTCGTACGCGCCGTGGTGTCGGCGCTGCGATAGCGTTCATCGCCGCGCAGCTCCGGCGCGATGCGCCGCATGATGTGCGCCAGCTGCTTCATGTCGCGCCCCCGTGCCAGCAGGAAGCGCGCCGATTCCGGCATGACCAGCGCAATGAGCACGGCCACCGCGAGCGGCAGCACGCCGCCCACGATAAATACCGACTGCCAGCCCGCACGGGGCAGCAGCGCCGCGGATACCACGCCGCCCAGCACGGCGCCGAGCGGCATGCCGCACATCAGCGTGGTCACCGTCGTGCGCGCATAGCGCTGCGGCGCGTACTCGGAGGCCAGTGCGATCGCATTGGGCAGCGCGCCACCCAGGCCCACGCCAGTCAGCAGCCGCAGCACGAACAGTTGCTCCAGCGTGGTGACGTGGGCGGTGGCGAGCGACAGGCTGCCGAACAGCACGCACGAGAACACGATCATCGTCTTGCGGCCGTAGCGGTCGGCAAGCGGCCCGAGCGTGACGGCGCCCAGCAGCATGCCGATCAGGCCCGCGCTGAATGCGGGCCCGAACGACTTGACCGGTACGCCCAGGCTGGCGGCGATCGACGGCGCCAGCATGCCGATGGTCTGCGTGTCGAAGCCGTCGAGCACCGCCACGAGAATGCACAGGCCGATGGCAATGCATTGGAAACGTCCGAGCGGACGCGCGTCGATGACGTCCTGAACCAGTAGGGGCTGTCCCTGCGCAATCATGATGTTGTCTCCGGTATTGCGGGGGGTGTCCCCTCTCTGCGTGATGGCGGTCTGATCAGGTGCGGATCCAGCCGCGTCCCCAGGAATTGAGCGTGTATTCCTCGTGTGGCCAGACGCCCGGCGTCTTGTCGGCACCCACCTGCTCGAGTTCGGCTGACAGTTCCACGCGGTTGCCGTCTGGGTCGGTCACCATGAAGAACAGGTTGTTGCCGGGGCCATGTCGCCCCGGCCCGAAGAAGATGCCGCGGCGCACGCGTGCGAAACGGTCGGCCCAGTCGCGGATGTCGTTCCAGCAGGTGGTCTCGTAGCAGTGGTGATCCCACACGTTGTTCGAGCCCTGGAAGAACGCAAGCGAGTGATGCTCGTCGTCCGAGCGCAGAAAGCACGTGGCCACGGCGCCGTCGTCCGCCACCACCTCATCCGAGATCGTGAAGCCGATGCGATTGACATAGAAATCCACCACCGCAGCAAGATCGGTCGTCTGGAACACCGTGTGCTGCAGCCGTGCGGCCATGCTGTCGGGCTCGCGGCGCGTACGCGGCACGCCGAACAGCAGGCGGCGGCCTTGCGGGTCGGTCACGGTGAAAGCGCCGGAGCGGAAGAAGACCTCACCTGCCGCGCCGGCGTCCTGCACGATATCGCCAAGCCTTGCGCGCAGTGCGGCGAGCTCTTCGGCGGAACGCGCCGCATAGGCGGCCATCGCCAGTGTGCCCGCCTCACCGGCCTGGCCTGAGTGGATGACCACCGCACGTTCGCCGCCGGCCAGCGCCAGAAGGCCATCGGGTGCCGTTGCCGGCCGCAGTTCGAACAGGTCCTCGTAGAACGCGGCCAATACTTGCGGCGCACTGCTGCGGAGATGAAGGTGATGCAGCCGGAGTGGCGTGCTGGTCTGTAGCGTAGTCATCTTGACCCTCAGGGGTTAGCGGTTCAGTGCGGCACGGGGCAGCGCAAGCGCTTCACCAGCCTTGTCGTGGGCGGCGAGATCCATGCCGAGCCGCGCGCTGAATGCGGCAGCCCAGGCCTCGGCGTCGTCGCGGCCGAATACGCCGGCGACACAGCGGTCCGGCCGTACGACCACCACCTTGCCGGCGAGCGCACCCAGCGTCTTCGGCATCGACTCGGCCGGGAGCGCCACCGGGATATAGCCGCGCTCCCGGGCCCTCCGCACGGCCTGCGGATCCATGGCCGACAGCAGCACGACGCGCCGCGTCCCGAGCCTGCGCCACATCGCCCGTGCCACGTCGTTCAGGTCAGCGTCGGCCACCATGGCTTCGGCACCGATCGCGATATGGGAAAAGCCGTGGCCGGTGATTTCGTCGAGCGGCACGCTCCTGTCGTCGGCGGTTCGTACGGTCGGCTGCGGCAGCATGGTCCCGACCAGGTCTACGGTATCGGCCTGGCTGGTCACGAGCAGACCGTCGTGAAAGCGCGGTTTGGGCTTGAACTTCATCTGCAGGAAGTAGTCGCGCACCGGCGGCACCAGCGCCGTGGCACGGAAGAACGCGGTCCAGGCCCACGCCACGAGGCGATTGCGCGGCGCCATCACCATGCCGAGGTTCAGCGCCAGGCGGATCAGTGCCCAGGCATGATCGCGACGCTCGGCCTCATAGGAATCGAGCGCGGCCGGCGACAACTTGCGATGCAGCACCGCTGCGAGCTTCCAGCCGAGGTTGTGCGCATCGCGCACGCCGCTGTTCATGCCCTGCCCTGCATACGGAGGCGTCAGATGCGCTGCATCGCCGGCCAGGAAGACGCGTCCCACGCGCCAGCGGTCCGCCACGCGTGCATGGAAGGTGTACACGGTCTTGCGTACCACCTGCGCGGGACGGTCACCCAGGAACGGGCGCAGCAGTTCAGCGATCCGCTCGGGCCGCAGGATGTCCTCGTCGGTCTCGCGCGGCTTGAGCAGAAACTCGAAGCGGCGCGTGTGGTGTGGCCCGGGCACTTCGACGATGGGCCGCGCCGGGTCGCAGTAGGCACGCGTCTGCCAGAACGGGTCAGCGTCGTTCTCGGTATCGACCACGAGCCAGCGCGCCTTGAACGACGAGCCCACCAGCGTCGCGCCGATGGACTGCCGCACGAAGCTGCGGCCGCCGTCGGTACCGACGGCATAGGCCGCTTCGACAAGGACTGTGCCCTCTGGTCCTTCCAGCACTGCGTGCACGCCCTGCTCGTCCTGCGCCAGCGACTGCAGCGCATGCTCGAACAGCACGCGCACCGACGCATGCCGCCGTAGCCCTTCGCGAAGCGTGGCTTCGAACAGCGGCTGGCGAAAGGCATTGCGTCGCGGATAGCCATACTCGCTTGCGGTCGGTTCCACTTTCGCAAAGCAGCGCCCGCCGGGCCGCGTCAGGTAATGCACGCCATAGCCTGCGACCACGTCCTTGAGCACCGCATCGGCGAGACCGATGGCCTGCATCGTGCGCAGCGATTCGTCGTCGATGGACACCGCGCGTGGCTCCGACACCGTACCGGGCTTGCGATCGATCAGGATCGTGTCGATGCCGTGCTGCCCGAGAATATTGGCCAGCGTCAGGCCCGTCGGACCGGCGCCGACCACGAGCACGGCGGCGGTGAGCGTTGGGGAATGGGAATGGGTCATGGCTCTCTCCTTACCCGGCAATCCGGTACGCAACACACGGCTTACTCATCCCGAATCCCGTTGCGCAGGATGCCGATGCCGGAGATCTCCACCTCGACGGTGTCGCCGGGACGCATCCACAGCGGCGGATTGCGGAACGCGCCGACGCCTCCGGTGGTGCCGGTGATGATCACGTCGCCCGGACGTAGTTCAGTGAAGGTGGAGCAATAGGCAATGACGTCGCCGACGCTGAAGATCAGGTCGTCGGTGCGCGCCTGTTGCACGACCTCGCCATTGAGGCGCGTCGTCAGCGTCAGTTGCGACGGATCGGGAATCTCGTCGGTGGTCACGAGCCACGGGCCGAAGGCGCCTGTCTGCGGGAAGTTCTTGCCCGGCGTGAACTGGATGGTGTGCTTCTGCCAGTCGCGCACGCTGCCGTCGTTGTAGCAGGCGTAGCCGGCCACATGGCCAAGCGCATCTTCGGCACGCACATGGCGCGCGGTCTTGCCGATGATCACCGCGAGTTCGCCTTCGAAATCCAGCTTCTGCGAGATGCGCGGGCGAATGATCGGCTGGCCGTGCGCCACCTGCGAATCGGCAAAGCGCGTGAAGAACATCGGGTACTGCGGCATCTCGCGGCCGGTCTCGCGCACATGGGACGCGTAGTTGATGCCGACGCACAGGATCTTGCCCGGGTCCGGAATCACCGGCAAGTACTCCACTTCGGCAAGTGCCAGCGTGGGCCGGGCCGTGGCAGCGATATCGGCGATACGGCCCAGCGTGCCGCGCGACAGCGCGTCGTGAAGGCTGGCGCCGACAGTGGCTTGGTGTGGCTCAAGATCAACAATCTGGTCGCCGACGACTACGCCAAAGCCCTGGCGGCCACCGTGTGCAAAGCTGACGAGTTTCATGGGATCTCCTGGGTGCTCGCGATCGGATGTCTGTATTATTCGCATAATATGCGAATAATGCAGTTCACGTTTACCACTAAGTTCAGATGGCGGGAATCTTGCATTCATTCAGGGTGTGATTGGTGTTATGCTCGCGGCATCTGACATCGGAGCAAGGGTGGAATGGCCACGGATCGGGCACTTGGCGTGCTGACGCTGTTTTCGCTGGAGAAGCCGGTCTGGACGGCCGAGGAAGTAGCCGGTCGGCTGGAGGTGTCGATCAGCAGCGCGTATCGCTACCTGTCGAACCTCATGGAACTGGGATTGGTGGCGACGGCTGGCGCCGGCCGGTATGTGCTCGGGCCGGCCATCATCCAACTGGATCGGCAGATTCAGCTGACGGACCCGATGCTGCAGCAGGCGCGGCCGATCATGGAGGAACTGATCGTCTACGCGCCGCCCGGCTCGGTCATGCTGCTTTGCCGCGCGTTTGGCGACTCAGTCCTGTGCGTACACCAGGTACTCAACCAGGGGCCGCAAGCCGTGGTGAGCTATGAGCGCGGCCGCCCCATGATCATGTTTCGTGGCGCGACATCGCGCGTCATTCTTGCGTTTCAGCAAACACGCGCGCTGCAGGCCATGTATGCCAGGCACGCTGCCGAGATCGGGGCTGCAGGCCTGGGCGAAGACTGGGCGACATTCCGCCAGACGCTCACGCGCATTCGCAGGCAAGGCCATGCGGTCTCATACGGAGAGATTGATCCCGGGCGGGTCGGCATTGCGGCGCCCATCCTCAATGAAGACGGGCGGGCGGTGGGAAGCCTCAGCTTCGTTGTCGCACAGTCAGAGATTGACGAGCGCGGCGTAAACCGGCTGGTTCATTTGCTTGCGCCGGCTGCAGCGGAAATCCGCGGATAGCCGGGTACGAGATCAAGCCATCGATGCCGGTTGCGCACGCACGAGCATCCGGGTCCACTACTCGTTGACGCTCCCGACGGCGTCCAGCAACGCGCGCACCTTGGGCGGCATCAGCCGGCGCGCGGGAGTCAGTGCATAGATCCTGGACGGCGTTGAAGTGAACGAGGGCAGGACCCGCACGAGTTCACCGCGCCGGAGATAGGTTTCGACAAAGCTCGACGCACAGCGGGCAACGCCCAGCCCGTCGATCGCGGCGCGCGCACGCATCTCTCCATTGGAGGTCCGCATGCGTGGCTGCACGCACACGCGCTCCACCTCTTTGCCGTCCTTGCAAAACTCCCAGAACTGGTCGTCGGGTTCCGCGATAGCGGGCCATGCTTCAAGATCCTGTGGCCACTCGGGAAATCCACGCGCCTTGCACAGTGCCGCGGATGCATAGAAGGCACGGTCCATTGCCACCACCCGCCTGCTCACCATGGAACTGCCCGGCAATTGCGTGGTGGTCCTGACGAAGGCCACGTCGTACCCTTGTTCAACCAGGTCTGGCACCACGCGCGACTCGTCGATCTCGACGCGAAGGTCCGGGTACTTTCTGAGCAGTTCCGCGAGTGCCGGGGACAGGTGCAGCCATCCGCTCTCATAGGGGGCGCTGATCCGCAACGTCCCCCTGACTTCCGGCGTCGTCGATTTCGCATCGGCGGCCACGTCGCGCAGCGCCGACAGCAGTGGCGATGAACGTGCATAGAGGACTTCGCCGGCTTCGGTCACGCGCACGCGTCGCGTGGTTCGCTCCAGCAGCCGAACGCCGATCTGGCGTTCAAGCCGTGTCACGGATGCGCTGACCGAGGACTTCGGCAGGCCAGCCTTGCTGCCTGCCGCCGTGAAGCTGCCGGCTTCCACGACCCGGCAGAAGTTTTCCCAGTCGCGCCAGTCCATGGCGTCTTCCGAATCTTCGGGTGTCATGCTCATTCCATCCGTCGTCGCCACATTGCTGCTGACGCCGAACGGCATGGGGCGCATCCAGCTGCCGGCCGGCGCGGCAAGCAGAAGCGCAGAACGATCCACCACTTCTTTCGCTCGAGCGAGCGACCATCCGTCACTACCTGCCCGCCCCTGCGTGCCGCTTGCCGGGCACGCAGTTAAACCTGTTGCTACTTCACTGCTGGCCTGCTTCCGTCAGGTACCGGAGCGATCTTTCCTCCAGCAGGCGCAAGACCCGCGTAGCGGCCTCGATATCCTCCTGGGGAACATCGCCGAGCAGTTCCACACGCAGTGCTGAGGCGACCTTCTCCAGACGATCGGCGAGCTGGCGTCCCTTGCGGGTCAGTTTCACGACCTTGATGCGGCGGTCCGTCGGGGCATCATGCCGGTCCAGCAGCCCCGCAGCCTCGCCCTGGTCCAACAGACGGACAATCGCGGCCGGGTTGACACCGACCTCATCGGCCAGCATCTTCTGGTGCACATCCGCACGGCGGTGGGTCAGCACGATCACCACGGCCAGGGACATGGTCAGGCTTTCGTCCGCCATGACCGTTGCCGCAGCCTGGGTCCAGGCGCGCCTGGCGGGCTGGATCGCTGCGGTGAAGGCATGCAAGGTGCTTTCGATGGCATCCATGGCTGAGTCGCCCTAGGGGCTCCGGTTGCTACGTTAAAAAGGATGCCTCAATCCTACTGCTATTTCAGTGATTTATCAACGATTGATTTTTATATCATTTCACCGTCAAGACCCTGCACGTTCCCAGCCGCCGCCGAGCGCGAGAAAAATCCTGACCCTGTCGGCGGCAAGCGTCGCATCGGAGGCTGCCAGCGCGCCCTGTGCAATGGCAAGCGCGCGCTCCGTATCGAGACGTTCCAGGCTGGACACCGTACCGCCCGCCGCCAGCCGTTGCTGCAGCCGCGCGGCTGCCAGGCTTGCATCTCGCGCCTGGCGCAGCCGGTCATTCTCCTCGATATGACGTACGTAGAGCGTCAGTGCGCTTTCCGTTTCGCGCAGTGCATTGAGCACGCTTCCGTCGAACTGCGCGAGTGCGGCGCGGGCGGCGGCGCCTGCTTCGTCGATGCGGGCCCTGGCCACTTTCTGATTCGGGAATGTCCACGAGATCACCGGGCCCAGGCCGTATTGGAACGCGGAGCCGCTGAACGGCTCGCCGCCAGTGCGGAACGTTGTGCCGATACTTGCCGCTAGCGTGACGGTCGGATACAAGCCGGCCGTCTCCACGCCGATCCGTGCTGTCGCGGCTGCAAGCTCGCGCTCTGCACGCCGGAGATCCGGCCGCCGCCGGAGCATGCCCGCGGCATCCCCAACCGGCAGCGGCTGGGCAAGCGCGGGAATCGTCTCGCATTGGCCCAGGACCTGCGGAAAGTCGGTGGGGGCATGTCCCGTCAGGACCGCAAGGCTGTAGAGCGCCGTCCGGCGCGCGCCTTCGAGTGGCGGGACCACAGCCTCGAGTTGTGCAAGCAGCGCCTGGGAGCGCAAGGTGTCACGGCTCGAATAGATGCCTGCCGACGCGCCCCTGGCAGTCAGCGTCAGGCTTTGCCGCTGCAATGCCACCGACTCTCGCGCCACCTTCAGGCGCGCGCCGGCTGAGCAGGCGTCTGTATATGCGCCGACGACACCTGCGGCAACCGTAACCTGCGCAAGTTCGTACGCGGCCTGGCGCGCGAGCGCGCTGGCTTCCGCAGACTCCAGCGTGCGACGGATGCGGCCGGCCACGTCCACCTCGTAGGCAATGCCCAGGCCCGCGCTGACCACACCATGCGTTCCGGCGGGCCGGCTGATCCCCAATGTGGATGCCTGGCCAACTGATACGCCAGCTTCGACAACCGGTTGCACGCCGTAGGTGGCATGCACTTCGTCCACCTCCGCCCGCGCGCGCTCCAGATTCGCGAGCGCGACGCGCAGGTCCGTATTGATGCGCAGCGCTTGCGCTACCAAGGCATCGAGCTGCGCGTCGTCATACAGACGCCACCATTGGGGCGGCAAGGGATCGGAGGAAAGCGCCGCGGAACCGGCGGCCTCGAACGCATCCGTGTGAACCGCAGGCCCTGGCGGCGGCACATAGTCGGGGCCGACAGCTGTGCAGGCGGACAATGCGGCTGCAAGCACAGCCACGTATGCGGCCCTCATTCTGTGGTGCCTGCTGGCTTGCGGATCGTGGAATCGCTTTCTTCGAGCGACACCGTCGCCGTGCGTCCGGCGACCAGCGTGACACCGGGCGGCACTTCGTCCAGTGCAATCCTCACCGGCACGCGCTGCGCGAGGCGAATCCAGCTGAATGTCGGATTCACATTGGCCAGCAGCGTGCCGGGCGCAGTGGTCCGCTCCCGGTCTTCGATACCGGCCGATACGCCTTCCACGTGGCCGCGCAGTGGGCGATCTTCGCCCATGATCCGCACCTGCGCACTCATGCCGGCATGCATGCGCGCCAGCTTGGTTTCTTCGAAATAGCCGGACACATAAAAGCTGTCGCGATCCAGCAAGGCCATCACGGGCTGGCCGGCTGTCGCATAGGCGCCGGGCCGCAGCGAGAAGTTGGTCACAATGCCGTTGACCGGCGCCACGACCTTCGCGCGGTCCAGGTTGATACGCGCACGTTCCCGGCTGGCAAGCGCCTGGGCATGTCGTGCCCGCGCTTCCTCGACAGCGGAGCGGCGATTGTCCACCTCCTGCGGCGCGACGACGTCGGCCAGCGTCCGGTATCGCTTGTCCTCGCGTTGCGCGGACGCGAGCTGTGCCTGTGCAGTCGCGACGGCCGCATCGGCTTCCGCAAGGTCATTGGTCAGGCGCGCCGTGTCAATCACGAACAGCGTCTGGCCACGCTTCACGACCTCGTTGTCATGGACCAGCACGGCTTCCACGCGCCCCGACACGTCGGCCGCCAGCGGGATGGTATCGGCACGGAGCCGGCCGTCGCGCGTCTGGGGTGCGTAGGTGTAGTACGCGTAGAGTTGCCACAGCGTCCAGCTCGCCAGCAGTGCGAGCAACACGGTCACGCCGATCTTGAGCAGCGGGTACGGAAATGCCTTTGAGCGCATTGGAAAGTTTGGCTAGATGAGGACGCGAAGCAGTGCAAACTCCGCGCCGACCAGGAGGATGAGCAGGGCCATGTCGAACAGCGGGCGGTTCCACACCAGGCGGTAGAGCCCTGCCCGTTCCAGTACCTTCGAGATGACGACTCGGGCCAGCAGCCCTGAAAAGAGGCATAGCAGCAACGGGGAGAAGAAGACCCCGGCAATGTCGAAGCCGCCCATCATCGTTGCGGCTCCAGCACCGTCGACGCCGCCGGCAACGCGAGACGCAGCCATGTCAGGCTGCGCAGGGCCTCGCGGCATTCCGGCCTTGACGCGTCGCCTGCCCTGCGTAGTGCGTGGTTCATCAGGGGCAGGAGCTCGTCCACCCGTCCCTTTCCATCGAGGGTCGCCGAAATCGCGGCCATCAGCGCTTCCACAGCTTGTCGAAAGTCGCCCGTCAGCGACGTGGTCGCATGGCGCAGCGAAGCGATCGCCACACCTGCGCGCAGCACCGCAAGCTGCGTCGCCGCCGCGTCTGCGGCATGCGAAGTCGCCTGGCGGCTGACCATGGCCGCGATCCGGTCCAGGGTACGGTTGGCGTAGGCCTCCGGATTGCCCACGCTGCCCTGCCGTGCAAGGCGCAACAGGTCTGCGCGGCCAGCTTGTGCCAGGCGCTGCAACGCATGGGCAGATCCCATGCGCCGCATCATGCCGATGCACGCCTGGGCCACCAAAACGCCCAGCAGCGAACTGAGGCAACAGTCCAGGAACACACCCAGCTCGGCCGGGGTGTACACCGCCTGCAGGTTGGTGTTGCTCAGCCCTACGCCAAGCAAAAGGATCGCCATGGGATTGGATGCTGCCCATGCGCCAATCGGCAGCAGGAACAGCGCCATGGCCACGACCAGGGCGGGAAAATCCGCAGCCAGCGGTAACAACCCGTAGCTGATGATCGCTGCCAGCACCAGTGCCGTTGCAGTGAAGCGGGCGAAGGTCGTGATGGCCTTGCCGGCCTCGTCCAGATTGCCGAAGAAGGCGATCGCCACCACCCCCATCAGGACTGCGTTGGCACCGTACGACCACCCGGTGACCCACCACAGGCCACAAAGCGCCGCATAGGCGAGCAGGATGCCGCCGCATACGCGCGCGACCAGGCCCGCATCCGGCGGCAGCGGGAACGCCCTCGCCTGCCGAACACGCTGCACCAGCGCGGAGGGCAACGGTTCCCCCGTTGTCAGGGAAGCGTGAATCTGCCGCACGTCCGACCACAGCGCTGCTATGTCAGCGGCCAGGTCCTGGCGGCTTTGCCTCAGTAGCCCGGCTACCTGAGCGTCGGGATCTCCCGAACTCGCACGACAAGATGCCTCCAGGCCCGACAACATCGGTACCAGTTGCAGCAGGCAGCCCTGGATCGCGAATACGCACTGGCGCTTCCAGGCGCTGACCTGCGGATCGTAAGCGAGCTGGCCGGCCAATGCCGACATTGCCGTGATGTCCATGATGACCCGGCTTCGGTCAGCCAGGGTCTGCGCGTCATCGCCATGTCCCGACATCGCGTGGTCCATCCAGGCGCCCATGTGGTCCAGCCATGATTGCAGGCGCATGTACAACGCCGGCGCCAGCGAGCGCGGCGCGAGGACACTGTCGACGAATGCGCAACACGCAATCCCCACGCCGATTTCGCAGACGCGCGCGAGTGCCGTATCGAACATGTTCGCGGGCGCATCCACGCCGGCAACGACTACAAGGATCACCGTCACGCCGAAGAGCTGCCATCCATACGCCCGCGGTGTGCGGTCGAGAAGCGCCGCGGCAAACGCCAGCGTCGACACAAGGCCGGCCAGCATGATCATCAAAAGTGGAGCATTGGCGCACACGCTTGCGAGCAGCAACGACGTGATGCCAGCGCCAAGCGTTCCACAGAAGCGGTAGATCGCCTTGCTGTGGATCGCGCCAGTGGTCGGGTTCATCACCACGCAGCAGGTCACGACTGCCCAATAGCTTTGTGGCAGTCCGGCGCGCACGGAGACCGCATAGGCGATCACGCCAGCCAGGAACAATTTGGTGGCGAACACCCACCGGTCCGGATCGAATACTCTCATTGCAGACTGCTGCCTGCGGCAATGGCACCTGCCGCGACTCACCAAGGCAAATCGGCCCAATGCCGACGAATCGTCAGACTATTGGCATATCGGTGATTTGTCAATGATTGATTTATTACTCGATTCGATGATCTCAGCCGCGATGGCGCTGGCCGCGCGTGGTACTTCCAATGTACGGAACGGCTTCATGTCAGGACTGGGCGGCAGGGACATCCCCGACGTAGCATGGTTGGCGATGCACGGCAGTACCGTGCTGGAAATCTGCAAACAGCGACGCGTTCCCCGAGAAGTTCCCATGCATGAAGACCCGTCCCCCGCCCTGAATATCGACGAAAAGGACACGCGCGGATTGCCGCCGCCAGCACCACGGCGCCACGTGCACACGCGTGCCATCGTGATGCGAGGCTTTCGGCGCGATGACGGGCTATGGGACATCGAAGGCGAACTGAAGGACACCAAGACCCATGTGTGGCCCAGTTGGGAGGACGGCGAGCAGCCTCCTGACGTGCCCGTACACCACATGCAGGTTCGTGTCACGCTGGACAGCGCCTACACCGTCCAGGCCGTGGCCGCGGCGCTGCCCGCCACGCCATTTCCCGAATGCAATGATGGGGGCCCGCCACTGCAGGGACTGGTGGGCGCCAGTATGTCGAGAGGCTGGCGCAAGGCGATCGAAGCTACGCTGGGCGGCGTTCGTGGCTGTACGCACCTGCGCGAACTGCTGATGAATCTCGGTACGGTGGCATATCAGACCATCGGAGGCGAACTCCGCCGCGCGGAATGGGAAGCTTTGCCGGCACCGCGCGTCCATCCCCCGTTGGCCACAGCGCCGAAGCCTCACTGGGACAAGTGCATCGGATGGCGGATGGATGGCGAGGTCATCAGGCGCTGGGCGCCGGACTTCCACCAATCGTGCGGTAAGGCTTCGAAGTAACGGCTCGGGTCCCGACTTGCCGCTGGACCAGAGGCCTGGCACTTGATTCAGGAGAGCATGCAATGACAACAACGACAACGATCGTCGAGCAGCTGGCAGATTTCACGCAACGAAGCGCATACGACACGCTGCCAGCAGCGGTCGTGGACGAATGCAAGCGCATCGTTCTCGATTCGCTCGGATGCGCACTGGCAGCTGTCGATCAGCCCAAGGGCAAGATCGGGATCGACTATGGCGCATGGATGGGTGGAGTCGCGGGCGACGCCACCATCATCGGGACTGATCAACGGGTGTCGGTGGTCGGCGCGGCTTTTGCCAACGGCGAACTGATCAATGCGCTCGACATGGACGCGGTGGTACCGCCGGGCCATGTGACGCCCTATGTCCTGCCCGGCGCACTGGCGATCGGCGAATCGCTGGGCAGCTCCGGCCAGGATCTGATTGCTGCGCTCGCCATCTCGCACGAGATGTCCTACCGCCTCGGCAAGGCCATGGACTACCTGCGCGACACCAAGGACGGCAAGGTGTCGCCACCGAAGATCTATGGCTACAGCAGCACCGTATTCGGCGCTACGGCGGCCATCGCCAGACTGAAGGGATCAGGCGCGGAGACGATCGCGCACGCGTTGGGGATTGCCGGCAGCATCAGCCCGGTGAACTCGCAAGTGGCCTGGTTTCAGCATGCGCCCAGCTCCACCATCAAGTATCTGCTTGCCGGCGCGCTGACGCAGGCGGCCATGGCTGCGGCACACATGGCCGAACTGGGCCATCGGGGTGACTTCCAGATTCTCGATGACCGTGAATACGGTTTCCCACGCTTTATCGGCACCACGCGCTGGGAGCCGGAACGCATCCTCTCGGCACTGGGCCATGACTGGCAGTTTCCCGCCGAGCAGGCCTACAAGCCCTACCCGCACTGCCGCATCCTGCATGCCTTGCTGGACAGCCTCAATGAGATCGTCGATCAGAATGAACTGCGGCCCGACGAGATCGACGGCATCAAGGTATGGGTCGAAGGCTTTGTCGAGCAGCCCGTCTGGCTGAACCGGGAGATCCGGCATGTGCATGACGCGCAGTTCAGCATCGCGCACGGCATCGCGCTGGGCGCCCATCGCGTGCCGCCAGGAAAGGCCTGGCAGGATCCGGAACTGGTCTTCGGCGAATCCGTGATGCGCCTGATGGACAAGGTCGAGCATGCCGTGCACCCCGACTATGTGGCGCTTCTGACGGGGCATGCGGCGAGCCGGCCGGCCAGGATCGAAGTGGCCGCGCGCGGCCAGACCTTTGTCGGCGAGCGGCGCTATCCGAAAGGAAGCCCCTCTCCCGATCCGGCCAGCTATATGAGCACGCAAGAACTGGTAGAGAAATTCCGCGACAACGCGCGGGACGTCATCCCCGAGGCCAACATCGCACGCGTCATCGATGCGGTGCTGGACTTGGAGAATGTGGAGAACATCGCGTCCGTCATGGCGGACGTGCGGCCTGGCAAGCGCTAGCCCGCTGCGCCCTGCAGCAAGTTATCGAAGAAGGCCTCATTCATTGACCACCGTCCGGAAACCCACGTGCATCGTCGACACGCCGGCCTCCTGCGGCTGGCGCGACGCTGGCCGGTAGCGCACGCAGAAATCCGGCGCGCACAGGAAGGATCCGCCCTTGATGACCCTGGCGATTTCGCCGGTGCTGCCGGGCGCCTCGCCTGGGTTGCGGGTCGCTACCAGTGGATCGACGGCAGGCGCCGCGGCATGGAACGGCCGGTACTCGTCCCTGGTCCACTCCCACACATTGCCGATCATGTCGTACAGGCCGTACCCGTTCGCCGGAAAGCAGCCCACTGGCGCGCTGCCGGCATGGCCGTCGGCGCGGCTGTTGGATTGCGGAAAGCTGCCCTGCCAGGTGTTGGCCATTTCGCGCCCGTTGGGCCGGGGCACATTGCCCCAGGCATAGGCCGCACCGTCCATGCCGCCCCTGGCAGCGTATTCCCACTGCGCCTCCGTCGGCAGCGAGCGGCCCATCCAGTCGGCGTAGGCCCTGGCGTCTTCGTGGGCAATATGGACCACCGGATGGTTGTCCTTGCCGCTGATGGTGCTGCCGGGGCCGGCCGGGTGGCGCCAGTTGGCGCCTGGCACCCAAACCCACCATCGGTAGGCGGCATCCGCCGGGCCGCCCGCTTTGGGCGGCACGAAGACGGCTGAGCCGGCCGGCGTGGCCCCGCTGCGGCGCTCGGCCACGGTCACGTAGCCAGTGGCGCGCACGAAGGCGGCAAACTGCGCGTTGGTAACTTCATGGCGGTCGATCGAAAACGCGGTCACGCTGACGGCATGGACCTCGCGCTCTTCGTGATATCCCTGCTCCGATCCCATCCGGAACGTGCCGCCCGGAAGGCGGACCATGCCGGCACGGTTCGGATGGCCTGCGCTGCCGCGGCCGAAGCCTTCCGGTACACCGCGATAGCGCTCGCACAGGCCGTCGGTCTGTGCCGCGCGAGCGGTGTCCGGCGCGGAACGGGCGGCCCCCGACCCAACTGTCGGCGCGGCGCCCACGCCTGTGCCCGGCACGGCCAGGACCAGCAGGACGGCCACGCCGGCGCTGGCAGCCCTACTTGTCCAGCCCACGGATATCCTCGTAGTAGGACGTGCCATTGCTGTAGCCCTTGCGCTGCGCCAACCCTTCGAACTCCGCCACGCCGTTGGCCTTGCGGTAGTCCTCGTAGGCGGCCACCAGCTCCTTGAGCTTGTCCGGGCGGCTGGCGGCCAGGTCATGCAGTTCCGAACGGTCGGCCGACAGATCGTATAGTTCCCAGCGGTCCTTGCCCCACGGCGCATTGGCCTGCACGATCTTCCAGTTGCCTTTGCGCATGGCCTTGCGCCCGTTCAGTTCCCAACCCATGCGGAACTCCTCGTGCACCACCGCGCGCTGGCCCGTCAGGAAGGGCAGCATCGAACTGCCACGCATCGGCGCGATTGGCTGTCCCCGGTAGGTATCGGTGGGTGCCGTCGCTCCAGCCAGCGCCAGCAGCGTCGGCGCGATATCGGTCACGTGCGCGGGTACGCTCGAGGTCTGGCCACGCCGCACGCCGTCCGGCATCACCACGATGCCCGGCACACTGATGCCGCCCTCATACATGAACGCCTTGTACAGATTGAACGGCGCGGCGCCGACCTGCGCCCAACCCGGGCCGTACTCGGCAAACGAGCCCGGCCTGCCGACGTTCTTCAGGCTGTTGTCGCGATGCTTCTCCGCCCAGGCACGGGTCGCGCCTTCATCGAGCACGGTATTGCCGTCGGGGCCGTTGTCGGACATGAAGATCACCACAGTATTGTCGAGCTGCTTCTCCTTTTCGAGGTAGTCCAGCACACGGCCGATCTCGGCATCCATGGCCTCGACCATCGCGGCATAGACTGTCATCCGCCGGGACTCCTGCCGGCGTTGCTCCTCGCTCAGCGTGCTCCACTTCGGCCATGTGGGATTGCCCTGGTAGGCCTGCATGTCCGCCGGCACGATGCCCAATGCCTTCATCCTTTCGAGCCGTCGCGCGCGGATGACGTCGTAGCCGACGTCGTACTTGCCCTCGTACTTGCGGATGTAGGCGTCCGGCGCCTGCAGCGGCCAGTGCGGCGCGGTGAACGCCAGGTAGCCGAAGAACGGCTTCCCGGAGCCCTTGTCGGCGTCGATATAGTCGATCAGCTTCGAGGCAAAGAAGGTGCTGGAATAGAAATCGGAGGGGATGGTGACCGGCTTGCCATCTTCCCGGTACATCGCCTCTGGCGTCTTGTTCTCGTCGAAGGTGATGATGCCGGTCTGGTCGAAATGGCTGGCGCCGCCGTTGAGCATGGCATAGCTGCGTTCGAAGCCACGGGCCTTGGCGCCGTGCTCGTCCTTGACGCCGAGATGCCATTTCCCGGTCATATAGGTGCGATAGCCGGCATCCTTCAGCAGTTGCGGGAACGACAATGCCTTCTCGTTGAGGTATCCCTCATAACCCGTGCGGCTGCGTTGCTGCGGCGTCATCAGCTCGGCCATGCCGCCAAAGCCCACGAGGTGATTGTCTGTGCCGGACAGCAGCATGGCACGCGTGGGCGAGCAGAACGGCGACGCGTACAGGCTCGTCATCTTCAGGCCCCTGGACGCCAGGCGGTCCAGGTTCGGCGTGGAGATTTCCCCGCCGAAGGCGCCGATATCGGAGTACCCGAGATCGTCGGCGACGATCAGCAGGATATTGGGGCGCGTTGCTGCCGAATGTGCCGCCGTCTGTGCGGCCAGGGGCAACGATGCGGCCGCGCCAAGCACGAGCGCACCCGCAAGCTTCAGGAACTTGTGTGTCATGTCTCCACCATCATCCAGGCCGGGCGCTTGATGGCTTCTGTGGCCGCTACCCGTACCGTCGGTCTTGTGTACAGCGTCTGGTTGACCAGGCTGCGCGGCAAGGTGGCGCCATGCGCGCCGCCTTGCCTGCCCTATGCAGTCGTGCGCGTTCAGGCCGCCCGCGCGTACCGGCTGGCCGGCTCGACCTCGTCCGCGCTGACGGCATCCTGCAGGCGGAAGTCGAAGCGCACGCGGGTAAAGGGGCCGTTCACGCCCAGCGATTCATAGCCCGCGGGGTTCTGCACTTTTTCGAGTGACACCACCAGGCCGTCGCGCGTGGCGAAGGCGAAGTCGTCGTCGAGGAAGGTGTCCCCCGGGATATTGATCTGCGTGGTCAGCGCGCGCTTGTCGCTTCCCGACACCAGGAAATGGATGTGGGCGGGACGATTGCCGTGGCGGCCCAGCAGCGTGAACAGTTCCGAAACCGGGCTGTTCGGCGGAATGGCATAGCCGGGAGGCAGGAAGCTGCGGAAGCGGTAGTTGCCCTCGGCGTCGGTCTGAATGCGGCGGCGCAGGTTGTAGTCGGGCTGGTCCGGGTCGAAATGGGAGTAGCGGCCCAGTTCATTGCAGTGCCAGACATCGACCATGGCATTCGGCACGGGCTTGCCTTCCAGGTCCAGCACGCGGCCCTCCATCACCATGACTTCGCCCTTGCCCTCGTTGCCCTCGTCCAGCCGTACCTCGCGCTGGTGAAGCGGTGCACCGGCAATATAAAGCGGCCCTTCGATGGCGCGCGGCGTACCCAGTTCACGGCTTGCGGCCAGGTCTGCCTCGTCCTCGCGGATGTCCAGCAGGCGATCGAAACCCAGTCCAGCGGTAATCAGGCCGACCATGCCGGCCTCGCCCAGTCGCGTCAGCCACTTCGCCGCAGCCCAGAATTCATCGGGTGTCACGTCGAACTGGTCGATGGTGCGGAACAGGTCGCCGACAATCTGCGCGGTGATGGCGCGCACCCGCTCATCGGCAGGCCCGACCTGCCGGGAATTGACCAGTTCCAGCAGTTGCTTGGTATTCAGTTCGGACATCGCTTGTCTCCTTGTGTCGCGTTTTCTTATCTGAGGTATGCCGTGGGGAATTGCGGGATTGGCGAGAAAAGTATGGACCGCGGCTATTCAGACGTCCAAGACCGATGGTGTCTCAATCCATACCTGCCAAGTATGGCTCGGTCGAATCGCGCACATGCGCGGCATCCCGCAGCCAGCCCCGCGCGGGGGCGCTGTCAGCCAGGAAGGCGGCCGAGGGCTCGCCCGTCACGGAGCGTCGAATCCATGTACCCTGCCAGGGTGGCGCGGTAACGGCGGGTGGCCGAACCGCGCAGGCTCAGACGTTTGGACCTTGCAGATCCACCCCGTCCCGGAGATTGCGACATGGCCATCCAGCTCAACCACACCATCGTGTTTTCCCGCGACAAGAAGGCGTCAGCCGACTTCCTTTGCGAGATCCTGGGACGTCCCGCAGCGGTGCCTTTCGGGCCGTTTCTTACCGTACGGCTGGACAACGATGTCACGCTCGACTTCATGGACGCGGAAGGCGATGTTGCCATGCAGCACTACGCCTTCCTGGTCAGCGACGCCGAATTTGAGCAAGGCTTCGGCCGCATCCGGGCGCGCAATCTGATGTTTTGGGCGGACCCCTATCGCCGCCGCCCCGGCGAAGTCAACACGGACGATGGCGGTCGCCGGATCTATTTTGAGGATCCGAGCCAGCATTTTCTGGAGATCTTCACGAAGGCATAGGGCGCATGCGCATGGAGAGGCGCGCAGTGCACAGATGCGCGGCCTCGGCGAAAACCAGAGCGATCGCAATCAATCCGGCACCCACGACACTGAGGTATTGCCGGTCGATGAACAGAAGCACAACGCCCCCGAGAACACCTGAACAGGCCAGCCCGCCGTAGGTAGCCGTATTGTTAAGGGCGAGCAGCAGCGGTGCCATTGGGGGCGCGATTTTTACCAGACGGTGCTGTTGCGGCACAATCAATCCCCACCCGACCAGCCCCCAGATGATCAAGGCAGCTGCGGCGGTGACCATGTATGCGGAAGTCCATGGCAGCGCACAGAAATTGAGAATGCCAACACAAAGACCTGCATTGATGATCGTGCGACTGTGGAAGCGGTCGACGAGGCGGCCGGCAAGCATGTTCCCGACCGTCGCGGCACAGCCCCAGACCAGGAGCATGCCGGCCAGCACGCGTTCGTCACCGCCGGTCACCCGATCCAGCACCAGTCCGGCATACGTATAGACCATCAGGAACCCGCCGAAAGCAAACAGGGACGTGAGCAGGGTCAGGGCAACGCGAATGTCGCGCAATGGCGTCAGCCTTTCGCGCAGCGTGATGCGCGCAGGCTGAGGAACCGAGCGCAGCATGGCCCCAATCCCGATCATCGCGATCAGCCCCAGGAGCGCGACGAACCAGAGCGTGATTCTCCAGCTGCCGAACCCGCCGATGAACGTGCCGATCGGAGCGCCCAGCGCCGTTGCGCCCGCAAGGCCGGCGGTCACCGTGGCAAGCGCGCGCCCTCTCCTCTCAGGATCTGCAAGTAGCGTGGCAACACCCAACGCAGTGGGAGAGAACATCGCCGCGCCAAGGCCCGCCAGCGCGCGACTGAACAGGACCGTGTTCAAATCCGTTGCAAGGGCTGTGATGGCATTGCCAACGACGAAGATACCGAGCGCGGTGACCAGCAGCAGCTTTCTTGGCCACGCCCCCGCGACAGCCGCCATCACCGGCGCCAGGATCGCATAGGAGAGCGCATAGACGGTGACCATCTGGCCGGCCAGGCTGGGGGTCGTGTGCAGCGATGCCGCGACGCCTGGAAGAATGCCGGCAACAACGAAGTTGTCCGTCCCCATGGCAAACATGCCGAGGGCCAGCATGAGTAGTCGACGATCCATTGGAATGACCTTTACTCGAATGACTTTGAATGACGTGAATGACTTCTACGTGGATTGGGACGTGTGTACCCCTAGTGCCTTGCCCATAGCTGCCGGGTCAGTATTCCGTGGGCCGCCTCGATCATGGCGCCCGCGTGCAACAGCCGCATTTCGCGGAACGCCGGTGCCACGAGCTGGACGCCGACAGGCAATCCCTGCGACAGCCCCGTCGGGACGTGGAGCCCTGGCAACCCACACACGGCGACAGCCATTAGCGGACTCTGTATTTCCAGCAAGCGACGCATTTCGTCGACGGAGCCCTGGTCGGCGCCCCACGGCAATGGCGGGCGACACGACGTAGGCATCAGCACCAGCGGATAGCGCTGGAACAAGATATTCCAGCTGCGGCGCATTTCATCGCGTGAAGCGATTGCGCCCGCATATCCAGCCAGGCTTGGCTCAGGCGCACAGGCGGCCATGTTGCGGACTGGCGTGCTAATGGGCGCCGCCCGATACGGTCGGCCAGGGACCCCAGCAACACCGCACCGCACATCGCCCCAAATAGTGCAGAGCTAACCATCATGCCCGCACGGGTAGCATCGACATTCATGTCTTTCATGATGGACGGCAACGCAATACCGGAAACAGCAAGGTCATATCCGTCAAATATGATGACCAATGCGCACCACGCCAGAATCGATACATGGAAGGCATTGAATTTCGCGTCGTCCGCGACTTTTAGCAAATCAATATATCGACCGTTGCTTCGTTCGTTCACCGTTGTCTCCTGCTGTAATTCCGACTACATACAAAAAATGCACCACGTGACTTCAATGTTGAAGCCATCATCGCTTGGTAACTGATGGGATTCCGCGATCCGGATGCTTGATACGTGCCGCCGCCGCTTTCACTGCCCCTGACGAGAAGGACTATTTTTCAGGCGTTGATCATCGTGTCGTGATGGCTCTTTTGCTCTCGTGCCGGGAAATCCGGCAGCTGTCGTGAGCCCGAGGCAGGGTCCAGGAAGTGCGCGCGATAGTCTTGCGGTGAAATGCCCAGGTTTCTTCGAAATACCGAACGCATTCGGTGTGCCGTACAAAAGCCGCACTCATAGGCGATTGCCTTGATCGGCCTGGATGTTGTCTCAAGCAAGCTTCTGGCGGCGTCCAGCCGTACGGCTTCGACAAAGTCCATCACACTGATGCTGGACTCCCGCATGAATATCCGCGTGAAGTGGCGAACGCTCATTCTCGCGACGTTCGCGAGGACGTTGAGCGACAGGTCCGCGGTCAGATTGGCAAACACGTACTCGTGCACGCGCGAAACCAATGAACTGGGCTCCACCGATGTATTGAGGTAAGGGCTGAACTGTGACTGGCCCCCTGCGCGATGCGTAAAGAGCAATAGCTGCTTGGCAACCTGGATGGCTACCTCCCGGCCATGGTCTCTTGCAAGCAGATAGAGGCTCATGTCGATCCCGGCCGTGACGCCCGCAGACGTCACCAGATTGCCGTCCTGGATATACAGCCTGTCAGGGCTTACCACGGCCGTTGGACACTCCCGGGCAAGGCTGGCCGCATCATTCCAGTGGGTCGTGACATGCTTGCCGTCGAGGACACCGGCTCTGGCCAGAAGGAATGTGCCGTTACAGATTGTGCAAATACATGTCGAACTGAGAGACGCTGCCCGGATCCATGAATACAGGGAAGGCGCAAAGCTCTGTTGAGGCAACGTGGGCCCGCCGGCGATGAGCAATAGCTCATAGGCGCCATCGGATTCAGAAAATAGGCGATCCGGATGGATTTCCAGTCCATTGGAGCAACGTATCCGTCCCGGTTCAGTTCCCAGAATTTCAAAGGAATACTGATCTTCCGAAGAAAGAAAGCGATTGGCTTCCGCAAAGACATCAAGCGGCCCGGAGACATCCAGGCCCTGAACCTCGGGAAACACCAGAACGGCTGCGGTTTTCATGTCAACGTCGGTACATCGGGTAAGGCACTTCCCACCTTTTTGACTTTTGTCATCCGCCTTTACAACGCGGAGCCTGATGCCGTCGCATCCGCCGTAGCCGGAGTGGCATGCTCCATTGGACTGTCATAAAGCCCGGCAAATCTGCCGTTCCGGCTTGCCTGTTCCAGGACGTCTTCCGGGATCAACGTGGCGAGCAGATAGGTTGAGTACCCGCCGAACAGTACGGCCAGGAGAACGTATGTGACGGAAAGCAGCGCGAACATGAGCAACTCCGGTTCAGTAGCTTGAAACAAGTGCGCTAAACCGTCCTTCTTGAGACGAAGCGCGATACGCGACCTGGCCCGTCGCTGACCCTGCATACCCATACGAGCCTTCAAGGGGAGTGTAGGCGGTGCAGCACGCTTCCCTCATGCCAGACAGCGAGCGAATCCGGCCAAAGAACGGAGGTTTCTGGTCCAGGCTGGACCGGACGGGTGCAGGTATTTCCGAAGTCACAGATAGTCTTCGTCTTCCAGCAGCATGTCCTCGAAGAACGCGCCGAATCGCTTCTCGGGATCACGGATGTGGATCTCCAGGATCCAGCGCATCGCCGACGGGCTCGCATCGAAGTCGGCCAGCGAGCCAGTGTGGATGGTGGCGTGCGGGAAGTCCGATACGCGGTGGCCCGGCAGATCGAAGTTGAGTTCCCAGCCCATCGACGCGGCAATACGGTCCGCTTCGGCGTAAAGCCTCTGCCCGGTCAGGCGGTCGCGCTTCCAGATGCCGCGCATTTCGTGGAACAGCGCCTCGGCATCGCGCGCACAACGCGCGTAGCCAGCATGTTGCCCCACCACAAACGACGCGCCGCCATCCCCTTCCCAGGCGTCCAGACGAGGGGCGATGTCGATGAAGAAGATGTCGTTGTCCTGCAGGATCACCCCCGGCTCGGATGCCAGCTTCATCGGCTTGATGGTGTTGCGGCCAAAGCGGACGCGCGTGGGATGCCAGCTCAGCGCAAGGCCTGCGTCGAGCAGGACACGCCTCGCCATCTGTACGGCGTCTTCCTCGACCATGCCCGGTTTGACGCGGGCAGCGATCTCGGCGATCGCCTCACGGGTCTTCTTGCGGGCCAGCAACATGCCGTCGACGGAAAAGGCCGGCCCGACGCGCTCGGCCAGAGACAGGGAAACTTCATGCATTCTGTTCACTCCTGCGAGAAGGCCGAAACGGCTTCGACCCTTGAGGAGAGATTGTTCCAGCGCGCATGGCTGAAGGCAGCGTTGACGGACGGCTGGAACGTGCCAATCCGCGTGGCTTTCGTGCCAGTCTCCGTCACCCGAAAATTCTGGGTGTTTCTTGCGCCAAACGACGTGGAATTCCGGCCATGGCACGGGAAGCCTGGCGCCCGGGAGCCCCTTTCCGCTATCGTTCGGGGTTCGACGAAGTCCTCGTCCCGCGCCCTGGAAGCTACGCCCATGACTCGAACTGTTGCCCTGCTGGTCTTTCCCGGCGTGCAGGCCCTGGACGTCAGTGGCCCGATGGACGTGTTTGCCGAGGCGAACCGCTTCGTGCCCAGTGACGCGGGCTACGAGATCGAGGTCATCGGCATCGGCGACGACGCGCTGGTTGCCTGCTCCAATGGCTTGCTGCTCAAGGTGCACCGCGCGTATGCCGACGTCGACCCGTCGGACAGCCGCTACGACCTGATCCTGGCCGCGGGCGGGCCGGACTTGCCAGCGGCCATCTGGGAGGCAGGTGCGTATGATTGGCTGCGACGCGTGTGCGCGGCCTCGCGCCGCTACGGATCGATCTGCAACGGCGCCTTCGCCCTCGCGCGGGCCGGCCTGCTCGAGGACCGCACCGTCACCACGCACTGGAATGATGCGGAAGCGCTCCGGCACCTCTGCCCCACCACCCGTGTGGAGGCAGACAGAATCTTCGTACGTGACGGCGATCTTTATACGTCGGCCGGGGTGACGGCGGGCATCGACCTTTCGCTATACCTGCTGGCACAGGATCATGGCGACGATGTCGCACTCAGCGTCGCCAGACGGCTGCTGGTGGTCATGCAGCGAGCGGGCGGCCAATCGCAGTTCAGTCCCTACCTGACGCCCTACGCGGAGCCGACCTCGCCGATCGCGCAGGTGCGCGAATACGTGCTGGCACACCTCGCGGACGACCTCAGCGTCAGCGTCCTGGCCGGCGTCGCGAAAATGAGCCTGCGCAACTTCGCGCGGATCTTTGCGCGGGAAGCCAGGATGACCCCCGCCGCCTTCGTCGAAAGCGCCCGGGTCGATGCGGCGCGCGTCATGCTCGAAAACGGCAAGGCTCCGCTCAAGCGTGTCGCGTACGAATGCGGCTTCGGCGACCCGCACAATATGCGTCAAATCTTCAAGCGACGGTTCGGGGTGTCGCCCCAGCAGTATCGCGCGACATTTTCCACGCCGGCAGCAGACTCGGTCGTTCCCGGACCTTGACACCGACGCTGGCCCCACGCCACCGCCGTTTGGCCTGAATCGCCCCCCGGCGCAGATGCCATCGCTCGTCCGGCATGGCCATACTTGTCGCGGATGCTCGCAATCCCGCCTGCATCTCCGCATCAGACACAAGACGTCATGCTAAAGCGACTATTCCTTTCCACGCTCATTGCGGCGAGCCCGCTGCCGGCCTGTGCGGCGAACGCAGTTGTCCCCGCCATGCAATCGCCCGCCAGCCAGGAGACTACGCCAGACGATTACTTCCATACCGGTGCAGGCGCGCGGTATCTGCGTCGCGCCGATGCCGATCTCGTCGTTGTGCCCTTGCGCGACAACATCACCGTGCTAATGGGCTCCGGTGGCAACATCACGGTGCTTTCCGGCAAGGAAGGGAAGTTCCTGGTCGATGCAGGCATCAGCAAGTCGCAGGAGAAACTGCGGGCCGCGCTTGAGAAGATCAGCCCGACCCCGCCAAAGTACGTCGTGAACACACATTGGCACTGGGATCACACCGATGGCAATGCAGGCATGCATGCGGCCGGCGCCACCATCGTCGCGCAAGAGAATACCTTCCGGCATCTGACCGAAACCACGCATGTCAACGCCTGGAACTGGACATTCCAGCCGGTGCCGGACGATGCACGGCCGACTTTGCTGGTCAAGGACCGGAAGACCTTCGATTTCGCGGGCAGCCGGGTCGAAGTGGAAAACTTCGGCCACGGTCATACCGACGGAGATCTATGGGTCTACTTCGCGAAGGCAGATGTCCTGGTGCTCGGCGACACCTTCTGGAACGGCTTCTATCCCTATATCGACAATGAGGATGGCGGCAGCATCGACGGCGCGATCCAATGGGCCAACAAGGCAGTGGCGCGTACCACGGCGCATACGATTGTCGTTCCTGGCCACGGAGCGGTCGGCACGCGCGCGCAGCTGATCGAGTTTCGCGACATGCTGGTCGCGGTCCGCAACAACGTGGCAACCCTGAAGAAGCAAGGCAAGTCGCTCGACGAGATCATTGCGGCCAGGCCGACGGCTGCGTTCGATGAGAAATGGGGCAATTTTGTGTTCAACGGCGACCAGTTCACAAAGATGGTCCATGCCGGCTTGTAGGGACGTTTGGCCGTTACCGGAGATCGCGTTCCCGCGCGGTCTTGATGGCGCCGGGCGCCACAACCGCTGTCGCTGTCGTGGCATCGCCCGTATCCAGTACAACCCGTCTCGCGCGAAGTAGCGGCTGGATGTGCCGCCACGGCACCTGTCCTGCCACTTCCTGTGATGCCGGCTGAACGACTTCCACGCACATGGGCTGCGCATCGACAGGCGACCGTCTGATCGTCAACTGGTAGCCGCTGGCCAGCAGCGACGCTAGCCGAATCTGGGTGTGTGTCAGGCTCATGATTGCCGCTGGCCGGGATCGGGCTCAGCCCACCAGCGCCTTGGTGGCCAGGTACAGCACCGAAGGCCCGAGCAGGCAACCCAGCCCCGTGTGGAACGTGGCCACCAGCGCGCCATAGGGCACCAGCCGGCGATCCGTGGCGGCCAGGCCGGCCGATACACCGCTGACCGTGCCGGCGAGTCCGCCGAACACCATCGCCGCGCGCGGGTTGTTCAGGCCCAGGAAGCCGGCCGCGAACGGCGTGCCGATCATCACGATGATGGCCTTGACCAGGCCCGTGGCAATCGACAGCGCCATTACGTCGGAACTGGCGCCCAGCGCCGCGCCCGTCACGGGGCCAACGATGTAGGTCACCGCGCCGGCGCCGATGGTCGTCATGCTGACCGCATCGTTGTAGCCGAACGCCCGCGCTACCAGCGCGCCGACGATGAACGGGACCACGGTGCCCAGCAGCAGGGACACGGCACCCACCATGCCGGCCTTGCGTGCCTCGCGCACCTGCACCTCGAAGGCCGTGGCGACAATGGCAAAGTCGCGCAGCATGGCACCGCCCATCAGGCCGATGCCCGAGAACAGCGCGAAATCGGCCATCCCTTTTTCCTTGCCGGTCACCACGCCGCCGTAATACGCCAGCGCAAGGCCGATCATGATGGCGATGGCCGAGGCATGCAGGCGCCCCTTCGTGAGCCGTTTCGAGATCTGCGAGGACACCCACATCACGATGCCGACGGTAGCGAATGCCGTCACGAGACCGTTATGGAGCAGGACGTTATCGAACATCATGGCCGGAGCAGCGATAGTCATGGCGTTCTCCCGCTTATTTCGAAGCTGCTTCGGCCGCCAACGGCGGCAGGGGCTCGTGGTCGCCGGTGCGGCTGAGCAGTGCAATCAGGCAGGCGCAGGCTGCCGCCGCCAGGATTGCCGACAGCAACGCCACCGGGCCGCCGCGCAGCGCCGCCACCACGTTCTGCTGGGCCGCCATCGCCACCACCACGGGGATATACATCGCGCCCCAGAATCCCACGCCGGCTTCGGTCTCCTTCGGCATCAGGCCCCGGTCATGCAGGTAGAGCCGCAGGAATATCAGCAGCAGCATGGCGATGCCCACGCCGCCGACGTTGGACTTGACGCCGATGGCGGCGCCCAGCAGGTCGCCAAGGTAGAGGCCCACCAGATGGCAGATGGCCAGTAGCGCGGTTCCGTAGATGATCATGGTGTCTCCTAGTTGCTGTTTTTAGGCGCCGCCCTCAAGAGGCCGGACATTTGCAGCCAACTGTACGAATCGCGCTTGTGTGCATCAATCAACCAGTGACGCACGACCGTTACGGTGCGGTTAAGCGTTCTGTCGCGACAACCAAGGAAATAAGTGCACTCCGACTCACAGCACTCGCATACGAAAACATCCGGTGTCGCCATCGCGATCCGCGATGGCACGCTCTCGACTCATTGATTTGCCGGCCGCCTGCCGGCCGTCATCTCATCGTGAGGGACGGGCAAACCGCTGCAAAGCAACGATTCGCCATTGCACCATCGCGTATCGAGATGGCAGGGACTCAGGTTGCTGGCGGGTTTTCTCTACCCAGCCAACGCCGCAACGGCCCGGTTGAACGCGCCGGGGTTGGCGATATTCATGCCGTGGGAGGCTCCGACAATGGTCTGACGCGCCGCGCCTCCGATCCATTCCTGGAGGGTCTCGACCGTGCTGCGGAACATGCGCGGGCTCTTTTGCCCATCGATCAGCAACGTCGGGCACTGGATTTCACGGGCAGCTTCGCGTGTGTAGGCGGGCAACGGGTCACGCATCTGCTTCGGCAGTGTGAGCGCATTATCGAGCGCCATCGTACGGAAGCTCTGCGAACTCTTGCCCCAGAAACCGGGCATGGTGACCGAGTCGACAAACAGATTGAGACCGGCATCGAATTCGCCGTGGTCGATCAGTGTTGCGGCCTTGGCCCTCAACGCCTGGATGGCCGGCGGCAGCTTGGCGGCCGCTGCTTGCGGCGTTGTCTGCAATGGGCCGCCTGGATCGGCGAGCGTGAGTGTCTTCACCAGATGGGGGTATTCGCGCGCCAGATGAAACGTAATGCAGCCGCCACGCGAGTGGCCGACCAGATGGACCGGCCCCAGACCCAGCGCCTGGATGAACTCCGCCATCTCGGCGACGTGCGCCTCCCAACTGAAGTCGCCGCGACCGAATGCGCCGGTTTCGGGCCAGTAGTGACCCAGGCTCGGCGCGAAGCAGCGGAAGTGCTTCGACAGCGATGCGAGCTGCGGGTCCCAATAGCGGTAGTCGCACAGCGACCCGTGCACAAATACCATCGGCTCGCCACTCCCCGCCTCCACGTAGGGAACGGAGATGCCTGAGGCAGTGGAGACAAAAGAGGGTTGGGGCCAGGCACCGGCAAGTGCCAGGGTAGTCAGGGGCGCTCGTGCGTTCATTGGGTGACTCCGTTTTGCAAACTTTGCTGCACCGCACGAAAAAAGAAAATCGCATAATATTGATGGAATCCTTCAGAATTTCTGATACCTCGCGGAAGAACGCATGACCACTGAGATGAAAGCCCTCGACGTCGACGTCCTGACCATGATCATTGCCGTCGCAGACTCGGGCACCATCAGCCGGGCTGCCGACCTCGTGCATCGCTCCCAATCGGCGGTGAGCATGCAGATCAAGACGCTGGAATCGGCCCTCGGCAAAGCGCTCTTCGTACGCAAGCCGCGCAGCGTGATCCCGACGCAGGACGGAGAGGTCCTGCTGGCGTATGCGCGCCGGATCATTGCCCTCCGCGATGAGGCGTGGGCAGCGATCGTGCGGCCCGACGTCACGGGCCGCGTGGTGATCGGCGTACCTGACGATTACGCATCATCGCTGTTCCCGCCGATTCTGAAGAAGTTCTCGGCCACCTACCCCAAGGTCGAAATCCAGGTGATCGGGCTGCCTAGCGTCGCGCTCGCGCCGATGCTGCGCGATGGCACGGTGGATCTCGTCTGCGCGACGCGCGTCAAAGGGCTGACCGGCGAGTTTCTGCGGCATGAGCCGATGGTGTGGGCGACCGACCCGGGCTCCACGGAAATCTGGCGAGAGCGGCCCCTCCCCATCGCCGTGTTCCTGCCTGGAAGCGTCGCACGCGAAAAGGCGATTCGAAGCCTTGAGCGCGCAAAGATTGCGTATCGCACCTCCTACGAGAGTCCCAGCCTGCTGGGCCTGCTGACGATGGCCCGAGCCGGCCTTGCCATCACCCCGCTGGCACAGTGCGCGGTGCCGCCCGACTTTACGCTGCTCGGGGCTGCGCAGGGCCTGCCAGAGATCGGGACGCTCGAGATCGTGTTGGCGCGCAGTGTCACGTCGAACCGGCCGCCCTGCGATTTTCTTGCGGAACGCATCGTGGCCGAGTTGCACGCATGAACTGATAGCAAGCCAGCCCGGAGGCCTCGCGCAAAGCCATTGCCGTGTCCGCACGCAGGCGGTCGCTGATCGCACACTCCCTGCATGGCATGCGGCCGATTGCGGGCTTCCGGCGAAATTCGCCCTGGCACCCTCCGGCATAATCGGCCTGCGGATTGACCGCGAGAACCCCCGGCAAACGCGGGGGAAGATTTGTTCCAATGCAGGAGACGCAGTTGAGTATCAAGAACTCCGTGGCGCGCGGCGCACGACTGGCGACACTCGCCATCACAGGCATGGTTCTGGGCCACACCGCTTTTGCCGCCGACGCGTGGCCGACCAAGCCGATCAAGGTCATTGTTCCCTATACGCCCGGCGGGTCGACCGACACGGTGTCCCGCGTCGTGTTCGAGAAGGTCGCGCAAAGCCTCGGCCAGCCGATCATTATCGAGAACAAGCCAGGCGCAAACAGCACGCTGGGCGTTGGCGTCGCCGCACGCTCGGCGCCGGACGGCTATACCTTTGTCTCGGTGCTTGCGGCCTACAGCGCCAACATGTCGCTGTATTCCAAGCTCAGCTACAAGCCTTCGGACCTCGTGCCGGTGGCGGAGATGGCGGAACTGCCCCTGTTCCTGTTCTCGAGCAAGAAGCTGCCCGTCAAGACCGTTCGTGAACTGGTCGACTACGGCAAGAAGCATCCGGACACGCTGACTTTCGGCTCCAGCGGTGTAGGCAGCTCGGCACATCTGACCGGCGAGCGCCTGGCCATGGAATCGAAGGTCAAGATGACTCACATTCCCTACAACGGCAGCGCACCGATCCTGCCGGCGCTCATCTCCGGCGAGGTGTCGGTCGCCTTCGATCCGCTGCTGGTTCCGATGCCCCACGTGAAGTCCGGCAAGATCAATGTTCTGGCCGTCGCTTCGGCCAAGCGCTGGCCGGGCGAGCCGAATATCCCGACCATGGAAGAGTCGGGCTTCCCGGGCTTCGTCATGAGTTCCTGGACGGGCCTGCTCGCGCCCGCCGGCACACCGGCGCCGGTGGTTGACCGCATGGCGAAGGAAATTGCCGCCGCCACACGCAGCCCGGACGTGGCGAAGAAACTGACCGACCTCGGCTTCGTGCCCGTGGGCGGTACTTCCGAGGACTTCCGCAAGCTGATCGAGCGCGATATCGCGCGCTATGGCCAGATCGTCAAGGCGGGAAAGATCACCCTCGACTGAGAGGCCTCAGTGTGGGCGACGAGCGGGTAAGCGATGGCATGGCTGTCGCCCGCTTTCCCCGCACGTGAGATCGATCGCTGGCGCACGAACCTGCGGGCCCGGCAAGCCACATCACGCCGACCGGGAAGGTGCAGCCTATCGGGGCACCGCGGCACTTGCAGCGCGGCTTTCCTTGGGACTACATCCGAACTGCGTCTGATACCAGCGCGAGAATCCGCTTGGCGCAGAAAAGCCGAGCAGCGTCGCCACCTCGGTAAATGGTCGATCGCTCTCGACGACATGACGCATTGCGAGTTCCACGCGGATGTCGTTGACGATCGATGAGAAGCTCTGCCCCTGCTCCGCCAGCCGGCGCTGGACCGTGCGGCAGACCACGCCGAGATTTTCCGCGACCTGCTCGACGCTGCAGCGCCCGCCGGGCAACAGCAGCAGGATCGTGCGCCGCACGTCGTCAAGCATGGTCGTCTGCCGCGCCGCGGCTGACTCGTCGATCAGACGCTGCGCGTAGCGCGCCATGGCCGGATCGGCCCACGGGTTGCGCGCATCGAGATCGGACTTTGCGCAGACGATGCCATTGAAATCGCAATTGAATGCGACGTTCGGGCCAAAGAACCGCTGGTGCGTACTGAGGTCGCGCGGGGCCGGGTGCTCGAAGCATACGCGCTGCGGCTGCCAGTCCGGCTTGATGAGCTGGCGTATCAACCGCACCATGACCCCCAGTGCCAGTTCAACCCGTTGGCGCGTTGGCTGGTGTGCGCTGCCGGCGATCAGCACCTCGCGAATGATTACCCGTCCACCACACTCCTCGACTGCCAGTGACTTCGCGCCGTTGAGAATCGATTGGTAGCGCATCAACATGCCGAGCGCGTCGCGCAGCGTCGCCTGGTCGCGGATCAGCATGCCTACCGGTCCGAGGTTGGACAACAGGCGCGACTCGGCCATGCTCAATCCAAAACTCTCGTTGCCTGACAGCGTTGCAGAGATCTGGAGCAGCCGCCCGAAACGATCGACCTGAATCATGAGATCCGGCTCGCGCAGTACGCTCGGACTGATGCCGGCGTCAAACATCATCCGCAGCGGATCGAGCCCGCCGGCACGCGCAACTTCACAGTAGTTGGTAAGGGCTGCGGCGCGGACAAGTAACGACATCGGGGGCTGACCAGAAAATGACAGCTCATGGTAATTCGCGGTCATGCATTGTCAAGCGGGACTAACCCGTCACGAAACGCCGGTCACCAGCCACTGACATCAGTGTCTTCTCCGAATCCGCAACGATGAGGTCCATTGTTTCCTGCGGCAGCGGCTGCTGTCACAAAAGGCCAAGTGCCTGGCACCTGATGCAAAGCGTGAAGTATTGCCATGCAGGATGATCTGACATGGGAAAAAAGATCACTCAAAGGAAAAGGAAATGACTCAAGCACTCCGGATCGACTTTGTCTCTGATATTGCCTGCCCGTGGTGTGCCATCGGCTTGTCGTCGCTCAAGCACGCGTTGGAGCAACTCGGGGACGAAGTGGATGCCGAAGTCGTCGTGCGTTCGTTCGAACTGAACCCGGATATGCCGCCGGAAGGCCAGACCCTTCTCGACTACGCGAGCAGGAAGCATGGCAGTACCGCTACGCAAGTCGCAGAGAGGCAGGCGCTGATTCGCGAACGCGGCGCAAGCGCTGGTTTCGACTTCGCGCCCAGGACCCATGTCTACAACACCTTTGACGGTCATCGGCTGCTGCATTGGGCCGGCACACAGGGCGAGGCGCTGGCGCTCAAGGAGGCGCTGCTGAAGGCATATCACGGTAACGGAAAGGACCTCAGCAATCACGGGGTATTGCTGGAAGCGGTCCAATCTGTGGGGCTCGATGCCGCCCAGGCGCGGCGTGTGCTTGAGAGCAGCGATTATGCGGATGAGGTGCGCCGCGAAGTGGCGGAGTTCCGGTCGATGGGTATCAACTCCGTGCCGTCGATCCTCTTCGACAACCGCTACCTTGTCACGGGCGGACAGCCGGCCGAAGCCTTTGTGCAGATCATCCGCGACGTGCTGGCGAAGCGGCAAGGCTGACGGCGGCGAACATCGCGGCATCGGCCCGGTCAGGCGCTCGATGAGCGGGCCCAGCTACCAGCACCGGGCCGCGTCTCTGCTCAGAGTTCCCGAACGAGTTCCTCTGCCAGCGGCCAGGTTCCATAGCCATCTGCCGGTCCCAGATGTCCGACTTCCCCGGCATCGACGAACCGGCTGCCCCAGGCCTGCGCCAACTCGCGGATTCGTTCGAACTTGCCAAGCGGATCATTGCGGCTCGCGACCACGATGCTCGGGAATTTCAGGGGCCGCCGCGGAATGGGGGTCCATCCCTCATCCGCCAGCGTCTGCGGCTCTGCGTATCCGGGCGGCAACGGGCTATCGAAGTCGGCCGGCGCGGCAAGCAATACGCCCTGCACCGCGCACTGCGTCTCCTGTGCCCAGTGAACGGTGATCAGGCAGCCCACGCTATGGCCAACGAGAATGACCGGCCCCGAGATGCTGCTGACGACACGCTCGAGGTTCTCCACCCTGGCACGGCGCAACCTCTTGTCGTGATCAATCTGCGGTACGATGCGCACCGCTCTTCCCTGCTGCTGCAAGCGTTCTGCCAACAGCGACTGCCAGTGCTCCGGCATGTGGTCGCGAAAGCCGGGAACAATCACAACCGTTGGTTGATTTCCGGATGTCATGAGCTTTGTATTCCTCGTTTGGTTTGAAGATGCGTGAGTACAGACGTGGCCGTCAGCGAGCACGGTCACTGTCGCCCTGCGCCGTATCACATCGAACAACAACGGTGCCCAGCTTGCTGCCCGCTTCGACAGCCTGGTGAGCCTTCACGGTGTCTCGCAAGTCGAACACGCTGTCGACGGCGTGAATGGCATCCGGGACGTCATGCATCCAGCGCGACAAGCCTTCCTGCGCGATCCAGCGCATCTCATAGGGCAAGCCCGGCAGATAGAGTCCCTGCAGACAGAGGTTCTTGCGAATCAGCGTGACCAACGGAACCGCCTGCTCGAGGCCGGCACCGCTGGCATACGAGACCCATTGCGCACGACTGGCGGCTACCTGAAAGCACAGCCCCGAATTGACGATGGCATTGACATCGACGATGTGGTCAACGCCTTGCCCGTGAGTGGCATCAAGAATCCGCTGCGCGGCATCCGGTGCAAGGTAGTCGATCACTGCGTCGGCGCCGCCAGCTGCGGCGTGGGCGGCCTTGCGTTCGGAGCTGGTGGTGGCAATGACATGCGCCCCGCCCCACTTGGCGAGTTGCACAGCGTAGTGTCCAACAGCTCCCGCACCGCCGGTAATGAGCACGTACTTGCCCTGGATGGCGCCGCGCTGGAACAGGCTGATATAAGCCGTCATCGCCGGAATGCCCAGACAGGCACCCTGTGCGAAGTCCAGATGCTCGGGCAGTGGCGAGGTCAACTCGTGCGGCACGCAGATGTACTCGGCCGCCGTACCGAACGGACGCCCGCGCTGTCCGAAATGCAGCCAGACCCGCGTGCCCAGCATCTTCTGATCGACGCCGTGCCCCAACTTATCGATCACGCCCGCGCCATCGCTATTCGGAATGATGCGCGGGAACTCCATGCCACCATGCATGCGTCCGGCGCGCCTGTTTGCATCGGCCGGGTTAACGGCCGACGCATGGAGCCGCACGCGGACTTCGCCGGGGGCCGGTTGCGGCGTGGGCAGATCGCCAAACGCCAATACATCCTCCGCCCGCCCTTGTTGTTCGTACCAGATCGCCTTCATGGTGTCTTTGTCCCGTTGCGCGTGGCGCGCAACAAGTCGTTCTGCCAGCCTGGCGTCGAATCAGTAAGGGATATCACCGACAATGCCCGCGCGCTCCATCTTGCGCGGCGCCGGATAGTAGTCGTTGACGGCATAGTGCTGCGTGCTGCGGTTGTCCCAGACCGCAACGTCGCCCTCCTGCCAGGCCCAGCGCACCTGGTATTCGGGAATGGTGGCGCGGCTGGTCAGGTAGTTGAGCAGCAGGGAGGCTCCTGGCGACTTGTCGATGCCGTGGCGCACGTTGTCCGGCGTGCTGTAGTTGGTGAAGTGCGTCGTGAACGAGGCGCCGACGAACAGGATCTTCTCCCCGGTCTCGGGATGGGTGCGCACCACCGGATGTTCCACCGGAGGATGATCCTGGGCCAGCCTGGCGCGGTTCTCCGGCGTCATGACTGCGCCGAAGCTGTGTTCGATGCTGGCCCTGGCGCGTAGCCCGTCGATCTTCTTCTTGATGTCATCGGGCAGTTCCTCATACGCCTTCACCATGTTGACCCAGATGGTGTCGCCGCCGATCTCGGGACATTCCAGGCAGCGCAGCACTGCGCCCATGGCCGGATTGGGACGCCACAGGCCGTCGCAGTGATAGCTGTTCTCAAAGCTGTGCGGGTTGTCGCTGCGGTAGACCTTCACGAGGCCCGGGTGATCGGGAACGCTGCCGACAACCGGATGATCTTCGAGCTTGCCGAAACTGCTGGCGAAGGCCAAGTGATCGGCACGGGTGATCTCCTGCTTGCGAAAGAAGAGCACCCGGTGCTTGAGCAGCGCCGCCCTGATCTCGGCGAAGCGTGCCGGATCGCGTGCCGCCTCGCCGAGGTTCACGCCGGAAATCTCGGCACCGATGGCGGGGGTGATTTGCCTGATCTTCATTGCTGTGTCTCCTGCAGTCCGGTTGATTCCGTCTGTCCGACTTTCTGGTGGCCAAGTATCTGGCGTTCCAGGCTTCCACGCTTATTCGGCGAGGACATTCACTTACCAATTAGCGACATTGCGGGCGCCGTTGCGGCAAGCGACGGCAATGTTTCGTAGCATGGCAACGTCGCACGAAGCCGTGCATTCCCAGCCAAAGCGCGAAGGGCATCTACCATGGCAGCACCACAGAACAAAGTGATCGTCACGTGCGCCGTGACGGGCGGTATTCACACCCCGACGATGTCGCCTCATCTCCCCATTACCGCTAGGGAGATCGAAGACGAGTCCGTCGCGGCTGCAGAGGCCGGCGCCGCAATCGTCCATCTCCATGCGCGCAAGCCGGAGAATGGCCAGCCATCACAGAATCCCGCGCTTTTCCGCGAGTTTCTTCCCCGGATCGCAGCGCGTTCGGACGTCGTGATCAATCTCACGACGGGCGGCGCCCCCAACATGCTTGTGGAGGAACGCCTGCAACCGGCGCTGCAACTCAAGCCGGAAGTTGCCTCGTTGAACATGGGCTCGATGAACTTCGGCCTCTATCCGATGCTCGCCCGGCACAAGACCTTCAAGTACGACTGGGAGCGCCCTTACCTCGAGGGCTCCGAAGACCGCGTCTTCCGCAATACGTTCAAGGAGATCCGCTACATCCTCGAATCCTGTGCTGGCAACGGCACGCGCTTCGAGATCGAGTGCTACGACACCAGCCATCTCTATACCGCAGCGCATTTCATTGACCGCGGCATCCTCAAGCCGCCCTTCTTCATCCAGTCCGTATTCGGCCTGCTCGGCGGCATCGGCACGCACCCCGACGATGTCATGCATATGCGCCGCACCGCGGAGCGCCTGTTTGGCAAGGACTACTACTGGTCCGTGCTTGGCGCCGGCCGCAGCCAGATGCCGATTGCCTCGATGGCGGCTGCCATGGGCGGAAACGTTCGCGTCGGCCTGGAGGATTCGCTTTGGGAAGACCGGGGCCGGCTGTCCAGCAGTAACGCCGATCAGGTCAGGCGTGTTGTCGGCATTCTGAAATCACTGAACCTCGAGGTGGCCACGCCTGACGAGGCCCGCGACATGCTTCAGCTGAAAGGCCGGGACGCTGTCGCGTTCTGATTGATCGAATCGCTTCTCTTCACTCACTCCAGGAAATTCCCATGTCTCATCCTGTTGTCCTGATCACCGGTGCCACCGCAGGCATCGGCCGCGCGACAGCGCTTGCCTTCGCAGCCAAAGGTGCGCGGCTGGTCTGCTCCGGGCGGAATGCCGCTGCCGGAGACGCCCTCATTTCGGAACTCCGGAAAATGGGTGCGGAAGCGGACTTCCTCGTGGCCGACGTCAGCCGCGAAGACGATGTCATCCGTCTTGTCAGGCATGCCGTCGAACGCTTTGGATCCCTTGATATCGCCGTGAACAGTGCCGGAACGGAAGGAACACCGGGCTCGATCGTCGAGCAAACAGTCGCGTCGTACACGACGACGTTCGATGCGAATGTCCTTGGTACCTTCCTCTGCATGAAGCACGAGCTGCAGGCAATGATCCCGCAAAAGCGTGGGGCGATTGTCAATCTCTCCTCCACGATGGGCAGCCGCGGCAACCCGCGAAATCCGATGTATGTGGCCAGCAAGCACGCGGTCGAGGGCCTTACCAAGTCGGCGGCGCTCGATGCCATCCAATCGAATGTCCGCGTCAACGCCGTGGCGCCGGGCCCGATCGAAACGGCCATGCTCGGCCGCATTGCCGGTGGCGAGGATCGGATAGCGGCCGTCGCCGCAACGATTCCCGCAGGACGCGTCGGCACGCCGGAAGAAGTGGCTGATGCGATCGTCTTCCTGGCATCCGACCAATCGACGTACATCACGGGCCAGATCCTCCACGTAAACGGCGGGAAGACTGCCGCGTAAGCTGCCTGTCACAAGGCGTCGTCACGCTCCAAAGCGTCGGGGAGAGGCGCAATTACAGTCCTGCGCCTCTTCGTGCCTCGCGTGGTTCGTCCAAGGCAGACCACGGCCGCCCATCCCATGAATACCCGCATCACCAAAAAAAGACAAAGGTTCCACAGGGGCTACCTGTCGAACCTTTGAAACCGGAAAAGCCGAGGAAAGTGCCAGGCTGGCATCGGCCTGGCATCGGCATTTCCGGTGGAACTCATGCAGATTGCGCTTCAGGTGCGCCTTCAGAACACGTGGCGGATACCCACAGCGGCGCCAAACATCGAGCTTTGGCCATTGGAGAGCGTGTAGTTGTTGACCGTAAGGCTGGTCGCGTAATTGCTCGCTGCCGATTCCATCGCCAGGCCGGCGTTCTTTGCATAGGCCATGGTCAGATAGATATCTGTCCGCTTCGAGAGCGAGTAGTCGGCAATCAGCGCCACCTGCCAGGGATTGGCAACGTGCGCATTACCGCCAAGGCTCTTCACGTTCTGATAGTCATACTCGAGCGTGAAGTCGAGTGCAGGAGAGAACCGGTACTGACCGCCAATCCAATAGAAATCGTCACGCAGGGTCACGACATCGTTCTGGTTCTTGTTCTGGCCCCAACGATAGCCGCCCATGATCTTCGCCGTGCCATTGATGGCGTAGCTGCCCATGACGGCCGCCTTCCTGAAGGTACCGCTGCCGGTGCCGATCGTCGGATTCCATTGATCATAGGCAACGCCTGCCCCAAACGGCCCGGCGAGATAGCTCAAGCCAACACCATACGCCGTGTCGCGGCGGTACTGCCCCGGGACCTCGCCATTGCCACCGGCGGCTGGAACGCTTGCGATCACTTGCGGAAGCGTCGTCCCTACGCCGAACGACATGTTGGCCTGTGCCGTGAGGCCGCCGAACACGCCGACGTACTTCAGCGCATTGTCTTCACGGAAGTTGCCACCGGCGATCACGCCAATAGGTTCATACTGGGTGGCATATCGAGCCGGAATGAAGTTGGCCAGCGTAGAGAACATCGAATGGTATTGCCGGCCGAAGGTGATCTGCCCATATTCCGAGCTAAGACCCAAAAAGGCCTGGCGGCCAAACAAGCGGCCGCCTTGCTGCGACGTGCCAGTATCGAGATTGAAGCCGCTTTCCAGAACGAAGATGGACTTCATCCCGGCGCCCAGATCCTCCGTGCCGCGAAGACCCCAACGCGAGCCGGAGTAGCCACCGGAGTTCTCACGGACGACGCTATGGCCGGCACCGGACTGGAAGCCGTTGGCGGCCGACGGCACGGCCGCGCCGACGCGGTTGACGTACTCTACGTTGATATCTGCCACGCCATACAAGGTCACGCCGGATTGCGCGCTCGCTGCCCCACACGCACTGACGGCGGCCAGGGCAAGAATCTTTCTTTTCACCAGAACTCCTCCACGTTCATTGTTGTCGTCTTCAACCTGGTGGCGCGTGAATGCCAGGAGGTCAAAGCGTTTCGAAGGGAAGCATCGAGATTCGATTCCCCCCTATGCGCAAAACTGCCGCGCATGTGCAGGGACGAGCGCAACCCCTCACCCTTTGGGTGAGCGATTGCGCTTCGTCCGGTTTTAAAGCTTGAATTTGCTGCGGGTCTGCAGCGGAATCAGAGCGTTAATCGATCTGAATGCCCGCATCGGTCGCGATCTTCGACCAGAGCTGCAGGTCGTGGCTGACCAGGTCGCGGAACTGCTCGGGGGTCATCGAAGGAGGTGGCCCGAAGTTCATGGTTTTCATCGTGGCGGCGACATCGGGAGACTTCTGTACCTTGTTGATCTCATCGGCCAGCCGCTTCAGGATCGCCGGGCTGGTTCCCGCTGGTGCGAAGACGCCGAACCAGCCCACCGCATCGAACTTGTAGCCCTGTT
Source organism: Cupriavidus numazuensis (assembly GCF_905397435.1). Classification (GTDB taxonomy): domain Bacteria; phylum Pseudomonadota; class Gammaproteobacteria; order Burkholderiales; family Burkholderiaceae; genus Cupriavidus; species Cupriavidus numazuensis. The sequence continues at coordinate 128,773 of NZ_CAJPVI010000011.1, forward strand.
CACCCATGGTTTTGACATCTGGCAGTTGCGGCGCACGCGCATTGCCGGCAATGGCGATGGCCCGGACCTTGCCGGAACGCAGGAACGGAATGGGCGCGCCCGGATCGGTCCAGCCGATCTTCACGACACCCGAGGCCAGGTCGGTCAACAATTGATTCGACGTCCGGTACGGGACGTGATCGGTCTTCATGCCGGTCTGCTTCTTGAGCCATTCCATCGTCAGTTGCCCGGACGAGCCCGTGGACCACGTGGCGTAGCCGTACTTGTCCGGGTTCGCCTTCAGGAACTGGATCAGCTCCGGCAGGTTGTGAACCGGCAGATCGTTGCTCACCAGCAGCACCACCCCACCCTCCGCCGTTTCGGCGATCGGCACTAGGCTCTTTTTCGGATCGTAGGGGATGGTCTTCAACACGGCCGGGGCGATGACCATGTTCGATGCCGTGGTGTAGAGCAGCGTGTATCCGTCGGACGGCGCCTTGACGACAACGTTGGTCCCGACCACGCCGCTGCCGCCCGGCCGGTTGTCAACGACGACCGGTTGCTTCAAGGCGACCGACAGCCGTTGCGCCATCAGGCGTGCCAGGGAATCGGTTCCGGAGCCTGCCGATGACGCCACGACCATCTGAATCGGGCGCGCGGGCCAGGCATCTTCCGCCCGCACCGCCGCGGACGCGCACAATGCCACAAGCGCTACCGTGCCCAGCGTGGCCGCAAGCGGTTTTTGCATTCGAAATGTCATTGTCACCCTCCATATCGTTCTTCTGTTGGCGATTGCTCTATCTGCGCTATTTCCAGATGCTTCGCTCTGGCCGCACTGCAACGCCAACTACAAAGCCCACGCAGCCCGACGCGGGATGAGCCACGCTGACGCGAAGCCCGGCGCAAGAAGAGGCAGCGTGAACCGTTGTCTCAGCTCAGGCCGGCAGGTTCTCGTGCTTGCGCAGGAAGCCCTGGTGGCCACCGTTGCGATTCGGCGCGAAGCCGTTGGCCTGGAGCGTTTCTTCCACGGTGTCATAGAACACGCCGAGCTTCAGGATCTCGCGCGTCTGCTGCGCCGTCGCGATGGGGCGACCGAATTCGCGGGCAATGCGCACCAGTTGCTTGATCTGCTCGACCGAGCTCATCTTGCCGGTGCGGGACTGGTTCCAGAGCACATCTTCGATGCCGCATCGCACATGCAGGCCCAGGGCCATGCCGATCATGTTGATGGGCAGCACATTGAGCACCGAGCTTTCCACCGTGACCACCGCGCCATCGGGTACCGCGCGCAGCATGTTGGCCAGGTTGTAGATATTCGCCTGGTCCATGCCACCGCTGATCGCCACCCAGTTCATCACCAGCGGGCCCTTGTAGACGCCGCGGCGGATCATGCGCTCGATCGTTTCGAAGCTGTTGATGTTGTAGACCTGGAATTCGCTCTGGATGCCGGCGGCCGTGAGGCGTCGGATGTGCTCCTCGGCCCAGCTCGGATTCGAGGGCACGATCATGTCCTTGTACGTGTCGTACAGATGCGGGAATCCGCGCGACACGCCCTTGAAGTCATCCAGGCCGGCATGCTCCGTGACGTTCATCTGCGTCGTGTTGACGGTCACCGTGACCTGGTCCGGCTTCGGATCGAGTTCGGCCAGCATATGCCGCGTGTCATCGCTGAGCCATTTGGCGGCCTGGCCCTCTTCGGGCGCGAAGCTGATGGAGCCACCCACCTGGATCACCATGTCGGGCACGGCCTTGCGCACCCCGGCGATCAGCTCGTTGAACATGGGCAGGCGCTTGCTGCCCTTGCCATCGGCTTCGCGCACATGCAGATGCAGCACCCGGGCACCCGCTTCGTAGCAATCCACCGCCTTCTGGATCTGTTCTTCCATGGTGACCGGGATATCTTCCGGAAAGTCCGAGGGAATCCAGCCCGGCGCATACGGAGCGGCCGTAATGATCAGCGGTTGCTGGTTCTCGGGATACAGGTGGCCGTCAAGGAAGTTCATGGTGAAGGTCTCCAGGATGAATCGTGAATTTTGAGAAGGTCGAATTGCATGAGCGCGTTTCCCGGGCGGGAAACCGTCAAATCACAAAGATGGACGAGCCGGTGGTCTTGCGGGCCTCGAGGTCACGGTGTGCCTGCACGGCATCTTCGAGCGCATAGCGCTGATTGATCTCGATGCGGATACGGCCTGCCGCAACATGGCCAAACAGTTCATCGACCAGCTCCGCCTTTTCGGCGGGATCGGCGATGTAGTCGGCAAGGCCGGGACGGGTCAGGTATGCCGAGCCTTTGCGGGCCAGGATGGCCGGATCGAAGCCGGTGACGGGGCCAGAAGCAAACCCCACGCACACCAGCAGGCCGCGGCGCTTGAGCGAGTCCAGCGAGGCCATGAAGGTGTCCTTGCCCACGCTGTCGAACACCACGGATACGCCCACGCCATCCGTCAGTTCGCGCACGCGCTTGGCCACGTCCTCATGGCTGTAGTTGATGGTGTGATCGCAGCCATGGGCACGTGCCACTTCGGCCTTGGCATCGGTGGACACCGTTCCGATCACGGTCAGTCCCAGTAGCTTGGCCCATTGCGAAACGATCAGGCCGACGCCACCCGCCGCGGCGTGCAGCAGAATGGTGTCGCCGGCCTTGAACGACCAGATCCGGCGCATCAGGTACGAGGCCGACAAGCCCCGCATGGTCATTGCCGCGGCGGCTTCACAACTGATTTCCGGCGGCAGCTTGATCAGCGGCGCGGCAGAGATCAGGCGCTCGGTGCTGTAGGCGCCCAGCGTGTTGGTGAAGCCCGTATAAGTCACCCGGTCGCCAACCGTCAGATGGGTGACGCCGGGCCCGACAGCCTCGATCACGCCAGCGGCTTCATTGCCGATGCCACTGGGCAGTGGGACCTGATACGTGCCGCTGCGGAAATAGGTATCAGCAAAGTTCAGTCCTACGGCCACGTGACGCAAGCGGACCTCTCCCGGCCCCGGCTCGCCAACGGTGACGTCTTCAATACGAAGGACTTCGGGCCCGCCCGTTTCGTGAATCCTAACGACTTTCGCCATGTCGTCTCCTGTCTTCTGTGGAGTATGAAAGTGCCCCTGCGGCTTGCCGATCGGGCTTTTCGGAGGGACAACCTGTGTGGCGAATCATCGGGTCTGACCGGGCTTTCCGCTTTCCCGTATGTGTCTGGCGCTTTCCCTTAGCTGACAAGGCGGGACGTTGGCGGCTTGCAGCCAGCTGGCGCGAACTTGTGCCTCAAGTCGCAGATGGGTGTCGCGGAGCGGATTTCGCGCCGCGCGGGGAAGTGCTGGAGGGGGATTCCGGTAGCTAGCGGAAGCCGCTACCTGTCTGGTAGCCGGCGGCTGGCGCCTGAGGGCGCCCGGACCGGATGGCGGAGTCTTTCCGCCCTGATACACCCACCCGGCCGATCAGCGCGGCCAGAGGTGGGCGTCGCGGGGTAACTGCGCAGGAACGTTACTGGTCAGGAAAGCGCCGCTCAGGCGGCGACTGCCTCATCGGGCCAGCTTCCGATATAGGACTTCAGCATGCGGTTTTCGAATGCCTGCTCCTCATGCACGGCCTTGGCCACATCATGGAAGGAAATGATCCCGAGAAAGGTGCCACTGCTGACCACCGGGACATAGCGCAGATAGTGCTGGACCATCAGTGCGCGCAACTCCGCGATGCCCATCTCCGGATCGACGACAATGGGCGCGGGGTTCATCACCCGGCGCGCACGGATATCCAGCGCCTGCGACTCGTGCCCCGTGCTGCGCGCCCGCTGGTGTTGCGCCATCGCCTGGAAGATCTCGCGGAAGGTCAGCAGTCCGACCAGCGCCCCCCTTTCGATGACGACCAATGATCCCAGATCGTTGTCTGCCATCATCAGCAGACAGTCCGAAAGGACTGCGTCGGGAGAAACGGAAAAAATGGGGCCAGCCTTGATTTGCAGAATGTCGCACACGCGCATGATCGTCTCCATGTCAGGACAGGTGAATGGATTCGGAGGCTGCTTTCCATGTTCTGCTTTCCGCAGCGCTCGCCCACTCATCCTGTCATTCCATTTATAGAATGATATGACGTTTATTTCAAGTGCTGGCTGGCACAAGCGCGCGAGTTTTTACCATTTGCTTCCGACAAGGGCGGCAGACTTGTACAGGCGTATGGAGGCCACTGGCATCGCCATCGGCATGGGTGAGCGCATTCGAATCAAGCACCGGAAGATTGCGCCAGCCGCGAAGGCTTTCGCCATGGCGCCCGCAGGGGCGGCTCGGACGTGCAGCGGAAATGGCCGGTGGCGCTCCACCGGCCATTTCCGCTGCTGCGGTCAGCGATTGACCACGCGCGCCGGCATGGACAGCGCAATCGCGCAAGCGACGAGCTGGAAGGCGCCGAACAGTACCAGTCCGGCGTTGGGGCTATGCGTCAGATCCTTGAGCCAGCCAAGCAGGAATGTCGCCGCGAATCCGCCAAGGTTGGCCACGGAACAGGCCAGCGCAATGCCAGCGGCGGCCGCGCGTCCCTGGAGGAATGTGGCAGGCAGGCACCAGAAGACCGGGAAACCTGCAGAGATGCCCGCGCTGGCGACTGTCATCAGCGCTACCGTCAAAACCGTATCGTGCGAGAACCACGTGCTGGCGACCATCCCCACAGCGCCAATCAGCACCGGAACCACGATATGCCAGCGACGCTCGCGCTGCCGGTCGGAATGCGCGCCGTTGATCAGCATGGCCGCCACCGCGGCCGCGTTCGGGATGGCAGTGAGCAGGCCGATGTCGAGCGGGCTTTGCACACCCGAATCGCGAATGATTGTCGGCAGCCAGAAGCTGATGGAGTAGGTCCCCATCAGCAGGCACATGTCGATCAGACCAAGCATCCAGACGCGGTGGTCTGCGAACACTGCGCGCAGCGAATGCCGGCTTTCTGCGAGCGTGTCGGCCTCGAGGTTGCGGATCAATTGCTGCTTTTCCGCGGACGTCAGCCAGGAGGCCTTCTGAATGCTGCCAGGCAGGCAGCACAGCACGACGACACCGAGCACGACCGACGGCACCGCCTCGAGCGCGAACATCCATTGCCAGCCGTCCCAGCCCTTGTATCCGGCAAAGGCCGTCATGATCCAGCCGGACAGCGGCCCGCCCGTCATGCTGGCAAGCGGTATCCCGAGCATGAACAATGCAGTCACCTTGCCGCGCCGGTAAGTGGGAAACCAGTAGGTCAGGTAGAGCAAGACGCCGGGGACGAAGCCCGCCTCGGCAGCGCCGAGCAGGAAGCGCACCACATAGAACTGCGTTGGCGTCGTGACGAAAGCCGTTGCCGCCGACAGCAATCCCCACGTGATCATGATGCGCGCGATCCACAGGCGCGCGCCGACGCGTTGCAGCAACAAGTTGCTCGGCACTTCCAGCAGGATATAGCCGAAGAAGAACAGGCCCGCGCCAAGCCCGTAGACGGTTTCGGAGAAGCCCAGCGCATCCAGCATCTGCAGCTTGGCCAGGCCGACGTTGATGCGGTCCAGGTAGGCCGCGACATAGCAGAAGCAGAACAGCGGGACAATCCGCCACATGACCTTGCGGTAGACATCGGGGTGCGAGGCAAGATCAGCAATGTCGGGAGCCACTTGCTGTGGAAAGGAAGATGACATCGGGGGGTCTCCTGATACCCGTCATCAGCGGTACATGGCCGCTGTGTACAGGCTTTTATAGTTCGCGTTGCACGCAAGTTCCACGCAGCCAGGGGATGGCTGGCGAGCTCGATATTCGGGCGCGGCGTTTTGGGGGTAAACCGATTTACTGCCGATTCATAGCATGCCGGCCGGCACGCCGCACGTAGGAATCTACCCGAGCTTGCGGCACACATGCGAGTCGCATATAGGGGCCCTCACACACTGGCGCCTGAACTGCCCGGACGGCGATGGAGTGATCAGGCCACTCGCATGCGCCGCCCCGGATAAACAGCTGTCCGACTTTTCAGCGCCTGCCGAACAATGCCCGGAAGACCGCAGCAATCCGGTCACGCAGTACCGAAAACACCAGTGCCCCGGCATTCAGCTCCGACACCGCTGCCACCGGCGCGGGCGTGCCGTCGGCAGGCGTGCCGGTGCGCGCGTGGCTCAGGCGTGCGCGCAGGTTCTCGGCAAATGCATCCGTCATGCGCTTGGCGATGTCCTTGACGATGCTCGACCGGCTGAATTGCGCGAGCGTACCGGTCAGCGCAAAGCCCACCTGCACATCGACCCGGGTCGCGCTGCCGCCCTTCTCTTCGATCAGGTCGTAGCGAATCTCCCCCCGCGTAGCCGAACTCGAGCGCGTATCGCGTGCACTGCCGAAGATCGTGCCCGTATAGTTGGCGGGATCGCGCTCCACATCTGCCGCGCCCTCGAATTCCGCGACGATCGGCCCGACCTTGATGCGCAGTTTCGGCTCGACGTGGGTCTCGGTGGCGGGCGCCAGCAGCGACGCACCCGGCAGACAGGTGGTGACTTCACCGAGTTGCCCGAAGAACGCCCACACCTCATCGCGCGGGAAGTCCACGGTGAACGTCTGGTTCAGCGTGGTCATCGGCTTACCCGCATCCGCGGACGCCGGCCGTGCTGCCTGCGGTGCGGGCCTTGCCGGGGCAGAACTTGCAGCGCTGCCGGCCTTCACCGTGCCCGCAGCGGGGGTTCTGGTTGCGGCTGGGGACACGCCATTGCATGCGGCACCACATCGCGCATGCCCCGACCCGACCGGCCCCAATTCGATGCGTGGATTCTGGTCCCCAGCGATCCCTGCAGCTTTTCGCTCGGCAATCACGCTCTGAATCGCCTTGACGATCCCGACATAGCCCGTGCAGCGACACAGGTTTCCACTCATCGCGTAGCGGATGTCCTGCTCGCTGGCATCGGGCATGCGCAACACCACGTCGCGCGCCGATGCCAGCATGCCCGGCGTGCAATAGCCACATTGCAGCGCGTGCTCCCGCGAGAAGGCCGCGCGCAATGCACGCATGCAGGGGTCGTCGTCCATCCCTTCGATAGTCGTGACCTGGGCACCGTCGCAGGCGACCGCAAGCGTGATGCAGGAACGCGCAGGCATGCCATCGACCAGCAAGGTGCAGGCCCCGCAGACGCCATGCTCGCAGCCGAGATGGGTGCCGGTCAGGTCGAGCGAGTCACGCAGGAAGTCCGCGAGTTGCGTGCGTGGTTCGACGGCCGCACCGGAAATCTCGCGGCCATTAACAGTGAGATTGATCGTTTTCATTGGTGTTCGGCGCAGGCAACGGCACGCTTGAGGGCAGTCACGTGAAGCTGGATTTCCAGCGGATCGTCGATCCCCGCATCGACGAGCATGTGCTTCGCCACGGAAGGGTCGAACTGGCTCGACAGGCCCGCGCGCGGATCGCCGCGGAACAGCTTGCGCGCGTCCGGCAGGACAATGGGTTTCGCCTCGGTCGCGCCGATCACGGCCCGGCACACAGATCGCTCGGGGTCGTGAAGCACCGCGCCGATCGCATGGGCGAACTCGCCGGTCTTGCGACAGAGCTTGTAGTAGCCCCAACGTGCCTGGCGCGACAGCTTGGGAATCCAGACCGCCTCCAATAGTTCGCCCGGCTCCAGTGCGGTCTCGAACACGCCGGTCATGAACGCGTCGACCGGGACGCGTCGCTGCCCCGACGGCCCACGCAGGATGACTTGTGCGCCGATCGCGGACAGGCTGGACACCCAGTCGGCGGAAGGATCGGCATGCACCAGGCTGCCGCCGATGGTGCCGCGGTTCCGCACCGCCCGGTATGCAATCGCACGTGCCACGCGCGACAGCGCCCCGCCCGTCAGCGGCGGCACGCGGCCGTCTTCGAAATCGGCATGGGTCACGCAGGCGCCGACCACGATGGCGTCGTCACTTTCCTCCACGCGTTTCAACTCGGGGATGCCGGTGATGTCCACCAGCAGGTCGGGCTGCACCAGCCGCAAGTTCAGCATTGGCCCGAGCGACTGGCCGCCAGCCAGCACCTTGACGACAACGTCGTCGCGCCGCACCAGCTCGATCGCGCCAGCCATGTCGGCCGGCCGCTCGTAATCAAATTTTGCCGGCTTCATACCAGTTCCCCCGCTGCCAGTTGCGCCGTCGATGCGGATTCCTGCCGGCTTGCCGCACCGGCGACGATGGCTTCCAGCACGCGGCGCGGTGTGATCGGCGACACCAGCAATTCGGCGCCGAGCGAGTGCAAAGCATCGTTCACCGCATTGCAAATCGCCGCCGGCGGCGGAATTGCCCCGCTCTCGCCAACGCCCTTGACACCAAACTCGGTATAGGGCGAGACCGTTTCCATATGGATGATGCGCGGCTCCGGCACTTCGGTCGGACCAGGAAGCAAGTAGTCGGCAAACGTTGACGCCAGAGGCTGGCCCGAGCCATCGAAGGCCATCTCCTCATACAGCGCGGTGCCGATTCCCTGCGCCGTTCCGCCGTAGATCTGACCGTCGACCACCATCGGATTGACGAGCTTGCCGCCGTCCTCGACGATCACGTAGTCGAGAATCTCGACATCGCCGGTTTCCGGATCCACGGCCACCGTCACGGCATGCGCGCCGTAGCCGAAGGTGCCGGAATCTCGCAGCGGCTTGTAGCCCTCGGTCACTTCCAGGCCACCGGGATTGACCGTCGCGGGCAGATCCTGCGGACGCAGGTACCACGTCCTGGCGACCTCGGCCAGCGTGAGACTGCCCGAAGGCGCCACCAGCCGGCCGTCTTCAACCTTGAGCGTGGCCGGATCCACCTTGAGCATCCATGCGCCGATCTGCACCAGCCGGCTCGCCAGTGTCTCGCAGGCGCGCTTGACGGCACCGCCCGACATCACCATGCAGCGCGAACCCCAGGTCCCCGTGGAATACGGCGTGAAAGCGGTATCGCCATGCACGACTTTCACACGCGCGATATCGATGCCCAGCACTTCGTTGGCGACTTGTGCCAGCGTGGTTTCCAGGCTCTGGCCATGCGAATGCGCACCAATGCGCAGTTCCAGCGCACCGTCTGGTGTCAGCCTCGCGGTGGCCTGCTCGTAGCCAGGGACCATCGGAATGCCCCAGCCCGCATAGACCGAGGTACCATGCGCAGCCTGCTCGCAATAGATCGACACCCCCACACCGATCAAGCGGCCATCCGGCTCACGTCGGCGCTGGCGCTCGCGGATGGCCGGGATGTCGATGGCTTCGATCGCCAGACGCAGCGCTTGCGGATAGTCACCGCTGTCGAAATGCTTCTTCGTGATGTTGTCGAACGGCATCTGCTCGGGCCGTACGAGGCTCTTGAGCCTGACCTCGTAGGGTTCGACGCCGGCTTCGCGCGCGATCGCATCGAGCACCAGCTCGAGCGCAAAGCAAACGCCGGTGCGCGCCACGCCGCGATAGGGAAGGATCGGGCTCTTGTTGGTCGCGACAGAAAAAGTCTGGCAGCGATAGGACGGAAAATCGTAAGGACCCGGCAGGATGCTGGCGACCTGTGCCGCCTCCAAGCAGGCCGAAAACGGATAGGCCGAATAGGCACCGGAATCCACGGTCGCCTCGCAGTCGATGCCAAGCAGGCGGCCATCGCTGCTCGCATAGCCCGTGATGCGATAGTAGTGCTCGCGGCAGTTCGCGCCCGCGGTCAGGTGCTCGCGGCGATCCTCAATCCATCGAACTGGGGTGCCAAGCCGCATGGCCAGCCAGCAAAGTGCCACCTCTTCCGGCAGCAGGATGCCCTTGTAGCCGAAGCCTCCGCCTACGTCAGGCGAAATCACCCGAATCTTGCCCTGGTCCAGCCCGAGGCATTCAGAAAGTCCGGTGCGCACGATGTGCGGCATCTGGGTGGCGGTGTAGACCGTCAACTGTTCCAGGCGATGGTCCCAATACGCCACCACGCCCCGCCCTTCCATGGGCGCCATCGACTGGCGCGCGGTGCGGATTTCACGCGTGACGCGGATCGGCGCCGAGCGCGCCGCGTCAATATTGACCTCGACATTGGTCTCGAGAAAGACATTGTCGGGCCATGCCTCATGCAGGCGTGGCGCATCCGCGCGCCTTCCGGCCAGCATGTCGACCACTGCCGGCAGCTCGTCCAGATCCAGCCGCACCATGGCGGCGATATCCTCGGCGTCGGCACGGGTTCGCGCCACGCACATCGCCACGAGTTCGCCCACCTGGCGCACCTTGTCCTGCGCGAGCACCGGCTGGTCCGACACCTTGAAGCCGGGCAGCCCGGACACCGCGCGGATCGGCTTGACCCCCGCGAGATCCGCCGCGCTGAATACCGAGGCCCGGCAGGTGTCCGGTATGTCCATGCCCAGCAGGCGCGCATGTGCCAGAGGGCTGCGCACGAAGGCAACGTCCTGCATGCCCGGCAACCGCACATCTGCGACAAACTGCCCGCGACCGCGCATAAGGCGGTCGTCTTCCTTGCGCAGCACGCGCGCACCGACTCCCTGTTCCGCCATCAACCGTCTCCTCCTCATCTGTCACCCTATCTCGGGCGGGTCTGGTGACCCAGCCGCCTGCATCGGGTTATTGCCGCGCCAGCAGCGTGGACCAAGTGGAGAACCACCGTCGCGGCGCCTGTCTCGTGAGCTTGAATCGTCGTGAATTCAGTCTAACATACTATTTATAGAATGATAGCCGTATTTCCCCGCGATCCATCAAGGGCCTCAGGTGAGCGCCCCCTCGTGCCCGGCACGTCCCACGGCCTGCCCTTTGATGCCTTCAAGCATGTCGATGGAAAGCTTGACGCAATCGCTGCGGTAGGTGATGTCGGCGACATACACAGCGACGCCGTTCTGGTCGATGACCACGCATCGACACTCGGCGGTCGGAGCGCTCAACGACAACTGCAGCAGGTCCGCGGTCTCGCGGTCCGCCGTGCCGATCACCATGGTCTGGTGTGCCCTGGTGATTTCCAGGCCCTCCACCATGTCCAGCACCGGCAAGACGGTATGTTTCATGAACCGTTCCCGCTCCTTGGCGAACACGTCCTGCGCCAGATGCAGGTTGACGACGGCATAGGGCACGCCATCCTTGGTCTGGACGCTGCGCAGCAGCGTATAGGCCGAAGCAGGAATCCCCTCGCCTTCCGCCAGTCGCGGAAATGCCGGAAGGTCCCGCACCCGGATATATTCCGGCACGTTGTCGCGGATGGCCGCCAGCAGGTTGTCCCAGGTCGTAGCAAGCTGAAGCCAGCGCTTGTCATTGACATGCGCGCTGACGAACGTACCGCGGCCCTGATGGCGTGTAACCAGGCCCTCGTTCTCGAGCAGATCGATGGCCTGGCGCACCGTCACGCGCGCAACGTGAAACTCCTGCTCCAGTTCTTCCAGCGTCGCGATCTGCTGCCGCGGCTGCCAGTCACCTGACTCGATACGCCGGCGCAACGCGGACGCCACCTGGATGTAAGCCGGGATCTTGCCCCGTCGATCCTTCACTCGACCTTTCGCCATATCCGGGAACCCATCTTCGGGGCAATAGGATTCAGCGCTATCGATATTGGTGCAAGAGGGGGTTTCCCCTCCGTTCCCTGGATTGCTCATCGTCACCCTCCGTCGTCAGACCGACCGCATGCTTGCAAGCTTTCGGCGGTCGCTCGATTCTTATGATCTTGTCTTACTATCTTTAGAATAATACACTGACAGCATAAATTCACTGTCCTAAATCGCAAGCCATGCCACAAATGCTCACCATCACCCGCCCGGACGACTGGCACCTGCACCTGCGCGACGGCGCGGCGCTGGCGGCCGTGCTGCCCGACACCGCGCGCCAGTTCGGTCGCGCCATCGTCATGCCGAACCTGAAGCCGCCCGTGACCACGGTGGAACAGGCACGGGCCTACCGCGCCCGCATCCTCGCCGCGCTGCCGGCCGGGATGCGCTTCGAACCGCTGATGACCCTGTACATGACCGACCACACGAGCGCCGAGGAGATCGTCGCGGCGAAGGCCAGCGGCCTTGTCCACGGCGTCAAGCTTTATCCGGCGGGCGCCACCACCAACAGCGATGCCGGCGTGACCGATATGCGCCGCTGCTACCCGGCGTTCGAAGCGATGCAGCGCGAAGGCCTGCCGCTGCTGGTGCATGGCGAGGTGACCGATCCCGCCATCGATGTCTTCGACCGCGAGGCCGTGTTCATCGAACGCGTGATGACGCCATTGCGTCGCGACTTCCCGGAACTGAAGGTGGTCTTCGAGCACATCACCACCAGAGATGCCGCGCAATATGTGATGGAAGCGAGCGGACCGACAGGCGCCACCATTACCGCGCACCACCTGCTGTACAACCGCAATGCGATCTTCGCCGGCGGCATCCGACCGCACTACTACTGCCTGCCGGTGCTCAAGCGCGAAACCCACCGCGAGGCACTGGTTGCGGCCGCCACTTCCGGGAGCCCGCGCTTTTTCCTGGGCAGTGACAGTTCTCCCCACGCGCGCGGCCTGAAGGAACACGCCTGCGGTTGCGCCGGCTGCTACACCGCGCTCCACGCGATGGAGTTGTATGCCGAAGCCTTCGAAGCTGCCGGCGCGCTTGCCAGGCTGGAGGCCTTCGCCAGCTTCAACGGCCCGGCCTTCTACGGCCTGCCACGCAACACCGGCACGCTGACTTTGAAACGCGAAGACTGGCAGGTGCCAACAGAGCTGCCCTTCGGCGACACCACGCTGCTGCCACTGCGCAGCGGCGAGACACTGCGCTGGAAGGCACACTGACCGACCTGCGTGCCCCGCATCGACGGCGGGGCCTCTCTCCGATCGATGGTTTCAATCATCTCGTCTCGGGCAACGAGCGCCGGAGCGCGGCAAAGAAGAGCTCGGACTGCAGGCGTTCCTGCTGCACCTGCCTCGCCACCCGAGCCGCCACGTCAGCATCAACCGGGCTGAGTCCCAGCCCGGTTGAGCGCGCCAACACCTCCGCTGCACAAGCACGTTCGAGGTAGTACAGGTCGTCGTACGCGTGATCGATTCGTTCTCCACCAACCACGACCCCGTGATTGCCCAGGAACAGCACATTCTTCTCAGCCATCGCGTGGCCGATGCGCTCACCCTCACGGGCATCGAGTGCGAGTCCGTTGTACTTGCGATCGAGCGCCACGCGGCCGTGAAAACGCATCGCGTTCTGCGAAAGCGTCGTATCCAGCCCGCATTGCCCGGTCAGCGTCAACGCCGTTGCGTAAGGCATATGGGAGTGCAGCACACACCGCTTCTTTGCGATCCGATGAATGGCCGCGTGAATGAACATGGCGGTCGGCTCGACATCGTGGCGACCGGCGATGCGCTCGCCGCGTGCATCGACTATCACGATGTCCGCCGCTGCAACCTCGCTCCACATCAGGCCGCGAGGGTTCAGCAAGAACCATCCCTGCTCCCCCGGTATCGCAACGCTGAAGTGATTGCATATCCCTTCACCCAGGCCGTGATGGGCCGCAGCGCGTAGGGCCAGCGCAAGATCATGTCGGAGAGCCGAAACCTCGGCTGAATCAAACAGCTGCTGGGCGCTCGTGGAGGTCATGAGTGCGGTCCTGACTTTTGCCACCAACGGTGCGGCGTGGGTGGTCAACAGATTCGGTGGCGAACGGCTGGGCAGGCGGCAAGTTGCCGCTCTGCCCGCCGCGGGATCCAGGTCACAAACAGGGCATGGTCAGCGGCACAAAGCAGCCACTTTTTAGCGCATGTCCTGCACGTAAAACGCAGAAGGTTGGCGCGCACGCCGTGGCAGAGCACTTCCTGAGCCGGCTGGCACGTCTCCAGCCGGAGTGCATCGTGGGGTTGCCGCCGACGCATGTCGAAGGCCAGGTCCAAACATGCCCCGCACGCTTCCATCGTGCCCTCCGGCATCAGCGGTTAGAGTGGTTACGCTGCCTTGACCATGTCCTCGACCACCTTCTTGGCATCGCCGAACACCATCATGGTCTTGTCCATGTAGAACAGTTCGTTATCCAGGCCTGCATAGCCGGCGGCCATCGAACGCTTGTTCACGATGATGGTCTTGGCCTTGTACGCCTCCAGGATCGGCATGCCCGCGATCGGCGATTTCGGGTCGGTCTTGGCCGACGGGTTCACCACGTCGTTCGCGCCAAGCACCAACACCACGTCGGCCTGGCCGAATTCGCTGTTGATGTCCTCCATCTCGAAGACCTGGTCGTACGGCACCTCGGCTTCGGCCAGCAGCACGTTCATGTGGCCCGGCATGCGGCCCGCCACCGGGTGGATCGCGTACTTCACGGTCACACCCTTCTCGGTGAGCTTCTCGGTCAGTTCCTTGAGCGCGTGCTGGGCGCGCGCCACGGCAAGGCCGTAGCCCGGCACGATGATCACGGTCTCGGCGTTGCCCATCAGGAACGAAGCGTCATCGGCAGAGCCCGACTTCACGTTGCGCTGGACTTGCGAACCGCCTGCAGCACCAGCTGCCGCATCGCTGCCGAAGCCACCGAGGATCACGTTGAAGAACGAGCGGTTCATCGCCTTGCACATGATGTACGAGAGGATCGCGCCGCTTGACCCCACCAGCGAGCCGGCGATGATCAGCATCGGGTTGTTCAGCGAGAAGCCGATACCGGCCGCCGCCCAGCCCGAGTACGAGTTCAGCATCGACACCACCACTGGCATGTCGGCGCCGCCGATCGGGATGATGATGAGCACGCCGAGCACGAAGGCGATGGCCAGCATGACCAGGAACGGCGTCCAGTCCTGCGTCATGAAGAACGCGATACCGAAGCCGACCATGGCGACGGCCAGCGCCAGGTTCAGCATGTGCTGGCCCGCGAACACCACCGGCGCACCCTGGAACAGGCGGAACTTGTAGCGCCCGGCCAGCTTGCCGAAGGCAATCACCGAACCGGAGAACGTGATCGCACCGACGAAGCAGCCGATGAACAGCTCAATGCGGTTGCCCAGCGGGATCTCATGCGACCCTGCGGGCGCGATGCCGAAGGCCGAAGGCTCGGCCACCGCCGCCACCGCAATGCACACCGCTGCGAGACCGATCAGCGAGTGCATCGCTGCGACCAGCTCAGGCATCTTGGTCATCTCGACCTTCTTCGCCACGTAGGCGCCGATGCCGCCACCGACGACCAGGCCGGCCAGGATCAGCGCGAGGCCCGATCCCGCTGCCGTGCCGCTGCCGGCGGCCAGGAACTCGTTCTTGAGCTTGAGGATCAGCGCCACCGTAGTGAGTGCCGCCACCGCCATGCCGATCATGCCGAAGGCATTGCCCTTGCGGGCCGAACCCGGGTGCGACAGGCCCTTGAGTGCCTGGATAAAGCAGACCGACGCGCCCAGGTAGAACAGCGTCACGGCATTCATGGACAGTCCGTTCATCGCTGCATCTCCACCAGTTCACCGCCCGCGTGCGCGGGCGTCTTTGCGGGCTGCGCCTTGGGCGCCTTCTTGCGGAACATCTCGAGCATGCGCTGCGTGACGAGGAAGCCGCCGAATACATTGACGGCGGCCAGCGCCACGGCAAGCGTACCCATCGCGCGGCCCACGCCGCCTTCGGTCAGCCCGGCGGCCAGCATGGCGCCGACGATGATGATGGCCGAGATCGCGTTCGTTACCGCCATCAGCGGGGTGTGCAGCGCGGGTGTGACTGTCCACACCACGTGGTAACCCACGTAGATCGCCAGCACGAAGATGATCAGGTTGATCACCGTGTGATTCACTATTTCCATTCCATATCTCCTTGCAACCTCAGTCCGATGACCGGCGGCTGGATTGACTACCGGTTTGCTCCCCTCTCCCGCCTGCGGGAGAGGGGTTGGGGGAGAGGGCCGGTGTTCGCAGCAGCGATCCCCTTCACTTCGTGGCAACGCCTGCCCTCTCCCCCGACCCCTCTCCCACGTGTGGGAGAGGGGAGCAAACAGGCGTCCCTTGTCACCCTCGCGCGTCAGGCCACCGCCTCTTCCACACGCCGCGTCATCAGGCACGCAGCGACGATGTCGTCTTCGAGGTTGAGCGTGAACTGGCCGTCCTTGTCGATGACCAGCTTGAGGAAGTCCAGCACATTGCGCGCGTACAGCGCCGACGCGTCGGCGGCGACCATGCTGGCCAGGTTGGTATGGCCCACGAAGATCACGCCGTGGCGCTCGACCACTTCGTCGGCCACCGTCAGGGGGCAGTTGCCGCCCTGCGCGGCGGCCAGGTCGACCACCACCGAACCCGGCTTCATCTGCTGCACGGTTTCTTCCTGCAGCAGCACTGGTGCCTTGCGGCCCGGAATCAGCGCGGTGGTGATGATGATGTCGGCCTGGATCGCGCGCTGGTGCACCAGTTCGGCCTGGCGCTTCATCCAGTCCGGCGGCATCGGGCGCGCATAGCCGCCGACACCTTGCGCGATCTCGCGCTCTTCGTCGGTCACGAACGGCACGTCCAGGAACTTGCCGCCGAGCGATTCGATCTGCTCCTTCACGGCCGGGCGCACGTCCGAGGCCTCGATCACTGCGCCCAGGCGCTTGGCCGTGGCGATGGCCTGCAGGCCGGCCACGCCGGCGCCGAGGATCAGCACGCGCGCCGCCTTGACGGTACCCGCGGCGGTCATCAGCATCGGCATGAAGCGCTGGTAGTGATGCGCGGCGACGAGCACCGCCTTGTAGCCGGCGATGTTCGCCTGCGAGGACAGCACGTCCATGCTCTGCGCACGCGTGGTGCGTGGCGCGGCTTCGAGTGCGAACGCCGTAATGCCTGCGGCAGTCATGCGCGCGTTGTTCTCGGCATCGAACGGGTTGAGCATGCCCACCAGCACTGCGCCGGGCTTCATCTGCGCCAGTTCACCGGTCTCGGGTGCGCGCACCTTGAGCACGAGCGGCGCGCCCAGCGCGTCGGCGGCGGTACCAATCGTCGCACCGGCTGCCTCATAGGCGCTGTCGGGCTGGCTGGCACGCAACCCCGCGCCTGCCTGCACCACAACCTTGTGGCCTTGTGCGACGTATTTCTTGATGGTCTCTGGCGTGGCCGACACGCGACTCTCGCCTGGACATATTTCAGCAGGTACTCCAATGAGCATGTTTGCTTCCTCAATTCGAGCAATAGGTCGTTGGTGCCGGCCCCGAGCCGCGGGCCTAGACAAATTCCATGATGACGGCGTCCGCGGCCACGGCATCCCCCTGGCCGACATGGATGCTTGATACCTCCGCCGACCGTTCGGCGCGCAGTACGATTTCCATCTTCATGGCTTCGATCACGCAAAGCGCCTCACCCGCACTCACGGCCTGTCCGGGCTTGACCGCCACCGATAACACGGTCCCTGGCATGGGGCTGAGCAAGCCGGATGCGCCTGCCGCCGCCTGCGCCTTCGGCATCAAAGCCCACAGTTCGGCCTCTCTCGCGGAGGTAACCTGCACGAGCGCCTCCTGCCCGGCATGGGACAGGAAGTAGCCCGCCACATCAGTGCGAAGCTGTGCGGCGACTGGTTCACCGCCGATCACCCCTTGCCATACCCGCTGCCCCGGGCACCAATCCGAGCTGATGGTCGTGACCGCTCCGGCAGCCTCCTGCTCGCCGAACCGGATCTGCCATTGCGTACCATCGTCTTTGATGATCGCCGTAAGCCGGGAATCACCGATCAATGCCGTGCGCCGGATCTCCCTGTCGGCGTGGGCAACCTGATTGCGCGTTAGCAAGCGCGCATCGACGGCAAAGGCAATGGCAGCGAAACGCAGCGCCATATCGCCGGTGGGGGCACGCAATGAGAATCCGTCCGGAAACTCCTCCGAGATGAAGCCCGTCGACAAGCGCCCTTCCTGCCAGCGGGGATGCCGCATCAATGTGCTGAGGAATGGCAGGTTATGTCGGATACCTTCAATCGCAAAGGCGTCCAATGCATGCGCCTGCGATGCAATGGCCTGCGCCCGGCTTGGGGCGTGCGTGACGAGCTTGGCGATCATCGGATCGTAGTAGACCGATACTTCTCCGCCTTCGTGCACGCCCGTGTCGTTCCGAACGGTCACGCCATCACGCACCGCTTCAGCCGGAGGCCGGTAGGTAGTCAGGCGCCCCGTTGATGGCATGAAGTTGCGCAATGGATCTTCCGCGTACACACGGCTTTCCACGGCCCAGCCGTTCAACCGGATATCTTCCTGACGAAGAGACAGCTTCTCCCCGGCAGCAACGCGAATCATCTGCTCTACCAGATCGATGCCGGTCACCAGTTCTGTCACAGGATGTTCGACCTGCAAGCGGGTATTCATCTCGAGGAAAAAGAATGACCGATCCTGCCCAACGACGAACTCAACCGTTCCTGCCGAGTCGTAGCCGACGGCACGCGAAAGCGCCACCGCCTGTTCGCCCATTGCGCGGCGTGTCGCCTCGTCCAGCAGCGGAGAAGGCGCTTCTTCGATGACCTTCTGGTTGCGCCGCTGGATCGAGCATTCGCGCTCCCCGAGGTAGACCAGGTTGCCGTGCTTGTCCCCCAGCACCTGGATCTCGATATGCCGCGGGTTGACGATGAATTTCTCGACGAAGATGCGGTCATCCCCGAACGACGACGCGGCTTCGGATTTGGCGCGCTCGAAGCCCTCTGCCACTTCTGCCTGGGACCATGCGATGCGCATGCCCTTCCCGCCGCCGCCCGCCGATGCCTTGATCATGACTGGATAGCCGATCTCGTCGGCAATCTGTACCGCATGTTCCGGGCCATCAATCTCGCCAAGATATCCCGGCACGGTGGATACACCCGCGGCGCTGGCGCACCGCTTGGACTCGATCTTGTCGCCCATCGCTTCCATGGCATGGGCATTCGGTCCGATGAACGTAATGCTCGCCGCCTGCAGTGCCTGGGCAAATGCCGCGCGCTCGGAAAGGAATCCATAGCCAGGATGGACGGCCTGTGCCCCGGTTTGTCGGCAAGCCTCTACGATTCTGTCGATGACCAGATAAGAGTCGGCAGCGGCAGCGGAGCCGACCGCGACGGCTTCGTCAGCCAGGCGGACATGCAGCGCATGCCGATCCGCTTCGGAATAGACCGCCACGGTCTGAATACCCATGCGGCGGGCGGTCCGGATGATTCGGCAAGCAATCTCGCCGCGATTGGCAATCAGGATCTTGGAGAACACGGTGCGCTTCGCCTGTTATCGGGTTAAGAAGGAAGGCGACCGACACGGGGGCTATCCCCCACTGTCTTGCCGCCAAGGGAAAGGGCCCGGGCGATGTACGCGCGTGTCTGTGCGGGCGCTATGATGGCGTCGATCCCACCACCCGTCAGCCCATCGCGGGAGGCGGTGACGCGCGCTCCGATTGCAGTCGTATCGCGCGGCGCCATCAGGCCGATGCTTGCCTGCGGCCAGCCAAAAGTGATATCCGCGCAGACCAGGCGAGAGCCCAGCGCCAGGCCGGCGGCGCCATAGGATTTTCGAAGAATCACGGTAATCAGCGGGACCTTCGCACGCGCATAGGCGCACAGGAGACTGGCAGCGTGGCCCACTACCCCTGCATGTTCTTCGCTCATGCCCGGGACGAAGCCGGCAGCATCGACGAAGGTCAGTACCGGGAATCCCAAGGCATCGCATTGACCAACAAAGCGCGCAATCTTCGCCGCGGCTGCGGCATTGAGCACGCCAGCCAGCACGGAGGGCTGATTTGCCACCACGCCAACCGTCTGCCCGTCGATACGCCCGAATCCAACCACGGCGTTGCCTGCAAACTCCGGCTGGAGTTCGAAGAAGTCGCCTTCGTCGACCACCTTGCCCACGACCTCCTTCACATCGAACGGCAGCGTGGTATCCGCAGGAATCAGGAAATCCAGTGACGGCTCGACTCGCTGCGGATCATCGAAGCTGCGCCAGCCCTGGGTTCTTCCCGTCGTTGGTGCAGGCAGGAAGCTCAACAGGCGCCTGGCCTGCCGGAGCGCAATGATGTCGTTGTCGAAGACGGCATGCGCCAGCCCGGTCGTCGTCTCGTGAACTTCCGCACCACCCAGTTCGGCCGATGAGAGCGATTCGCCCGTCACCATTCGCGTCGTGTCGGGGTCCCCCATCAGGATGGTGCTATCCGCCCCGGCCATGAAGATGAAGTCCGCGGTGGCGGCAAGCAGCGCATCGGCCCCGATACAGGCACCGAGGACAACGGCGACCTGCGGGATGACACCCTTGGCCTTTGCGGCCTGGCGATACTGCCGGCCAAACGCGGCATAGGCCACATCGGCTTCGTCAAGACGTGTACCGTGCGAATCGTGCAGCGCGACGATCGGCGCCCCGCTATCCAGCGCAAGCTGCTGGACGGCGACAATCTTGCGGCCATGCTCGCCAGCCATGGTGCCGCGGAGTACTGTCATGTCTTTCGCATACGCGAAGACGAGACGGCCATCTACGGTGCCGTAGCCGGTCACAACGCCATCGCCGCCAGCCCGCGATGCCGACTCCGCCTGACATGACTGGTCAGCGCCAAGTTCGACAAACGATCCCGCATCAAACAGGATGTCCACGCGCTCGCGCGCAGTCAGCCTTCCGCGCGCATGCTGTTCGTCAACCGCCTCTTCTTCCATGCCTGCCGCGGCTTCGCCGGCTTGTGGCATGAAGCGCTCTCGAATCCGATTCATTGACCGTTCCTGGTTTGTGGCCACGCTGGCAGCGGCACGCGACCTGCGCGGCCACAATGGCTCCCATGGCGGAGCCGGGATTTGTCGGATCAATCCGCCCGATCAGTCCTTGAACTCGCGCAGACGCGGGAGGATCTCCCTGGCGATGATCTCGATCTGGCTCATCTCGTACTTGTAAGGCACGAAGATGAGCTTCTGTACGCCGGCCCGCAGATGTTCCTTGAGCTGCTCCACGCATTCCTCGACATTGCCCATGATGGCGCTGTCCATGGTCGACTTGCTTCCCTGGGCGATGTCGAAATCGACATTGAGCCAGCTCATCATCTTCTCTTCGACAGCGGCACGCGACTCGCCGATCATGATCGGCAACTGGTTGCCGTTCATCAGCGTGTCTGGATCCTTGCCAGCTTCCTCGGCATACGCGCGCACCTTGGTCCACGACTCCACGAAGGCCTCGGGCTTGTAGAAGTAGGTCAGCCAACCGTCACCATCGACTGCGGCGCGCTTGAGCACGCGATCGGCATAACCGCCGATCAGCAGCGGGAACGGCGCCTGGTGCGGCTTCGGGAACATGACGCCGGCCGGGATCTTGTGATTGGTCCACTCTCCGCTGACGACATCCTCCGTCCAGAGGCGCTTCATGATCTCGAGGTTGTCGTCCATGATCTTGCCGCGCTGCTCGTACGGCACGCCCACTGCGTCGAACTCGCGCTTGTACCAGCCAGCCGCCATCGCCGGCAGCATGCGGCCGCGGGAGATCTGGTCCATGCTCGACAGCTGCTTCGCCAGCACGACCGGATTGCGCAACGGCAACACCAGGATGCCGGTGGACAGCTTGATGCGCGAAGTGCGTGCGGCAATCGCCGTGAGCAGCGTCAGCGAATCGATGATCGGAAAGTTCGGCTCCACCCCCAGCAGGATGTGATCCCACACCCAGAGTGAATCGAAACCCAGTTCTTCCATGCGCACACCGTAGTCCACCAGTGCCGCGGCATCCGGGATTTCCGGATAGGCGGTGAAATTGCGCGCAGCGATGCCGAAGGTTCTATGCAGGCCAGCCATCTGACTAACTCCCTAAATGTTCGTGTACGGATTGGTAGAGTCCACCGCGGTTCAGGCGGTATAGAGTTTTTCCGGATCGAGTTCGCGCACCACGCCAAGCTCGCGTGCGGTCGGCGGTTCGGTCACGCCGATGGTCTGGTCGTGCGACACATGGAAGCCGGTGTTGTCCTGTACCTGCTCGATGGTCACGCCCGGGTGCAGGGCGATAACCTTCATCGCCTTCGTGTCCGGCGCGAAGCCGAACAGCCCGAGGTCGGTCACGACGCGGTACATGCCGCCGGCCAGCAGGCCCTTGTCATGGCGGCTCGTTTCGCCCTGCAGGAAGCCGGGACTCGTGATGAAGTCGACCTTGTCGACAAAGCGCCGGCGCTCGTGTTTCATCGCCACGATCATCTGCGTCAGGCTCGAGATGTCGTTGCCGCCGCCAGTGCCCGGCAGGCGTGTCTTCGGCCTGGCCGGATCGCCGATATAGGACGAATTGAGGTTGCCGAAGCGGTCGATTTGTGCACCGCCCATGAAGCCGACGTCGACATAGCCTCGCTGCAGCAGCAGCAACACGTCGGTGGCACTGAGCACCATGTTTGCCCGCTTGGTGCAACGTTGTTCGTTGGTCGACGGCGGCAGCGCGCCCGGCTCGATCATGGGCCCGATTACGCCGCCCTCGAACAGGATCGTCAGGCCCGGGCAGCGCAGGCGCTGCGCCAGCGTCGCGGACAGCAGCGGGACGCCCACGCCGGCAAAGACGATTTGTCCATCGCGCAGCAGCCGCGAGCTCATGACGGTCAGCAGCTCGCCGGCGGTGAAGTTGGTGGTATCAGTCATTGGAGAGGCTCCTTCCGCGGCGGCCGGCATCGATGAGTTCGTCCAGGCCGAGCAAGCTCAGGTATTCGTTCCAGTTCTCGGGCGCCATCACATAGCGATCGATGTACTGCTTCATGCCGCCGACCGGGTCGTCGTTGACGAGCGACGTGTAGCCGTCCATATGCTTGAACAGCGGCTCGTAGATGCCGGTGCATTCGTGCGGCGCGCACCCGAATGGCACTTCCACCACGGCATCCACCGTGAAGAAGGGAATCTTGGTCTGGTCCGGAGCGCGGCGGATCTGGTCGTTGGAGACAATCCGCTCGGTGGTCAGGATGACGCTGTCCGCAGCCATGGCGAGATCCAGATCCATGAACTGCAGGCCGTCGAGCTGGGCGTTGCCGTAGGCATCGCAGCGCTGCACATGGATGATAGCCACTTTGGGATTCAGCGCCGGCACCAGCAGGACCGGCTCGCCCGTGAACGGGCAATCGATCTTCCGCGCTTCCGGGCGATGCGCCGCGACATCCGAGCCGAGCATGGAGCGCATCGGCAGGAACGGCACGCCCATGGCGCCGGCGCGATAACGCATGCCCATGCCCATGTGGCTCCACTCTTCATAGCGTGCCAGCCCATTCTCGACGTGGTGCCGCATGACCTTCGACACCCCCCACACAATGCCCTGGCTGAACCAGCTGGTCATGATGTGGTTGCAGATGCCCGAGGCGAACAGCAGGTCGCCCTCGCTCGACACAATGCTGCGCGACACCGACAGGTTCTTCTTGCGTGCACGCACCAGCTCCCAGATCATCGCCATTGGCGTGCGCGACAGCGTACTGCCGCCGATGCCAACGGTATCTCCGTCGTTGACCAGCTTCGCCGCGTCCGACAGCGACATGACCTTCTCGCGCAAGCTACGGTCGCGTTCCGCAAGCCGTGTGCGCAACTCCAGATAGGGGGTCCCTTCCATATAGCCTCCTGATTATTCGCCCAGTTCCAGGGTGGGCGCTTCTACTTCGACACCACTCCGGTGCGCTCGTTGAACCTGTCGATCAGCTGGTCCCACGCGTTGGCAGACGCTTGCAGCGCGGTCCAGAAGGACGGATCGCGCCTGCTTTCGAATGCATCAAGCGGGACGCCCTGCTGTTCTACCCATGTGTAGTAGCCAAGATTGAAGATGCGCGAGCGGTCCGCATGCGTGAGTTCAAGCAGATGATCCGGCGCTATGCCTTGCAGGCTGCGCCCGAAGGTTTCGGCGGCACGCAGGACATCGAATCCATTCGGGTGAATGCGCCGAACGTAGCGCTCACGCTCGCTGCCGTACATGGCAGCACTGTCCGTCGCCACGGTGAGGACCACGTCGTTGGCTCCCAGCCGATAGTGTTTGGCCAGCTTGATGGCGCCGATGACATTGGCCCAACCCGAGATGCCAACGCCAGTCAGTGCCTCTAGCAAATCCGGATCCACCTTGTGGCGCTCGTGCAGATAGGACGCGCCCGTTGCCGAGTTGAAGAGCAGGTTCAGCGAATCGCTGCCTTCATCCGACACCCCGATTACGACGTCCGTGTTCATCACGTTGTGAATCAGGGGGATATGCTTGTCGCCAATGCCCTGGATGTTGTGCTCGCCATAGCCGTTCGACAGCATCGTGGGGCACTCCAGCGCTTCCACCGCGGCGATGCGCGCACCGTGCCGACTCTTGAGCAGGTCTCCGGCCGCCAGGGTGCCGGCGGAGCCCGTTGCCGAAACGAATGCCGCCAGGCGCAGCCCCGGCGATGCCGCTTCCAGGCTCGTGTAGATGCGGCTCATGGCCTCGCCGGTGCAGCGGTAGTGAGCAAGGTAATTGCCGAACTCCGAGAACTGGTTCAGCACCACGGTGTTGTGCTCGCGCGCCTGCACCGCGCATTCGTCGTAGATCTCTTTGACGTTGCTTTCGGTGCCCGGTGTCCTGACAATGTCCGACGCATCGGTCACCCATCGCTCGAGCCAGTCAAAGCGCTCCCGGCTCATGCCTTCGGGCAGTACGGCAACTCCCCGGCAACCAATGATCCGGGAGATGGCTACGCCGCCGCGGCAATAGTTGCCGGTGGACGGCCACACAGCCCGATGATTGCGCGGATCAAACCGGCCAGTCACCAGCCGCTGGACCAGGCAGCCATACGCTGCCAGCACCTTGTGCGCCCGGATCATCGGAAAGCGGTCGCCGAGGGCCACCACGATCCTTGCCTTGACGCCCGTGATCGCCTCCGGCAATTCGATGTGGCGCGGAACCGGAGCCACATCGCGCCGAGCGTCGTCGTTATACCAATGCACGCGCCACAGGTTAGCCGGGTGCACCTCGTCGGAGCCGACCTTTGCCAGTGACGCTTTCGCGCTTTCGGGGATGGACGACGGATTGGCGAGCTGGCTCAGCGTAGGCAGGCACACCCCTGCCTCGCGCAGATGGGCAACTGCCCTTTCCAGCGTGCCCGAATCGGTGATCTCAGCGGCAAAGGCCAGATTGCCCATGGCTCTCCTCATGTTCTGCGTGACGAATGGCCGACTGCTGCATGTTTCCCGGCCAGACAGGCTGTCATCCTTACATCCTGTCTTACTATTGTTGGTACCTTAACAACACGTTACAGGGAAAGCAAGAAATTTCGGTTCGCCTCAGTGATTTCCATGAGGCGGTCAAAAAGGTATTGAAAATAGGTTGTCCTATTATTAGTCTGATAGTGAAACTCAGAGGCACTCAACACGAAGGAGGAAGACATGAAGCAGAAGTGGAAGAAGCTCGCCCTTGCTGCAGCCGCGTTGCAGGTCGCTGGCTGGTCCTATGGGCAATCCGGCGGCGTCGTACGGATCGGGGTGAATCAGCCTCTTACCGGCGTGGTAGCGGCGTCCGGCAATTTCGTGACCAACGGTGCGAAGATCGCCGCGGACGAAATCAATGCCAAGGGGGGCATCAACGGTGCAAAGATCGAGTTGCTGATCGAAGACAACAAGAGCAACCCGACCGAGGCCGCGGCAGCAGCGGAGAAACTGATCGTCCGCGACAAGGTTCCGGTGCTGCTGGGCGCGTGGAGTTCCACGTACACGCTTGCGGTCATGCCAAAGCTGATGGAGTACAAGGTGCCGATGCTCGTGGAAACATCGAGTGCGGACAAAATCACGACGGCTGGCAACCCCTACGTCTTCCGCATCAGTCCGACCAACGCCATGGAGGCTCAGAGTTTTGCGCAGCATGTTGCCCCGCTGAAGATCCGCAAAGCCGATTTCCTGGTCGTCAACAATGACTGGGGCCGGGGTTCCGCCGATGCCTTCCATGCCATGCTCAAGCAGAAAGGCGTGGCGATCGGACTGACGCAAACCATTGACGCCGCCGCGCAAGACATGAGCTCGCAGCTGTCGTCCATCAAGGCAACAGACAGCGATACGCTCTTTATCACGACGGCTGTCGAGCAACTGACCCTGATCCTCAAGCAAGCGCAGGCGCTCGGGATCAAGCGGCAGATCATTACGCTGGGCGGCTCCCAGAACCCGGATCAGCTCATCAGCCAGGCGGGCACGGCGGCAAACGGCACGATGCATGACGTCATGTTCATGCCGTGGTTCCCCGACAATGCGCCCGATCCCGCCACGGCAAAGAGCTTTATTGCCGAATGGAAGAAGCGCGGCCTGGACCCGAACGGCCTGACCGAAGGTGTGCGCGGCTACGATGGCGTGCGCACCATTGCCGCTGCGGTCGCTACAGCGGGAGCCGCGGATCCTGAAAAGATCCGGGAGGCGCTGTGGAAGATCCAGCTGACCGGACTGACCGGCAATATCAAATTCCAGAAGGTCGGCCCCACGGGGAAAGAGAGCGGCCAGAGCCTTCCGGCAACCTACGTCGTCAAGATCGAGGGCGGCAAGCTCGCCCAGATCACCCACTGATCACCACGCATCAACACGAAACCGGCAGTCAGGGTTGACTGCCTATCGCCGCGTACCCATCGGGCTGCGCGGCGTGACAGATTTCGTCCCCACACCAGTGAGATAGCTCGTGGACTTCATACTTCAGCACCTGGCAAATGCGCTGATCCTCGGAGGGACCTACGCCCTTCTTGGCATCGGCCTGACCCTGATCCTAGGGATCATGAAAGTGGTCAACTTCACGCATGGAGAGTTGTATGCCTTTGGCGGCTTCATGGCGTACTTCTTCATCTCCGCACTGCAATGGAACTTCTTTGTCGGGCTTGCGGCGGCCATCATCCTCGGCCTGATTCTCGGCGGCTGCATCGAGCGGGTACTCCTTCGCCGCATGCGTGATGCGGATATCGATTCCACCATGATCGTGATGATCGGTTGCTGGATCGCCATGCAGAATCTCGAGCTGCTGATCTGGGGCGGGGTAAGCAAGGCCGTGCCATCGCCGTTCTCCCCTGAGCCGATGGAGATCGGTCCGGTCTCGGTTTCGTGGCTGCGTGTCTTTGTGCTGTGCGCCGCTGCGCTCCTGATCCTTGCCACGTATTTGCTGATCCACAAGACCCGGCTCGGCAAGGCGATGCGGGCAACGTTCCAGGATCGGGACACCGCGTCGCTGATGGGCATCAGCACGAACAGCATCTACACGGCCACGTTCGCGCTGGGCTCCGGTCTGGCGGCAGCGGCGGGCGCCCTGCTCGGGCCGGTGTTCGTCGTGACGCCGACAATGGGCAACCCTGCCTCGCTGAAAGCGTTCGCCATCGTCATCCTTGGCGGCCTCGGCAGCATCCAGGGTGCAGCCATTGGCGGGTTCATTCTCGCCATCGCCGAAGAACTCGGCGCCGGCTACATCTCTTCCGGCTACCGAGATGCCATGGGCTTCGTGATCATTATCCTGGTGCTGATGTTCAAACCCACCGGGCTGTTCGTGCGTGGGGAGAGAATCGGATGAAAAACCTATCAGCTTATTTCGTTATCGGCGCCCTGCTGAGCGTGCCGCTGTGGCTTCATGACCAGTACTTTCTGCATGTACTGATCACCACCGGCATCTTCACGATTGGCGCCATGAGCCTGAACTTGCTGCTGGGCTTCACGGGCCAACTGAGTCTCGGGCATGTCGCGTTCTTCGGCATCGGCGCCTACGCCAGCGCCCTCACCACGCTGGGCTTTGACGTGCCGTTGTTCGGTGATGTCCGGATCGTGCATGAACCGTGGCATCCCGTCGCCGGCATCCTGATCGGCACCGCGCTGGCAGGGCTATGCGGGTATCTGATCGGCAAGCTGTCGTTCAAGATCCGTGGCGCCTACTTTGTCATCGTGACGGTCAGCTTTGCCGAGGTGGTGCGACTGGTCGCGCTGAACTGGGTGGACCTGACCCAGGGTCCGCTTGCGCTCAACAATATTCCGCCGATGCGCATCGATATCCCCGGCGTCAGCGAGATCGTCATGTGGCAGAAGGCGCCCAACTACTACCTGGTCCTTGCGCTGGCACTGGTGGCCTACTACCTGATCCGCCGCATTGTCCGGTCGCGCATGGGACGCGCCATGATCGCACTGCGCGAGAATGAGTCGCTTGCCACGTCGGTCGGCATCGATGTCACCCGATACTTGACGTTCGCCGCCGTAATGTCGGCCGCGCTCGCCGGGGCCGCCGGCGCGCTCTACGCGCACTACATCCGCATCATCGATCCGGACATCTTCCTGTTCATTTACACGGTGACGATGGTGATCATGGTCGTGACGGGTGGCAAGGGGACGCTGGCTGGGCCCATCGTCGGCGGCATCATCTTCGGCCTGCTGCCAGTCGGCCTGCGCACGGTAGCCGGTCCGGAGGTTCAGTGGATCGTCTATGGCATCTTCATCGTGCTGATCGTGTTCTTCCTGCCTCGCGGCATCGTGCCCGCGGTACACGACTGGTGGCAGCGCAGAACGGGCAAGCAAGCCCGGTATGTTGCGCCGGCGCCCTTCCTGGCCACACGCGCGTCGGCGGCTCACGTCGGCACGGATGCATTCGCCAAGGCACGCGACTCCAAGAACTCCGGCAATGCCGTTTCCAGGAAGTGACGATATGACGCAGCCACAATCAGACAACGCGGCGCTACTTTCGGTCGAACATGTCGCGGTCCACTTTGGCGGACTGGTCGCCATCTCCGACATGAGCTTCTGCGTGCGCAGAGGGGAAGTCGTCAGCCTGATCGGGCCGAACGGCGCGGGCAAGACGACGGCATTCAATGTGATCACCGGCTTCCTGCGCCCCACCAAGGGCCAGGTGCATTTTGGCGGCGCCGCGCTACACCAGCTGAAGCCGCACGAGGTCGCAGGGGTCGGCCTGGTCCGCACCTTCCAGAAGACCAGCCTTTTCCTGACCAACACGGTCTTCGAGAACGTGCTGACCGGCCTGCACCGCCATGGCAGCGCCACGGCGTGGGCAACAATGCTCGGCCTGCCATCCGTGCGCAAGGAAGAAAAACGACTGCGCGACGCCGTATGGGAGATCCTGGACTTTGTGGGCATCGCACATCGGGCCAATGAGCTGGGTGGCGCACTGGCCTACGGCGAACAGCGGCTGCTTGGCGTCGCGGTCGCGCTTGCAGCCGACCCCACACTCCTGCTGCTGGACGAACCGGCGTCCGGCATGAACCCGTCCGAAACCGCGGATTTCATGCAGTTGCTCGACAAGATCAAGGCGCGTGGCATCACCGTACTCCTGGTCGAGCACGATATGCCCCTGGTCATGGGCGTATCGGACCGGATCGTCGTGCTCAACTACGGCCGCATCATCGCAGATGGCACGCCTGAAGAGATCCGGAACAATCCGGAAGTCATTCAGGCTTACCTGGGACAGGGAGTCAAGCATGCTTGAGATCGAGAACATCGTCTGCCGCTATGGCAAGGTGGATGCCATCAAGGGCGTATCCCTGAGCGTCAGGAAGTCGGAGCTGGTGACCCTGGTCGGCGCCAACGGCGCCGGCAAGACTTCCACGCTGAAGGCCATCTCGGGATTGCTGCCACCGGTCAGTGGACGGATTCGCTTTGAAGGCGTCGACATTACGCGGGCATCGGCCCAGAAGATTCTTTCGATGGGCATCGCGCACTGCCCGGAAGGACGCCGGGTGTTCCCCCAGATGACCATCCAGGAGAACCTGGAGATGGGCTGCTACCGGCGTCGCGACCGCGCTGGCATCACAGCCGACATGGGACGCATGTTCGAGAATTTCCCCAAGCTGGCGGAGCGCCGGCACCAGATGGCAGGCACGCTTTCGGGCGGCGAGCAGCAGATGCTGGCCATTGCGCGGGCGCTGATGTCGCGGCCCAAGCTGGTGTTGTTCGACGAGCCATCTCTTGGCCTGGCGCCCAACATCGTGGAGCGAACCTTCGAGATCATCCGGCGCGTGCGGGACGAAGGTACGACCGTGCTGATGGTGGAACAGAACGCCTATGCGGCGCTCGACATGTCCGACCGCGGCTATCTGTTCGAGTCAGGTTCCATGGTGCTCACCGGAACCGGCAGGAACATGATCGATGACCCTCACGTGCGCAAGGCCTATCTCGGCGGCTAGCCCACGCACAGGGAACCGGACACCTGCGCCGCCCTGTTGCGGCGCAGGTGCGTTATCCCTGGAGCTGGCCCAGCCGCAAGACTGCAAGACTAGGCAGCCGCGCGGCGCGCGCGGCCAGCAGGCTTCTCCACCGGGCGTTCGGATCCGAGCAGGTCAATGGACAACTTGATGCAATCGCTGCGGTAGGTGATATCGGCGACGTAAATGGCGGTATCGCTGGCATCCGTCACCACCCAGCGGCATTCCGCGGTCGGAGCGCTCAGCGAGATGCGAAGCAGGTCCGCGGTTTCCCGGTCGGCGGTACCGATGACCATGGTCTGGTGAGCGTGCTTGATGGCCAGGCCTGGCATCTTGGCAACCAGAGGCAACGCCGTCCGTTTCATGAACTCGTCGGGCTTGCGATCAAAAATGTCGCGCGCCAGATGCAGGTTGACGACTGCGTAAGGCACGCCGTCCTTCAACTGCACGCTACGCAAAAATACGTACTCGGGCGCGAGCGTACCCTCGCCTTCCGCCATGCGCGGCGTCGCAGGGGGATTCGGGACCTTGATGAACTTGGGTACGTTATCCTGGATGGATTCCACCATGGAATCCCAGGTCGTCTCCAGCTTCAGCCAACGCTTGTCGTTGACATGCGCATTGACGAAGGTCCCCCTGCCCTGCTGTCGCGTGACAAGGCCTTCGTTCTCGAGCATGTCCACCGCCTGGCGCACTGTCACGCGCGCCACCTGGAATTCCTGCTCCAGCTCTTCCAGCGTGGAGATCTGCTGCAGCGGTTGCCAGTCGCCGGATTCGATTCGGCGCCGCAGCGCTGCAGCCACCTGGATATACGCCGGAATCTTGCCGCGACGACCCGCCACGCCACCCTTAGCCATTACAGATCTCCTATCTTCGCAATAATAGGATTATATATAAACAATAGCATTCGGGCCCTGGTCGCGACCAGGGCCCGGCATCCGGGCCGGGCTTCCTAGCGTTCCCCGCGCATGTCTATCACGCCACTGGTCAGGTTCGCCGCGGCCAGCGCAGCCAGATTGACGGCCGCGACGTCGCTCACCTCCCTGATGCGCTCGACGCAAGCCTGCACATGCGTTTCCTGTACGCGGCGCGCCGCTTCCGCGTCCTCGCGCGACAGGGATGCGAAGCGCACGATACTCCCGGGCTTGCGCCTGGCCAATACCGGGATATCGGCGGAGATAACGGTCGCGATCTTCGGATAGCCGCCGGTGGTCTGGGCGTCCGCCATCAGTACGATCGGGAGGCCGGAGCCCGGCACCTGGATCGCCCCGGCAACGATGCCGTCGGAGACGATGTTGTAGCCGCCGGCGTGCGCGATGGCAGGACCGTCCAGCCGGAAGCCCATGCGGTCCGACTGCGCCGACACGAGATATTCCGTGTCCAGGAACGACCGGATGGCGTCGTCGGCAAAGAAGTCATCCTGCGGCCCCAATACGACGCGGATGGCCTGCGACAAACCGATGTCAAACGGTTTTTCCAGCGATCGCTCCTTGCGCGATGACGCCTCTTTCGCCTGCAGCTCGATCAGGTCCGCCTGCGCCAGCGCCCGGCCCGCGATACCGCCAAGACCGGCCCTGACGTAAGTGGAATGGCTACCGAGCACCGGTTGCACCACCATTCCGCCCTCGATGGCAAGATAGCCGCAGGCCGAGTCGCCAAGGCTGACGATTCGCACGGTCTCGCCGCGTATGGCCCGCGCGCTGCGCCCGGCGGGAATACGCCGCCGCCTGGCACCGCAGATCTCCATCTCCCCATTGCATCCTGCCAGGGCGAGCCGGACGGAATCGGCCTGCACTTCCAGCATCGGACCTTGTATCAGCAACTCCAGCACCGGCGTATCCGGTGCGTTGCCGACCAGCGCGTTGGCAATGCGAAAGCCAATCCGGTCGAGTGGGCCCGACACCGGCACGCCGGCGTCCAGATAGCCGCGCCGGCCCATATCCTGCACCGTCGTGTGCAGTCCGGGACGAATCACTTTCAGAACGGGTCGCTCGGTATTCATGCTTCTGCCTCCTCATACGGAACCTGATAGTCGCCGGCCTCGCTGGCGGCCCGGATGGCATCGAACTCGGCCGCACTGACCGGTTCGAAACGAACCTTGTCGCCGGGTTGAAGCAACGCAGGCCTGTCGCTGGCGGCATCGAACAGGCGCACCGGCGTGGCCCCGATCAGATGCCATCCGCCGGGGCTCTCCAGCGGATAGATGGCCGTCATCGTCGTGGCGATGGCGATCGAGCCCGCGGGCACCCGGATGCGCGGGTTGGCCCGGCGCGGCAACACCAGCGCTGGCGGCAGGTCTCCCATATAGGGATAGCCCGGCACAAAGCCGACCATGTAGACGTGGAACTGCGTCCGGCTATGCAGCCTCACCACCTCGTCCCTGTCCATGCCGGTCTGTTGCGCGACATCGGCAAGATCGGGCGCATGAGCCTCCTCATAGCAGGCCGGTATCCGCCACAGCTTCACGGACTGCTTCTCTGTCGTTACGCCATCCAGCAATGCCCGCAGCTGTGCAGACAGCTTCTCGCCGCTCGTCGACACCGGATCGTAGTGCACCATCAGCGAGCGAAATGTCGGCATGACCTCGACCACGCCCTCCAGCCCTCCCGCCCGGACACGCGCGCCGAGCTGCAGTACCCGCTCGCTCATCGCCCGATCGATCACATCGCCAAACTCAACCACCAGCGCGGTGTCACCCGCGCACAGAAAACGCGCCTCCATACCTGACTCCTTAGTTGACGCTCGAATCACGCTACCTATCTTCTTGTCTTTCTATCTTTAGAATCTTATACTAAGTTCGAAGGCGACGACACATCCACCGCTCGCCGGCTTTTGTTGACATCACAGGAATCGAAGGAGGGGAAGGAACAATGGCAATCTCGGTCAACCTGAACGCGGACATGGGCGAGGGCTTCGGCGCGTACGACATCGGCGACGACGACGCCATCCTGAAGATCATCGGCTCGGCGAACATCGCCTGCGGTTTCCATGCGGGCGATCCGCTCACGATGCGCCGCGTGGTCCAGCGGGCCAAGGAGGAAGGCGTCAGCATTGGCGCGCATCCGGGCTTCAACGACCTGTGGGGCTTCGGCCGCCGCCGCATCGACATGCGCGCCGATGACCTCGAAAACCTTATCGCCTACCAGATCGGCGCACTGCAGGCGATGGCCGCCTTTGCAGGGGAGAAGGTCACACACGTCAAGCCTCACGGCGCACTCAACAACATGGCCGCCGAGAACGCCGACTACGCCATGGCCATCGGGCGGGCCATCAAGGCGGTCGACCCCAAGCTGATCTACGTGGCCCTGTCGGGATCTGAAATGGAAATCGCAGCCGAGAAGCTTGGCCTTCCCCTGGCGCGCGAAGGCTTCTGCGACCGGCTCTACGAAGACGACGGCAATCTGACCTCCCGGAAAGTGCCCGGCTCCGTCATCAAGGATCCTGCGCAAGCGGCCAGGCAGGTCGTCCATATGGTGGTCGAAGGCGAGATCATTTCGCGCAATGGCAAGCGGATCCCGCGAAAGGTCGACACCTTGTGCGTCCACGGTGACGAACCCACCGCCATTGCCCTCGCCCGGACGGTCCGCGAGGCGCTGGAAGCCGCTGGCGTCAACGTCATCCCCCTCACCGAGATGGCATTGCGCTGATTCGCCTTCCCCTCATCTTCCCCAAAGCCAACCAAATCCTTCAGCAGGAGTCAGGTATGCAAACACGACCAACCCTCGCCATCATCGGCGGCACCGGTGCGCTGGGCTCGGGCCTTGCCACGCGCTGGGCCGCAGCCGGCTACACGGTCATCATCGGATCGCGCACGGCCGACAAGGCCAAGTCCGCAGCCCTGGAAATCGCGACGGGCAACGGAGCGCCTCCCGTGCGCGGCGAAGACAACGCGACCGCCGCGCGCCTGGCCGATGTGATCGTCATTGCCGTGCCGTTCTCGCACCACGACGCAACGCTTCGCGAGATCCGCGAGGCGATCATTGATGCCCCTCCCGGCAAGATCATCGTCGATGCCGTGGTACCCCTGGTGCCGCCGAAAGTTGCCCAGGTCCAGATGCCCGCGCAAGGCTCGGCCGGCCAGATCGCACAGGAGTTGCTGGGCGATCTCGCACGGGTCGTATCGGCCTTTCACAACGTCGGCGCCGCAAAGCTGCACAACGGCGGCGACATCGGGTGCGACGTGCTCGTTTGCGGAAACGACGCCGAGGCTCGCGTCGAAGTGATCGCCCTCACCGCAGCGATCGGCATGCGCGGCATCGACGCCGGCCCCATTGCCAACTCCGCCGCGGCCGAAGCGCTGACCTCGGTCCTGATCGGCATCAACCGGCGCTACAAGGTGGACTGCGCCGGCATCCGGATCACCGGCATCGCTGCCGGCGCATAAGGAGCAGATCGATGAGCACCACCATCCAGCTTAGCGCCCTTCCCGACGTGCCCATGATCGAGCCGGGCGACGATCTCGCGGGCGTGCTCATCGAGGCGATCGGCCGCGCGGGAATCCGTCCACGCGATCAGGATGTGCTGGTGCTCGCGCAGAAGATCGTCTCGAAATCCGAGGGCCGCTATGTCTCGCTGGACGAGATCGTCCCAACGCCACGTGCTCTCGATCTCGCGGAGAAAGTCGGGAAGGATCCGCGCATGGTCGAGCTGATCCTGCGGGAAAGCACCGAGGTGATACGCCATCGTCCGGGCGTACTCGTGGTCGAGCATCGACTCGGCTTCGTGATGGCGAATGCTGGCATTGACCAATCGAATATCCCACATCCGCAGAACGGTGAATCGGCCCTGTTGCTGCCGGAGGACCCGGATGCGAGTTGCGCCCGCATCAAGGCGCGCCTGGATGCCGAGTTCGGCGTGAACCTTGGCATCGTCATCAACGACAGCTTCGGCAGGCCATGGCGAAACGGCGTGGTCGGCGTCGCGCTCGGCGCTGCCGGGCTGCCCTCGGTGATCGACATGATCGGGGAGGCGGACCTGTTCGGCCGAAAGATGCGGGTCACCGAGATTGCTTTCGCCGACGAAATCGCCGCGGCGGCCTCGATGGTCATGGGGCAAACCGATGCCGGCCGCCCCGCTATCCATATCCGCGGACTGGCATGGAACGCGCCGTCCACCGATGCGCGCGCCCTTCTGCGTCCGCGCCAGATTGACATGTTCCGCTGAGACCGAAAGGGGTTCTATGCAAACCGAAGATTCATCCAGCATTGACGGGCGGAAGCCGCCCCGCGTGGTAGCACTATCGGGTGGCGTCGGTGGTGCGAAGCTTGCGCTCGGGCTCGACACAGTCATCCGCGCCGACGATGGCCGCCTGACCGTGGCAGTGAATACCGGCGACGACTTCGAGCACCTGGGCCTGCATATCTCCCCAGACCTGGACTCCGTGGTGTATGCGCTGGCGGGCATCAGCGATCCGCTGCGCGGCTGGGGCCGCGCCAATGAGAGCTGGAACTTCATGCGCGCGCTGGAGGGGCTCGGCGGAGAGGGCTGGTTCTCGCTCGGCGACCGCGACCTTGCCCTGCACGTCGAACGCAGCCTTCGACTGCGCCAGGGGAACAGCTTGAGCCACGTTACCGCGCACATCGCGGCACGCTTCAATGTCGACGCGACCATCATGCCGGTGACCGACGACCCGGTTCGTACGATGGTTCACACCGACACCGGCATACTGCCTTTCCAGCGCTATTTCGTCGGGGAACAGTGCAAGCCCGCTGTGCAAGGTATCTCCTTCGCGGGTGCCGACCAGGCGCGCGCAAATCCGGCATTGCTCAGCGCACTTGCCGACCCGGCGCTGGACGCCGTTGTACTGTGCCCGTCCAATCCGTATCTGAGCATCGATCCGATCCTTGCCATCCCCGGCGTACGGGACGCTCTGCGACGCACCACGGCGCCTGTGATCGCGGTATCTCCGATCGTCCATGGCGAGTCACTCAAGGGTCCAACCGCGAAGATCATGCGCGAACTGGGCATCGAAGTCTCGCCGGCGGCGATCGTCTCCCACTATGGCGATCTGATCGATGCCATCGTGGTCGACTCCCAGGATGCTGCCGAAGCGTTCGAGATTGACCTGCCGGTGCTGGCGACGAACATCACGATGCACTGCATGGCCGACAAGGAAGCCCTCGCGCGCGAGGTTCTTCATTTTGCCCGCACCTTTGGCGCCAGCCACCGCAGCACCTTACAGGAGTGCCTGCCGTGAACCCTCTGCGACCATGGGCCGTGGTTCCCGTCAAACCATTCGAGCATGCCAAGCAACGCCTCGCATCGTTCCTGTCCGCGCCGGAGCGCGCGGCACTTGCACGCGCCATGTTCACCGACGTTCTTGACGCGCTCGCCGCCAGTCCGTGGCTGGCTGGCATCCTGGTGGTGACCAATGACAGCATCGCCGGTGCGCAAGCCAGCCGTGCCGGAGTCACAGTGCTCCCGGACAGCGATGGAGGCCTGTCGGCTGCCCTTGAACGTGCAGCATGCTATCTGACTGCAAACGGTGTGCATGACATGCTGATCGTACCGGCGGATGTGCCGCTGATCACGCCCGCGGATATCGAAACCATCGTGTGCGCACATCGCCGCGGACCATCCGTGACCCTGGTGGCAGCCAGTGATGACGGCGGCACCAATACCCTGGTCTGCTCGCCGCCCACCGTCATCCCCCTTTCGTTCGGCACGGACAGTTTCAGGCGGCACCGGCAAGCAGCCTGGAGCGCCGGGGTCGAACCGAAGGTGCTTACCCTGCCCCGCATCGGACTCGATATCGACCGGCCCGCCGATCTGTGCGCGCTGTTGGCACAGCCGGGCCTGACATTCACCCACGCCTGCCTGCATGCGTTTGGCGTA
This sequence comes from Cupriavidus numazuensis, assembly GCF_905397435.1. Taxonomy (GTDB): domain Bacteria; phylum Pseudomonadota; class Gammaproteobacteria; order Burkholderiales; family Burkholderiaceae; genus Cupriavidus; species Cupriavidus numazuensis. The sequence continues at coordinate 165,481 of NZ_CAJPVI010000011.1, forward strand.
CCCGAGAGGCTGCCCCAATGGGCAGAGCGCCCGCCCACCGCCGACATCGCGGATTCCCTGACCACCCTACCGAGGGGCTGATATGAAGCCGTCGCACAATTTCCTTTCCGTCTCCGCCCGGCTTACCGAGGCCGAAGCCTACAGCCTGGTCGAGGCCGAACTGCCCGCGCTGATGCAGGCCGCAGCGGCCCGCCGCGATGGCGCCCACGGCCACGCGGTGACCTACTCCCGCAAGGTGTTCATTCCGCTGACCCAGTTGTGCCGCGACGTCTGCCACTACTGCACCTTTGCGCAAGCGCCAAGCAAGCTGCAGAAGCCCTATCTGCTGTTGGACGAGGTACTGGCAATCGCCCGCGCCGGCGCGGCTGCAGGCTGCAAGGAAGCGCTGTTCACGCTTGGCGACAAGCCGGAGCTGCGCTACGCGGCAGCGCGGGATGCGCTCACCGCGATGGGCCATGACACCACGCTTTCCTATCTTGCCGAGGCTGCCGACCTGGTGTATCGCGAAACCGGCCTGCTTCCGCATGTCAACCCGGGCCTTCTGAACGAGGACGATATCGCCGCATTGCGCCGCGTCTCGGTCTCGCAGGGGATCATGCTGGAAAGCAGCTCGGAGCGCCTGTGCCAGCGTGGGGGCGCCCATTTCGGTTCACCCGACAAAGTACCCGCTGCTCGGCTGCGGACCATCGAGCTTGCCGGCGAAGCAGCTGTACCCTTTACTTCCGGCATCCTGATCGGCATCGGCGAAACCCGTCGCGAGCGCATCGATGCCTTGCTAGAGCTGCGTCGGCTTCACGACAAGCATGGACATCTGCAGGAAATCATCGTGCAGAACTTCCGTCCCAAAGCCGGTACCAAAATGGCCGACCATGTCGCGCCCTCGCTGGAAGATCACCTTTGGACCATCGCCGCGGCCCGCCTGATCTTTGATCCGTCGATGACCATCCAGGCCCCTCCCAATCTCAGCCCCGGCTGCCTGGAACAGCTGATCGGTGCAGGCATCAACGATTGGGGCGGTGTATCGCCGGTCACGCCGGACCACGTCAACCCGGAACTGCCCTGGCCACATCTGGAAAAGCTGGCCCACGCGACGCGCGCTGCGGGCAAGGAGCTGACCGAACGTCTGGCTATCTACCCCTCCTACGCACGCGACTATCAGCGCTGGACTGACCCGACCTTCCACACACCGTTGCTGCATTTGCTGGACAGCGACGGCTATCCGAGGACCGACGCCTGGTCGCCGGGCTCGCAGGAGACGCCGCCGGCGACCGAACTGGCGCAGGTCACTGCGCCGGCAGTCTTGGGCGTGGGCGCCGACTTGTCGCGCATTCTCGAGAAAGCCGCAAGCGGCACCACGCTGGCCGAGGCGGAAATCGTTCGGCTCTTCCGGGCCCGAGGGACGGAATTCTCCGCGGTTTGCGCCGCCGCTGACGCGTTGCGTCGAAAGATGAATGGCGACGTTGTCAGCTATGTCGTCAACCGGAACATCAACTACACCAACATCTGCACATACCGATGCCAGTTCTGCGCATTTGCGAAGGGCAAGGGCAGCGAGGATCTGCGCGGAAAGCCGTATGACCTGCCGATCGATGAGATCCAGCGACGCGTGCGGGAAGCGTGGGATCGGGGTGCCACCGAGGTTTGCATGCAGGGCGGCATCCATCCGGCCTATACCGGTGACACTTACCTGGAGATTTGCCGCGCAGTGAAGGCCGTGGCACCTGCCATGCATATCCACGCCTTCTCGCCACTCGAAGTCTGGCAAGGCGCGCACACCAAGGGCTTGTCGCTGCGCGATTTCCTTGCCGAACTCAAGGAAGCCGGCCTCAGCACGCTGCCAGGCACCGCCGCCGAAATTCTTGACGACGATATCCGGAAGATCATCTGCCACGACAAGGTCACGACCGCGCAGTGGATGGAAGTCATGCGCACCGCCCACGGGTTGGGACTGCGCAGCACGTCGACCATCATGTTCGGCCACGTGGAGAAATTTGAGCACTGGGCGCGCCATCTGCTGCGGCTGCGCGCCTTGCAACAGGAAACGGGCGGCTTCACCGAGTTTGTCCCCTTGCCGTTCGTACATATGGAGTCCCCGATCTATCGCAAGGGGCGCTCCCGGCGCGGCCCGAGCTTCCGTGAAGCTGTCCTGATGCACGCCGTGTCGCGCCTCGCGCTGCACCCGTTGATCCCGAATATCCAGGCGTCATGGGTAAAGATGGGGCCAGAAGGTGTCAAGGCATGCCTGGATGCCGGCGCCAACGATCTGGGCGGCACCTTGATGAACGAAACGATTTCGCGAGCCGCCGGTGCGTCGCACGGCCAGGAAATGACCATGCAATCCATGGAGGGCATGCTCCGTGAAATGGGGCGCACGCCGCGGCTGCGCAACACGCTCTACGGTACCCCGCCCGCAGAACGCTTCGAGCGCGCCCGGTGCGTGACCACCCCGGCGGAACCGGTCCGCATTTCCCTCGTGTCGCGCAAGCCAGTGCTCGCGGCGGTGGCCTGAAGCAGACGGAAAGCCGCCATGGACGCCTTGAGACAGCTTCTCCGGAACAACCAGCATTGGGCCACAGAAATCCAGACGCGCGACCCGGCATTCTTTGCGCGGCTATCGCGCCAGCAGGCACCCGACTACTTCTGGATCGGATGCTCGGACAGCCGGGTTCCAGCCAACACGATCGTTGACCTGCCCCCCGGCGAGGTCTTCGTGCATCGAAACGTTGCCAACATGGTCAAGCATGCGGACCTCAACTGCCTGTCGGCGATGCAGTTTGCCGTCGACATCCTGCAGGTGAAGTACATCATCGTTTGTGGCCACTATGGTTGCGGCGGCGTGCGTGCCGCACTGTCGCGCGAACGCCTTGGCATCTGCGATAACTGGCTGCGACCGTTGCAGGACCTGGCAGACAAGTACCGCGCGGACCTGGAGGTTCACCAGGACGAAGCCGCCCGTCATGCGCGCTTGTGCGAACTCAACGTCATCCAGCAAGTCGCAAACGCGTGCCAGAGCACGGTAGTCCAGGACGCATGGGCCCGCGGCCAGGAGCTGTCGGTGCACGGCTGGATCTACGGTATCCATGACGGACTGCTGAGAGACCTGGAGGTTTCGGTCATCAACGGACAACACAAGCCCGGTCTCCTGCACCCCAGGGATGCCGCCCGCCACTTCGCCACGGGAGCATGCTGATGGGGCTCGATCTCACGGAAATCCTGGCGGAAGCCCTCCGGCCCGCCTCACCCGCCCCGCTGCTGCCGGCGCGCCGATCGATCCGCCGGTATCACGACAGGCCGGTTTCGGAGACGCTCATCGACCGTTTGCTCGAATCCGCTGTCGCCGCACCGTCGGCCCACAACCGGCAGCCGTGGCGCTTCGTCGTGCTGCGCGAAGCAGCCGCCAAGGCAAGCCTGGCAACCGCCATGGGGCGCAAGCTGCGTGCCGACCGCGTGGCTGACGGTGATGCCATCGACGACATCGATGCGGACGTCGCGCGTTCCTACGCGCGCCTGACCGGTGCGCCGGCCCTGGTCCTGGTGTGCCTGACGATGAGCGATATGGACACCTACCGGGACGAGCACCGCAACCAGGCCGAGTACCTGATGGCCGTGCAGAGTACGGCGATGGCCGGGCAAAACCTTCTGCTCGCGGCCAGCGCTGCCGGTCTCGGAGCATGTTGGCTCTGTGCCCCGATGTTCTGCCCCGACACGGTCGTAGAAGCGCTGCACCTGCCTGCGGATTGGCGGCCTCAGGGCGTCATTACGCTCGGTTATCCGGCCAACACTGGCAAGCCCTATATCCGGCGCTCCATGTCGGACGTTGCACGCAAGCGATAGCGCCTGGCCCGCTGCGCAAAGCCCGCGAATTCCCTGGCAATACAGGTCCACTGCAATCGAACCCTCTGAGGTCATACATGCTGGCAAGCAATCCCTCCGCGCTCCGTGCGCCCTACAGCGACGAACTGCGCAACATCATGAACATCGACAGAGCTGCGGAGTGCCGGCAGTGGCTGTCAGCCTGGCGCGAGCTTTGTGCCGGGCCGACTCCCCTGCGCAGGCTTGATGGCCTGGCCAGGCATCTCGGCGTTGGCAGGGTCGACCTCAAGGATGAATCGACGCGGGCGACCGTTGGCAGCTTCAAGGCGCTTGGCGCCCCTGTCGCGCTCGTCAGGCTGATTCTGCGGCGATGGCCCGACCGCGGATGGGATGCGCAGGCGCTCTTCCAGGGCGCCTATGCGGAAGCCCTGCGCGAATTCACGGTAATCAGCGCGACGGATGGCAATCACGGGCGGTCGCTGGCAGCAGCTGCACAAAGTATCGGCTGTCGCTGCGTGATCGTGCTGCACGCCAATGTCAGCGAAGAGCGGGAAGCCCCCATCGCTGCACTGGGTGCACAGGTTGTCCGCATCGCCGGCAATTACGACGAGTCCGTGGTCGAAGCCGCCAGGCTTGCTGCCGAGAACGGCTGGTACGTTGTCTCGGACACGTCCTACGATGGTTACGAGGAAATTCCGCGCGACGTGATGCAGGGCTATGGGGTAATCGCCGCCGAGACCCTTGAACAGCAAGATGTCCCCGGACAAGCCAAGGCCTGCCCCTACACCCATGTTTTCCTACAGGGTGGCGTCGGCGGTCTGGCCGCCGGAATCGTCAGCTACCTCTGCGAAGCCTTTGGCGAACAGCGACCGGCGTTCATCGTGGTCGAGCCGGAACAGGCCGACTGCCTGTATCAAAGCGCCTTGCGCGGACAGGCTAGCCAGGCGACCGGCTCGGTCGACTCCGTCATGGCCGGGCTGGCTTGTGGTGAAACATCGCCTCTGGCCTGGAAGTTCCTGCATCCGGCGGTCGACTTCTTCTTGAAGATCAGGGACGATGAAGCGGTGGAGGCCATGCGCTTGCTCGCCGCTGGCGTCAACGGCGACACTCCCATCGTCAGCGGCGAATCAGGCGCCGCAGGTCTGGCCGGACTTGTCCGTTTGCTTGCGGATCCGGCGTTGCGCCGGCAAACGGGGTTCGATCAGGAATCCAGGGTTCTGCTGATCAATACCGAAGGCGCTACGGCACCGGCTGTCTATGCCTCGCTAGTGGGTCAAACCGCCGATGCCGTGCTCGCGGCTCAGGCAAGCATGACGCGTTAGGCCAGCAATATCGATGCCGGACCGGAATGCCGGTCCGGCTCGCACCAGGACACCAGGAGATGCGATGGTTCAGGTGCTGCTCATTGTGGACGTCCAACGCACTTTCTCGCCACCCGATTGGCTCGTCGAAGGTGTCCGGGCGCTGGCATGTACGATGCCCTCGGTTGCCATCGTGGAACACTACGATGAAGCCATCACGCCGTTTCAGCGCCAACTCGGCTGGCACCCGTCGAGCGCCGACCCAAGCCTCGTCGAAGCTGATCACGTCTTCGTCAAGTACGGCTACCTGCCGCCAGCGGCAGCCATCGACCACCTCAGGGCCATGCGTCCCGACCGGGTGCTGGTCTGTGGCTTGCAGACCGAGTGTTGCGTGCTTGCAGCCGGATTCGCACTGTTTGATGCCGGCCTGAATCCGACCCTCGTGGAAGACCTGACCGTTGGGAGTTCATTGGACAAATCCGGCAATCTGGGCAGATCGCTTTGGCGACACCACTTCAGGAATGCCTTGCTTGCGCGAGACATCCTGTCTGGTTTCGTCCGTTTCGACGGGGAGTAGGATTTGCGGCTCGTGGCGTTCTTGGCACGCGCCGCTGCTTTGCCGGCGCAGCCAGCGGAATTTCTTTGGTGCGGAGTGGCGGTGGCGTTCTTGGCAGGCGCCGCTGTTTCGCCGGCGTAGCCGGCGACCTACTCTTTTGTCCGAGCGACAAAAGAGTAGGCAGAAAAGCGCGTCGTTGCCG